>NZ_JBSFGF010000022.1:0-144440 GCF_053596455.1 Nonomuraea sp. NPDC001699 | reverse complement strand
CTCTACAGAACCGGCGACCTCGCCCGCTGGCTCCCCACCGGCGAACTCGAATACCTCGGC
Source organism: Nonomuraea sp. NPDC001699 (assembly GCF_053596455.1). Taxonomy (NCBI): domain Bacteria; kingdom Bacillati; phylum Actinomycetota; class Actinomycetes; order Streptosporangiales; family Streptosporangiaceae; genus Nonomuraea; species Nonomuraea sp. NPDC001699. The sequence goes on along the minus strand of NZ_JBSFGF010000022.1, from coordinate 144,380 downwards.
CGCACCGACCACCAGGTCAAGATCCGCGGCATGCGCGTCGAACCCGGCGAGATCGAAGCCGTCCTGCGCGCGCAGCCGGGGGTCCGGGACGCGGCCGTCACGGCGTACGAGCACAGCCTGGTCGGCTACGTCGTCGGCGAGGTGCCCGACCTCCAGGACGTCCTGCCCGAGCACCTGATCCCGCGCCGGTGGGTGCGCCTGGACAGCCTTCCGCTCACCCGCAGCGGCAAGCTGGACCGGGCCGCGCTGCCCCGGCCGGAGGCGGCGAGCGGCCGGCCGTACGTGCCGCCGCGCGACGAGGTGGAGGCGCGCCTCGCCACGCTCTACGAAGAGGTGCTGAAGGTGCCCGCGGCCGGCATCCTGGACGACTTCTTCGAGCTCGGCGGCCACTCGCTGAGCGCCCTGCGGCTGGCCGCCCGCATCCGCCAGGAGCTGGGACGGAACCTGCCGGTGGGCACCGTCCTGACCGCGCCGACGATCAGCGCGCTGGCCAGGGTGCTGCGCCAGCCCGAGGACCTGGCGCCGCCGAGCCACGTCGTGCCGCTCAACCCGGACGGCGACCGCACGCCGATCTTCTTCATCCACGCGCTCGGCGGCCAGGTCTTCCGCTACCACCCGATGGCCCGCCGCCTCGGCCCCGACCAGCCGGTGTACGCCATCGCCGCGCGCGGGCTCGTGCCCGGCGAGGAGCCGCACGCCACGCTCGCCGAGATGGCCGACGCCTACGTGGCCGACCTGCTGGAGGTGCGGCCGAAGGGGCCGTACGTGCTGGGCGGGTTCTGCATCGGCGGCAACATCGCGCTGGAGGTGGCCAGGCGGCTGCGCGAACGCGGCGAGCAGGTGCCGCTGGTCGTGCTGCTCTACGCCAACGCCGAGGAGCCCGTGGCCGAGGCGTCGCTGGAGGACGACACGGTCCTGCTGTTCCACGCGCTGGCCGGCGGTCCCGAGGAGACCCTCGGGCTCGACCCGGCCGAACTCGCCGCCCAGTCACCGGAGGAGCGGCTGCTCACGGTCATGGGCGCCGCCTCGGCCGCCGACCGGCTGGCGCCCGACACCGCCGAGGTCGAGCAGGCGCGCCGCTACCTGGCCGTCTTCCGGGCCAACGCGCACGCCGTCGGCGGTTACCGGCACGAGCCCTACGACGGCGACGTCGCGCTCTTCGCGCCCACACGCGAGGACGGCAGCTGGTCCTCCGTCGCCAAGGGACGGCTCGCGCACTACGCGATCCCCGAGGAACGCGTCCCCATCCTGTACGAACCCCTGGTCGCCGGAGCGGCCACCGAGATCAGAAGGTGGATGGATCATGGCATCCCCGACCAGTGAGCGAACGAGCCTCTGGAAGCACCCCGACTTCCTGCGGCTGTGGGCGGGCCAGAGCCTGTCCCAGTTCGGCTCGGCCATCAGCCTCTTCGCGTTCCCGGTGATCGCAGTCACCGTCCTGAACGCCTCCGAGGCCGAGATGGGCGTCGTCGGCTTCCTGCTGCGGCTCCCGATGGTGTTCTTCCTCCTGTTCGGCGTGCTGGCCGACCGGGTGCGCAAGCGTCCCATCCTCATCTGGACGGACGTGGCGCGCTTCGTGCTGCTGATGCTGATCCCCGTCGCGTGGTTCGCCGACATGCTCACGCTGGGCTGGATCTACGGCGTCATCTTCGCCCTCGGGCTGCTCAGCACGCTCTTCCAGACGGCCTACCGCAGCTACTTCCCGTTCCTGGTGCCGCGGGAGAACTTCCTGGAGGGCAACTCCAAACTGCAGCTGACCGAGTCGACCGCCCAGACGTTCGGGCCGGGCCTGGCCGCGGCGCTGCTGAAGGTGCTCGCCGCGCCCGCGCTGCTGATCATCGACGCGGTGTCGTACCTGGCCTCGGCGATCGCGGTGGCGCTGATCAAGCGGCCCGAAGCCCGTCCCGAGCCGGACGACACCACCCCCGGGCAGGTGCACAAGGCGATCTGGCAGGGCATGGGCTGGGTGATGCGGCACGAGCTGATCCGGCCGCTGGCCATCTCCTCGGCCGTGTACTCGCTGTTCATCCTGGGCTCGATGAACTCGATCTACGCCCTGTACGTGATCCGCGACCTGGGCGTGCCCGCGGCCTGGTTCGGCAGCATCCTGGCCGGCGGCGGCGTGGGCGCGATCATCGGTGCGCTGATCGCCGTCAAGGTGATGCGGCGCTACGCGATCGGCAAGGTGCTGGTGTGGTCGATGGTGTACGGCAACCTGGCGCTCTTCCTCATCCCGCTGGCCATCGGGCCGGTCTGGGCCTCGGTGGCCATGCTGGTCGTCGCGCAGCTCGTCAGCGGCGTCAGCTCGCAGATCTTCTTCGTCACCAACACCACGCTGGTGCAGACGATCACCCCGCCGCACCTGCAGGGCCGCGTGGTGGCGTCGATCTACTCGCTGGGCCTGATCCCCGCCCCGCTGGGGGCGCTGGGCGCCGGCCTGCTGGCCGGCGCCCTGGGGACGCGGACGACGCTGTGGGTGGTCATCGCGATCGGCGCGCTGGTGCCGATCGCGGCGATGGCCTGGTCCCCGCTGGCCAAGCTCATCGGGATGCCGGCGCCAGACCAGCAATGAGCCGCAGCTGACGGCTGCGCAGCCGCCGGGTGGGCGTGACCAGGCCGACGATCAGCGTGGTCGCGCCCGCCTCCTGGTAGGCCGCCATCCGCTCGCGCACCTTGCCCGCCGGACCGCACATGGTCATCGCGTCGACGAGCGCGTCCGGCAGCAGCGCCATGGCCTCGCCCTGCCGCCCGTCCAGGAAGGCTTCCTGCATGCGGGCGGCCTCCTGCTCGAAGCCGAGCGTGGCGGCCAGGCGGTTGTAGAAGTTGGTACGGCGCGAGCCCATGCCGCCGAGGTAGAGGGCGAGCATGGGCCGCATCATGTCGTAGGCCAGCTCCTGGTCCTCCTCGACGAGCGTGAGCACCATGGGCGCGATGTCGAGGTCGGCGCCGTTCAGGTGCTTGGCCATCCGGGCCAGGTGGTCGGGCGGGAAGTGGATGGCCAGCCAGCCGTCGGCGAGCTCGCCGGCCAGCGCGACGTTCTTGGGGCCCATCGCGGCCAGGTAGACCGGCAGCCGTTCCTGCACCGGCGAGACGGCCAGCGTCAGCTCCTTGCCCTCGCTGCCGGGCAGGGGCAGCGTCATCGTGTCCCCGTCGTGCCGCACCGGCTCGCCCTGCAGCGCCTTGCGCACCACCTGGAGGTAGTCGCGGGCGCGGGCCAGCGGCCGTTCGAAGCGTTCGCCGTGCCAGCCCTCGACGACCTGGGGGCCGGACAGGCCCACGCCCAGCCGGGCGCGGCCGCCGGAGAGCTGGTCGAGGGTGGCCGCGGTCATCGCGGCGACCACGGGCTTGCGTCCCGTCATCTGGAGCACGCCGGTGCCCAGGGCGATGCGCTCGGTCTGGCCGGCGATCCAGGCCAGCAGGCTGGCCGGGTCGGTCCCGTAGGTCTCGGCCGCCCACACGGACGAATAGCCGAGGGCCTCCGCCTCCCGTACCAGCGCCAGGTGGTCGGCCGGGCCGAGGCCCGCGCCGCCCCAGTAGCTCATGCTGTAACCGAGGCGCATCCCATCTCCTCAACGATCGCGGCGGCCAGGGCGTCCGGAGTCTCCTCGGCCAGCCAGTGGGTGGAGTCGAGCTCCTTCAACGCGGGCGGCTGCGCGCTCTGCCGCCGCCAGCCCAGCAGGCCGCCCCTGGTCAGCGAGGCGTCGCGGGCGCCGTACAGGACGGAGATCGGCACCGGCAGCGGCGGCCCGGGCCGGTGGTGATAGCCGGCCAGCAGCCCGAAGTCGGCGCGCAGCGCCGGTTCCAGCACCGGCCAGAGCGCCTCCCGGTCGGCCAGTTCCGGCGGGACGCCGCCGAGCTCGATCAGCTGCTCCCAGAACAGCCACGACGGCAGCGACGGCAGGCGGCGCAGCAGCAGGGTCACGTCCGGCGCGGCGAACGAGCTCACGACCAGCCGTTCCGGCCGCCCGCCCAGCTCGACCACGCGACGGCAGACGAGAAAGGCCAGCAGCGCCCCGCTGCAGTAGCCGAACAGCGTGTACGGCTCCCGCCACCCGGCGAGCTCGCGCGCCAGGTCGTCGACCAGCCCGTCGAGGTCGGTCCGCGGCTCTTCGGCGAGCCTGGCCTGACGTCCCGGCAGGTTGACCGACCACAGCCCCACCCCGGACGGGAAGTGCCCGGCGAGCTCGCCGAGCGAGGCCGGGCCGCCGCCCGCGTGCGGAAAGGCGACCAGCGCCCGCTCCCCCTCCTTGACCTGGACGAACCACGGCGTCATAGGGCGTCCCCCAGATGTAGGGCCAGTTCGGCCGGCGTCGGATGGTCGAACACGGCCCGTACCGAGACGGCCCGCCCCGCCAGCTCCTCCAGCGGGCCGATCAGCCGGACGGCCAGCACGGAGTGGCCCCCGTTGAGGAAGAAGTTGTCGTGCGGGCCGAGGCCGGGCCGCTTGAGCGCGTCCCGCCACAGCGCCACCACCTGCTGGACCAGCCCGTCGCCGGCCTCCCGCGCCGGGGCGCCGTCCTCGGCGGGCACCACCAGCTCGCGGTAGGCGATCTTCCCGTTGGCGGTGGTGGGCAGTCTGTCGGTGACGATGTACCGGGTGGGGACGGCGTAGTCGGGCAGCCGCGTCCTGGCGAAGCGCCACAGCTCTTCCTCGGCGGCCTGGCCGGTGACCTCGACGAAGGCGGCGAGCCGTCCGTCGGTCTGGGGGTCGCCGTCGAGGATCACCGCGGCCGTGCGCACCGCGTCGTGCTCGTGCAGTGCCGCCTCGACCTCGCCGAGCTCGATGCGGTGGCCGCGCAGCTTGATCTGCCGGTCGTCGCGGCCCAGGAGCTCCAGCGTGCCGTCGTGGCGGATGCGCGCGCGGTCGCCGGTCCGGTAGAACCGGCCGTACCGGTCGTGGTGGCCGAAACGCTCGGCCGTCAGCTCGGGCCGGTCGAGGTAGCCCGCGCTCACCCCCGCACCGGCGACGCACAGCTCGCCCGGCACGCCCGGCGGCAGCTCGCGGCCCGCGGCGTCGGTGACGAAGATCTGGGTGTTGGCCAGCGGCTCGCCCGCCGGGACCGGGTCGAGCGGCGGCTCGCGCAGCTCGGCGGCGGTGGACCAGATGGTGGTCTCCGTCGGCCCGTAGACGTTGAAGACCCGGCAGCCCAGCTCCAGCAGGTCCCTGGCCAGGGCGGCGGGCATCGGCTCGCCGCCGCACAGCACCGTGCGTCCGGCCAGCTCCCGCCCGGCCTCCGGCGCGATCAGCCGCCACGCGGTCGGCGTGGCCTGCACGACCTGGACGCCGGTCGCGGCGATCAGCTCCAGGAACCTGCCCGGCTGGAGCTGGTCCTCGTCCGAGGCCACCACCACGGTGCCGCCGGAGGCCAGCGGCAACAGCAGTTCCAGCCAGGAGATGTCGAAGGAGGTGGTGGTGGACCACAGGACGCTCGTGGGCGCGCCCAGCCGGTCGGCGAAGTCGAGCACGAGGTTCGTCAGGTTCCCGTGCGTGACGCGCACGCCCTTGGGCCGTCCGGTGGAGCCGGAGGTGTAGATGACGTAGGCGATGTCTCCGTACTCGGCGGGTCCGGGTTGTCCGAGCGTGCCGGGCATCGGCACGACCGGCGTCTCCCCCGCCCAGTCCGGCCGGCCCGCCGTGACGACCAGCCGCGCGCCCGAGTCGGCCACCTGGAAGGCGAGGCGCGACTCCGGTTGCCGCACGTCCAGCGGCAGGAACGCCGCTCCCGCCTGCCACACGCCGAGCACCGCCGCCACCAGGTCCGCCGAGCGCCCCAAACCCAGGGCGACGACGTCGCCGTGCCGGATCCCGCGTTCGCGCAGCAGGTCACGGACCGCGGCCGCGCGCCCCAGCAGCTCGTCGTAGGCGACCTCGCGCCCGTCCTCGCGCACCGCGACGGCCGGGCCCGGCAGGATGCGCTCGGCCAGGGTGCCGGGCCAGGCGCGGTGGGTGTCGTTGACCCGGTCGAGCAGCGCCCGGTCCGCAGGGGAGAGCACGTCCGGCACCCGGCCGCGGGCCGCCTGCCGCACCACCGCGCACATCCTGGCCGTGAACGCCTCGATCTCGTCCTCGTCGTGCACCTCGGTGCTGTGCACCATGCGGACGGTGAGCCGGTCCGGCTCCTGGATGACGTTGCACTGCATGTCCAGGCGGCTGCGGTCGATCAGGTTGTCGACGTACCCGGGCACCTCGCCCTGGACGTGCACCTTCTCGTCGCTCCAGGGCCGGTAGTTGAACATGTGCCGGAACAGCGGGACCCGCCAGTCGTCCGTGCCGTGCCCGCGGCGGGTCAGCACCGCCTCCACCGAGGCTCCGGCGTGCTCGACGCCCTCCGCGAACGCCTCCTCCACGCGCCTGGCGACCTGCTCGAAGTCGTCGTCCAGCTCGACGTGGACGCGCAGCGGCAGTGTGCTCACCGCGTAGCCGACGCGTCTGTGCTCCTCGCCCGTCTTCGTGCTGACCGGCATGCCGATCACCAGGTCCGGGCCCGCCCCGTGCCCGCGCAGCGTCAGCAGGAAGGCGGTGGCCAGCACGATGTTGCCGGTGGTGCGCAGCGTGGTGCGCAGCTCGTCCAGGGCCGCCACCGTCTCGGCGTCGACCAGCCATGAGCAGGTGTGCCCGGCGAACGTCGGACGGCCCGGCGAGTGCCTGCTCCCCGGCAGCACCATGGCCGCCGGGTCGACGCCGTCGAGCCGGTCCAGCCAGTAGCCGATCGACTCCTCCGGCGGCTCCCCCGGCTCCAGCATCGGCGCGGGCCCCGCCAGCTCGGGGGGCAGCGAGCCGTGCCCGGTCTGGCTGTCGTAGAAGCGGCCCAGCTCCTCCACCAGGAGCTGCATGGAGGTGCCGTCGATGACGATGTGGTGGCCGGCCAGGCACACCACGGTTCCCGCGCCGTCGGGCAGGGTGAAGTGGCCCACCCTGATGAGCAGGTCGCGACCCAGGTCGAAGGGCTCGTCCAGGAACGACTGGAGGTCGGCGACCAGCGTCTCCTCGGTCGTGGCCCGCGTCTCGACCTTCAGCTGGGCGTCCTGGGGGGCCACCAGGTGCCGGACGGGGGCCCCGTCCACCACGGGGAACCGCAGGCGCAACGCCGGATGCCGCTTGACCAGCCGGTTCGCCGCGATCTGCAGCGGCAGCCTGCGCAGCGGCGTGTCGAACCTGAGCGCCACCGCCAGGTTGGAGACGCCGCTGTCCGGCGCGAGCTGCTCCAGGACCCAGAACGAGTACGGCACCGCCGACAGCGGGCGCGGCTCCTCCACGGAGGCGGGCAGCTCCGGCTGCGGCCTCGGGATGGGGACGCGTTGCAGCGGGTGATCGGGGTCGAGCGCGGCCCAGTCCACCCCGCCGCCGCCCGTCCAGAACCGGGCCACGGCGGCCAGCAGCCCCGCGAGATCGTCGCCTGCCCGGACCTCGGCTACGGCGGTCGTTCCCGCGAGGTCGTCATCTGCCCGGACCTCGGCTCCGCCGGTCGTTCCCGCGAGGGCGGCGAGCGCCTCCTCCGGCGCGGGGTGCCCGGCGAGGAGCTCCGGGGCCGGGACCTCCGCGAGCACGCCCCAGGCGGTCAGGGTGGCGGCCAGCCCGTAGGCGGCGGCGAACTCGCGTGACAGCTCGGCGCCGCGCGCCGCGAAGACCTCTTCGCACACGTCCACGGCCTCGGTGAACACCCGCTCCACGCCGTACAGGCCGGACGCCTCGGCGGAGAGGGCCAGGCGGACCGGCCCCTGCTCGTAGGCGTGCTCCCGGCCCAGCGCGGAGGCTGCCTCCGCGGCGCTCCGGCAGACCACCGCGCCTCTGACGGGGTGGTGGACGCGTCCCTGCTGCAGGGTTCCCACGACGTCGGCGAAGCGGTCCTCCGGCAGCCCGGCGAGGAAGCCGGCCAGGCTCCGCCGCACCGACTCGGCCTCCTCGCGGGTACGGCCGGACCACACCACGACCCGCGGACGGCCGTCGCCCGGGGCGTGCACCTGCGGAAAGCCGTCCTCGACCGCCAGGTCGTCGGGCCAGATCACCCGGTGCACCAGGTCGCCGTCGAGCAACGCCCGGTCGAGCAGCCGCAGGACCAGGGTGCCGCGCAGCGTGCCCGGCGGCAGCTCGCCGGCGTCGGTCACGGCCAGCTCGCACTCCCCGGCCAGCAGCGCCGCGCACGCCTTGCCCACCCCGCCGTACGTCCGGACGACCTGCGCCCCCGGATCGTGCCCGGCCTCCTCGGCCGCCCCGGCCTCCAGCGGGAAGCGCCCCACCGCGATCACCGCGACGGGCTGTTCGTGTGAGGTCACCGACCTTCCTCGCGAATCCTGGCGCGCACGTCGCGGCGGCTGCCGCCCAGCGGACGGCGACGGGCGCCGTCCTGCCTGGCGGGGGCGGGCGCCTGGCCCTGCGCGATCAGGTGCGAGAGGGCCCGCAGGTTCGGGTGGGTGAACATGGCGGTGACCGGCAGGCTCAGACCGAGCTCGCCGGTGATCTCCTCGTGCAGCTCGACCAGGGCGAGCGAGTCGAACCCGGCTTCAAAGAAATTGAGATCGGGATCGAGAGCGCGGCCTAACCTGCGCTCCACAAGAGATGCAACCGCGTCGGCCTGGGTCATCCGGCGTCCTTCGTCTCGCCTGCGATCGGACGGGATCACCGTCCGCCTGCCAGCATCCTTCCCGAGCGCCACAATGGACCACAAGCCCGTATTTATCGGGATTTCGGACACGCAAAAAGTGTGCGACGCCGCTCCACCGGTTCCGACCGGCGTACGAGCACGCGCCGGGTACGGACGCTCGCCCGCCGTGCACGCCCCCGAAGGGCGGCGCCTGATTTCCGGCGCCCCCCTTCGGTCCGTCGCGGCTCAGGCGCCGACGGAGACGCCGAACTCCGCCTCGACGAGCTGGAACATGACGTCCCACGTCTTCCACTCGGTGTTGGTGTGGACGGCGACGGTGTGCCGGCCGTCGGAGGTGCCGATCACGAGGAGCCAGGACCCCCAGAGGCTGCCGCCGACGCCGCGCAGCGTCCGTCCGCCGGTCGCCTGCGGGTCGAGCTCGAACAGGCCGAGGCCGTAACGCGCGTACGGCATCCAGTGGCTGCCCTCGGTCGGGACGGTGGTCCACATCTGCCGGTGTTGTGCGGGCGGCAGCAGGCTCCCGGTGGACATCGCGTCGAGGAAGCGGATCATGTCGCCGGTCGTGGAGACGACGTTGCCGGCCGACCAGCCCAGGGAGGTGTTGAACTCGGTGACGTCCAGGGGCGGCAGGCCGGGCTCCTCCATCATCGACTCCCAGTTCTCAGGGGTGATCGTCGACGGGTCGACGCCGTCCTTGAAGAACATGGTGGAGTAGGCGCGCGGGTGCGGGGCGGGGTAGCCGGTGTCGTCGAGGGGGCGCACGCGGGTGTGGGTCAGGCCGAGCGGCCGGATGACCCGGCGGTCGACCTCCTGCTCGTAGGTGCTGCCGGTGACCTTCTCGATGACGGCCCCGGCGAGGTGGAAGCCGCCGTTGGAGTAGGCGAACCGTTCGCCGGGTTCGCCTACCGGAGGCTGGGAGGTCGCCACCCTCAGCAGCTCGCCGGTGGTGAAGGCGTCGAAGCGGTGCCGGAGGATTCCGGAGCGGGTGGCGTAACGGTGGCTGACCTCGGGCGCCAGGCCCGTGGGGAACAGGCCGCTGGTGTTGCTGAGCAGGTGCCGGATGGTGATCTTGTCGCCGTCGTAGCCGTTGGCGTCCAATACGCCCGGCAGCCACGTGTTCACCGGGTCGTCGAGGCCCAGCCTGCCCTCGGCCTCCAGGCTCAGCAGTACGGCGGCGGTGAACGCCTTGCCGCTGCTGCCCGTGTGCACGTGCTCGCCCGGCCGGCGTGCGGCGCCGGTTCTCAGATCGGCCACGCCGGCGGTGGCGAACCAGGTCCGGTCGCCGTCCTTGACCTCGGCGACGATGCCGGGGATGCCGGCCTCGGCCACCGCCCGGTCGAGCACCCGCTGAACTCTTTCGCGCGTTGCCATCGCACTGCCCTTCTGTGGTCTGTCCTGTACGCCCTCCACAGTGCCGACCAGCGCTTCCATGCCTCTTAGATCGCTCTTTCAGCCGACATCGCACTGCTTTCGACGACGTCGTACCCTTTGCCCTTGTGCGGATCGAGGTGCTGGGACCGGTTCGGGCCTTCACCCGTGACGGCGCGCCCGTCGACGCCGGCGGCGTGATGGTGCGCGCGCTGCTGGCCCGGCTGGCGCTGGCCGGAGGCGGGACCGTACCGGCCGGCACCCTCGTCGACGACCTGTGGGGCGCGCGCGGGGGCACCGTCAACGCGCTGCACGGCCTGGTGCACCGGCTGCGCAAGGCGCTGGGCGAGACCGGGGTCCTGGAGTGGACGGGCGGCGGATACCTCCTGCACGTGCGCGCCGAGGACGTCGACGCCTGCCGTTTCGAGGACAGGGCCAGGCGCGGCGGTCGCGAGCTGGCCTCGGGCTCCGCGCGGCGAGCAGGCTCGCTGCTGGAGGAGGCGCTGGCGCTGTGGCGGGGAGAGGCGCTGGCCGACGTGCGCGACGCCCCCTTCGCCGGTACGGCGGCGCCACGCCTTGAGGAGTTGCGCGTCGCGGCCGTCGAGGACCGGTTCGAGGCGCAGCTGCGCCTGGGACGCCACGACGACGTCCTGGCCGACATGGCGGCCATGGCCGCCGCCCACCCGTTGCGTGAACGGCTGGCCGGGCTGCGCATGCGCGCCCTGCACGCGGCGGGCCGCCGGTCCGACGCGCTGGCCGTGTTCGAGCAGGTCCGCGGCACGCTCGCCGAGGAACTGGGGGTCGACCCGTCCGAGAGGCTGCGCGACACGCAGCTGGCCGTGCTGCGCGGCGAGCCGGAGCGCCGCGAGCCGGACCAGACCCGGCCGCAGGCGGCGCGGGGACGGCTGCCGGCCCCGCTGACCAGCTTCGTCGGCCGGGCGGACGAACTGGGGCTGCTGGCCGGTTCGCTGGAGACCTCCCGGCTGGTCACCGTCGTGGGGCCGGGAGGGGTGGGCAAGACCCGGCTGGCGATCGAGGCGGCGAGCCGCCATCGAGCCCGTCAGCGGGGCCGCGTCTGGCTCGTCCTGCTGGCCGGGGTGACCACGGCCGGCGGGCTGCCCGAGGCGGTGCTGGGCACGCTCGGCCCCGCCGGCGTGCAGCCTTCCGGCACGCCTCTGGAGCGGGTGGTCGGCCTGCTGGCCGGCGGCGAGGGCGTGCTGGTGCTCGACAACTGCGAGCAGATCGCCGGCCCGGTCGCGGAGTTCGCCGGGCACCTGCTGGAGCGCCTGCCGTACCTGACCGTCCTGGCCACGAGCCGGGAACCGCTGGAGGTGATGGGCGAGGCGCTGTGCCGGCTGGGCCCGCTCGGCCTGCCGCCGGCACACGCGGACGCCGCCCAGGCCGCCGGGTCGGACGCGGTGCGCCTGTTCCGCGATCGCGCGACGGCCGTCCAGCCCGGCTTCGCCCTGGACGCCGCCGGCACGGCCGCGGTCGTGGACATCGTGCGCCGGCTGGACGGGCTGCCCCTGGCCCTCGAACTGGCCGCCGCGCGGCTGCGGACCATGAGCGCCGAGCAGGTCGCCACGCGGCTGGACGACCGCTTCCGGCTGCTCAGCACCGGCAACCGGGCCGCGCAGCCCCGCCAGCAGACCCTCCACGCGGTCATCGAATGGAGCTGGGACCTCCTCACCGACCAGGAACGCGTGCTCGCCCGCCGGATCTCGATCTTCCCGGGGCCCACCGGGACGGCCGCGATCGAGGCGGTCTGCTCCGACGGGACGCTGCTCCCTGCCGTCGAGGTCGCCGATCTGCTGGACTCCCTGGTCGGCAGGTCGATCGTGGAGCGGTCCGGCGACGCGTACCGGATGCTGGAGACCATCCGCGCCCATTCGGCCGGCAAGCTTCGCCAGGCGGGCGAGGCCGAGGCCGTCCTGCGCGGGTTCGTCCGGCACTTCGCCGATCTGGCCGCGGGGCACGAGCGGTCGTTGCGCTCGGAAGGGCAGGCGGAGGCGCTGCGGCTGTTCCAGGCCGAACACGACAACCTGGTGTTCGCCCTGCACACGGCCATCGACGCCGGCGACGCCCACACGGCCGCCCGGCTCCTCGGCCCGCTGTACTGGTACTGGGTCGTGCTCCGCTACGACGCCCGGGCCGGCTCCTACGTCGCCAAGGTGGCCGCGTTCGGCGACGCGCTGCCCGCCGACGCCCGGGCCGCGTTCACCGCGATCCACCTGGTGGCCGGCGAGGGCGGGCCGATCCAGGACCCCGAGCGCCTGCGCGCTCTCGTCGACGACTGCGCGCGCACGGGCGCGCTGCGGCGCCATCCGATGCTGCTGACGGTCGTGCTGCCCATGGCGGCGGTGATCGGGCCGCAGGAGCTGGTCGACCGGGAGATCGCCCGCGTGCGCGACGGCTCGGACCGCTGGGCGACCGCCTGCACCCTCATGATCGAAGCCATGCGTCACCGGCAGCGGGGCGACCGGGCGAACTCCGCGACCGCGATGGCGGCGGCGCAGCGCGCGTTCGAGGAGACCGGCGACCGATGGTGGACGGCCAAGGCCCTGTACGGGCTGGCGCAGATCCACGCCGTCGGCGGCGAACACGACCAGGCGATCGCCGCCTACGAGCGCACCATCGCGATCGCCGCCGATCTCGGCTCGCAGGACGAGGTCTCGGCCCGGCTCGGGCTCGCCGCCGAACGCATGCGCACCGGCGACCTCACCGGCGCCGGGCACGACATCGAAGCCGCCGAACGGGCGGCCTGGGAGCGGGGTCAGCCCGTCCTGGAGATCGACGTCCTGGGCAGGCGGGCCGAGCTGTGCCGCCGCCGCGGCGACATCGAACGGGCCGGCCGGGAGCTCGACCGCATCGAGACGCTCGCCCGCCAGGCCCGCATCGCCCCGGAGACGATCGCGAACCTCCTGACGCCCGCCAGGATGTCGAACCTCCTCACCGCCGGGGAGGCCGCGGCCGCGCGGGCGTTGCTGCCCGGGGCCGTCCGGGCCGCGCGGGCGACCATGGACGTCCCCTCGGCCGCTCATCTCCTGGCCCGGCTGCTGTTCCTGGAGGACGACCCGGCCGGCGCGACCACCGCGCTCGGCCTGAGCCAGGCCATCCGCGGCACCTTCGACCACGGCGACATCGAACTGCGCGCTTTGGCGGACACGCTCGCGTCCCGTCTCGGCCGTCCCGCCTACGACACCGCCTACCAGCAGGGCGCCGCCTTGCCTCCTGACGAGGCCGCCGACCGGCTGAGGTAATCTCGTCGACAATGTCCTTCCCGGCCGCCTATCGTGCGGATCATGGCGGACAGTCCTGACGTGGGTCGGTGTGAGTGCGGCGCGGCCGCAGGCCCGTTGGGCACCTGCGTGGACTACTACCACGCCGTCCTCGCCGAAGAACAGGCCGATGCTCGGATGTACAGATGGCACCCGCTGGTGGTCTGTGCGTTTCTCCTGCAGCATCCTTCCCGGGCTCACCCGAGGCATCTCGACGGCCAGTTCCGCCAACTGCAGCTCTACGTCGATCAGGGTCTTGACGCGCTGCTTCGCGTGGGGGCCCGCCAGGTGGCGCGGAACAAGCACGGAGGGCACCAGGACGTGGAGCTGTTGGCAGCGTACGCGCCGCTCCCACCGGGCGGACCGCCCGCGTCCTTCCGTGCCACCTTCTGCGGCCTCCCGGCCGGGGACGGCAGTTTCGTGTCCGATGGGCATCCGGCATACGGCCACCGCATCGAGACCATCGCCGAGGCGACCGTGGAGTCCTGGAGATCCGTCCAGGACTGACCGGGGGTGCGCGTCGGGAAGTGGTGGCCGGAGGGGAGTTCGGCGAGGGGCAGGCGTCCTCGGCGGTCTTCGGGATCAAGTGGCGACCGCCCGGCGGTCACGTCCCTTCGCCGGGACGGGCGGGCGGGGGCGACAGGTGGGTGCGGACGCGGGCCAGCACGGCGAGGGCCCGCTGCTCCCACACCGCGTCGCCGGTCTGGGACAGCAGCGACAGCGCCTGCTGCACCGAGCTGTGCGCCTCGTCGACGCGCCCGGCGTCGCAGCACAGTTCCGCCAGGACGACGCGGCACCGCCCGGACAGGGTCCGCTCCCCGCATCGCTGGGCGAGGGCGAAGGACTGTTCGACCGTGCCGACCGCCTGGTCGTACCGGCCCTCCCGGTGCTGGACCATGCCGATGCCGAGGAGGGCGGCGGCCTCGGCGAGCCGGTCGCGGCCCAGCCTGGCCTCCTCCAGCGCCAGCGAGAAGTGCATCTCCGCGCGTTCCAGATCGTCGTCAGCCAGGTACAGGTTCCCCTGCTGCTGCCGGATCCGTACCTCGACGAGCCGGCAGCCGACCTCCCAGACCAGCCGCAGCGCGTTCTCCAGCAGCTTCCCGGCCCGGTCGCGGTCGCCGCGGTCGATCATGATCCCGGCCAGCCGGCACAGGACGTCGGCCTCGGTGACCGGGTCGTCGAGGTCGCGGAGCAGGGCGACCGACTCCTCGTACCGGCTGACCGCCAGGTCGGAGTGTCCGCGCAAGTGGTCCAGGGCGCCGAGGTGGCGCAGGCCCAGGGCACGGCCGTGGGCCTCGCCGACCTCGGTGAACACTCGCATCGCGAGGCCGAGGTGGGCGCGCGCCTCGTCGAAGCGTTGTTGTTCGAGAGCCAGCACGCCCAGCGAGTACAACATCGCCGCCTCGCCGCGACGGTTGTTCTGCGCGCGGCAGGCCTCCAGCGCCGCCTCGTGCGTGGAGCGCCAGTCGTCCCAGGCGCACCGTGCCTGGAGGAACGGCACGACGGTCAGGGACAGGTCCCAGCTGGTCTCCGGGTATCCGTGGGTGGCCGCCTGCCGGGCCGCGGTCGTGATCGCGGCGTGTTCCTGGCCGAACCACTCGGCCGGTTCGGCCAGCAGCTGGTCCACCAGGTCCTCGGGCAGGGCCCAGCGCGGGGTCCGGCCGTGGATGCGCGCGTAGTCGCCGCCGTGCTCGCGCCGGTGCGCCTGCTCGGCCAGCGTCAGCCACGCGGCGAGGGCGCGGCCCAAAGCGGCGTGCTGCTCGTCCTCCGGTTCGGCGGCCAGCAGCTCGCGTGCGTAGAGCAGCACCCGATCCGGCATGGCGTAGCGGGAGAAGACGCCGTGCCCGCGGACCACGTCGATCAGGTGGGCGTCGACCAGGATCTCCAGGGCGGCGCTGTGGTGCCCCTCGCCGAGCAGCGGCGCGGCGATCCAGACCGGGAAGTCCTGGACGGTGAGCACGCCCAGCAGCCGGAACAGCCGGCGGGCGGGCGCGGGCAGCCGTTCGTACGTCGAGGCCAGGCTGTCCCGCACACTGAGCGTGCCGTAGCTGAGCTCGTCGAGCCGGTGTTCCCCGGCCGAGAGCAGATCGACCAGCTGGGCCACCGACCAGTGCGGCCGCCCGGCCAGCCTGGCGGCCACGATGCACAGGGCCAGCGGCAGCCGTCCGCACAGGGTGACCAGCTCCAGCGCGGCGGTCGGCTCGGCGAGGATGCGCGCCTGGCCCACCACGTTCGTCAGCAGGTCGATGGCGTCCTGGAGGCTCAGCGGGTCCACTTCGACGACGTCGGCGCCGCGGATGCCGGCGAGCCGCCACCGGCTGGTGATGATCAGGCCGCAGGAGCTGGAGCCGGGCAGCAGCGTGGCCACCTGGGCGTCGTCGGCCGCGTCGTCGAGCATGATGAGGATGCGGCGGTCGGCGATGCGGCTGCGGAACAGGGCCGCGCGTTCCTCCACCGACTCCGGGAGCAGGTAGCCGGGCACGCCGAGCATGGCGAGCATGCGCTCCAGCGCGCGGTGGGCGGTGATCGGCATGCCCTTCTCGCTGAGCGACAGGTAGAGCTGGCCGTCGGGGTAGGCGTCGTAGAGCTGGTGGGCGATGTGCACGCCCAGGGCCGTCTTGCCGACGCCGGGCGGCCCGGTGAGCACGGCCACGGGCGGGGTGTGCGGCCGTTCGCCGTGCGACACGACGGCGGCGAGCTTGGCGTGCAGGCGGCTGACGTACGTCTGCCGTCCGACGTAGTGCGGGCTGTCGGTCGGCAACGTCCGGGGCGCGACGTACGGCGCCGACACGGTGCTGAAGGCGGCCGGCGGGGCGTGCGGGGAGACCGGCGGCGCGGGCGCCGGCGGCGGGGCGCTCGCCGCGGCGCCGTCGGTGAGGATGACCCGTTCGGCGGTCCGCAGTTCCTGCCCGGGTTCCAGTCCGAGCTCGTCGATCAGCCGGCTGCGGACCACCTGGAACTGCGACAGCGCCTCGGCCTGCCGGCCGGAGCGGTAGAGCGCGATCATGAGCAGGCTCCAGAGCCGCTCGCGCAGCGGGTGGCTCTCCGCCCTGGCGGTCAGCTCGTGCAGCACCTGATGGTGGTGGCCCAGTTCCAGTTCGAGCTCGAAGCGCTGCTCCAGGACGTCCAGGCGGCGTTCGGCCAGCCGGGCCGCGGCGGCCTCGACCAGTTCGCCCTCGACACCTGCCAGGGGCTCCCCCTGCCACAGGGCCAGGGCCCGGCGCAACGCCTCGGCGGCGGCTTCGGTGTCGGAGCGTGCCCTGGCCGCGGCGGCCTCCTGCACGAGCCGGTCGAAGATGTGCAGGTCGACGCTGTCGGCGGGGGCGAGCAGCTGGTAGCCGGGCGCCTTGGTCACGATCCGCGCGGGCAGCGCCGCCCGTCTCAGCAGCCGCCGCAGGCCGGAGATGCAGGTGTAGATCTGGCTGCGGACGGTCGAGGGAGGCGCGTCCGACCAGACCGCTTCGATGAGACGGTCGACCGACACCACGTGGTTGACGTCGAGCAGCAGCATCGCGAGTACGGCGCGGTGCCGGGGGGCGGTGATCTCGACGGGTGCTCCGTCGGTGGTGATCTGCACTGGGCCGAGAATCCTGAAGTGCACGCCGCCGCCCCATCCGTCCACATATCTCGATTCCTATCGATGAGATATCACATGGAGGTGAAAATCGCGCCTAACAGAGGAAAGGCAGGCTAAACAGTGCACTAGCGGCAAATTCGGTTACTGATTAATGCCGGTCGAAAAACATCACTGCCGCAGGATTTCGGTCTGCGGCCTACGGGCCGGGCGCAACGCGAAGTAGGCCACCGCGCCGGAGGCCAGGTACAGCATGGCCTGCACGTTGAGGACGAGCACCACGTCGAGCACGTCGCCGAGCACGCCGGCCGCCGCCATGCCCAGCCCTTGTGAGGCGTTGTAGACCACGTAGAACGCGCCGAAGGCGCGGCCCAGATCGCTGTCGGACACGCTTTGCTGGATCTGCGCGAACGCGCCGCTGTTGTACGCGATTCCGGGCACGCCTATCAGGATGAAAAGCACGACATAAATCTCGACCTGACGCGAGAGCGCCGGGCCGTTCCAGATGGTCAGACTCAGCAGGCCGAACGAGACGGCGCCCAGGCTCATCAGCAACCAGGGGCTCAGGCGCGCACCGAGCAGGCCGACGATGAGCCCGCCCGCCACGCCGCCGATCGCCTGGACACCGCGCAGCACGCCGGTGAGCGTGCCGTCGGCGTGCAGCGCGCGGCTGACGAAGACGACGAAGAGCACCACGAACAGGCCCTGGGCGACGCCGCCCAGCGCCACGCTCTGGAACGTCGCCCGGACGCCGCGGTTGCGCATCATCGTCACCAGGCCGGACCGCCAGTTCGCGAAGAACGACGCGGCGCCGCCGTCCGTGGCCGGTTCGGCGGCGTCGTACCGGGCCGTCCGGCGGGCGACCGCGATCAGGGCGGCGGCCGTCACGAACGCCACGGCGGCGCCGATCGCCAGGTACCGGGTTCCCTCCCGGGTGATCGCGAAGCCGCCCAGCGAGCTGCCGATCAGGCGTCCCGCGCTGGTGTTGAGCGCGACCATGCTGTTGGCGCGCACCAGGTGCGCGGCCTCGACCAGCCGGGGCAGGGCGGCGTTGCGGGCCGAGTCGAACGTCTGGGTCAGCACCGCCTGGGCGCCGGCGACCACGCAGATGATCCACAGGCGGTGACCCGGCTCGCCCACCAGCGGCAGCACCACCACCGCCTGCACCACCGCGACGCCGCTCATCAGCCGGAACCGGTCGAAGCGGTCGGCGAGCGCCCCGGCGAACGATCCCAGGGTGATGCCGCACAACAGCTCGACGAGGAACACGGCGGAGGTGACCAGCGCCGAGCCGGTGACGCCGAAGACGTAGATGGGCAACCCGGTGATCAGCAGCCAGCTCGCCACGCTCGACGCGAGCCCGGCGATCCAGATGAGGACGAATCCGCGGTGACGCAGCAGCATCAACATGTCAGATGAATTCCGGTGTGGGATAGGCCTGCAGGCTCAGGCTGACCGGCAGGGCGTCACCCGGCGCCCCGTCGCGCACCGGGCGCAGGTACGGCCTGATGACGGCGTCCAGCGTCAGGGTGAGGTGCCGCAGTTCCTCGGGGGTCAGCGAGAGCGTGTAGTTGTGGAAGGTCGCGCTCTCCCGCCACTGGTCGGGCAGCTTGTGCTGCTGTCGCTGGTAGTGCTGCAGCGACCGGAACACCTCGTCCAGCTCCAGCGAGGTCAGCGCGTCGTTGACCTGCCGGCCCTGCTCGTCCCCCGGCTCGGGCACGAACTCCAGGCCGGTGGCGGCGGCGCGCCACGGCCGGTCGCGCCGGTTGGCGCCCTGCGCGGGCGCGCGCTCGATCAGCCCGTGGCGGGCGAGCTGGTGCAGGTGGTAGCTGCAGTTGGAGCCGGTGTCGCCGAGCGCCTCGGCGCACTGCGCCGCCGTTCGCGGGCCGGCCGCCAGCAGGTAGCGCAGCAGGCGCAGCCGTAGGGGATGGGCGAGCGCGCGCAGCTTGGTGGGGTCCTGTACGCGTACGCGTCGTTCCGGTCTGGTCGGTTCCATGGACACTCCCGTACGAAAGACTCCTTTCGTTGATACCCCCTCAGAGCCAGTTTTCGCAAGACTTCTTGTGAATCAGTGGATCGCGCCTCGCCGGCACAGCTCCCACGCGGCCCGCAACAGCACGTCGCCGCCCGCCACCAGCTCCCGGTCGCCGGTGTGCTCGTCGGGCGCGTGGCTGACCCCGCCGACGCTGGGCACGAAGATCATGCCGATCGGCGCGGCCGCGGCCATGATCTGCGCGTCGTGACCGGCGCCACTGGCCACCGTCCGGTTCGGCAGGTCCAGCGCGGAGCTGGCCCGCGCGATCACCCGCCGCAGGCCCGCGTCGGTGGCGACCGGCGTCGCGCGCATCACCGGGTCCAGTTCGATCGTCGTGCCGGTCAGGGTGCCGATCCGCTCCGCCACGGCACGCAGCGCCACCTCGGCGGCGGACAGGCGGTCCTCGTCGGTGTCGCGGAGCTCGGCCGTCATCCGGACCTCGCCGGCGATCACGTTGGGCACGTTCGGCGTGGGGTTCAGCGCGCCCACCGTCGCGACCTGGCACGCGCCGGAGCGGGCGAGCTCCTCGACGGCGAGCACGACCCGCGCGGCGGCGGCCATGGCGTCGCGGCGCAGGTCCATGGGCGTCGTCCCGGCGTGGCCCTGCCGGCCGCGCACCCGCGCCTCGACCAGGGTGCGCCCGACGATGCTGGTCACCACCCCGATCGGGACCCCGGCGCGCTCCAGGACCGGGCCCTGCTCGATGTGCAGCTCCAGGAACGCGCCGATCGAGCCGTCGGGCCACGCGGCGTCGGCGACCCGATCCAGGTCACCGCCGGCCTCGCGCAACGGCCCGGCGATCGAGACGCCGTCGCGGTCCACCGCCCGCCGCGGGTCGCACAGGTCGCCGGTCAGGGCCATCGAGCCCCAGAACGCCTGCGGGAAGCGGGCGCCCTCCTCGTTGGTGAAGGCCACCACGACCGGTTCCCAGCTCAGCGGCTCGTCCCGGCCGGCCAGGACGCGCAGCGCCTCCAGCGCCGCGACCACCCCGTACGCGCCGTCCAGCCGCCCGCCGTGCACCACGCTGTCGAGGTGCGAGCCCATCAGCAACACCGGGCCCGCGGTGCGCCGGCGGCGGCGTACCACCAGGTTCCCCGCCGGATCGACGGCCGCCGCGAGGCCCGCCGCCTCGGCCCTGCCGATGAGGTGGCGGCGCGCGTCGGCGTCGGCGCGGCTGAAGCCGGGACGGGACACCCCGCCCCGGTCGTCGGCGCCGAAGCGGGCCAGCTCCGCGAGGTCGCGCAGCAGGCGGGGACCGTCGACCCGCGGGACGTCCGCCACGACCGTTGCGCGCGACTCGGTCACCGAAGAGCTCATCTCAACGCCCCTCCACGTCGGCGGCGACCGGGACGGCCGCCTCGGCCAGGTACGTCTCCAGGCACCGCAGCGCGTCCTCGGCGCTGTCGGTCACCGAACAGTGCGGGCCGAAGCCGGGCTCGGTGAAACCCCGGTGCGCCAGGTCCCGCACCAGCGCGACGAAGCGCCCCCAGAAGCCTTCCGAGTCGACCAGCACGATCGGCTTCGCCAGCACCTCCAGCTGGTTGAGGCTGATCACCTCCAGCACCTCGTCGAGCGTCCCGAACCCGCCCGGCAGCGCGACGAAGGCGTCCGCCCTGGTCAGGAAGGCCGACTTGCGCTCGCCCATCGTCGTGGTCAGCACGGTGTCCTGCGGCGGGGCGGCGATGCCGCGCTCGCGTTCGTACAGGAACGTGGGGATGACGCCGGTGATCGGCGCGCCGTGCCGCTGCGCGGACCACGCGAGCTCGCCCATCAGTCCCGATCCGCCGCCACCGTAGAGCAGCCGGTGCCCGCGGCTGCCGATCAGCCGTCCCAGCCGCCGGGCGGTCTCGGCGTCGCCGGCGTGCAGGCCCGGCCGGGCGCCGCAGAAGACGCAGATCGTCAGGGGGCGCGGCGCCGTGCCGCTGGACATCTCGTCGGCCGGCACCGCCGACAGGTTTCGCAGGGTCATGCCGATGCATGGAACACGCGCCGCCTATCACCGGCATATCGGCGGCGTCCGGCGGCGTCGGGGGGCGCGGTGAGAGATCGCCGATAGGACGGCGACAGCTCCCCGGTAGGCCCGCCCTCCACGATGGCCCAGACGTGAACGAGCCCCGCCCGCCACCAGAAGGGATGGCCGCGTGCTTGCCACCGCAGTCGCCGCCGCCGCACCGGAGGTACCCGTCCGGTCCGGCCGCGGGCATCTCACCGTCCTGCTGTCCGGCACGTCCTCCGACGCGCACACCTGGAACCTGGTCTACCTGCAGCTGCTGCTGGAGGAGGCCGGTCACGCGGTGGCCAACCTGGGCGCCTGCGTACCGGACGACCTGCTGATCGACCGCTGCCGCGACCTGCGCCCCGACCTGCTGGTGATGAGCAGCGTCAACGGGCACGGCCGGCACGACGCCGCCCGGGCGGCGCGACGCCTGAGACAGTGCCCGCAGACCGCCGGCGTGCCCGCGGTGATCGGCGGCAAGCTCGGCATCGCCGGCCGGCCCAACTCCCGCCTCGCGCCCGAACTGCTCGCGGCGGGCTTCGACCGGGTCTTCGGGGAGCAGGTGAGCGAGCTGCTGGCCTACGCCGCGACGGTCCCGGCGCGATGACCACCGCCGAGTACGCGTTCGGCGCGTTCGTCGCCGCGGCGGCCGCCGACCGCCGGGTCGTGGTCCAGCCCCGGATGGGCTTCAGCTCGCTGAGCCGTACCCGCGCCGGGCTGGAGGCCACCCGCGACGCCGCCCGCACCACCGCGGGAACCATCACCGTGGACAGTTACACCAGGGTCGGCGACCACGCGTCGGCGCGCCGGGCGCTGACCGCGGGCGAGGACCTCAACGGCTTCCCGATCGTCGCGCACGGCGCCGACGCGATCCGGCGGATGCTCGACGGCGTGCGCGACAGGACGTTCCCGGTCCAGGTCCGGCACGGCTCCGCCGACCCACGGCCGATCGTCGCCACGGCGCTGGCCGCCGGCCTGGACGCCACCGAGGGCGGGCCGATCTCCTACTGCCTGCCCTACTCCCGCACGCCGCTGACCGAGTCGGTGTCGAACTGGGCCCGCTGCGCCGGCATGCTCGCCGCCGGTATCGGCCCGGACCGCGAACCGCATCTGGAGACGTTCGGCGGCTGCATGCTCGGCCAGCTGACCCCGCCCGCCATGCTGGTGGCGCTCAGCCTGCTGGAGGCGCTGTTCTTCGCCCAGCACGGGCTGCGCAGCGTCTCGCTCAGCTACGCCCAGCAGACCAACGAGGCACAGGACCGCGAGGCGGTCGGCGCGCTGCGCACCCTGGCCGCCGAACGGCTCGGCGGCCTGGACTGGCACATCGTCGTCTACGCCTACATGGGGTTGTATCCGCGGACCGCGCAAGGCGCTTCGCGGTTGCTGAGGCAGGCGGCTCGGCTGACCGTCCACAGCGGCGCCGCCCGGCTGATCGTGAAGACCACCGCCGAGGCGTACCGGATCCCGACGGTCGCCGAGAACGTGCAGGCCCTGCGCACCGCCGAGCACGCGGCGGCGCGGGCGCGGACCGCGCCCCTCCCCGCGGTCGCCGACACCGGCGTGCTGGCCCAGGCCCGCGCGTTGATCGAGGCGGTGCTGGATCTCGACCCGGACGTCGGGACCGCCCTGATCCGCGCGTTCCGGCACGGCTACCTGGACGTCCCGTACTGCCTGCACCCGGACAACCAGGGCCGCACCCGCAGCTTCCTGGACGGCGACGGCGTCCTGCGCTGGTCGCGGATCGGCTCACTGCCCCTCGGCGACCTGGTGGAACCGACGCGCCACCGCATGCGCGCCGGCGACCTGCTGGCCGCCCTGTCGTACGTACAGCGAACCTTCGACGAACAACGAGGTGAATCCCATGACGCGGGGACCGATGCCGGAGCTACGTGACCACCTGACCTCACCCGTCACCCGGGCGGCCCTGACCGTCCAGGGCCAGGTGCTGGCCTGCGCCCGGGAGTTCCTGACCGCGGCCGGGTTCATGGAGCTGCAGGCGCCGATCATCGGACCGGTGACCGACCCCGGCGGGCGCGGCGCGAAGCCGGCCGACGTCGACCTCTACGGTTCCCGGTACAAGCTCATGACCAGCGCCATCCTGTACAAACAGGCGTCGCTGCTGATGTTCGACAAGATCTTCTTCATCTCGCCGTGCGTGCGGCTGGAGCCGCTGGAGACCGCCGCCACCGATCGGCACCTGGTGGAGTTCCACCAGATCGACGTCGAGATGGCCGGCGCCTCCCGCGACGAGGCCGTCGAGCTGGCGCAGAACCTGCTCCGGCACGTCGTGACCCGCACCGCGAGCCTGCGGCCCGACGCCCTGGAGACCCTCGGCCGCGACCCCGGCGCGTTCGCCGGCTACGGCGAGGGCGACTTCGACCGGATGACGCACGCCGAGGCGGTACGCACGTTGCACGCCATCGGGCACGACTCGCAGCAGGCGGACTCCGAGATCGACTGGCCGGGCGAGGCGAAGTTGTCCGCCAAGGCCGCCCGGCCGTTCTTCATCGTCGACTACCCGAAGGGCAGCCGGGGGTTCTACGACCGCGAGAGCGAGACCGAGCCCGGCGTGCTGCGCAACTTCGACCTGATCGCCCCCGAGGGGTACGGCGAGCTGGCCAGCGGCAGCGAACGCGAGTCCGGCTACCGGCGGGTCGTCGCCCGCATCCGCGAGTCCGGCGAGAATCCCGCCAAGTACCAGTGGTACCTCGACCTGCTGCGCACCGGCGTCCCGGCCAGCGCGGGCTTCGGCCTCGGCCTCGAACGGCTGACCCGCTACGTCGCCGGGCTCGACGCGGTCTGGCAGGCCAGCGCCTACCCGAAGCTGCCCGGGACGGCGACGCCGTGACCGGGCTCGTCGCGCACGGGTTCCCCGAGCAGCCGGTACGCCGACGGGCGCGCCACGGCGTCGCGGCCCTGTTCCCGGACGCCGGCGGCTACGGCAGCGCCCTGTTCGGCTCCCTGTTCGGCGCCCAGGACACCGCCGGCGACGACCCGCTGGAGTCCGCCCGGCTGGTGCCGCCGGTGTTCATGCCGAACCGGCTGGAGAAGCTGATCGAGCTCGGCCGCGAACCCACCTACCGCGACGTCGACCTGTCGACCGTGATCGGCGCCCTGCGCTCGCCGCTGCCGGTGTACGTCTCCGCGTTCGGCTCGACCCGGGCCGCCGGCCACGAGCTGGGCCTGGCGGTCAGCCGGCAGGCGGCGAGCCTGGGCCTGCCGATGGTGATCGGCGAGAACGTCGTGCCCGTCAACGGCTTCGGCCGCGACAGCGGACCGGCGGGCCGGTCCCTGCTGTCGCGGCTGCGCGCCTACGCCGCCGAGGCCGACGACGTGACCGGCGGGGTCGTCGTGCAGCAGAGCACCGAGGACGCCGACGCCGAGGTCTGGCAGCTGGTCTACGGCGACCCGTCCACGCAGCGGCTGCTCGACTCCGGCCGGCTGGCGTTCGAGCTCAAGCTCGGCCAGGGCGCCAAACCCGGTCTCGGCGGCATGACCCTGGTGGACCAGGCGGCCGCGCGGCGGCTGGCCGACCGCTACGCCCTGGAGGAACTGCTCGACTCCGGCTCCGACGCCGACGCCGGTTCCGGTTCCGGTTCCGGCTCCGCGGCGCTGCTGCGGTGCGGCACGCCGGGCACCTTCACCGCCGAGATCCTGGCCCAGCAGATCCGCTTCATGCGCAACAACTTCCCGCGGGTGCGGATCTGGGTGAAGCTGCACCCGGGTCGCGACGTCGCCGAGGCCGCCACCGTCGCGCGGGCCGCCGGGGCCGACGCCGTCACGGTCGACGGCGCGGAGGGCGGCACCGGCTGGGCGCCGTCGGCCTTCCTCGGACACGTGGGCCTGCCGCTGCACGAGTGCCTGCGCCGGCTGGGCCCGGACCGGCCCGGCCTGCTGGTGTCCGGCCGCATGTGGGAGGGCACCCGCGCGGTGAAGTGCATGGCGCTGGGCGCCACCGCCGTCGGGCTGGGCCGCGCGGCCATGCTGGCCGCCGACGAGGACCCCGCGGCCGGTCTGGTGCGGCTGGTCCGATGCCTGGAGCTGGAGATGCGGATGCTGATCAGCGCCCTCGGCCAGTACGCGCCCGCCGCGCTGAGCCCGCACGACGTCTGGAACCCGGCCGGCTCCCCCGCCGACCGCACGCCCGAGCTGCAAGGAGTAGCGCCGTGACCAATCCGTTCGAGTCCGACAACGACCGATACTTCGTGCTGGTCAACGCGGAGCGCCAGCACTCGTTGTGGCCGGTCACGGCCGCCGTACCGGCCGGCTGGTCGGTGGCGCACGGCGGCGACACCCGCGACGCCTGCCTGCGCTACGTCGAGCAGAACTGGACGGACCTGCGGCCGGCCGGCCTCGCCGCCGAGATGGACGGGACGGGAACGGTGACGCCATGACCCAGGACTCCCCGGTCGTCCCGGCCGGAACCCTGGTCGGCCTGCTGCGGGAGCAGGCGGCCCGGACCCCGCGGGCCCCCGCGGTGGTCGCCGAGGACGCCTGCCTCACCTACGCCGAGCTCGACGCCCGCACCGACCGGCTGGCCCGGCGGCTGCGGCACGCCGGGGCCGGCCCGGAGCGGGTCGTCGCCGTCGCCGTGCCCCGCGGCGCCGGCCTGGTCGTGGCGATCGTCGCGGTGATCAAGTCCGGCGCCGCGTACCTGCCGCTGGAGCCCGGCGACCCGCCGCGGCGGCTGCGTTTCCTGCTGGCCGACGCCGGGGCCGTCGCCGCCGTCACGTCCGGAGCCGGTGACGCCTTCGAGGGCGTCGTCACCGTCGATGTCGCCGATGCCGGTGCGCCGTCGGTCACGCTGCCCGAGGTCCGGCCCGGCAACCTGGCGTACGTCATCTACACCTCCGGCTCGACCGGACGTCCCAAAGGCGTCGGGATCAGCCATCGGGCCATCGTCAACCGCCTGGCCTGGATGCAGGCGCAGTACGGCCTGCGGCCCGACGACCGGGTGCTGCAGAAGACCCCGGCCGGCTTCGACGTGTCCGTGTGGGAGTTCTTCTGGCCGCTGCTGCAGGGCGCGACGCTGGTCATGGCCCGCCCGGACGGCCACCGCGACCCCGCCTACCTGGCCGAGGTCATCGACCGCGAGCGGATCACCACCCTGCACTTCGTGCCGTCGATGCTCGCCGCGTTCCTCCGGGCCCGGCCCGGGACACCGTTGCCCAGCGTGCGGCGGGTGCTGTGCAGCGGTGAGGCCCTGCCCGCCGAGACGGTCCACCGCTTCCACCAGGCACACGACGCCGAGCTGCACAACCTCTACGGCCCCACCGAGGCCGCCGTGGACGTGACCGCGTGGCCCTGCCCACCGGGCATGCCGGACGTCCCGGTGCCGATCGGGCGGCCGGTGTGGAACACCGGGGTGCACGTGCTCGACGGCGCGCTGCGTCCGGTCGCCGACGGCGAGGTCGGCGAGTTGTACCTGACCGGCGTCCAGCTGGCCCGCGGCTACCTGGGCCGGCCGGGGCTCACCGCCACCCGCTTCGTGGCCGACCCGTTCGGCGCCGCGGGCGAGCGCATGTACCGGACGGGCGATCTCGGCCGGCGCCGGCCCGACGGCGCGTTCGAGTACGCCGGCCGGGTCGACAACCAGGTCAAACTACGCGGACAACGCATCGAGCTCGGCGAGATCGAGTCGGCGCTGACCGGCCACCCGGCGGTCGAGCAGGCCGCGGTGCTGGTCCGTGGAAACGCCGGGGGCCACCAGCACCTGGTGGGCTACCTGGTCGCCGCCGAGCCGGTGACGGGCGACGCCCTGGAGGCGTACCTGGCCGAGCGCCTGCCGGCGCACATGGTGCCCGCCCGCTACGTCACGCTGGACGAGCTGCCGGTCACCGCCAACGGCAAGCTCGACCGGGCCGCCCTGGCCGCGATCGAACCGCCGCGGACCGGCGGCGGCCGGGCCGCCCGCACCGACCCGGAACGGCTGGTCTGCGGCATCCTGGCCGAGGTCCTGGCCCTGCCGGCGGTCCACCCCGACGACGGCTTCCTGCGGCTGGGCGGCGACAGCATCCAGGCGATCGACGCCGCCGGGCAGATCACCCGCGCCGGGCTGCCGGTGACCGTGCGCGACGTCATGGGCGCCCGGTCGGTCGCCGAGCTCGCCGAGCGCGCGCTGTCGCGCCCCGCGCCCGCCGTCGCCGCCGAGGCGCCCGAGGCCGGTCGGGGCGCCGTGCCGCTGACTCCGATCGTGCACTGGCTGCGCGAGCGGGGCGGGCCGGCCGACGCGTTCTGCCAGCGGCTGGTGCTGCGGATCCCCGCGCAGGTCACCGGCGACTGGCTGACCGGCGTGCTGCGGCGCCTGCTGGAGGTCCACGACATGCTGCGGGCCCGCCGCCGGATCACCGCCGACGGGCAGTGGGAACTGCTCGTGCCCGCACCGGACGACGTGGACGCCCGGCAGTGCCTGACCGAGGTGCCGCTGAACGGCCGCACCGGCGAGGCCGCCGACGAGCTGATCCGCGCGGAGCTCGCCGCCGCGCAACAGCGCCTGAGTCTCGACGAGGGACGGCTGGTCCAGGCGGTCTGGTTCAGCGCCGAACCCGGGCGGCAGGCCATGCTCGGCCTGGTCGTCAACCATCTGTGCGTGGACGGCGTCTCGTGGCGCGTCCTGCTCCACGACCTGCGCGAAGCCTGGCACGGCGGCGCCGGATGGCGGCCCGCGCCCGCGGCGACGTCCTTCCGCACCTGGGCGCGGCTGCTGAACGACGACGCACGCTCCGGCGCCCGGCCGGGCGCGGCGGCGTACTGGTCGTCGGTGCTCGACGCCGGCCGCGCCCGCCTCGGACGGCCGTCGGACGCCCGGACCGACCACGAGTCACCGGACCGCCTGCTCACGCTCGACCTGGACCCCGCCACCACCGAGCGGCTGGTGGGCCCGGACTCCCCCACGGTCAACGAGCTGCTGCTCACCGGCCTCGCCCTGGCCGTGCGCGAGCAGGCCCGCCGCGACGGCACGCCGGACCGGCCGGTCGTGGTGGACGTCGAGGGCCACGGACGGGAGGACCGCGACGGCACCGATCTGTCCCGGACCGTCGGCTGGTTCACCACCCTGTTCCCGGTCCGGCTGCTGGAGGCCGGTGACAACGACGGGGACGACCCGCGGGCCGCTCTGCGGCTGGTACGCGAGCAGTTGCGGGAGCTCCCGGACAAGGGCCTGGAGTACGGCCTGCACCGGTACCTGCGCGCGCCCGGCGAGCGCGTCACGGGGACCGAGCCGGAGATCGGGTTCAACTACCTGGGCCGCTTCGACGGCGGCGGCACCGGCGACTGGACGATCGTCGCGGACTTCGGCGTGGGCCTGGACTGCTTCGGTGCCGGCATGCCGACGGCGCACGCCGTCGAGGTCAACGCGGCGGTGGTCGACGGCGCCGGCGGGCCGGTGCTGCGCGCGACCTGGTCCTGGGCCGCCAGCGCGCTGACCCGGCCCGAGGTGACCCGGCTCGCCGAGACCTGGTTCCGTCTGCTGACCCGGCTCGCCGACGACACCGCCGCCGCCGCGCCGCGCGACCTGACGTTGCGCTCGGTCAGCGCGGCGGAGCTGGCGGAACTCGAAGCGGAACTCAACGCGATCCGGTCGTGACCGCGGCCAGCAGAAGGAGCTGACATGACGACCAGCACGCCGTCACCGATCGAGGACATCCTGCCGCTCTCCCCGCTTCAGGAAGGTCTGCTGTTCCACGCCCGGCTGGAGAGCGAGGCGTCGAGCCTGTACGTCGCGCAGTTCACCGTCGACCTCGACGGCGACGTGGACGCCGGCCACCTGCGACAGGCCGCGGAGTCGGTGACGCGCCGGCACGGCAACCTGCGGGCGGGCTTCCACACCCGCCGCTCCGGCAGCCCGGTCCAGGTGGTCCACCGCGAGGCGCCCCTGCGGTGGCGCGAGATCGACCTGTCCGACCGCGATCCGGGCGCGGCGCGGAAGGAGGCCGCCGTACAGGCCGAACAGGACTGGGCCCGGGGGTTCGCGCTGGACCGCCCGCCGCTGATGCGGTTCACCCTGATCCGGCTCGGCCCACGGCGGCACCGCCTGGTGATGACCGTGCACCACCTGCTGCTCGACGGCTGGTCCACGGCGCTGCTGCTGCGCGAGCTGCTGGACGTGCTGGCCGCCGGCGGGCGCGACGACGGCCTGCCGCCGGTGGCGCCGTACCGCGACTATCTGCGCTGGCTGGAGCGTCAGGATCACGGCGCGGCCCGCGACGCCTGGGCGCGCGCGCTGTCCGGGCTGGACGAGGCGACCCTGGTCCAGGGGGTGCTCACCGGCTCCGGGGGCCGTCCGTCCGGTGGCGGTGAGCGCGACGACGTCGTCCGGGGTCTGCCGCTCGACCTGTCGGACGGCCTGCGGCGACAGGCCAGGGAACACGGCGTCACGCTCAACACGGTGCTCCAGGCCGCCTGGGGCGTCGTGCTGGGCCAGCTGACCGGCCGCGACGACGTGGTGTTCGGCGCCACCGTCGGCGGGCGGCCGGCCGACCTGCCCGGGGCCGACGCCATGGTGGGCATGCTGATCAACACCGTGCCGGTGCGGGTGACCTGGCGGCACACCGACTCGCTGAGCACCCTGCTGGCCGCCGTCCAGGAGCAGCGCCTCGCCCTGTACGAGCACGATCATCTGGGCCTGGCCGAGATCCAGCGGCGCGACGGCCGGTCCGGCCCGCTGTTCGACACCACGATCGTCTTCGACAACTTCCCGGGCGGGGACCTCACGGTGAACCTGCCCGGCGGCGGCGCGGTCCGGGCGAAGGTCGGGTTCCGCGACACCACGCACTACCCGCTGTCGCTGGTGGTCGAGCCCGGCGACCAGGTGGAGCTGCGCCTGCACTTCCGCACCGACATGCTCGCCGCCGGGGACGTCAGCGCCCTGATGGCGCGGCTGGTCACCGTTCTGGAGGCGGTCGCCGCCGACGCCGGGATCCCGATCGGGCAGCTCGACCTGCTCACCGCCGACGAACGGCACCGGGTGCTGGCCGAGTGGAACGACACCGCCGGCGTGCCGCCCGCCCACACCGTGCCGCAGCTGTTCGAGGCCCAGGCGCGCGCGAACCCCGGAGCCGTCGCGGTGATCGACGTGGACGGCGGCGCCGTGTCCTACGGCGAGCTCGACGAGCGGGCCAACCGGCTGGCCCGGCACCTGGACGAGCAGGGCGTCGAGCGCGGCGACGTGGTGGGCGTCCTGCTGGAGCGCGACGCCGACCTGGTGACGGCGGTGCTGGCGGTGCTCAAGGCCGGCGCCGCGTACACCGTGCTGGATCCGGCGCTGCCCGAGGCCCGGCGCGACGCGGTGATCCGCGACGCCGGGGTGCGGCTGGTCGTCGGCCGCGACCGCGCCGAGGCCGGCCCCGTGAGGACGGTCGACCTGCGCCGCGACGCGCCGGCGATCGCGGTCCGGCCGTCGTCGGGCCTGCCGCCGGTCGCCGGGCCGCAGGACCTGGCGTGCGTGATGTTCACCTCCGGCTCCACCGGCGTGCCCAAGGGCGTGGCGACGCCCCACCTGGCGATCGTGAGCACCCTGCAGGGCCAGGACTTCGCCCGGATGGGCCCAGGTGAGGTGTGGCTGCAGTGTTCACCGGTGTCCTGGGACGCGTTCGCCCTGGAGCTGTTCGGCGCTCTGCTGTTCGGCGGCGCCTGCGTGCTGCAGAACGGCGGGCGGCCCGACCCGGCGGCGATCCGCGACGCGGTGGCCAGGCACGCGGTCACCACGCTGCATCTGTCGGCCAGCCTGCTGAACCTGATGATCGATCAGCATCCGGAGGTGTTCGCCACGGTCGCGCAGGTGCTCACCGGCGGCGAGCCGGCCTCGCCGGCGCACGTCGAGCGGCTGCTGCGGGCACGTCCGGACCTGCTGCTGGTCAACGGCTATTCGCCGGTGGAGAGCACCATCTTCACCACGACCCACCGCATCGACGTGCGCGACACGGCCGGCGGCCCGGTCCCGGTCGGACGTCCGCTGCGCAACAAGCAGACGTACGTGCTGGATCGTTGCCTGCGTCCGGTGCCGGTGGGCGTCACCGGCGAGCTGTACATGGCGGGTCTGGGGCTGGCCCGCGGCTATCTGGGGCAGCCCGGCCTGACCGCCGCCCGGTTCGTCGCCAATCCGTTCGTCGCGGGGGCCCGGATGTACCGCACCGGCGATCTGGTGCGCTGGCGGGCCGACGGTGTGCTGGAGTTCCTCGGCCGGGGTGACGACCAGGTCAAGATCCGCGGTTTCCGGGTCGAGCCCGGCGAGATCGAAGCCGCCCTCGTCAGGGACCCGGCCGTCAGCCAGGCCGTCGTCATCGCCGACGACAGCACCGGCACCCGCCGCCTCGTCGGCTACGTCGTCCCCCGGGCCGACATCCCCGACCAACAGCTCGACACCGCGACCATCCGCAACGACCTCTCCCGGACCCTCCCGGAACACCTCGTCCCCAGCGTCGTCGTCGCCATCCCGCACCTCCCCCTCACCACCACCGGCAAAGTGGACCGCCGCCGGCTCCCCCGCCCCACCATCACCGGCACCGGGACGCCGACCACCACCCCCACCCAGGAGATCGTCGCCGGGCTCTTCACCGACATCCTCGGCGTCACCGACGTCGGTCCCACCGACAACTTCCTCGACCTCGGCGGACACTCCCTGCTCGTCATGCGGCTCGTCAGCCGCATCCGGGCGCTCTTCGGCACCGAACTCCCCCTGCGCCAGGTCTTCGCCGACGCCACCGTCACCGGCATCGCCCACCACATCGACCACCCCACCGGGCAGGAGGGCGGCAGCCGTCCCGCGCCGCGCCCGGCGGCCCGGCCGGACCGGCTGCCGCTGTCCTCGGCACAGCAACGGCTCTGGTTCATCAACCGCATCGACCACGGCGGGTCGTACAACATCCCGGCCGCCGTACGCCTGACCGGCCGGCTGGACCGGGACGCGCTGCGCGGCGCGCTCGCCGATCTGGTGGCCCGCCACGAAACGCTGCGGACGGTCTTCCCGGACAGCTCCGAAGGCCCCTGGCAGCAGGTGATCCCCGCCGGGCAGGCGGCGGCCGGTCTCGTCGAGCGCGACGTCGAGGCCGGGCAGCTGGCCGGGATGCTGGCCGACGCCGCCGCCCGGCCGTTCGACCTGACCCGCGACCCGCCGCTGCGCGTGACGCTGTTCGCGCTGTCGGACACCGAGCACGTGCTGCTGGTGGTGCTGCACCACATCGCCGGCGACGCGCTGTCCATGCCCCCGTTCTGGCGCGACCTGGCGGCGGCCTACCGGGCCCGGCTCACCGGCGGCGAACCCGAATGGCCCCGGCTGCCCGTGCAGTACGCCGACTACGCGCTGTGGCAGCGGCAGCCGCACGACGACTCGCGGCTGGACTGGTGGCGTACCACCCTGGCCGATCTGCCGGGGCACCTGCCGCTGCCGGTGGACCGGCCGCGCCCGGCCGTGGCCACCTTCCGCGGGGACAGCGTGCGGTTCGAGATCCCGGCCGGCCTGCACGGACAGCTCGGGACGCTGGCCCGCGAGTCGCAGGTCACCCTGTTCATGACGCTGCAGGCCGCCCTCGCCGTGCTGCTGACCCGGCTGGGATGCGGCAACGACATCCCGATCGGGGCGCTGACCGCCGGACGCGGCCACGAGGAGCTCACCGACCTGGTGGGCGTCTTCATGAACACGCTCGTGCTGCGCACCGACACCGGGGGCGACCCCACCTTCACCGACCTGCTGGCCCGCGTCCGGCAGACCGACCTCGCCGCGTTCCAGCACCAGGACGTGCCGTTCGAGCGGGTCGTCGAGGCCCTCAACCCGCCGCGTTCGATGGGCTGGAACCCGCTGGTCCAGGTCATGCTGGAACTGCACGAGGCGACCGCGCCGATGTCCGGCCTGCCCGGGCTCACCGCCGCCGACCAGCCGGTCGACTACGCCCCCGCGAAGCTGGAGCTGATCCTCACGTTCACCAAGCGGGCCGGCGACGACGGCCTGGACGGCGAGCTGCGCTACGCCACCGACGTCTTCGACCGGGTGAGCGCCGAGGCCCTGGTGGACCGGCTGATCCGGGTGCTCACCGCGGTCGCCGCCGATCCGGGCGTGCGGATCGACCAGGTCCCGGTGCTCTCGTCCGAGCAGCGGCACCAGATCCTGCGGGAGTGGAACGACACCCGCGCGGCCTTGCCGGATTCGGTGCTGCCGCAGCTGATCGAGGCGCAGGCGGCCGCCGACCCGCAGGCCCCCGCGGTACGCGACGCCGGCGGCGTGCTGCTGACCTACGGCGAGCTCAACGCCGCGGCGAACCGCCTGGCCCGGCATCTGGGCGGCCTGGGCGTGGGCACCGAGTCGTTCGTCGGGGTCTGCGCCGGCGAGAGCCCCGACCTGCTGGTCGCCCTGCTGGCGGTGATGAAGGCGGGCGCGGCCTACGTCCCGCTGGATCCCGCGCACCCGGCGGAGCGGCTCGCGTTCGTCCTGGACGACACCGGCGCCGACGTCGTCGTCGCGCAGGACGAGCACGCCGGCACCGTCGAGGGCCTGACCGGCGCGACCGTGGTCCGGCTGGGCCGTGACCGGGACCGGATCCAGGCCCGTTCCGGCCGGGACCTGGACCTGCCGATCAGCGGCGACAACCTGGTGTACGCCATGTACACCTCCGGTTCGACCGGACGCCCCAAGGGCGTGCTGATCTCCCACCGCGGGCTGCTGAACTACCTGTGGTGGGCCGTGGACGGATACGGCCTGGACGGCGAGTCCGGGGCGCCGCTGGTCGGCTCGGTCGCCGTCGACCTGTCGGTGCCCAACTTCTGGCTCCCGCTGATCGACGGCCGCGACGTCACGCTGATCGGCCCGGACACCGGCGGTCAGGCCCTGGCCGCGCTCCTGCGCGAACCACGCGACTTCAGCCTGCTCAAGCTGACCCCCGGCCACGTCGACCTGCTCGCCGCCCAGCTCGCCCCCGGCACCGTCCTCGACTCGGTGCGCACGTACGTGATCGGCGCCGACGAAGTGCGCCCCCAGACGGTGATCTCCTGGCAGCGGATCTGTCCCGGCGCCCGGCTGATCAACGAGTACGGCCCGACGGAGACCGTGGTCGGCTGCTCGGTCCACGTCATCGACGGCCCGCCGGCGGCGGCCTCACCGGTGCCGATCGGCCGGCCGATCGCCAACATCCGCATGTACGTCCTCGACGCCCGGCTCGAACCGGTGGCGCCCGGCGTGGCCGGGGAGCTCTACATCGCCGGCGCCGGGGTCGCCCGGGGGTACCTGAACCGGCCGGGGCTGACCGCCGAGCGTTTCGTCGCCGACCCGTTCGGTGAGCTGTTCGGTGAGCCGGGCACCAGGATGTACCGGACCGGCGACATCGCCCGGTTCCGCCGCGACGGCGAGCTGGAGTTCCTCGGCCGGGGTGACGACCAGGTCAAGATCCGCGGGTTCCGGGTCGAGCCCGGCGAGATCGAAGCCGCCCTCGTCAGGGACCCGGCCGTCAGCCAGGCCGTCGTCATCGCCGACGACAGCACCGGTACCCGGCGTCTCGTCGGCTACGTCGTCCCCCGTCGACAGCTGGACACCGCGACCGTCCGCAACAACCTCTCCCAGACCCTTCCCGAACACCTGATCCCCAGCGTCGTCATCGCCATCCCCCAGCTCCCCCTCACCACCGCCGGCAAAGTGGACCGCGATCAACTCCCCCGCCCCACCATCACCGGCACCGGGACACCCACCACCACCCCCACCCAGAAGATCGTCGCCGGGCTCTTCACCGACATCCTCGGCGTCACCGACGTCGGCCCCACCGACAACTTCCTCGACCTCGGCGGACACTCCCTCCTGATCATGCGGCTCGTCAGCCGCATCCGGACGCTCTTCGACACCGAACTCCCCCTGCGCCAGATCTTCGCCGACCCCACCGTCACCGGCATCGCCCACCACATCGACCACCCCACCGAAGGGGCCGGCAGGCAGACGTTCCCGATGTTGCTGCCGCTGCGCACCGCCGGTGACCGCGTCCCGCTGTTCGGCGTCCACCCGGCGACCGGGACCAGCTGGGGCTACTCGGCGCTGGTCCCCCACCTCGACCCCGGCCGGCCGTTCTACGGCCTGCAGGCCAGGGGCCTCGGGCAGCCGGGTGCCACCAGGTCGGTCCCGGCCATGGTGGACGAGTACACCGCGCTGATCCGGTCGGTCCAGGAGCACGGCCCGTACCGGCTGATGGGCTGGTCGTTCGGTGCGGTCGTGGCCCACGCCGTGGCGGTGGACCTGCAACGCCACGGCGAGCGGGTCGAGCTGCTGGCCCTGCTGGACGGCTACCCGGCCGAGGTCGCCGCGGCGCGCGGGCCGGTCCACGCCGAGGATCCGGCCGTGCTCGCCGAACTGCTGGCCGAGCTGGGCCTGCTCACCGCCGACCGCTCGCCCGCGTCGCTGGACCGGGCGGCGTTCGTCCGCATCGTGCGCGGCTCCGACAGCCCGCTGGCCCGCATCGAGGAGGCGGAGATCGCCGCGCTGCTCGACGTGTTCGCCAGCAACCTCAACGCCGCCCGGGTGCACCGAAGCGCCGCCTTCGACGGCGACATCACGTTCGTCGAGGCCACCGCCGGGCGGCCCGCCGACTGGCCGGGCGGGCACGCGTGGACGCCCTACGCCACCGGACGCGTCGACGTCCACCGGCTCGACTGCGGCCACAGCGACCTGGTCAGCCCGGCCATGGCCGCGATCGTCGGGCCGATCCTGCAGGCCCCGGCGCGGTCGCGCGTCTGACCGTCGTCCGCCACCCCACGCCGAGGAGGTCCCGTGTCCACGACCACCGACATCCGCCACTTCTACCAGCTCATCGACCACGACCAGGTCACCGAACTGGTCGGCCTGTTCGCCGCGGACCTGTGCTACCACCGGCCGGGGTTCCCCCCGCTGATCGGCCGCGACCAGCTGCGCCACTTCTACGAGCACGACCGGCCGATCCGCTCGGGGCGGCACACCCTGACCGGCATCGTCG
The DNA here is from genome assembly GCF_053596455.1 of Nonomuraea sp. NPDC001699. NCBI lineage: Bacteria > Bacillati > Actinomycetota > Actinomycetes > Streptosporangiales > Streptosporangiaceae > Nonomuraea > Nonomuraea sp. NPDC001699. The sequence continues at coordinate 108,587 of NZ_JBSFGF010000022.1, read as the reverse complement.
TCGACGGCGCCACCGCCGCCGTCCACGGTTCCTTCACCGGCACCCTGCGTGACGACCGGCCGGCCGGTCACCGCTTCGCGGACTTCTTCAGCTACGACGACGCCGGCCTGATCACCCGGCGCGACACGTTCTTCTTCGTCCCCCTGGTCTGACCCCGATCCACGGGAAGGAACCGCCATGGCAGGCATCCTGCACACCGCCACCCGCACCAAGCCGGTGATCGATCCCGGGCACGGCGACGCGTTCACCGACCACATGGTCGGCATCGAGTGGACGCCCGAACAGCAGTGGACCCGGCCCGTCCTGCTCCCGCTGGCCGACCTCGCCATGCACCCCGGCACGGTCGGACTGCACTACGGGCAGGTCGCCTTCGAAGGGCTCAAGGCCCACCGGCAGCCGGACGGGTCGATGGCCGTCTTCCGTCCCTGGGACAACGCCCGCCGGTTCCGCCGTTCGGTGGCCCGGCTGGCCATGCCGGAGCTGCCCGACGAGCTGTTCGTCACCGCCATCGACGACCTCGTGCGCCACGACGAGGGCTGGCTGTCCGACGACCCCTCGCACAGCCTCTACCTGCGCCCGCTCATGTACGGCGACGAGCGGACCCTGATGCTGCGCCCCTCGCGGACCTACCGGTTCCTGCTGATGGCGTTCGTCACCGGCGGCTTCTTCGGCGACGACGTGGACTCGGTGTCGGTCTGGGTCGCGCACGAGCATCCGCGGGCCTTCCCCGGCGGCACCGGCGACGTGAAGATCGCCGGCAACTACGCGCCCACGTTCAACGCCCAGCAGCAGGCGCAGGCGGCCGGCTGCCAGCAGGTCATCTGGCTCGACGCCACGGAACGCGAGTGGGTCGAGGAGATGGGCGGCATGAACCTGTTCTTCGTACGCGGCCACGGCTCCCGCGCCGAGGTGGTGACCCCGCGGCTGTCCGGCACGCTGCTGCCCGGCGTCACCCGCGACACGCTGCTCACCCTCGCCGCCCGGCTCGGCCTGACCCCCCGCGAGGAGCGCATCGGCCTGCGGCAATGGCGCCGGCAGTGCCTCGACGGCGACATCACCGAGGTGTTCGCCTGCGGCACCGCGGCGGTCGTCACCCCGGTCGGGCGGGTCCGCGACCGCGACGGCGACTGGACGATCGGCGACGGCACGCCGGGACCGGTGACCCGCGCGCTGCGTACCGCGCTCGTCGACCTGCACCACGGCATCGCACCGGATCCCGATGGATGGATGCACCACATCCACTGACAGAGAAGGGCCTCCTGTGGGTTTTGACGAAGTTCGCGAGCGCTGCGGCGTCGTAGCCCTCTACCAGCCGGAATCGTCCGGCGATCGTCTCGACCGCCTCGCCTACTACGGGTTACTCGCACTTCAGCACCGCGGCCAGGACTCCGCCGGCATCGTGGTGGCCCTCGACGGCCGCCTGTTCCGGCACCGGGGCACCGGCCTCGTCCAGGACGTCTTCGACGAGTCGGCGCTCAACGCCGCGCACGCGACCGCCGCCGTGGGCCACGTGCGTTACGCGACGGCCGGCGGCACCGGCGAGAGCAACATCCAGCCGCTGCTCGGATCGACCCGCGCCGGCCACCGCTTCGCGCTGGCGCACAACGGCAACCTGCTCGCCGTCGACGACGCTGACGACCTGGCCGGACGCCGGCACGTCGACCGCACCGGCGAGGCGGACGCGGACACCCCGGTGCTCGTGCGGGCGCTGTCGGACCAGGACGGCGACACGCTCGCGGCGATGCTGGCCGTGCTGCCCCGGGTGTCCGGGGCGTTCAGCCTGGCGGTGGCCACGCCCGACGGCCTGCTGGCGGCACGCGACCCGAACGGTTTCCGGCCCCTGTGCCTGGGCCGCCTGCCCGGTGGCGGCTGGATCACCGCCTCCGAGACCACCGCCCTGGACGCGGTGGGCGCCGCCTTCCTGCGCGAGGTCGAGCCCGGTGAGCTGCTCTCCATCGGCCCGCACGGCGTCCTCAGCCATCGCTTCGCCTCGCCGGCGCCGTCCACCTGCATCTTCGAGTACGTCTACTTCGCCCGCCCCGACTCGATGCTCAACGGCCGGCGCGTGCAGCAGGTGCGGCAGGCGATGGGCGCGGCCCTGGCACACGACGCCCCGGCCGCCGCGGACGTCGTCGTCCCCACGCCCGACACCGCCCGGCCCGCGGCCCTCGGTTACGCCGCGGCCAGCGGCATCCCGTACGCCGAGGCGCTGATCCGCAACACCTACGTGGGACGCTCGTTCATCATGCCGGCAGACGGCGAACGCCGGCACGCGGTCGACCTGAAGCTGAACGCCATCCCGGAAACCGTCGAAGGCCGCCGCGTCGTGCTGATCGACGACTCGGTGGTGCGCGCCAACACCGCCCGCGCCGTCGTGACGAAACTGCGCCGCGCGGGTGCGGCGGAGGTCCACCTGCGGGTCGCGTCCAGCCCGCTGCGCTGGCCCTGCTTCTTCGGCGTCGACATCAGCACGAAGCACGACCTGGCCGCGCGCGCCCGGTCCGTACCGGAGGTGGGCGAGTTGATCGGGGCCGATTCGATCGGCTACCTGTCACTGGAGGCGATGAAGCGGGCGATCGGCGGCGGCCGCACCTGCGACGGCTGCTTCACCGGCACCTACCCCCTACCGCTCCCCCTCCCCCTGACCACCACCGCGACCGCAGGCCGCTGACCCCGGGACCCGGAGGAGCTTCTGGGCGTGGTCGGCCGACCCGCAGGGGCGACGCGGCCCACCGGACCGCGGCGCCTCTGCGGAGGGGGCAGCTCGGCTTCACCTCCGCAGCAGACCACCGCACATGTCGTCCCCGGCGAACGCCTTCGGCCCGTCACCCCGCATCTCCGCCATCGGCCGGACGGGGTCGCCGGCAGCCCGCGGAACGTTGACTTTGTCTCAAGCAATGACGCATCATGTTGCTACAAAGCTTGCGACAAAAGGAGAGTGCATGACGAACACTCCCATGTCCGACGCCGGACCTCCGCCGGCGGACATCCGGTGCGCCGAGACCTGGCTGCGGCGGCACGGTCTGAGCGACGGCCCGCCCACGCCCTTGCTGGCCACGCGCCTGGCGGTGCGGCGGCGGGTGCGGCTGCTGGGCAGCGTCCTGCTGGCCGTGCTGTTCGTCGCGGCCTCCCTGGCACAGGTCGCCGCCCTGCCGGGCGCCTCCGGCGGGTCCGGGTCGAGCCGCGTCGTGCCGGTGCTGGCGCTGAGCGCGTCGATCGTCGCGCTGTTGCTGACCCAGGTGCTGCTGGACGCCTGGGTGCGGCGCGTCGACCGGCGCGCCGGGGCGGCACTGCCGCGGCGGGTGACCCATCCGGTGCAGCTCGGCTGGGCCGCCCTGCTCGGACGGCCCCATGCCGTCATGGCGGGCGCCACCTTCGCCTGCGCGCTCGCGCTGGGGGTGAGCGCGCTGGTCGTCACCGAGGGCACCGCACGGCACGCCGCCGTCGTGCTGCTCGTCGCCGTGATCGGAGTCGCCCTCGGCGCCGTCCTGCAACTGCGCGAGATGCTGGCCCGGCCCGTCGTGGCCGAGGACGAGGTCTCGCTGACGGCCGACGTCGTCATGCGGATCGAGGACGCGCGCGAGAGCTCCGCGCCGGCTGTGCTGTGGGCGCTGCCGGTGGTGCTGCTGTCCGGGTTCGCGCCCGGGTGGTGGAGCGCCGCCTCGGCGGGCTTCCTGGTGGCGGGGGTGCTCGCCTTGGTCGCCGTCCACGTCAGGGCGCCGTCGTACGCGGCCACGGCGCGGCGCGCGGTGGGCCTGCGATGATCGTCATCGATGCGGGCTCGCCGGTGCCGCCGTTCGAGCAGCTGCGGGCCCAGCTCGCCCGGCAGATCCAGGACCGCACGCTCGCCGTGGGCGCCCGGCTGCCGACCATCCGCCACCTCGCGGCCGACCTCGGCCTGGCCGTCAACACGGTCGGCCGGGCCTACCGGGAGCTGGAGGAGGCGGGGCTGATCGAAACGCGCGGCCGGGCGGGCTCGTTCGTGGCGGCCGCCGGCGAGGAAGGCCGGGAACGGGCCCGCCGGGCCGCCGCGGACTACGCCGCCGTGATCGCCAGCGTCGGCATCGACGCGGCCGAGGCGATCCGCATCGTCCAGGCGGCCCTGACGTCCGGCGCGGCAGCACCGGCCTCACCATGACCGCCACCCGGCCGCCGGCTCATCCCGGGCGGCGTCCCCATGCCGAGATCAGCGGCGCGAGGGTGAGGTCGAGCTCGCCGGCGTCGACGGCGGCCAGGTGCGCGTCGATCTCGGCGTCGTCGGCCAACCCGGCGGCGAGCAACTCGGCGCGGACCATGCGCACCGTCGCGGCCTCCAGCCGGTCGCAGGCCACCCCGCCGACCGGGAAGCAGCCGGCCGCCGAGACCTCGACCAGGCCGGCCGCCCGCAACGCCCGCGGCAGCGTACGGCCGTAGCGCAGGTCGGCCCCGCGGCGGGTCATCAACTCCCGGACGGCGCGCCGCAGCCGGTTGGCGCGCCGCTGTGCCGGGCCGACCTCGTCGAGGCAGGCCAGCGGCTGCAGCTCGGTGTCGGCGTCCTCGATCAGCAGCCGGCCGCCGGGGCGCAGGGCCGCCACCATCGTCGCCAGCGCCCGGGCACGGTCGGGCACGTGGACGAGCACGAGCCGGGCGTGCACCAGGTCGAACGTGCCCGGCTGCGGCGGCGGGTCCCCGACGACGTCGTGCCGGCGCACCTCGTACCCGCCGTGCGGGTCCAGCCAGGACGGATCGATGTCCGTGGCCAGCACGTAACCGGTCGGCCCGACGGCCGTGGCGAGCGCCTCGGGAATGCCGGGGCCTCCGGCACCGACCTCCCAGCAGCGCCAGCCCTCCTGCACGCCGAGCCGGTCGAAGTGCCCCCGTGTGACACCGTCGAACAGCTCGGCCAGCCAGGTGAACCGCTCGCCCGCCTCCGTCCGGGCGTTGTCGAGCAGGTAACGGTGGTCCGGCCCGGACCCGGGGTCGGCGAGGGGCTGCGATGAACTCATGCCTACATCCTCACGATCTTCCACGCACTGTGCCGGCGAGTGGTCAGCGTGGTTCCGGTTTGTCCGGCAGTCGTACGACGGCGGTGCCGGCCTGGGACTCGCCGAAGCCCCAGCCTGCGACGAGGGAGCAGCCGACCGCCTCCAGGACGTCGGCCCACGGCCAGTGGTCGGTGCCGTGGTAGAAGCCGCCCTCGCTGCGCGCGTCGCCCTCGGAGAGGCAGAGCATGCGGAGATGGTCGCGGAGCGCGGGATGCGTGACCGCGCTCAGCCTTTCCTCCCAGGGCTCCTCGGCGGAGCGGACGCGGGCCATGTCGTGGACCGACACCAGGTGTCCGGGCCCGCGCTCGGTGAACGTGGCGGCCCGCATCGCATCGGTGAGAGTGCCGTCGGTGGCGACGCGCAGCAGCACGGTCAGCCAGCCGTTCAGTTTCCCGGACTCCGGGCCGGTCAGGTCGACGCCATGGAGGCCCAGGAGCGGCCCCAGCTCCGCGCCGTGGGCCAGCGCCTCACCGGCTTCGCCGATCGAGGAGACGGTCCGCAGGTCGGCGACGAAGGCGTCGTCGAACGGCCGGGGGCCCTTGTGGCCGTCGTCGCCCCACGGTCCCGTGCCTGCCAGGAGTTCGGCGTCGAAGCCGAACAGCGACTCGCTCAGGTCGAACCGCCACGTCCAGGGGGAGAAGGGGTATTCGCCGTCCGAATCCGGAAGATGTCTCGGCTCCCCGGCCGACAGCGCGTCAGGGGTGGCCCAGGGACTCGGGAACAGGAACTCGTCGAGGGAGTCCGAGGCGTAGTACACGCCGTACCTGGCGGCAGGGTCGGCGGCCGGCTCTCCGCCGAGCAGTGTCGCGAAGGCGCCGGCGAGCGCGGCCTCCCACCCGTTGAGGTCGGTCGCCGGTTCCGTCTCGGGTGTCACGATGAGCACTCCTTCATGTCGTGTCGCAAGCCGTCGGCAAGGGTGGACGTGATCCTTCCAGACTCGTCGCCCATCGGCATCGGCATGCGACGGGCCCCACGGCACCGGAGATCGAGCGCGACCGTGACGGCGTCGCCCACGGGCGCGTGCCCCTCGTCCATGCGGCGCTGCACCGCGGCGATGGTCCGCGCGAAGATCAACGAGCGTTGGGACGTCATGCAGCCCATCCCGGACACCGCCGCCAACGCCAACGGCACGTTCTAACCGCGACATCGCCGGGCCGCGCCCCGAGCCACGCGTGAGGGCCGGGCGGCGCGGGTGAACCTTCCCTTCGGGGCGTTACAGCCCGAGTGAGGCGATGAGGTCGCGCATCTCGTCGCGGAAGACGGTCGCCGGGTCGTGGACGAGCCCGCGCAGGTGCCCGTAGATCTCCAGCGCCATCAGGCCGTGCATGCGCCCCCACACGCGCATGGTCAGGGCCAGCCCCGCGGGCGGCAGGTCGGGGAACGTCTCCCGGGTGTGCGCGACCAGCCCGGGGTCGAAGTCGGCCCAGTCATAGCCCTGGCTCGCGCGCCCGGCGACCGGCCACGCGGCGGCCACGAGACCGGTGATGCCGGTGCAGGCGCGCACCTCGGCCGCGATGCCGGGGCTGTCGTCCGGCGCCCGGTAGCCGGGCACCGGGTCGCCGTAGATGAGCCGGAAGCCCTCGGGGTTGGCCAGGGACCAGTCCCGCACGGCCTGCGCCCAGGCCATGATCCGCCCGCCCACGTCGGACTCGGGCACTGCGTCGCGCGCCGCCTCGGCGGCCTCGACGAGCGAGGTGTAGACGTCGCCGATCAGCGTCGTGACCAGGTCGTCGCGCGTGGCGAAGTAGCTGTAGATGGCGCCCGCCGTCATGCCCATCTCGCGCGCGATGGCACGCAGCGAGATCGCGTCGGGGCCGCCTTCGGCCATGAGCTTGAGCGCGATCGCCTTGATCTCGGCACTGGTCTGGGCGCGCAGCCGTTCGCGTCTGCTCATGGTCGCTTCCATGCCGACACCCTACAGGGTTTGACTATTGAACACCGTGCTCTATGGTGAACGCCGTGTAGTAATTCTTCGGCATGCAGGAAGGCATCTATGGATTCGCCTCGACTGCGCCTTGGGCTGCTGGCGTTGACGCAGCTCATCGTGGCTCTCGACTACAACATCGTGTACGTGGCGCTGCCCGACATCGGGCACGCGCTCGGCTTCAGCCCGTCGTCGGTCCAATGGGTGGTCAGCGCCTACGCGATCGGCCTCGGCGGCCTCCTGCTTCTCGGCGGACGGGCCGTCGACCGCCTCGGCCCGCGCCGGATGTTCATGGCCGGACTGGCGTTGTACGGCGTCGCCTCGCTGGCCGGCGGGCTTGCGAACGGTTCGGAGACGCTGGTGGCCGCCCGCGCGGTCCAGGGCGTCGGCGGCGCGCTGCTGACGCCCGCCACCCTCACGCTCATCTACCGGGGATTCGCCGAGGGGCCGGCCCGCAACCGGGCCCTGGGCGCCTGGGGCATGGCGGGCAGCGCGGGACTGGCCGCCGGGTCACTGCTGGGCGGCGTGCTGACCAACTATCTCGGCTGGGAATGGGTGTTCTACGTCAACGTGCCGCTGGCGCTGATGTGCGCCCTGGCCGCACCCCGTCTGCTGCCCGCCGACCCCGCCCGCACCCCGGGCTCCTTCGACCTGCCCGGCGCGCTCCTGGCCACCGGGAGCGCCGCCCTGCTGGTGTTCGGGCTGGCCGGCGGCCCCGACTCGGGATGGGACTCGCCCCGCGTCTACGGCTCGCTGATCGCCGGCGCCCTCCTGCTGGCGGCGTTCCTGCTGGTCGAGTCGCGCACCCGCGACCCGCTGATCCCCCTACGGCTGGCGCGCGGCCGTTCCCTGGCCACCACCATGATCGTGATCGCCGTCTTCCAGGGCACCCTCGGCGGCGGCTACTACGTCCTGACCTCCTACCTGCAACCCGTCCTCGGCTACAGCTCCCTGCAAGCGGGGCTGAGCTTCCTACCGCTCACGCTGGTCTGCATGTTCGCCGCCGTGAAGATCGCCCCGGCGGCGCTCGGCCGGTGGGGCATCCGCACCACGCTCTCGGTCTCGACGGTCGGCACCGGCGTCGGCATCGCCCTCATGGTCATGGGCACCACGCCCGCGGGCGGCTTCTGGACCCTGCTGCCCGGCAGCGTCGTCTGGGGCCTGTTCGGCGGCGTCGCCTTCGTCACCCTGTTCGCCTCCGCCGGGTCCGGCATCGCGCCGCACGAGCAGGGCGTCGCCTCCGGCATCGCCAGCACCGCCAAGGAGATCGGCGGCGCCATGGGCCTGGCCGTCATCGTCGCCGTCACCACCGCCTCGCCCGACCTGCTCGGCGGCCTGCACGCCGCCGGATGGGCGGCCGCGGCGCTCACCGTCGCCGGGGGCCTGACCGCCCTCGCCCTCGAACCCTCACGATCCCGCACTCTCGAAGGAGCAACCGCATGAACACCGATGACCTCATCCTCAAGTACATCGACATCTGGAACGAGCGCGACCGCGCCGCCCGTGACGCGCTCATGACGGCCGTCCTCACCGACGACTCGCTCTACTCCGACCCCGACTACGCGGGCCTGCGCGGGCACGCGGAGCTGTCGGAGGCGATCGGCAGGGCCCATGGGAAGTTCGGCGACCTCCGCTTCACCCTCGGCACCGTGATCGGCGCCCACCACGACCGCGCCCTGTTCACCTGGCGGCTCGGCACGGTGGCCACCGGCTACGACGTGGTCGAGTTCAGGGGAGACCGCATCAGCGGCATCATCGGCTTCTTCGTCTAGACGGCCGGGGAGCGGGCCGGACCCCCGCGCCACCGATCATGACTCCTGTCATGTGGAGCCGATGACAGCCGGGACTGACCGCCGAGCCGCGTTCGGATCATGCTTACGCCATGACCATCCGGACGCTTGGAAAGAACGCCTCGGCCGCCGCCCTGACCGCCGCCCTGACCGCCGGAATGTTGGCGGCGGCCACCCCGGCCCAGGCCGCCCCCACCCCGGCGCGGGAGACCGGGCCCGACCGGCAGGCGCTGCGCCGGTCGCTGGACGCCGTGCATCAGGCCGGCATGTACGGCATCTACTCCGCCGTCCGCGACGGGGAACGCGACTGGCGGGGCGCCGCCGGCGTGGCGGACGTCGCCACGAACCGTCCGGTGCGCCCCGACATGGTGCACCGGGTCGGCAGCATCACCAAGACGTTCACCGCGGTGGCCCTGCTCCAGCAGGTGGCCCGCGGCACCGTCGAACTGGACGCCCCCATCGCCCGTTACCTGCCCGACGTGGTGCCCGGCGAGCGCGGCCAGAAGATCACCGTACGGATGTTGCTCAACCACACGAGCCACATCGCCGACCACGTGGGCCCGGCCTTCCCCTCGCTGCTCCAGGGCACGTTCGAGAGCCTCGACGACAACCGTTTCCGCACCTTCTCCCGGCGCGAGCTGGTCGACCTGGGCCTGGCCGCCACGCCGACCGGCGAGCCGGGCGCCACGCCGGGGATCTACTCCAACACCAACTACCTGATCGCCGGCCTGCTCCTGGAGAAGGTGACGGGCGAGAACGCCGAGCGGTACATCACCCGCAACGTCATCCGCAAGGCGGGCCTGCGGCACACGTCCTTCCCGCGCACGCCGGTCATCCCCGGCCCGCACTCGAAGGCGTACGAGTCGATGTTCGGCTTCATCGACCCGCCCAAGGACTACAGCGTCTACAACATGTCGTGGATCACCACGGCGGGCGCGGTCGTGTCCACGATGGACGACCTCAACCAGTTCTACCGGAAGCTGCTGCGCGGCGAGCTGCTCCGCCCCGCCGAGCTGGCCGAGATGCAGAAGACGGTGCCCGTGGCCGGGGTGTCGGGAGCCTACGGCCTCGGCATCTACGCCACCGACCTGCCGTGCGGACGGTTCTGGGGGCACAGCGGCGGCGTCTTCGGCATGGCCACCGACTCCTACACCAGCCCGGACGGCGCCCGCCAGCTCTCCATGGGCGTCAACCGCACGAAGTACCAGAGCCTGGACGAGAACGGCAACATCGTGATCAGCCCCATCGACTACGCCACCGTCGACTACCTGCTGCTGGGCCTCTGCGGCCAGAGCCCGGCGCGCACGAAGGCGGCGCAGCCGGAGATCGTCCCGTTCGCCGTGGACCGGCTGCTCTCCGTCAAGCGCTAGATCGACGAGTCGTCCAGCCCGGCCTTGGCCAGGGCCGGGCTGCCGCACGCCACGCCGCCTCGCCCGAGAGCACTCAATGTGACATCCCATACACTCATTGCGACAGTCGGGGAGAGGGGATTTCCATGAGTCGTGCACTGATCATCGTCGACGTGCAGAAGGACTTCTGCGAGGGCGGCAGCGTTCCGGTCAAGGGCGGCGCCGATCGAGCCGCCGCCATCGCCGAGCTGCTCCGGAGCGCCGACGGGCAGTACTCCTTCGTCATCGCGACCCGTGACCACCACATCGATCCGGGCGCCCACTTCTCCGACGACCCCGACTTCCAGAACTCCTTCCCCGTGCACTGCGTCGTCGGCAGCGAGGGAGGCGAGTTCCACCCGGAGTTCGCGCCCGCCGTCGAGTCCGGGTACGTCGACGAGGTCTTCTTCAAGGGCGCCCACTCCGCCTCCAAGAGCGGTTTCGAGGGCTCGACCCAGGACGGCACGACGCTGTCGGCCTGGCTGAAGGCCCGTGACGTCGTCGACCTCGACGTCGTCGGCATCGCGACCGACCACTGCGTGAAGGCCACCGCGCTGGACGGGGCTCGCGCGGGCTTCACCGTGCGGGTCCTGCTCGACTACACCGCCGGCGTCGCCGCCGACACCACGCGCACCGCACTGGACGAGCTGCGCCGGGCCGGGGTCGCGCTGAGCGGCGAACCCGTCGTCGCCTGAACAGCCCCGACCTCAGCCTCGTACGGGTTCGGCGACCGGAGCCACCTGGACGGGCAGCAGCCGGGACAGCAGGGCCGTGGTCAGACCGGCGATCAGCGCCGCCTCCAGCACGCGTTCCAGGATGATCATGTGCAGCATCCAGGGCAGCGCCGCCCGTAGGGGGAGCACCACCAGCTCCAGCACGAGGGCGTAGAGCACCGCGGCGGCCAGTCCGGTCACCATGCCCTTCGCGACCGGCGACGTCCTGGACCAACCCGCCACGGCGGCCGCCAGGGCGGCGCCGGAAGCGGCGCCGGCGGCGATGAGGCCCGACACGGTGGCGCCGGAGCGCTGGAAGATGTAGCCGTTCACCGTGCCCGACACGACCGCCGTGATCACCGCCGCGGCTGCTCCGCAGGCCAGGGCCAGGGCGAGGCGGCCCTTGCGGCGCGGCGCCGGCGGCCGGCGTTCGCCGAGGTCGGCCAGCCGCACCGCCATCGGGGTCAGCATGAGCAGGACGATGGCGACCAGCAGCAGAACGCCCCCCGACAGCCGGGAGTCCAGCATGATCTGCGCCGTGATCAGAACCTGGGCCAGCGGATCCGATACGGCGGGATATTTCTGGACGTGGGCGACGATGATCTGCGTCTGGACGTCGTAGAACATCCGAGCGCTCAGCGTCACGACCGCCGCGATCAGCGACAACGGCGCCAGCGCCGACCACAGGCCGCGCACCCGCGGCGCCCACACCCTCGCCACCCACCGCACCCACAACCCCAGCAGCAGGCCCGCCACCGCGAGCACCACCAGCCCGCCGAACTGCACCGACACGGGGAACGGGGCCAGCGCGTGGTCCGTCAGCCTGCTCGGCGCCAGCACCCAGCCGCCCGCCAGCCCCGCGGCCAGGCCCAGCGGCACGTGCACGGCGTCGCCGGGCGCCCCCACGGCCCGCAACGCCCGCAGCCCCAGGGCGACGGCCAGCAGCAGGGCGAACGCCTCCGCCGGCCACGGCAACGTGTTGGTGCGTCCCTGCGCGGTCAGCGACGTGGCGGGATCCATGGTCAGGGAGAAACAGCCGCCCAGGGCCAGCGGGAAGACGAAGCCCTGGCGGACCAGCGGCGCCTGCCCGTCCAGCGCGGCCCGGCGTACGGCGAGATGCGGGTGGGTGCGCACCCGCAGCGACACCGGCCGGCGGCGCGCGGCCGGCGCCTGCTCGAACAGGCGGCGCAGCGGCGTGGCGTCCTCCTGCCAGGACAACACGCGGGCGTCGGCCAGCAGCTCACGCGACTGCAGCACCACCGAACGGGTCAGCCACGACAGCACCGCCAGACCGGTGATCTGGACGGCGAACAACCACGACAACATCACGTTCGAGCCGAACGGCATCTGCTCGGACCGCAGGAACGGCGCCCGCCCCGACAACATCCCGTTCATGGCGGCCAGCAGGCCAGGCACGAGGATCACCGCGGCGTACGACCGCCACATCGCCAGCGTCACCGCCGTGATCGTCAGATCCCGGTTGCGCACGTGCGCCAGCTCGTGCAGCACCACCGCCCGGAACAGCGGCCGGTCGCGCTCGAACAACATCCAGGTGCCCCGGCTGATCACGACATACCTGCGTCCGATGCGACCGAACGCCAGCCCGGCCACCCCGGGGTTGAGCACGTCGAGCAGGAAGACGACCCGCCGGCCGCCGAGCACCTCCCCGGCCATCCGCCGCAGCTCGTCGTGGACCTCGCCGACGACCGGACGCAGCCGCCTGCGGCGGATCCGCCAGGCCGGGCCGAACCAGTACTGAAGCCCGGTGAGCAGGACGAGCGTCGCGAAACACAGCAGCACGCCGAGCCGGAGATCCTGACGGGCCCCACGCCTCACCACCTCGCACGCGGGGTCGTCCAGGCCCTTGAGCGCCGCCAGCTGACACGCCTCCCTGACCTTCGCCGCGACCTCCGTCCCCTGCACCGACAGCAGGTCGAACACCCCTGGCCGGTAGATCGCGGTCGTGGCGAAGGTCAGGCTGATCAGCAGGACGAACGCGGACGTGGTGGCCGACGGGAGACGGCCTCTCATGACGGATTGCGGGCGAGCTCGCTCACCACCGCGTCGGCCAGCGCGTCGGCCTGCGCCTGCGACATGCCCATCCGGCGGGCCTTGCGGTAGGCGACCGTCCGGATCTCCGCCAGCCGGGCCGGCGGCAACGGCGGCGGGCCCTCGGGCAGCTCCCGCGGACGACGGCGCAACCGGCCGATCAGCCGGCCCGTCCACGAGCCGACGTCCTTGCCCACGTCCGCGAGCACGGTGGTCACGACGCCGGAGACGATGGCCGTCACCAGCAGCTCGTCCACCCCTGGCAACCCGAACCCGAGCGGATCCCGGCGAGACCTCGGCCTGTTCCTGCCGCCGAGCGCGGCCCAGGTCTGGTCGAACAGCGGCAGTTCGGAAGGGGCGATTCTCGTCACGACTCGGCGGCTGAGATCCTTGGCGAGCACATCGGACACCTAGGCCTCCAACAGGGGGATGCTGTTCCCTGAATATAGGCAGCCTTGACGGTCACTGTCCGTTGAATCATGACAGGCCGGACGAGGTCGCACCTCCCGCCCTTTTCCCTACTGCTGGGCCTTGCCGAGTTTCCCGGTGATGGACTCCTGATAGACGTCCGCGTAGGTGCGCGAGTCCTTGATCAGGTCGTCGCAGAAGGCGGCGACGTCGGTGCCGATGAGTTCCAGCACTCCCTTCCCGGCCGCGACGCCCTCCTCGAAGAAGTCGACGATCCCCGGAAGCAGGGGCCCGTCATGCAGGTCGACCGGTCCGACCTTGAAGAAGTACTTCTGAATCTCCTTGTAGACGATCTCGTAGTCCGGCGGGAGCGCCTTGACCCGCGCCAGGTGCGCCCGCCACTGCTTCTTGCCTTCGATGATGTCCTGGATGCCCACGTCAGCCTCCCAGCCGGCCCAGTTTTCTTGCGACGTTCCTGTTCAACTGCTCGCGCCAGCGGTCGCGATAGTTCCGGGCCCCTTCTCCGCCGGCCAGCGCCGCACAGAAGCCCGCGATGTCGTCACCCAGCACCTCGTGAGCGCCGCGCCCGTCGGCCGCCGCCTCTTCGAGCAGCCCCAGAGCGCCGTCGAGGATCGGCATCAGGTTCCGGCCGGTGAAGTCCGCGTGGGGGTAGAGGTGCTGCTTGATCTGCTCCCACGCCGCCCGGTGGTCGGCCGGCAACGCCCCGGCCCGGGCTTCGAACGCCTTCCATTCCCTGGTGAGATCGCTGCCCGTGATGGTCTCCCAGAAGTTCATCTTCCGACCTCCTTGAGGCTGTCGATCCGTGATGTGATGTACTCCCACTTCGCCCAGAACGTCGCGAGTTCTTCGCGCCCCGCCTCGTTGAGCGCGTAGAACTTGCGCGGCGGGCCCACCCCGGACGGTCGTTTCGTCACCTGCACGAGCCTGTTCTTCTCCAGGCGCAGCAGGATGGTGTAAACGGTCCCCTCGACGACGTCGGTGAAGCCGAGTTCGTTCAGGCGGCGCGTGATCGCGTACCCATAGGTCTCCTCGCTGCCGATGATCTCCAGCACGCAGCCCTCAAGCGTGCCCTTCAGCATCTCCGTCAGGCCGTCCATCGCGGATCCTCTTCTTCCCGGTACCCGGTGGCACCGAGTACCAGTATAAAGTACCACAGAGTAGCGAGATCGGCCCAGCGATCCGCGGACGTCCCGCGGTCACCGCGACGGCGCCTCGGCGAGGCGGCACAGCTCGTCGTGGACCATCCGGCGCACGGCCTGGGGGGTGAAGTGGTGCGGACAGGCCGCCGTCTGGAGCGTCAGGCCGTCCATGAACACGTGAAGTCGCATGGCCTGCCCTTCCGGGCCGGCGTCGGCGAACTCCTGCCCCATCCGTTCGGGATGCGGCAGGCCGTGACGGGAGGCGACCGCCAGACGGCAGAGGTGGCGTTCGCCCGACCAGCCCTCGCGGCGTTGCTCCGCCGGCGACTCCATACGTGAGCGCATCAGGCACGCCAGCCATACGTCCACCTCGACGCGGCGGTCGTCACCGGCCCACACGCTGCTGAAGGCCGGTCTTCTGCTCGCCGTACCCGTGCTGCTGTTGTCGCGGCGCGATGCCGCGGCTCGGGGCCTTCTCCACGAGAGGCCCGCGGCCTGGCGTCACTACGGCCCCGTCGCGCCGGTGGCCCTCTGGCCGGCGCTCACCTACGCGGGCCCGCCGGCCGAGCCACCCAGCGACTACGCGGCGAGCGTCGACCCCGTCACGCTCCTGGTCACCATCGTCGTGGTGTTCGTCGTCAACAGCCTGCTCGAAGAGGTCTTCTACCGGCGCTGGCTGCGGACCCGATGGGAGCGCGTCCTCGGCCGCGTGCTGGGGATGTTGTGAAGCCCGCCGCCGGCGCTCATCAGGGCGTGTCACCCGGCCGGTCCACGATCCCCGAGCCGAGCACCGACATGCCCACGCTCTGGCCGTCGCTCACGGCCTTCACCCCCAGATAGCGGTAGTCGCCCGGACTGAGCACGTAGGAGAGCTTGCCGAACTGACCCGCGTCGAAGACCACGCCGACGCCGGGACGGCCGTCCATGTCCGTGGCGTTCTCCTCGACGGACACGTGCGGGATCTTCGCCAGCGCCCGGAACATGGCCGCGGCCGTGTCCGGCGGGATCACGGGCCCGAACTTCATGTACCACCCGATCGTCCCAAACGCCTTGACGTCCTGCGCGATCTCCGGCGGACACTCCGGCCCGCAGATCGACAACGGCATCCGCGCCGAGACGTCGTCGCGGACGTACCGCAGCAGCGCGTCGGGATCCGCGGGCATGGCCGCCACCTCCCGCTGGGTGCGCCGCACGGTCGTCGATCCCTTCTCGGCTGGGCCGATCTTCAGCTCCCCGCCCTCCTGGCGCAGCGCCGACCTGGTCCCGTCCATGCGGTCCCAGGTCTCGAACGTCGGCAGGTCGGCCCCCATGTGCTGCGACTCCTTGAGATAGAACCACTGGTCGGGCCTGATCTCGGCGGGTGCGCTCCGGGTCGCCATGAGCGCGGCCCGTTCCAGCACCATCGCCGCGCTCGGCACGGCCGGCCGCCGCGGCCGCGGCTCGTCCCCGCCGGCCGGGACGAGGACCGCCGCGGTCGCGGCCGCCAGCACCCCCGCCGCGGCCAGCGCGAGCCCGAACTTCAGCCGGTACGCCGGTCGCTTCGGTCGTGCGGGGGCGCGTTCCAGGTGCGCGGCCATCCTGAGCCGGACCTGCGACACGTCGGGCCGCTCGGGAACCTCGTCGCGCATCCGGCGCAGCATCTCGATCTCGTTCACCACGGTCTACCCCTCTTCCGGATCGACGTCGGACAGCACCCGGCGCAGTTTGGCCCTCGCCCTGTTCACCCGCGACCGGACGGTCCCCACCGGCACGTCGAGCGCCGCCGCGGCCTCGTCGTACGTCAGCTCGCCCCAGATCACCAGCAGCAACGTGTCCCGGTGCGCCCGGGAGAGCCCGGCCAGCGCCTTCGCCAGCCGCCTGCTCGCCCCGCCCGCGCTCACCCGCCGGTCCACCTCGTCCGTGAACGGCTCGATCACGGCGTCGACGCCGGTGCGGCTCAGCGCCTTGTACAGGCCGATCTCACGGCGCCGATGCCGGCTGACGAGGTTGGTGGCGATCCCGTAGAGCCAGGCACGTTCGCTGCCCTTGCCGCCGTCGTAGGACGCCAGGTGTTGCAGGGCCACGGCGAAGGTCTCGGCCACGATGTCGTCGGCCGGCTCGGGGCCCAGCCGCCGCATGACGTAGCGCTTCAGCTCAGGGGCGTGACGGGTGAACAGGACGGCGAACCGCTCGGATTCGCGCCAGGGCGACGGGCCCTCGGCGGTTTGGGGCCAGGAGGAGGGAGCCGCCTGGCTCTCGTGTCGCATCTGTCGCCTCTCGGATGTCCTCGAACATGACACGAGTAATTGCCATGAACGCGGGCGAAGTTCCATATTTCTCGACACGTCTCGCGGTCAGCGCCCGCTGCGGGCCGATCAGGCGGCAGGATTGCGACCTCGGTCCAGCAGGCTCAGTCCAGCAGGGCGCGCAACGCCAGGTCGGCGACCTGCCGCAGCTCGTCGCGACCGCGACCGGCCGCCGCCTGGACGGCGATGCCGTCGGAGATCGTGTGGACGAGTGCCGCCAGGGCGGCCGGCTCGTAGTGGGGGGGCAGGTCGTCGGCCTGCTCCAGCCGCCTGCGCAGCGCCGCCTCACCGGCTTTGCGCACGGCGACGGCGTCCTGGCGCACGGCGTGCGAGTCGGGGCCGCCGGCGTGCACGCTCTTGACGCAGAGGCAGCCCTCGGGCGTGTCCTCGCCCGCGGTCAGGGCCACGGCTCCGTGGATCAGCCGCTCCACGACCTCGCGGCCGGTGGGTGCGTCCAGCGCGGCGGCGGTGTAGGCACCGGGGCCGTCGAGGTAGCGGGCGAGGACCTTGCCGAACAGTTCCTCCTTGTTGCCGAAGGCGGCATAGAGGCTGGGCTTGTTGATGCCCATCGCGGTGGTCAGGTCGGTCAGCGAGGTGCCCTCGTAGCCCTGCCGCCAGAACACCTCCAGCGCGCGGTCGAGTGCGGCGTCCGCGTCGAACGAGCGTGGGCGTCCCCCGGGCATGCGGTCCTCCGTGCTCTCTGCCAAGTTTTATACCTATCGGTACGTTATCTCTTGCGCGACGGCTCCGCACTGCCCTAGTTTCATACCGCTAGGTACACAACTAAGGAGCAACGCATGATCCGAGTCGGAGTTGTCGGGGCCGGTGGCTGGGCGGACGGCTCGCACCTGCCCGCGCTCGCCGCGCTTGAGGCGTTCGAGGTGACCGCGGTCGCGACCACCAAGCAGGCCAGCGCGGACCGGGCCGCCGCCGCCCATGGCGTGCGGCACGCCTTCGCCGACGCGGGCGAACTCGCCAGGCACCCCGAGGTCGACCTCGTCGTCGTCTCGGTGAAGGCCTCCGGGCACGCCGCCGTGATCAGGGCAGCGCTCGACGCCGGCAAGCACGTCGTGTCCGAATGGCCGCTGGGTGTCGACGCCGACGAGGCGGGCGAGCTGACCGAGGCGGCCACCGCCGCGGGCGTCGTCCACGCGGTCGTCCTCCAGGGGCACCACGCGCCGAGCGCCCGCTTCGCCGCCGACCTCCTGGCCGACGGCCGGATCGGCACGCTCGAATCGGTGGCGCTGGTCGCGGAGGGCGCGCCCTGGGGCGGCAGCCGCATCCGGCCTGAACTGGTCTTCGGCCTCGACCCCGCGGAGGGGACCGACATCCTGACCATCATGGCCGGCCACTTCCTGGCCACCCTCGAACGGGTCGCGGGCCCGATGGCCGAGGTCTCGGCCCGGCTGCCCCGCACGCACGACCGCGTCCTGGTCACCGGGACGGAACGGACCGTGCCCAACGCCACCCCCAGCCACGTGCTGCTGCACGGACTGCTGGCGAGCGGCGCCACCGCCTCCGTCGCCGTGCACGGCGGCCACGGTCCCATCCAGGACGCGTTCCTGCTCAAGCTCGTCGGCAGCGACGGGACGCTGACCGCCACCCCGGTCCAGCGCGGGACGTTCATCCACTGGGGCGACTGGGACGTCAGGATCGGCGACGACGTCCTGGCCATGCCCGACAGCTATCGCACCGTCCCGGCCGGCGTCCGGTCCGGCCCGCCGGCCAACATCGCGGCCCTCTATCAGGAGGTCGCCCGGGCCATCGCCGAAGGCCGGCAGCCGCAGCCCAGTTTCGAGACGGCCCTGCGCCACCACCGCCTCCTCGCCGCCGTCGAACGGTCCGCGGCCGACGGGATCGCCCAGAAGGTCGCGTGACCCGTCCGGCGCCGCCGAGGGCGGGACGGCGTGAGCCTCAGGAGGACCGGCGAAGTTCCAGCAGTCCTTCCGCGATCCTCGCCACGCCCTCGGCGATCACGGGTTCCTCCGGGGTGAGACTGATCCGGAAACACCGCGTCGCGTGCGACGCCGGCATCGGCTTCCCGAAGAAGTGGCGGCCGGGCACGACGAAGACCTTCTTGGTCTTCATGAGCTGGTACAGGGCCATGTCGTCGAACCAGTCGTGATCGATCCACAACCAGCAGAACATCCCGCCCTCTCCCTCGTGCAGCCGCCAGGCGACGGAGTCCGGCAGGAGATCGGCCAGCAGGCGCTCGGCGTAGAGGCGACGGGCCCGGTAGAACGGGCTGATCGCCGAGGTGGCGAGCCGGTCCAGCAGCCCCGAGGACATCGCCCTGGCCGCCACCAGCTGCACGAGCTGCGGAGCGTGCAGGACGGAGTTGGCCATGAACGACACCATCGCACGGATGTACCGGGACGGCCCGATCGCGAACCCGATGCGTTCGGCCGGCAGGCCCGCCTTGGACAGGGTGAAGCAGTTGATCAGGTGTTCGTCCCACTGGGGCGCCACCCGGGAGGCGGCGACGCGGGGAAAGGGGGCGCCGTAGGCGTGGTCGACGATGAGCGGCACGTCACGGCGCCGCGCCACGTCGACCAGCCGGGCCAGCTCGTCGCCGTCGATGCTGCGGCCGGTCGGGTTGCTCGGGCTGGACAGGAGGAGCATGCCGACCTCGGGGCACCGCTCCACCGCGTCGAAGTCGAAGGCGTAGCGGAAGGACCTGTCGCCGGTCAGCTCGACCTCGGGGGCGATGCCGGTCACGCCGTCGGGGTCCATGGACAGTCCGAGGTAGCCCGCGTAGTCCGGGGTCATGGGCAGGACCACACGCTGGAGCGAGCCGTCCGCGGCCTGGCCGGCGAACAGGGCGGTGGCGATGAAGAAGAGCATCTGGCTGCCCGGTCCCACCACGACGTTGTCCGCCGTGATGCCCCAGCCGTAGCGGGCGTTGAAGTGGGCGACGATCTCGTCGACCATGGCGGGCATGCCGCGCGAGGGGCCGTACCGGCTGGTCGTCGAGGCGTAGTCCTCTGCCACGACCGTCGCGGTCAGGTCCTTCCAGGCGTCGAGGACCTCTTTGATCTGGGCGGGGTTGCCGATGCTCAGGTTCAGCCAGTCGGACGCGCCCGAGGCGGTGGAGGTCGCGACGTCCTCCATGATGCTCCGCAGGCCCGACATGTCAGACATCTTCTGACCGCTCCGCGATAACCTCATTCTTGCCTGCCCCTTCTCGGATCTGGCCGAGACACCGGCACATCCCCGCGGTTTCTCGTGATCAACTGAGTCCACCGCATTCGCCGTCGCCGCACAAGGCGGCACCCGAACCGGGTTCCGGCACCTTCACGGTCGCATCAGCGCTTCATCGCGCCCTCGGCCGCGGCGTCGGCGGCGGCCGCGATGGCGGTGCCCGCGATCTCAAGGCGGCGGGCGAGCTCTCCTTCCTTCATCTTGTCCGCGGTCAGCTCGCCGGTGAAGATCCGGGCGATCTCGTACTGGTACATCCTGCGCACCGCGCCGCCCGCCTTCTTGGCCGCCAGGGCGTCCCCGACGGCCGCCGACGGTTTCGACGCCAGCGCGCGGACCGCTTCGTCCAGCGCCTCGATGCCCGCGATCACCTGGTCGAGCAGCGGGGTGAAGCCGGCCTGCCCGGGGAGCCGGTAGAGGTGGGCTCCCCTGACGAAGTCGCGCAGCGCGTCGAGCACGTCGTCGATGGCGCGCGAGAGCCGGAACAGGTCCTCCCGGTCGATCGGGGTGATCAGGACGGACTCCAGCGCCACCACCAGCCGGGCCCGCTGGGTGTCGCCGAGGTGCTCGATCGTCCGCATACGTTCGTGCGCGCCCGTGTTGTCGATCTCGCCCGCCACCATGGCCAGCGCGAGCCGGGCGCCCTCCCTGGTCGCCCGCAGCTGTCCGGCCAGGGCCTCCGTCAGCGCGGTGTCCATGCGCCCGGCCAGCAGGTCACGCACCCGGCTCAGCCGGCTCACACGACCATCCCCCACCCGAGTGCCCCCAGCCCCGCCAGCAGGGCGCTCGTCGGCAACGTCAGCAGCCAGGCCAGCACGATCCTGACGGCCGCGTGCCAGCGCACCCTGCCGCCGCCCTCCGCCATCGCCGACCCGATCAACCCGCCCGCGACCGCCTGGGTCATGCTCACCGGCAGACCGGCCGCGGCGCAGCCGATCACGGTGAGGCCGGAGCCGGCCTGCGCGGCCACGCCGTACAGGGGGCGGACCGGGACGATCTCGATGCTCAGCGTGCGGCCCGCCTTGGGCAGGCCGTACAGCGCTCCGACGCCGAACAGGGCCGCGGTCGTCAGCGTGACGGGGAGCGGCGCGTCCGGGACGCCCAGCGCGAGGACGAACACGGCCGTCATCTTCTGACCGTCGTTGGCGGCGTAGGCGAGGCTCTGCACGGCGAACCCGGCCCAGTGCCAGCGTGCCAGCCCCCGGCTCGCGGTCACGGCGCCCAGCAACCGCGCCACCACCGGCGCCGCCAGCGCCCCGGCGAACGGCGCGGCCAGCCCCACCGCCAGCACGAGCGCCACCGGCCCGGCCGCCACGGGCATCCCCCAGCCGATCCCGGCCCCGGTGAGCCCTCCGACGATGGCCAGGGTGAGGCTGGTGGGCTTGCCGAAATGGCTGAGGGTGAGGACGACGACCAGCGCCGCGATCACCGCCACCGCCACCGCCTGCCGGGCGTGCGGGCCCTGTGGCGTGGCCAGGCGTCGCGTGAAGGTCTGCGCCACCTCCTGGGTCAGCAGGGGGACCAGCGCGTTCATCGCGACGAGCACGGCGATGCCGGTACGGGGCCGTACCGTGGGCAGCTTGTGGCCGGGGGCCAGCAGGGCGCCGCCGTCGTTGACGCCTGTGACCAGGGCGAAGACGGCCGCGAGCACAACCTCTAAGGACACGGGAGGCCGCCTTCTCCGGTCACAGCCCGAGCCGTTCCCGCTCGACGTGGTCGAGTGCCATGCCTACCGCGCCGAGCGCGATGCTCTCCTCGCCGAACGTGGACAGCGTGACCTCGGGAGGGTTCAGGCACGTCTCGGCCAGGTGGGCCCGTACCCGCATGAGCAGCGACTCCCCCGCGTGCGAGAACCCGCCGCCCA
The DNA here is from genome assembly GCF_053596455.1 of Nonomuraea sp. NPDC001699. Lineage (NCBI taxonomy): Bacteria > Bacillati > Actinomycetota > Actinomycetes > Streptosporangiales > Streptosporangiaceae > Nonomuraea > Nonomuraea sp. NPDC001699. The sequence goes on along the minus strand of NZ_JBSFGF010000022.1, from coordinate 86,784 downwards.
CGACCCGTCCCGCCTCGGCGAGCACGACGGACGAGTCCTCCCAGCCCTCGGTCGGCGAGCACTCCTCCGCCGGCCTTCGTTCGGTCAGGTCGGACAGCGCCACCTCAGCCGTCTGCCGCGACAGGCCGGCGGCGCGGGCGAGCTGGGTCAGCGTCTGCGGCCCGCCCTGGCGCAGGACGGGCAGGGTGGCGCGCGTGTTGAGACGACGCAGCAGGGCGGTGTCGTTGGTAACACCGAGAGTTGTCATAAGGCCCCTTGACGGTCGGGATGCGGTAACCCTAGCTTTACGTCGCGTCTTCTCATAATTGGAGTTGGGGACATGCGACAGGTTGGGCCGGCCTTGGTCGGTGCGGGCGACCGGGGGACGAGATACACGAGGCACGCGACGGCGGACGTCCGCGCCAGGCTCACCGCCGTGGCCGAGCCCGATCCGGGACGCCGGGAAGGCTGCTCGCCGAGCAGCCGCGGCTCGCGGACGGCGCCCAACTGACCGTGACCGATTTCGTGACCGGGAACGTCGAGGTCATCGACAACCCGCCCGCGGAGGGTCACAGCGGCGGCGACCAGGGCCTGGTCACCGCGTTCCTGGACGCCCTCAGCGGGAACGACCCGTCCCCGATCCTCTCCGGACCCCCGCGAGAGCCTGCACAGTCACGAGATCGCATGGGCGGCACAGGAAGCCCGTCTCACCGGGACCGTCGTCACCCTGTAGGAACGGCGACGGAAGCCGGGCGGGACGCGGACGCCGCGCACCGCCCGGCCCCTGGGACGGGATCGTCAAACCGTCGCTGCGGCCTTCGAAGGGCACGACGGGCGACCCGGATGTGACGTCACCGTTGGGGCTCCCGCCTGAAGGTGACGTTGGCGCTGTAGCTGAACCCGCCGCCCCGGACCGTGTTCGCGTAGACCGCCACATCGCCGACCGGCAGGGCGGCGTTGGTGGCGTTCACGCCGACGGCGGGCCGGGTCGACCCCTCGGTCAGCGTGATGTCGTTGCCCATGATGTCGATCGTTCCGTTCGGATTCGGGCTGATCGACTTCACGTAGACGCCGCCCCAGCTCGACCTGATCGTGTTCTCCCGGATGACGACCCGGGAGGTGTTCATCGGTCCGATCGCGTCCCACTTCGCGTTCTCGATCAGGTTGCGCTCGATCCACACGTCGCTGTGCACCGCCCCGGGAGCGCCGGTGTGGGAGCCGGTGAGCTTGCCCCAGCCCGGATACTCCTGCGACGCGCCGCAGTAGTTGTCGATGATCCGGACGTCGGTGGTCGGGGTGTTGTCGGCGACCCCGCCCCAGGTGGTCCCGTCGGTCGGCAGGTCGAGTTGAACCGCCTCACCGTGCCACAGCCCGGCCGTCGGCGCCTCGACCCAGCCTTCGAACCGGCACTCGCTGACGGTCACCGTGTGGACGGCGTTCAGCTCGACTCCGTGCCACCACTTGACGTTGCGTACGGTGACGCCGGACAGCTCGACGTCGTGCGTGTGCTCGAAGGTGATCGCGTTCATCGGCGGCGCGGCCGTCGCCCGGGCACGATCGTCACCGGTCGCGTTCCGCACGAAGTGCGCCGTCGGGTCCCATGTGCCGCCCTCCAGCCGGATGTTGCCGGCTGCCCGGTAGCCGGTGCAGTCATCGGGGACGGCGTTGAGCAACAACGTCGCCTCGCGGGAGTTCACCGCTCCGACACTGACGAACGAATCCGGGTAGGTCGGCTCCGGGGAGTGCTGGTTCTTGTCCTTGTGGTACGTCTGCGGCTGGACCGCGATGTCGGAGGTGAAGGTGGCGCCCGCCGCCCGCAGCGTGGTGTTGCCGCCGATCATCAGGGGTCGCTTGAGCACGTGGACGCCCGCCGGGGCGACCACCACACAACGCCCGCCGGCGTCACGTTCCAGGCTCCGGTCTCCGACGGCGGCGAGGTTGAGCTGCTGCCGTAACCTGCGCACGCTGTCGGACTCCCCCGCGACCGGCGGATTCGGGCCGGGCCCGCTCGGTGCGGCCTGGGCCGCCGAGGCGCCGCCCGTCGCCATCACCGCGGCGCCGCCCAGTACACCGGCCGCGAGCGCGGCCCGTCGACTCACTGTCATGTCGTCTCCCTTTCCGGGGTCGGGAACGTGGCTGTCAACGCCGCTTCAACTGCTCCTGGAACTCGCGGCGGATCTGGTCGCCTCCCTGGCTGCGCCAGGCCTGGCGGTAGGTCTTGATGTCGCTCAGCGGCCGGGAGCCGACCACGATCTGGTTGATGTAGGTGGCGAAGAGCTGGTCGAGCTGGGCGCCGCGGGCGTCCTGGGTGTCCGACTGGAGCCCTTCGACCGCGCTGGCGACGGACTGGCGGACCATCTGGGAGTTGGTCTCCACACATTCCTTGGCGGTCGGGAAGATCCAGCTCTGCGGTGTCAGTCCGTAGGCGATGGCACCCTTGTCCGCGTCGAGGTTGGTGCCCTCGACCGCGACCGGATCCCCGTCGTCCCCGCGGGTGAAGTACTCGCCCTCGGCTCCCCAGCCCTGGTAGTACCACTCCTCGCTGCCCACGGGCCCGCGCCGCCAGTTGAGCAGCCGGAGGATCTCGGCCAGGCGCTCCTTGTCCTTGGCGACCTCGGCCGAGATCGCGTTGATGCCGTAGACCCCTGCGGTCTTCCGGAAGACGGCTTTGCTCGACCCGTCATGACCCGGCGGGACGAACGCGGCGAAGGCGCCGTCCAGCTTGGCGACCACCGCGCCGTACTGGGAGTTCGGGCGGTGGAAGTTCGCCGCCGAGTCCACCGCCATGCCGACCTGGCCCTGGACGACGAAGGCCCGGTAGCGGTCGGTCTGGCTGCCCAGCGCCAGCGCGTCGGGATGCATCCCGCCCTTCTTCCACAGCGCGGCCAGCCAGGCGATGGCCGCCTCGAACTGCGGGGTCTCGATGGCGTGGGTGAGCGCGCCGCCTTCGTACCGCCAGGTGTTGGGTACGCCGAACATGCCGTAGGCCAGGTCGAGGGCCATCCCTGGGAAGGCCGTCAGCCCCCAGGTCTTCTTGCCGCTCTCCGGGTTCCCCTTCGTCATCGCGACCAGGAGCTCGGCCGTCTCGGCGGCGTCGGCCGGCGGCTTGGAGAAGCCGACCTTCTCCGCCCAGTCCCTCCGGTACCGGAATTCCAGCAGCTCGACGGGCACGTCGATCGGGACGCCCCACAACCCGCCGTTGATGGTGCACGCCTGCCACTGCTCGGTGCGGACGTTGGCCAGGTTGGCGTACTCCAGCACCTTGTCGCCGGACAGGGTCTCGCTCAGATCGGCGAACGCGCCCTGCTTGACGGCCTTCATGCAGCCCGCGGTGAAGGTCAGCTGGACGACCTCGGGAAGGTCGCCGCCGGCCAGCATGGTGGCGAACTTCGCGTCGTAACTGCCCGCCGACACCTCCGTCACCTTGAAGTCCACGCCGAGACGTTCGTTGAGCCCCTGCCACCACCGGTTCTCGGCGAGCGGGGTCGCCGGCGGCCCCCAGGTCAGGTGGAAATGCCGGACGGCGCCGCCGCGGCCCGGCACCGCGGCGACGGTCCTGGTCAGCTTCTTCGGCATCGAGGCATAGGCCGTCGGGACACCGGGCACCTCCGGGACGATGGCCCCCGGATAGACCGGCGGCGCGACGTACGTCGGCGGCGGCACCGCGGCCTTCCTCGTGCCGGACGGACCCGCGCCACCGGACGCGCAGCCGGTCAGGGCCACCCCGGCGACGGCGCCGAACCCCAGGCCGAGCGCGGCCCGCCGGCTCATGGGGACGCCGCCGGCACGCGGCGAATTCGACTGTGAGGACATGCGGAAACTCCCAAGTTGGTCTGAGGCGCGAAGTGGTGACGGGTGGCGGCGGCGCGGGCGGTCAGCCCTTGATGGCGCCGGTCAGCACGCCCTTGGTGAAGTACTTCTGCAGGAACGGGTAGACGATCAGGATCGGGACCGTGGCCATCACCAGAACCGCCATCTGCACGGACTGGCTGGAGGGCAGGTTGTACATCTCGGCGCCGTTCATCGAGCTCATCGACGCCCCCTGGAGGACGTACGAGTTCAGTACCAGCTGGATCGGCCACTTCGACGAGTCGTTGAGGTAGAGCAGCGCGTTGAAGAACGAGTTCCAGTACGACACCGCGTAGAACAGCCCGATCACCGCCAGCACCGCCTTGGACAGCGGCAGCACGATCTTGATGAAGATGCTCAGCTCCCCGGCGCCGTCGATCCGCGCGGCCTCGAACAGCTCCCGCGGCAACTGCATGAAGAAGTTCCGCATCACCACCACGTTGAAGGCGGACGCCAGCACGGGGACGATCAGCGACCAGTAGGAGTCGAGCAGCCCGAACGCCTTCACCACCAGGTAGTTCGGGATGATGCCGGCGCTGAAGATCATCGTCAGCAGGACCAGGTAGAGGGCCGGCCGGATCCCCGGGACCTGCCGGGTCCTGGTGAGCGCGTAGGCCAGGGTCGAGGTGACGGCCAGCGACAGCGCCGTGCCGACGAGCGTGATCAGGATCGAGACGACCAACGACCGCTGCACGATCCCGCCCTTGAAGATCGTGCTGTACGACGAGAGGCTCCACTCGCTCGGGATCAGCCCGGCGGTCGTCGTGGCCTCCGGGCCGGCGAACGAGTTCAGGATCACGTACGCCAAGGGGTAGATCATGACCAGCAGGATCGCGCCGATCAGGATCCCCTTGATCGTCGTCACGACCCGGTTCGGTCGTTCGACCCAGACCGGCTGGTGGGATGACGTCATCAGAACAGTCCTTCGCTGCCGGCGCGGTGCGCGATGCGGTTCGCGGCGACGATCATCAGGGTGCCGATGGCGCCCTTGAGCAGGCCGGCGGCGGCGCCGATGCCCCAGTCGCCACCGAGCACGCCGCGGAAGTAGACGAACGTGTCCAGCACCTGCGCCGCCTCGGCCCCGACGGACGGTTGTTGCAGGAGGATCTGCTCGAAACCGACGGACAGGACGTTGCCCAGCCTGAGGATGAGCAGCAGGACCATCACCGGCAGGATTCCCGGAAGGGTGATGTGCCAGGTGCGCCGCAGCGATCCGGCCCCGTCCACCGCGGCCGACTCGTACAGCTGGGGAGGGATCGAGGCGATGGCGGCGAAGAAGATGATCGTCCCCCATCCGACGTCCTTCCAGATCACCTGCGAGGTCAGCAGGATCTTGAACGTCTCGGCGTTCGCCATCACGTTGACGCCGTCGAGGCCGAGCCGCTGGAACAGGTCGGCCAAGGCGCCCGCACCGCCCAGCACCTGCTGCCAGACGGCGATCACGATCACCCAGGACAGGAAGTGCGGCAGGTACACGACGGCCTGCACCACGCGCTTCGTCCGCTCGCTGAGCAGCGAGTTGAGCAGCAGCGCCAGCAGGATCGGAGCCGGGAACGCGAACGCGATCTGCAGGAACGAGATGATCAGAGTGTTGCGTACCGTGCCGACGAACTCCGGATCGTCGAACAGCTTGGCGAAGTTGTCCAGCCCGGACCACGTCGAGCCGCTCAGCCCCAGGAACGGCGAGTAGTCCATGAAGGCGATCGACACGCCGCCCAGCGGAAGGTAGTGGAACACCAGGAAGTAGAGCATTCCCGGTAACAGCAGAAGATAGATCACCTTGTGCTGTCGCAGTGCGTGCGCGAGACGTCGCATCCGTCCGGCGGGCGGTGACGACCGCGGGTCCGGAGGGATCAGGGTCGTCGCGCCGGGACGGGCGGCGACGGCCTCACGGTCCGTCATGCCCCTCCCCTGAATGGACGTCACGGCATCAATCCTCTGTCTCGACCACGCTCAACTTCAACGTTACAGTTGGCACGGTAACACCGGCGGGACGAGCCGTAAATAACAGTTTCGGCAAGGCGGAGGCGTACGTGACAGGTCGAGCCGTGGTCGAGGTCGTTGGTCAGAGCGGGGCGCGGGACGAGCGCGAGTTGCAGCAGGCGCTGGACGAAGTGGCCGGGTCCGCCGGCGGGCGGGTGATCGTCGGGCCCGGGGAGTGGCGGCTCCGCGAGGCGCCGTTGCGGGTGCACGCCGGCACCCGTCTGACGCTCACACCCGCGACGCGCATCGTGCGGACCGGGCCGATCGAGACGATGTTGGTCAACGGGCCGTACGGCGGCGACCGGACCGTCGGCGCGCACGACGGGCCCGGGAACATCGTGGTCGAGGGCGGCGTCTGGGACGTGAACGGCTTCGAGAATCCCCGGCCGTCCTTCGGCATGGTGTTCAACCACGCGAGGGACGTCCAGGTTCGCGACCTGGAGATCCGGAACATGCCCGAGTGGCACGCCATCGAGACGAACTCGACCTGCAACGTGACCATCTCCGGATGCCGCTTCGTCACCGGGATCGCTCGCGAACCGCACGCGTACCAGACGGAGGCGGTCAGCCTCGACCTGGCCGCACCGGGGCTGACGGCCTGGGGCGCCGAGGACGACACCCACAGCAGCCACGTCCGGGTGATCGACAACTTCTGCTCCGGCTATCCGACGTTCGTCGGCTGTCACACGGGACATCCGAGTCTCCAGCACGGTTCGGTCGTGATCGCCAACAACACCGCCACCGACCTGTCCTGCTGGGCGGTCAACCTGACGAACACCAGCGCCGTCTCGATCACCGCGAACACCTTCACCGGCACCGCCACCGGAATCCGGATCAGGACCGGCGGCGACCGTCGGGTGACCGGCGTCGCGATCACCGGAAACGTGGTGAGCTGCACCGGCGGGCCCGCTGTCCACCTGGACGCCGCGGTCGGCGGGGAGATCGCGGCGACCGTCGTCAGCGGCAATTCGCTCACCTCGCCGACGCTGCCGATCATCGAGCGAAGTGGCACAATAGACGCCGTGGTAGGGCCCAACGCCGGATACTCCTACGCCGCGGACGGCGAGCCGATGGCGAGCCGGGGCGTCTGATGCCGAGAATGTCCAGCGGTCCGACCCTCAAGGGGCTGGCGGCGATCATCGGCATCAGTCCGACCGCGGTCAGCATGGCCCTCAACGGCCGCCCCGGTGTGAGCGACGAGCTTCGGGCGCGCGTGCGGGCGATCGCCGCGGAGCAGGGCTACCGCCCGAACTTCGCCGCGCGCGCACTCCGGGTCGAGCGTTCCAACATGCTCGGCCTGATCAGCCGGAACCTGAGCAACCCCGGCTACCTGCGCCTGATCGACGGCTTCAGCGGCGCCGCCGAGGAGCGGGGCTACCAGGTGCTGGTCGGCACCTCCGACCTCGACCAGGCACGCGAGACCAACATGATCAGGGCCATGACCAATCGGCAGCTCGACGGGCTGGCGATCGCGCCGATCGACGGCAAGGCCGTGCTGGCGACCTGGCAGGACGAGTCCGATCGCCCGTTGGTGCTGGTCAACTCGGCGCGCAGCGCGAGGTCGTCGGGTGCGATGAGCATCCGCGGCAACGCCTCCCAGGCGGTGCGGTCGGCCGTCGACCATCTTCTCGAACTCGGGCACAGCCGGATCGCCCTGCTCACCAACCCCGGGCTGTCGTCGGCGTCGGAACGGGTGTCCCTGTTCCGACGGATGATGAAGGCCCAGGGGCTCGCGTCCCGCGTCATCTCCGGCGGCACCGCCGACGAGACGGTCGAGCGGGTGGTCCGCGCGCTGTCCGGAGACGATCGTCCGACCGCCGTCATGACCGACAGCGACCTGCTGGCGCACTACGTCTACGAGGCCGCGATCGAGACCGGGCTCCGGATCCCCCACGACCTCAGCGTCGTCGGTCACGACGACCTCCCGACCTCGCGCCTGCTCGGCCCGGCACTGACCACGATCGCGCTCGACCGGTTCGAGATCGGACGGCAGGCGGCGACGATGCTGATCGGCGCCCTGAACGGCGACGAGATCGACAGACCTCATCGGGAGCTCCCCGTCGAGCTCAAGGTCCGGCAGTCGACGGCCCCGCCGGCCGGGTGATCTCACCGGCTCGATCCGGTGCCTTCCGGTAGCAGGGCGGCCGCTCTCACCGGACAGACCATTCCTCACAGCCTCAGCCAGTGCCGACCACGGTCACGCGACGGACGCAGGCTGTTCGAGTCACGCGCTGGCACGACAGGAGAAGCATCCCCGATGCGCATCGCCCACATAACCGACATACATCTCCGAAGCCGCATCCCTGGACATTCCACGGTGCCGGTGCGGCGCAGTCGTACGGCTCCCGAGCTGCTGGCGGCCGCGCTCGACGACGCCCGCCGTCGTGGCGCCCAGCTGATCGTGATCACCGGCGACCTGGTGGACGTCCCGGGATACCTGTTCGCCCCTGAGCGTGACGCCGCCCGCGACGACCTGGCCTGGCAGCGGGTGCGCGCGGACTATCGCCTCGTGCGGCGGATGCTCGACGAGTGCGGCATCGAGTGGATCGCCGTTCCCGGCAATCACGACAGCTATCGCGTGCACGCCGAGGAACTGGGGTCTGGACCGTTCGTCCGGGACGTCGGCGGGTTACGCGTCGTCAGCTTCTGGGATCGCGAGTCGACCGGCAACGTGCCGCGTCGCACGCTGACCGAACGGGAGCGGTTCGACTCGTCGTTGCTCGACCCCGGCACGCGTCCGCAGGTCCATCTCCAGCACTTCGTCATCACGCCACGGCTGGACGAGGGCTACCCGCACACCTACGCCGAAGGTGAGGAGCTCCGGCGGCGGACCAGCGACTCCGGCCGGGTCGTCCTGTCCCTGTCCGGGCACTACCATCCGGGGGCCGAGCCGACCACGATCGGATCGACCACCTTCAGCGTCACGCCGGCGCTGGTCGAGCATCCGCACCCGTACCGGATCTTCGACATCGAGCTCGACGGCGGCCGGGTCGGCGCCGTCCGGCATGAGCAGGTTCGTCTCGCGGGTGAGGCACCCGCCCGGAAGGCGGTGTTCCTCGACCGCGACGGCTGCGTCAACACGCTCCCGACCTACAGACACGGCCCTGGGGCGATGCACCTGCTGCCGGGCGCGGCACCCGCGCTCCGGCTGCTGCGTGATCACGGGTACGCCCTGGTCGTCGTGACGAACCAGTCCTGCGTCGGCCTCGGCTACGTGGAACCGGGAACCCTGGACGAGGTCCATGATCGGATGTCTGAGCTGCTGGCCGGCGAAGGGGTCGCCGTCGATGCGATCTACAGCAGTCCGGTGGCCGGGGAACAGGCGATCTCCGCCCGCTACAACGTGGGTGACGCGCCGAAGCCCAGCCCGGCCATGATCCGACGCGCGGCCGCCGAGCTGAACCTCGACCTGTCGGAGAGCTGCCTGATCGGCGACCGGCCGTCGGACATCGCGGCCGCACAGGCCGCCGGCGTACGCCCGATCCTGGTTCGCACCGGCGACGGGCGGGCCACGGAGCGAGCCTGGGGCGACGCTCCCGCCTGCCTGGTCGTCGACGATCTCGTGGCCGCGGCGGTCGAGGTGGTGTCGGCCTCGCCACCGGCCCATCGCAGACCGCCGCAGTAGGACGCGTTCGACGACATCAGGCCACCACGACGTGTCCGGCCGGGACGCTCACAGCTCCCGACGGGGCACGGAGGTCTCACTCACCGGCGGGCGCCTGAACGCCGGTCAGGCGTTCTGCCTCGTGACCGTGGACGTGACGTCGACGACGGCCGCCACGTACACCAGCGACGCCTCGAACATCACCTCGTCCACCGGGCTCAACCTGCCGGGCGAGTCGACCGTCACCTTCGTCCCGATGAACGAGCCGGCGATCAGCGTGGAGAAGTCGGCGTCCCCGACGTCGTTCGGCGCCGCCGGTGAGCTGATCACCTACTCGTACCGGGTGACCAACACCGGGCAATCTTTACGGAGGCACGGGAACACCGTCGCATCCTCGGCGCGGCGCTGACCACGGTCGGTCTGACCAACCACCCCAGCGAGTGGTGGCACTGGTCCTACGGCGACCGCTACTGGGCCTACCTGACCGGCGCTCCGGCCGCACGGTACGGACCGGTGTCCTCAGCCGCGCTCTGAGAACCGGACGTGGGACAGGCGGCCGCCTCGGCGAAGTGGCGGATGAGGTCGTTCTCCGCCGAGGTGCGCCAGGCGAAGGCCCAGGAGACCGGCGGGGCGTCCCGGATGGGCACGTAGGCGAGGTCGGGCCACGGGTAGAAGCGGGTGACCTCCTCCACCGTGGCGATCACACCCTGACCGGCGCCGACGACCTTGAGGATGTCCGCCCAGTTGTAGACCATGGGCCCGCGGCTGATCGGACGCCCGGACGGCGTGCGGAAGGGCTGGAAGACCTCCTCCATCGACACCGGGATCGGCGAGCCGTGGGCGGCGAAGGTGAGGTCGCCGAAGTCCTCTCTGCACACCGACTCGCGATCGGCGAGCGGGTGGGCGGCCGCGACCATGAGCACCTGCGAGGAGAGCTTCCCGCCGAGCCCCTGCGGGGTCGCGTCGAGGGGCTCGTCCGTGCCACGATCCTCGACGTGCTGGACGTCTTGGCGACGGACGCGTCCGTGCGGTGTGTGAGCGTCGCGCTCACCGTGAACGCCCGCGGACTGCGCCTGACGGTGAGCGCCGACGGCACGGGCCCGCCGACGGAACGGCTGGCCGACCGCCTGCGCGTCAGGCGCGCCGGTTTCGCGGAGCTCGGCGGCGGGTTGTCGGCGAACGCGGTCCCCGGGGGCGGCCTCACCGTCAGCGCCGCCCTGCCCGCGCGCGGATCCGGCGCCGCCGGCAGATGAGGCCACGGCGGCGTCTCAGATCACGCAGCCGCCCTTGTCGAGGTCGTGCGGCCCGGTGGTGCTCTCGGCCATCCGCCGGTAGTCGGGGCATCGGGTGAAGTCGTCCGCGGTGCACCGCATGAGGTGCTCGATCAGCGCCTTGGACGCCGATGTCTCCTGGAGCCGGTGTTCCGGTTCCGCGTGGTGCCGCTGGAGGAGGGCCTGGCGCTCGGCCTGGCCGGAGACGGTGAGGACGTCCCGGATCTGCTCCAGGCATGATCACCGGGGGCCCTTCCCCTGGATACGGTACGTCCATGAACGCCCCCCGCTACCCCTGGGCCGCGCGTCTCCACACGATGAGCGGCACGGACGACGATCCCGGCGAGGACTCCTCGTCCTACCCGCCCGAGTGGCTGGGCACGGCCCCCGCGTCCGAGGCCGAGATCCTGCTGCACGAGGAGCGCCTCGGCCTCCGCCTGCCGCCCAGCTACCGGGAGTTCCTCTTGGTGACCAACGGCTGGGACGTGGAGTCCTTCACCAGTCTGCACATACTCCCCATCGCCGAGGCCGGGTGGCTCCGCGACGTGGACCCGCACCTCGCACACACATGGGGCCCGCCGCCGGGCTCCCCCGTTCCGGAGTTGCCCGACGACTGTTCCTTCGACTACGACGCACCTCAGGGCCTGGAAGCCGATTCCGATGTCGGCGACTTCCTGCCGCACACGTTGCGCGTCTCCGAGGACATCGAGGGCCTCGTCTACCTGCTCAATCCGTATGTCGTCACTGCGGGCGGCGAATGGGAGGCCTGGGAGTTGGACACCTCGTGCCTGCTCGGCGCCACACGCTTCCGTTCGTTCTGGCACCTGATGGAGACCTCCTTCCGGCGCGCCTAGGCGACACGTTCCCGGCGGCTGGACGTGGCCAGAGCGGTGATCAGGGCGTAGAGGAGGCCGCCGCACAGGAGGGAGTCGATCGACGGGATGTGCGTGAGGGAGAACGTGCCGTACGCGGTGAGGTAGCCGACGACCGACCCGCCCGCCCACGCCACGAACGTCGGCAGCCTGACCGCGGCGCCGTACGACAGCGCGCCGGTGTCGTAGCCGTTGCGCCGGTAGAGGAGGAAGTCGGCGATGATGATGCCCGCCACCGGCGGCGCCGCGATGCCGAGGAAGAGCAGGAAGTTCGGCAGCCAGGCCGAGACGTCGAAGCTGCCGAGCACGGCTGCGCCCGCGCCGAGCGCGATCGAGACCTGCCACTTCCGGGCCTTGGGGATCAGCGACGACACGGCGAGCGTGCCCTGGAAGATGTTGCCCGCGTTCGCGGTGATCGAGGCGAACACCAGCAGCGCGACCGCCGGCAGCGCCGAGGCGATCAACGCCATGGCGTCGATGAGCGCGGTCCGCCCGGTCAGCGCCGCCGGCACGGCGCCCGCCACGAACAGCAGCGGGTAGGCGATCCCGAAGGCGAGCACGCCGCCGGTCAGGGCCTGCCTGCGGCCTCTGGCGAAGCTGCCGAAGTCGGCGGAGGTCACGGCGAGCACGGTGCCGGTGCCGACCACCGAGGAGACGGCGACGCCCCAGTCCATCGGCGACCCCGGCGTGACGAAGTCGCGCGCCGAGCTGAGGGAGACGTAGACGAGGTAGCCGAGCAGCAGCGCGATCACCGGCACGGCGAACTGCGCCACCTTGCCGAGGATCTCGAAGCCGAACGCCGTCGCCGCCACGAACAACACGCAGCCGGAGGCCACGAGCACGGGCAGCGGCACCTGCGCGCCGGTCAGTTCGGCGACCAGGCGCTGCGCCGCGGTGCCGAAGCCGTTGGCGGTCACCGTGGCCCAGCCGAACACGCTGACCCCGAGCAGCGCGGTGATCGCCTTGGCGCCGCCGCGGCCGAAGGGGAAGCGCACGACGTCGTAGGTGGGCTGCCGGGCGTGCTCGCCGATCGCCAGGGTGAGCACCGCGACGACCATCAGGACGAGCGAGCCGGCCACCACCGAGGTGACCACGCTCGGGAAGGGCAGGCCGCTGCCGAGCGTCGGCGAGGACAGCACGACCGGCGTGATGATGATGCCCAGCAGGATCAGCGCGATCCGGTAGCCGGGCGCGCCGGTCGCGGCCTGGGCCCTCTCGGCCGGGGTCTCGGTCGTCATGGTCAACCCTCTCCGAGCGTCGCGACGTACCGCCGCCAGCCCGTGAACTCGGTGATCTCCCGCTTGCCCGCCACCAAGAACGGCTCGCCGATCACGCCCAGCACCTCCGTGCCGTCGGCGAGGCTGACCTTGCCGACGGACAGTCCGGCGGGCTCGGACAGCAGGACCCCGGCCAGCCCCTCGGCGGGCACCTCCCAGACCTCCACCTCGACCGACACGCCGCTGCCGTCGGTGGTGCGGATCATCGCGGGGTGCCGGTCGTCGATGCTCCACAGCCGGTAGCAGGGGGCCGTGGCGTCCTCGCGCAGGAACGTGGCGCCGGCGCCGGTGAGGTTGCCGTTGAGTTCGAGGCCGCGCATCAGCGTGCCGTTGACGGCGAGCGCCACGCCGGTGGTGGTGCCGGTCATGCTGTTTCTCCCTTGCTGATCCAGGTGCCGGTCGTGCCGGACAGGGCGTCGGCGAGCCGGTCGGGGGCGGTGATCAGGCCGTACGACGTGGGCCTGGCCCGCAGGAAGTCGATGATCGCCTCCACCTTGGGCCGCATGCTGCCCTCTCCGAAGTGCCCCTCGGCGGCGTACTCGGCGGCGGTGTCCGGGGTGAGGTGGTCGAGCCACTGCTCCCGCGGCGTGCCGAAGTGGATCGCCACCCGGTCCACGCCGGTCGGGATGGCCAGCAGGTCCGCGCCGAGCTCGGCGGCGAGCAGCGCTGCGGCGCGGTCCTTGTCGATCACCGCCTCGACGCCGGTGAGCAGGCCCGTGGCGTCGCGGGCGACGGCCACGCCTCCGCCGCCGCCGGCCACCACCACGGTTCCGCCGCCGACGAGGTCGCGGATGGTGCCGAGCTCGACGATCTCGACGGGCTCGGGCGAGGCCACCGTACGGCGCCAGCCGCGTCCGGAGTCCTCGGCCACCGTCCAGCCGAGTTCGGCGGCGTAGCGGCGGGCGCTCTCCTCGTCGAAGAACGACCCGATCGGCTTGGTGGGCCGGTCGAAGGCCGGATCGGCGGGGTCGACCACGGTCTGCGTCACCAGGCTGACCACCGGGCGGCTCAGGCCGCGTACGGCCAGCTCGTTGGAGAGCGCCTTGGTGAACATGTACCCGATCGCGCCCTGGGTGTCGGCGACCGCGTAGTCCAGCGGCACCGGCGCGACCTCGGCGGCGGCCAGCTCGGAGCGGCGCAGGATGAAGCCGACCTGCGGGCCGTTCCCGTGGGTGACCACGACGTCCCAGCCCTTGGCGATCATGTCCACGATGGCCGGCACGGTCCGCACGACCGTGTCGTACTGGTACGGAATCGCCTCGTGGGCGGCGTCGCGGACGAGCGCGTTCCCGCCGAAGGCGACGACGGCGAGCCCGGCCTTCATGCCGCCGCCCCCGCCGCTCCGGCGGCGAGCCCGAGCCCGTCGGCGAGGGCGACGACCGCCTGGGTGAAGCAGGGCAGCGGCGCCGTGGTGACGCCCGCGCCGATCTGCCCGACACCGGCCTCCTTGTGCGCGATGCCGGTGTTGATGACCGGCTGGATGCCCGTGTCGGCGACGGCGCGCACGTCGATGCCGGCCGCGCTCGCGCCGAAGTCGAGCGCGGGCAGGGTGAACACCGGGTTCGTGCCGATCGTGATCTCCCGCATCCGCCGGCTGTGCGCGGTGGCGTCGACCGGCGTGCCGCCGACGAACTTGACGATCGCCGGCGAGGCGGCCATCGCGAAGCCGCCGAGCCCCGCGGTCTCGGTGATCGCGCTGTCGCCCAGGTCGGGGGCGGCGTCGTCCAGGCCGTAACCGGGGAAGAAGAGACCGTCGACGGGGTTGGCCGGCGCCTGGAACCAGCGGTCGCCGGTGCCGGAGACGCGGATGCCGAAGTTGACGCCGTTGCGCGCCATCGCGGTGACCATCGAGCTGTGCGGCACCCCGGCGGCGGCGTCGAGCATGGCCTTGCAGGCCGCCATCGACACGTTCAGGAAGAAGTGGTCGTTGCCGGTGATGAACTCGGCGGCCCTGCGCAGCACGGCGTTGTCCGGCCCGGTCGCGATGAGCGCGGGCAGCAGCTGCTTGAGCAGCAGGCCGGTGGCCGCCGCGTTGCGGTTGTGCACCTCGTCGCCCATGTGCAGCGCCTGGCCGATGAGCGGCTTGAGATCGAGGCCGTCCAGCCGCCGGACGGCGGGCCGCAGCGCCGCGGCCAGCTCGGTGCCCATCCACCTCAGCCGGTCGAGCACCTCCGGACCGTTCGCGCCGAAGCGCAGCACCTTGCCGAGGCCCTCGTTGAAGTTGCTGTAGGCGAGGTTGCCCGAGGTGGCGTCGCGCACCACCCAGACGGGCATCGACGGGCTGATGACGCCGGCCATCGGGCCGACCGCGCCGTAGTGGTGCGCCGGGGAGAAGGAGATCGCGCCCGACGCGGCGAGCTCGGCCGCCTGCTCGGGGGTCCGCGCCCAGCCTTCGAACACGACGGCCCCGGCGATCGCACCCTTGACCGGGCCGGCCATCCGCTCCCAGGCGATGGGCGGGCCCGAGTGCAGGATCAGCCGCTCCGCGGCCAGCTCGGGGATGGCCTCCTTCGCCGGTACGACGTCCGTCAGCACCGGCCGCGCGGACAGGTACCGCTCGAAGGCGACCTGGTTGGCCCGCTCGACCTCCGGGTGGCGGACGAGCCTGGCCAGCGCCAGCGCGGCCGCCGGGTCGCCTCCCGCGGGAGGACGCCAGTCCAGGGTGGTCACGGACCCTCCGGCGGCGCGGAGGTCGTCCCCGAACCCGGCGAGACCGACGTTGACCACGTCGAGGTGCTCGCTCCACATATGTCTCTGCCTTCCTTCCCCGGTCACGGGGTCATCCGGGCGGCGATCACGGCCGCCTGGGCGTTGTTCTCCGCCACCAGGACGCCGGCCTCGCGCAGCCGCGCCACGACGGCCGACCGGTCCTGCGGGTCGTCGTCGGTGCCGCAGACGTGCGCGACGAACGCCGGGGCGGGGCCCTCGCGTCCGGCCCGCGCCCGGCCGATGGCGTCGAGCAGGCCGGAGATCGGGTCGTCGGCCGCGCCGTACCCGAGCACGACGTCGAACAGGACGACGGCGGTGGCCGGGTCGGCGGCCTCGGCGAGCAGCCGCTCGTCGCGCGGCGCCGGGTCGATCATGGGATGCGGCCGCCCCCGCGTGAACACGTCGTCGCCCAGGTCGAGGATCGTGTGCCCGGCGCTGACGGCGACGTCGGCCGGCGCGGTGTTGCCCGCCACGGGCGTGTTCGACGCGGCCCGCACGCCCTCGGCCAGGGCCAGGAGCTGCGCCTCGTAGCAGAATGTGCCGCCGGTGAACACGCCGCGCAGGTCACGCTGCTCCGGCGCGAGACTCACCTGCTCGTACGGCTCCACCGGCCGATCCTCGGGCCGGGCCTCCCCCCGGACGAGCGCCACCGCGGCGTCGGCGGCCCCGGCCAGCGTGCCGGCGAACCGCACCCCCGGGGTGTCGCCGCCGAACGCGGCCGGGTCGGCGCCGAGGAAGCAGATCACGACGGGCACGTCGAGCGTGCGCGCCTCCTCGACCACGGTCTTGGCGACCGTCTCGGCCGGAGGCTTGGAGACCAGCACGATGACGTCCGTCTTCTCGTCGGCGGCCAGGGCGCGCAGCCCGCGGAGCATGGAGATCGCCCCGACCTCCGCCGACAGGTCGTGGCCGCCGGTGCCGAACGCCTGCGAGATGCCCTCTCCGAGCTGGTGCACCCGTGAGGTGATCTCCTGCATGCCGGTTCCCGACGCGCCCACCACGCCGACGCGGCCACGCCGCACGACGTTGGCGAAGCCGAGCGGAAGGCCGTCCACGATCGCGGTGCCGCAGTCGGGGCCCATCACGAGCAGGTCCCGCTCCTCGGCGAAGCGCTTGATCTCGATCTCCTGGTCGATCGGGACGTTGTCGCTGAACACCATGACGTTCAGCCCGAGCCGCAGCGCCTTCAGCGCCTCGGCGGCGGCGTACGGTCCGGGCACCGAGATCAGCGCCAGGTTGTGCGCCGGGTTCTGCTCCACGGCCTGCCGCAGGCTCCGGAGCGGCGGCGCCGCAACGTCGCCGGCGGTCTCGCGGGACGGCTGCTCGGACAGCCGCTCGTCGGCCAGCTCCAGTGCCTGCGCGGTGGCCTGCTCCTCGCCCAGCACCGCGACGACCAGGTCGCCGGGGCCGGCCTGCACCTCGCCCAGTCCGGCCTGCCGGAGGTTGTCCAGGTTGGTGCCGGTCCCCATCACGACGGATGCCGTCCGGATGCCGGGCAGCTCGGCCAGCGCCGCGGAGAGCGCCATCAGGGCGACCGAGTCCTGATAGCGGTTGGGGTAGATGCGATGTTCGCGAATGCTGCTCATGCCGCCTTCCGATCTGGGGAGAAACCGAGTACGCGCAGGCCGAGCAGGACGCCGGCGACGCCGTCGGCTCCCGAGCTGGCTCCCACGCGCAACGCGGCCTGGGTACGGGCCGGCACCGCCGTGCGGTCGGCTCCGGTGACGAGCGCGTCCACCAGGTCGAGGATCGGCTCGCTGAAGTGGCCCTCGGCAGCGAGCCGCAGGTAGTGGGCGGCGACGTCGGTGGTGCGGTGGGCGTGCCGGCGCACGCCGTCCGCGAGGGTGCGGAACGCCCGCGCGGGCGCCGGGCCGCCCGCTGACCGGGCGGTCCGTGACAGGACGGCCAGCGTGCCGACCAGCAGGTCGTCGCCGCTGGGGGTCAGGCCGGGCCCGAACCCGACCAGCCGCGCCACGGCCCCTGGCACGTCGTGCGGCCGTCCGATCAGCGCCTCCAGCAGGCTTTCCGCTCGTCCGTCGAGGCCGGGCACGGTGAGGCCCTCGGCCTCGACGTACCGCTCGCGCAGCTCCGCGACCTGCCGCCAGCCGGTGACCGTGGACGACGCCCGTGCCGGCGGCGGTGGCGTCCAGACCGGCACGTCCCGCAGATCGAGCACGTGCGCGCCGAACGACAGCAGCCCCGACCTGCACCGGACCGGATCGCCCACCCGCGCCGCGGGCCGCCACCCCGTCACACGGACGGACGTCGGCGTGTGCGGCGCGGCGGCGTCGTGCACGGTCAGCAGGAGGCCGTCCACGGCCAGGTTGCACGCGGTCGCGAAGACGCTGTGGACCGTTCCGGCGAAGTCCGGCCCCGGCACCAGATAGCCGGCGGAGACGGCGACCATGTCGAGCTAGCCGTTCAGCAGGTCCACGGCGCGCTTGGAGTCCGACACCCAGCCGAAGATCGCGCCCTGCGCCTTGATCATGTCGAGCCCGACCCGGAGGAACTCGGGGAAGTAGGAGCCCACGCAGTCCTCCAGGACCACGCACTCGTACCCGCGGTCGTTGGCCTCGCGCACCGTGGTGTGCACGCACACCTCCAGGGTCACGCCGCAGATCAGCAGCGTGCGGATCCCCCGGCTGCTCAGGATCGCCTCCAGGTCGGTCGCGTAGAACGCGCCCTTGCCCGGCTTGTCGATCACCGGCTCGCCCTCGATCGGGTAGAGCTCGGGGACGATGTCGTGCCCCTCCTCGCCGCGGACCAGGATGCGGCCCATCGGCCCGTCGGTGCCGATGAACGTCTTGCCGCCCCGCGTCCGCTTGGCGGGCGGGCAGTCCGTGAGGTCGGTACGGTGGCCCTCGCGGGTGTGGATCACGAGCATCCCGGCGGCCCGCGCCGCCTCCAGGACCGCCCGCGTCGGCTCGATCGCGCCGCGCAGCAGCGAGACGTCGTTGCCGAGCAGTTCCCCGAAACCGCCCGGCTGCAGGAAGTCCCGCTGCATGTCGATCACGACCAGCGCCGTCGTCGCCGGGTCCAGCTCCAGATCGAACGGCTCGGCTGCAATGCTCCTGGCAGTCACAGGCCAACTCCCTTATTGTCCAGCGGTGTTCACGCTCAGTACCCAGACTGCCTTCCACCAGGCTATTCTGTCCAACAGATAGACTTGGTAGCTCTCATCGAAACGGTCGATAAATGGAGCTCAGGCAGCTCTCGCACTTCCTCGCCGTGGCCCGGCGACGCAGCTTCACCCTGGCGGCCCACGACGTCAACGTCGTCCAGTCGTCACTGAGCGCATCCATCCGCCAGCTCGAACGCGAGCTCGGCGCCACCCTCTTCGACCGGACCACCCGCCGCGTCGAGCTCAGCCCCGCCGGCCGCGCCCTCCTCCCGATCGCCCGCCACATCCTCGCCGACGCCCGCGCGGCCAAGGCGGAGATCTCCGCCGTCCAGGGGCTGCTGCGCGGGCAGGTGGCGCTCGGCACGATCCAGATGCTCACCTGGATCGACCTTCCCGAGGTGCTGGCCCGCTTCACGAAGGCGTACCCCGGGGTCGAGATCAGCCTCCTGGAGGCCCCGGTCGACGAGATGATCGAGGCGTTGCGTAGCGGCGAACTGGACCTCGCCTACCTCGCGTGCGGCGTCGACGAGCTGCCCGCGGCGCTCACGGTGATCGACAGCGACACCGAGCCGCTGGCGGTGGCCGCGGGCCCCGGCCATCCGCTGGCCGGGCAGCCCGGCGTCCGGCTGGCCGACCTGGAGGCGGAGCCGTTCGTCGAGTTCCAGGCCGGGACCGGGCTGCAGACCGTCGTCGACCGGCTGTGCCACGACGCGGGGCTCAAACGGCGGATCGTGCTCAGGACCACCCAGCTCGAACTGCTGGCCTCGCTGGTCAGGCACGGGCTCGGCCTCGCCGTCCTGCCCGTGGGCGTGGCCCACCAGGCCGGCCTGAGGGCCGTCCCGATCATCGGGAACACCGCGGACCGGACCGTCGCGCTGGTCACCCGGGCCGGCCACGACAGCAACCCGGCCGTACGGGCCCTGCTCGACCTCCTGCGCCCCGACCCCGCCGGGTAGCCGCGCCGGTCGCGGATCGGACAGGGGGCGAGCGCGGCTACAATCGGTCGCGTTGTTCCACCTCAGGCTGAGGGGCCCGCGACGTCACCACCAGTGACGGAGCCAGTGGAGCGGCCCGGCGAGTTCCTCCACGCCGGGCGAGCGGGCCCCGTGGATCTTTCCCCATCGCAGGACACCTCCTCTGGGCTCGTGTGCTCATTCGATCAGAGATGTCAAAGGAAAGAACCTTGGCCCGCTTCGACACCATCGTCGCCATTCGCCTGGCGAAGGCGCTGCTCACCTTCACCGTCGGCGGCTTCGCGCTGCTCGTCGTGTTCGGCAACCTCACCGACTACGGCACGAACTTCGAGTTCGTCCGGCACGTCCTGGCCATGGACGCCCAGAAGCCCGAGCTCGCCGCGGTCAGCCAGATCAACTACCGCGCCATCCCGTGGACGTGGGCGCACCACGTCGCCTACGTCGGCGTCATCCTCACCGAGGCGGTCATCATGGTGACCTGTCTCGTGTCCGCCTGGCAGCAGGCCAGGGCCGTCGGCCGCGACGACGCCGCCTTCCACCAGGCCAAGCGCTGGGGCGTCATCGGCTGCACGGTGGCCCTGCTCCTGTGGTTCTTCGGCTTCCAGGCCATCGGCGGCGAATGGTTCGGCATGTGGATGAACGGCACCTGGAACGGCATCCCCGACGCGGTGCGGCTGTGCACGTACATCGGGGTCGTCCTGGTCTTCCTCAGCCTCCGCAACGACACCCGCGAGAACGCCTGAGCAGCCCGGCGGGATCCGGGGCCGTCAGGAGGCGGGCCTGATGCGCGAGTGCCGCGCCAGGAACCAGTCGGTGGCGATGTCGGTTTCCGTGACGCGCCCGATCAGCGCCAAGGCCGAACTGATGCTCTCCGGATCCTCCACGGGGTTGTCGCGGACGTCGTCATCGCTGATCTCGAAGCGCAGCCCGTCCATCAGACGATCGAGCGCGTGCGGGTCGTCGCCGGACCGCCTCCAGTCGTCGGGCGAGAGCGGGTCGAAGGAGACGACCATGCGGCCGTCGCGGGCGTATTCGAAATAGGCGTTGCCGGTGATGTCCATGCGGAGGCCGAGGGCCTGACGGCCGCCTTCGGTGACCGAGCACAGGAACTCGCCGTGACCGTGCGCCGGCACGACGCCGATCCAGCCGTTGACCTCGGCCACCCAGGTGGATCCGTCGTCGATGTTGTGGTCGAGGATCTCGCTCAGGTGGCACGGCGTCCGGGTGGCGAGGTCCAGATGGAAGGTCCGGGCGAGCGACCCGAGGTCCGCGCCCTGGACCCACATGGCGCTGAATCCCAGCGCCCACAGGTCCATCTCGGCGTCCAGCCCCTCGGTGAAGAGGGTCGCGACCAGAAGGTCGTGCAGGTAGGTCGGTGACCGCATGGCCGCCTCTCGAAGGAGGGGCATTCCGCGGGACGCCCCCAACCGCGTGTCCGGATCCTGATCATCCGGGCTCGCCGCACCAAGGACAAGCCCCACCCCGCCGGACGGGTCAGGCGGGGTGGGAAGACCTGGACCAGGCCCGCGTAGGGAGAGAACGCCGGCGCATACCAGCCCTGCTGCTCCTCACCATCGAGCCATCGGCTCCTTCGCGTCTCCCACACCCTCAGAACACTTCAAGCTTGAACCTGACGTCCACACGGCCCGCACTCGTCGAGAGCCGCAGGGCGGCCGCGATCGGCCGCCCGTACGGCCCTTGCCGGATCAGTTCACGGCGAGGAAGCTTCCGATGTTGCCCTGCTTGACGTCCCCGGGCTCCACGGGGTCGAAGACCTTGATCCGGCAGTTCGAGTCCGGGAAGACCAGGACGGTGCCCGCGGTGCGGTTCAACAGGCTGCTGCCGGGGCCGAAGCCGGGGTGGCACTGGTTGGGCTGAGGGTTGTCGATGATCCTGCTCTGACCGTCCGGCGAGAAGAGGCGCACGAAGCCGGGAGCGGCGGAGGCGGGGGCGGCGCAGGTGAGCGCCAGGACGACGGCGGCTGAGATGACGGGAATGGGTCGCATGGAAAGTCCTTTCGAGGGCGACCAGTTACATCACAGTATGCAGTTGAGCAAATACGGATTGTGACTGTCTCTGGCGACATAAGGGCCTGCCCACCGCCTTTACAACGTAGATTATTTACAGGCCGATGCGCCCATGCATGCCGATGCTTTCGCCCGGTTCGACCTTCCCGCCGGGCAGGGACCACGAGCGACGCGAGTCGGCGTCCTGGTCAAGGAGGAGGATCCGGCCGTCCTCGACGAGCACGCCGGTGACTCATACCCGCATCGCCCGGACGGTACCTCGGCAGTCGGGGGCTACACATCGCGACAATAACATGTACAGTCAGTAGGGAATGTGGACTACGTCGGCACGTCACAGGAGGACTCCCCCATGAGCGTCACCGACCAGCTGATCGCCAACTCCGAACGCTACGCCGCCGCCTTCGACGCCGGGGACCTGCCGCTGCCGCCCGCCCGAGGCGTGGCCGTGGTGGCCTGCATGGACGCCCGGCTCAACGTCTACGGCCTGCTCGGACTGCGCGAGGGCGACGCGCACGTGATCCGCAACGCGGGCGGCGTCGTCACCGCCGGCGAACGTCGCAGCCTGGCCATCAGCCAGCGCCTCCTGGGCACCCGCGAGGTCATCCTCATCCACCACACCGACTGCGGCATGCTGACGTTCACCGACGACGGCTTCAAGCACGACATCTACCAGGAGGTCGGCGTCAAGCCCGACTGGTCCGCCGAGGCGTTCCAGGACCTGGAGGCGGACGTGCGCCAGTCGGCCAGGCGCATCCAGGCCGACCCGTTCATCCCGCACAAGGACTCCGTCCGCGGGTTCGTCTACGACGTCACCACGGGCCGGCTGAGCGAGGTCAAGCTGGACGCCGCGTAAATGACCCAACGGGCGCTTACCGCCATCATATACCAGGCAGGGGTATCGTGAGGGTGTGACTTCGGGGCGGAAGGGTCGGCCGGCGGGATTGCTCCCACCGGTGCTGCTGGCCGTGCTCATCGCCCTGGGCCTGGCCGCGATGCACACCCTCGGCCACGTCGGGGGCCAGAACCAGCCCCTGCCCGTCTCCGCCGGTGCCGTCCAAGCCCACGACGTCCCGTCTTCGATGCCCGACCACGGCGGAGCCCCGGGCGGCGGTCACGACACCGCCCCCATCTGCCTGGCCATCGCGGCCGGGCTCATCGCGCTCGCCTTACCGTTGCTCCATGTGGCGGGCCTGCTCACCTCGTCGTCCGGCGGTCTCGCCCGCCTGGGGTGGCGCGTCGCCCGCCGGCTGCGCGGGCCGCCTGACGCTCTCGTACTGAGACGAACCGTCGTCCTGCGGACCTGAGTCGCGGACCGGATCGCCGTGGCGTTCGCGCCCCGGCCGGATCCGGCCGCGTCCATCCGTGAGCACGACTTCTCAGCGAGGCATCAACCATGCAGATCGATCGACGTACCATGCTGCGGGCCACCGGGCTCGGCATTCTGGGCAGCGCTCTCACCGCGTGCGCCGGTGAACCCGCCACCACCGGGCCGGCGTTCGTCACCCCCGCCGGCGAGCAGGTCCGGCAGGCGGAGCGGGCGCGCCGCACGGGCGCGGTCCGCGACTTCCGCCTGACCGCCGCCGAGAGCCAGGTGGACCTCGGCGGCGTCACCGTGCGCACCTGGGCGTACGACGGCAAGATCCCGGGCGCGCCCATCCGGGTCCAGGCCGGCGAGGTGGTCCGCGCCCGCCTGACCAACCGGCTCCCCCAGGACACCAGCATCCACTGGCACGGCCTGGCGCTGACCAACGAGGCCGACGGCGTGCCCGGCGTCACCCAGCAGCCCGTCGCCGCCGGAGCCGAGTACGTCTACGAGTTCGCCGCCCCCGACCCCGGCACCTACTGGTTCCACCCGCACTCCGGAACCCAGCTGGACCGGGGCCTGTACTCCCCGCTGATCGTCGAGGACCCCCGGGAGCCGCTCGGCTACGACGCCGAATGGGTCGTGGTCCTCGACGACTGGCTGGACGGCGTCACCGGGACGCCGGAGGAGGTCCTGGCCGAGCTGTCCCGAGGCATGAGCATGGGCATGAACCACGGCGCCGCCACCCCTACCGGCGGCATGGGCGACATGCCGGGAATGAACCACGGCGCCACCTCCGCTCCCTCCTCGGGCCCGGCCAAGCACATGCTCATGGGCGCGACGAGCCCACTGCTCGGCGGGGACGCCGGCGACGTGCGCTACCCGCACTTCCTGCTCAACGGCCGTATCCCCGCCGCCGCCGAGACCTTCCGCGCCAAGCCGGGAACGCGGTTGCGCGTCCGCGTCATCAACGCCGGAGGCGACACCGCCTTCCGGGTGGCCCTGGCCGGACACCGGCTGACCGTCACCCACACCGACGGCTTCCCCGTCCGGCACGCCGAGACCGACGCGCTGCTGATCGGCATGGGCGAGCGCTACGACGTGCTGGTCACCCTCAAGGACGGCGTCTTCCCGCTGGTCGCCCTGGCCGAGGGCAAGAACGCCGTGGCCCGCGGCCTGATCCGGACCAGCGCCGGCGCCTCCGCCCCCAAAGCCGACCTGCGCCCCCGCGAACTGGACGGCGTCGTCGTCCGCCATTCCGAGCTCCGCCCGGCCGAGGCCGTGCGGCTGGCGGCCAAGAACCCCGACCGCGTCGTCAGGCTGGAGCTGACCGGCACCATGATGGCCTACGACTGGGCGATCAACGGCAAGAAGTACGACCCGAAGATCATCTCCCCGGTGCGGCCGGGCGAACGCGTGCGGCTGTCGTTCGTGAACCGGACCACCATGTGGCACCCCATGCACCTGCACGGCCACACCTTCGCCCTGGCGGACGGCGGCGTTCGCAAGGACACCGTGATCGTCCTGCCCGGCAGCACGCTCGACGTCGATTTCGACGCCGGCAACCCGGGGCTCTGGATGATCCACTGCCACAACATCTACCACGCCGAATCAGGCATGATGACCCTTCTCGGCTACCAGCAGACCTGATCGCCGACCGCCCTTCGACGGAATCCGGGAATACCCCCAGAGGGTATGGCGCTTACAGCGGCGCAAGGCCCGCCGGGGGCACGAACCCCCGGCGGGCGGCCCTCCACGCAGGGAGCGCGCTATGAGAAAGCTGCCATTGGCGATCTGGGCGATGGTCGTCGGAGCGTTCGCGATGGGCGCCGACGAGTTCATCGTCGCCGGTGTCGTCCGTGAGATCGCCCAGTCGTTGAACGTCACGATCGGGGCCGTCGGCGCGCTGGAGAGCGTCTACGCGCTCGGGGTCGCGATCGGCGCGCCGGTGTTCACGGCTCTGGGCACCAGGTTCGGCCGGCGGTCGATGCTCCTGACCACCACGGGCGTGTTCCTCCTGGGCAACCTGGTCTCCGCCCTCGGC
This sequence comes from Nonomuraea sp. NPDC001699, assembly GCF_053596455.1. Lineage (NCBI taxonomy): Bacteria > Bacillati > Actinomycetota > Actinomycetes > Streptosporangiales > Streptosporangiaceae > Nonomuraea > Nonomuraea sp. NPDC001699. The sequence continues at coordinate 61,771 of NZ_JBSFGF010000022.1, read as the reverse complement.
CCCGCCTACGCCACCATCATGGCCGGACGGATCATCTCCGCCATGGCCCACGGCGCCTTCCTGGGCATCGCCGCCGTGTACGCCGCCGAACTGGTCGACCCGTCGCGGAAGGGACGCGCGGTGGCCATCGTCTTCTCCGGGCTGACGGCCTCCACGGTGCTCGGCGCGCCGATCGGGGCGGCGATCGGACTGGCGCTCGGCTGGCGGTTCACGTTCTGGACTTTGGTGGTCTTCGGCGGCATCGCACTGCTCGGCCTGATCGGCTCGCTGGGCCGCCGCGGCACGGCGGACGTCCAGCACGAACACCACCACGACCCCCGGCCCGGCGCCGAGTTCGAAGGGCTCGACGCGCACGCGCTGGCTCACCTGGGCGGCGCCGGCCAGGGGCCGACCATGCGCGAGCAACTCGCGGCCCTGCGCCGTCCGGCCGTGTGGGGCGCGCTGGTCACCACGATGCTCGGCTACGGAGGCGTCTTCACCAGCTACGTCTACCTCGCGCCGCAGATCACCGAGGTGACCGGGTTCGAGGCCGGCTGGGTCACGCCGCTGCTCCTGCTGTTCGGGATCGGGCTCTTCCTCGGCAACCACCTCGGGGGCAAGCTCGCGGACAGGGCGCTCATGCCCACCGTGATCGCGACCCTCGGCGCGCTGGCCGTCGCGTTGTTCGCGATGACCTTCGCCGTCGAGAGCAGGCCGGCGACGGTCGTGATGATGCTGGTCTTCGGGACCGCGGCCTTCGCCGTGGTCGCCCCGCTGCAACTGCGGGTCATGACGGCCGCGGGCCGGGCCCCGGACGTGGCGTCCGCCGCCAACATCTCCGCCTTCACCCTGGGCAGCGCCATCGGCATCTACCTGGGCGGGGCGGCCATCGACGGCGGGCTCGGCCTGAGCTCGGTCAACTGGGTCGGCGGCCTCCTCACCACGGCCGGACTGCTGACCGCCCTGGCCACCTGGAGGAGGGCGGACCAGCGGCCCGCCGTGCCGGCGGACCACCATCACCACGCGCCGCCCGCCGCCCACCACCACTGACGCGACGATCCGAAGACCTCCCCGCACGGGGAGGTCTTCCTGCTTTCGGGACGGACCTCGCGGCCAGGCGCTTCACGGGCGCACGGCGAGCTCGGCCGGGCTCGGCCCGGGACGTCCGTCCGTGGCGCGCAGTGCGTACAGGTCGCCGTTGGAACTGCCGACACAGACGAGGCCGCCGGCCACGACCGGCCGGGTCTGGAAGCGTCCGCCGCTCTGGAAGCGCCAGCGAGGAACGCCGGTGGCCGCGTCCAGCGCGTGCAGTACGCCGTTCTCCGTTCAGGTCGTTCATGAGGTCTGCTCCGTCGTGGGGCGGTGCTGCCGAGGGCGAGCGGGCGGCGTACGGCATGCGCGCCCGCCCGTCCGAGGGCCTGCTCCGCGGCGTCGTCCACGTCGGGAAGCGCGCCCACCTTCGCGTACGCCTTGTAGCGGTGTATCTCGGCGCGCTGGTGCCGGCGGATGAAGTTCGTCGCGAAGCCGTACAACCAGGGCAGGGCCTCCGGACGGGGGCGGCCACGCCGAGCCGCCCTCGCCCACGGCCTCAGAGCGTCCGGGTCACCCCGGCAGGCGGCCCGCGAAGACCGGCGGAACCCTGTCCCGCCAGGGCATCGCCCGTTCCAGGTGCGCGGCGACCTGGAAGAGCAGGTCCTCGCGCCCGTACGCGGCGGCGAGCTGCACGCCGATGGGCAGGCCGCCCGCGCTCTGCCCCAGCGGCAGGCTGATCGCCGGCTGCCCGGTGGTGTTGAACAACTGCGTGAACGGCCCGAACCCGGACAACGTCTCCAGCCATCCCCGCAACGTCTGACCGGGATCGTCGTATCGCAGCGTGCCGTGCGGCAGCGGGAGGCGGCCCAGGGTGGGCGTGACGAGCAGGTCGTATCCGGTGAAGAAGGCCGCCGCCGACCGGGTGATCCGGTTCTGGGCGTCGAAGGCGGCCAGCATGTCCAGCGCGGTGGCCCGTCTGGCCGCCTCCAGGAACACGCGCGAGCCGGCTTCCATCCTGGCCTCGTCGGGCTGCCGTGGCGCGAGCAGGCAGGCGGAGGCGACCCCGGCGGCCTCGATCAGCCACGCCCTCATGGCGTCCTCCCGGTCGACCGCCGGGCTCGCCTCCTCGACGACGTGCCCGGCCCGCTCCAGCGCGTGGGCCGTCGCGGTCGCCGCCGCGGCGACCTCCGGGTCCACGTCCGTGCCCATCCAGGACGTGGTGGTCAGGGCGATCCGCAACCGGCCCGGGTCCGTCACGAGCTCCCGCGCGTACGGGCCGCGTGGAGGGGGCGCGGTGTACTTGTCGCCGATCCCCGGCCCGTGGACCGCGTCCAGCAGGCCGGCGGCGTCGCGGACCGTGCGCGTGAGCACGAACTCGTCGGCCATGCCCAGGACCAGCTCACCGGCCTCCGGGCCGCACGGGCCGCGTCCACGGCTCAGCTTGAGCCCGACCAGCCCGCAGCAGGCGGCCGGGATCCGGGTGGAGCCGGCGCCGTCGCAGGCGTGCGCGACCGGCACGGCCCCGGCCGCCACCAGTGCCGCCGCGCCGCCGCTCGACCCGCCCGCGGTGCGGCCGAGGTCCCAGGGGTTGCGTACGGGCCCGTAGCGCACGGGCTCGGTGGTGAAGCTGACGCACAGCTCGGGCACCGTGGTCAGGCCCAGCGTGACCAGGCCGGCGGCGCGGAACCGCGTCATCAGGTCGGTGTCGCGCCTGGCCAGGACGCCGGGATAGGCCCGGCTTCCCAGCGTGAACGGCACTCCTTCGGCCACCGGCCCGTGATCCTTGATGAGGAACGGCACCCCCGTGAAGGGCCCGTCGGCGGCGTGGTCGAGCGCCGGCGTGAACACCGGCAGCGCCAGCCCGTTGACGTGCTCGTCAACCTGCGCCAGCGCCTGGCGGGCGGCCGTCTCGACGTCGGCCGCGCCGGCCTCGCCCGTCCTGATCAGGTCGCGGAGGGCGGTGGCGTCGTACCTGGCGTACTCATGGATGTCCATGGAAAGTCCTTCTCCGGGCGCGCTCGGGCGCCCGCACGTCGATCGTCTGAGGGAAGAGTCAGGGGGTTGCCGACAAGGGGGTGACGGCTCCTGGGCCGCCCCCTGCCGGTGATCGACGTGTTCCTAGGCTCGGTACATCACCGGCCATGCTCGCAGTCGCCGTCCCGGAGGTCCACCGGGTTTCCGCCGGACCAGACGCGGGTCTTCCGGCCCGTACGCCGCGACGGCGAACTACACAGGGCGACTGGCTGCTGACAGGCTGGAGGCAGCGCCGTCCGCTGTCGTTCTTCCTCGACGGCCTGCGGGCCGAAGCCGCGCGTCCCCTTCCCGGCGAGCACCATCGTTCCTGAGCCCCGCGCGTTCCCACGGCCGGGCCGGCGTCAGGACGGGGATCGCTCGCCGCGGCGGGCCGCGGCGGCCACGTTGACCGGCATCCGGCCGAAGATCAGGCCGTGGAAGGGCGAGATCGCCCACCAGTACAGATGGCCGAGCAGGCCGTGCGGATGGAAGACGGCACGCTGGGTGTAGATCGTCCGGTCGCCGGAGCGCGTGACGCCGAGCTCCAGCCAGGCCAGTCCGGGCAGCCGCATCTCGGCGCGCAGCCGCAGCAGCCGTCCGGGAAGCACCTCCTCCACCCGCCAGAAGTCGATCGAGTCGCCCACCCGCAGCCGGGCCGGGTCGCGCCGGCCGCGCCGCAGCCCCACCCCGCCCACCAGCCGGTCGGCCAGGCCCCGCAACTGCCAGGCCACCGGCAGCGAGTACCAGCCGTTGTGGCCGCCGATGCCCTCGATCACCCGCCACAACGCCTCCGGGCTCGCCTGCACGGGCAGGCTGCGATCGTCCACGAACAGGCTGCCGCCCGCCCAGTCGGGATCGGTGGGCAGCGGATCGCTCGGCGCGCCCGGCGTGGACGCCGAGGACCAGCGCGTGGCGACGTCGGCCTCCTTGATCTTCTTCAGCGCCAGCGACACCGCCTGACGGAAGCCGATCAGCCCGCCCTCGGGGTCGGGCACGTGGCGTGCGATGTCGTGCTCACCGCACACGGCCTCGTTGCGCAGCGACTCCACCAGCGGACGGGCGATGCTCACGGGGACCGGCGTGACCAGCCCCACCCACAGGCTCGACAGCCGGGGGGTGAGCAGCGGCACCGGAATGATCAACCTCGGCGGCAGCCCGGCGACCGCGGCATAGCCGTGCATCATGTCGGCATAGGTGAGGACGTCCGGCCCGCCGATGTCGAACCCCCGGTTGACCGTCCCCGGCGCATCCGCCCACGCGACCAGATAGCGCAGCACGTCCCGCACCGCGATCGGCTGCGTACGGCTGCGCACCCAGCGCGGCGTCGTCATCACCGGCAGCCGCTCGGTCAGGTGGCGAAGCATCTCGAACGAGGCCGACCCCGACCCGATGATCACAGCGGCCCGCAGCACCACCGCCGGCACCGCGCCCCGCAGGAAGATCTCCCCCACCTCGGCCCGGGACGACAGGTGCGGCGAAAGCCGCTCGTCCGCCGTCAACCCGCCCAGATAGACGATCCGCCGCACGCCCGCCTCGGCCGCCGCCGTCGCGAACGTGCGCGCCGCCAGCCGGTCCCGCTCGGCGAACCGGCCACTCGTCCCCATCGCGTGGATCAGGTAGTACGCGACCTCCACCCCGTCCAGCGCCAGGCGCGTACGCTCGGCGTCCGTGGCGTCGGCCTCGACCGCCTCGACCTGTTCCGCCCAGGGCAGGTCGCGCAGGCGTCCGGCCGAGCGCACCATGCAGCGCACGTCATGACCGGCGGCCAGCAGCTCAGGCGCCAGCCGTCCGCCGATGTAACCCGTCGCCCCGGTGACCAGGCACAATGCCATGCCCACGCACCTTCCCCGTCCCCCACGCCTCATGCTCGGGACGGCGGGGGCGATCCGTGCCCGGCGCGGCTGCTTGCCTCGTCCCGGAGGCGTCGGTCACGCTCCGCAGGCGTGCGGGCGCGGTCCGCGGGCATCTCTCGTCGCGAAGGAGCCATCGGTGGACACGGTGATCGTCCTGTTCAACAGGGACCTGCGGGTGCACGACCATCCGGCCCTGACGGCCGCCTGCGAGGGCGCCCGCGCCGTGCTCCCCCTGTTCGTGCTGGACGACGCCGTCCCCGCCGGGCGCCGCCGCGGCTTCCTGCTGGAGTGCCTGGCCGACCTGCGGGCGTCCTTGCGGGCACGCGGTGGAGACCTGATCGTCCGGCACGGCGACGTCGTGACCGAGACCATGAAGCTCGTCCAGGAAACCGGAGCCGAGGCGGTCTTCGCCAGTGCCGACGTCAGCCTGCTGGCCGGGCGCAGGCAGGACCGGTTGGCCCGCGAACGGATCTCGTACCAGCTCTTCCCCGGGGTCACGGTGGTGCCGCCCGGCGCGCTCACCCCGTCCGGGGGCGGGGATCATTACCGGGTCTTCACGCCGTACTGGCGCGCCTGGAGCCGGCACCGGAACCGTCCCCTGCTCGCGGCGCCTCGCCAGGTGCCGACGCCCCACGACCTCGGCGCCGGGCGGCTGCCGGTCCAGGCCCGGCCGGAACCCGTGCCCGGCGGCGAGAGCGCCGCCCGCGACCGTGCCCGGCGGTGGATCCGTCGTGACCTGGGGGGATACGCCGACGGCCACGACGACCTGGCCGGTGACCGTACGTCCCGGCTGAGCCCGTACCTGAGGTTCGGCTGCCTGTCCCCGCTGGAACTGGCCCACCTGGCCGCAGGCGGCGAGGCGTTCCTCCGCCAGTTGTGCTGGCGCGACTTCTACCACCAGGTCACGTACGCCTTCCCGCGGATCAACCGGGACGACTACCGCCCCCGCGGCCACCGCTGGCGCGACGACGAGGACGCGCTGCAGTCCTGGCGGGAGGGCATGACCGGGCTCCCCATCGTGGACGCCGGCATGCGCCAGCTCCTCGCCGAGGGCTGGATGCACAACCGGGCCCGCCTCATCGTGGCCTCCTACCTGGTCAAGATCCTCGGGATCGACTGGCGGGCCGGCGCCCGGCACTTCTTCGAGCTCCTCCTCGACGGCGACGTGGCCAACAACTCGGGCAACTGGCAGTGGATCGCCGGCACCGGCAACGACACGCGCCCCAACCGTGGCTTCAACCCGCTGCGCCAGGCCCAGCGATTCGACCCGGCGGGCGACTACGTACGCCGTTACGTCCCCGAGCTGGCCGGCGTGCCCGCCGCCCACGTCCATCAGCCGTGGCGGCTGGACGCTCCCCCGAGCGGCTACCCCCGTCCGATGCTCTGACCGTTCGCTGGACTTTCCGCCCGAAATGGCCCCTGACGAGCGAGTTATTGACGTCTGAGCGATATCGTGATCATGCGCTGATCGTCGGGAGGCAGCATGACGGGGATGGAGCACACCTGCCCCCCGCACATCACGAGGTTGATCCTGCTCGCGGGCGGGGCCGCCGGGCTCGACCGGAGCAGGCTGACGCGCGTCCCCGGGCTGGCCGTGGCGGGTGAGGACGGCATCCGCCTGCCGTCCGCCTCGCTCGTACGGATCTGGCAGGAATGGGAGACGGCGTTGCGCGAGCGCGGCGGCGGCACGCTGCCGTGGGAGTTGTGGCAGCCCGGTTCGCTGGGGGTGTGGGACTACCTCTTCTCCACCGCCGACACCCTCGTCGACGCCTTCCGCGAGGGCGACCGGCACGCCGCCGCGATCACCGATCCGGCGGAGTCGTTCACCGTCACCGTCGACGGGGCCGGGCGGCTGACGGTCGACTTTCGCGGCGTCTTCGCCGGTCACCCGGTGTTTCCGATCATTTCCGAGTTCGCCACCGGGCTGATCCTGATCTCGGCGCGCTCCGCCGCCGGACGACCGTTGACCCCGGTGCGCGTGACGCTGCCCGGCGCGGCGCCGCGCCGCCACGACTACCTGATGGAGGCGTACGGCACGACGCATTTGGAGTTCGGCGCCGAGCTCCCTTCGGTCACCTTCTCCGCGGCCGACGCGCGCGCTCCCCTGCCGCGGGCGGACCCGGCCCTCGCCACGATCCTGCGCGACCACGCGCGCACCACGCTGGCCGGCGCCCGGCCGGTGCTGGGCTGGCTGGACCGGTTCCGCGTGGAGGTCGAGCTGAGCCTGCCCGACGGAGACCTCCCCGCCGTCGCCCACCGGCTGCGCATGGCGCCGCGCACCTTGCAGCGCCGTCTGCGCGAGGAGGGCACGAGCTGGCGCGAGGAGATCGAGCGGGTACGTCGCCAATGGGTGGAGCACCTGCTGCAGAACACCCGCATGACGGTGGAGTCGATCGCCGCGCGCACCGGCTACGCCGACCAGCGGGCGCTGCGCCGGGCGATCCATCGCTGGTACGGCCACGGCCCCGCGGCACTCAGGCGGGATATGTCCCCTTCCTGACGCCTTCGGTCCTCCTGCTGGACCTGGCGTGATCCGTACGGTCACCGGCATGAAGGTTCGCACCGAGCAGAAGGCCGGACGCCGGCAGTGGTTCGGGCTGGCCGTCCTGTTGCCGCCGACCATGCTGCTCACCGCGGCTCTGGATTGCGCGGCGCGCACCCCTGGCGAGGCGCGGGAAGCGAACATGGCCGCCTCATGACCGGCCCACGAATCCCATCAGAACGAGGAAGAACCATGGAGAACGCACTGTACGCCTACGACCCGATCGTCGACCGGCCGCCCATCCGCTGGCCCGGGGACGCCAGGGTGGCCTTCTACGTCGGCCTGAACGTCGAGCACTTCCTGTTCGGCCGGCCGTCGACGAGCCTGAACGAGGCCACCTCGGCCCTGGTGCCCGACCCGCTGAACCACGGCTGGCGCGACTACGGCCCCCGGGTGGGTTTCTGGCGGGTGACGGAATGCCTGGACCGCCACGGCGTCCGGGCCAGCGTCCTGCTCAACTCGTCCGTGTGTGACCACTACCCGCAGATCATCCAGGCCGGTACGGCCCGCGACTGGGCGTGGGTGGCACACGGGCGGACCAACTCGGTCCTGCCGTCCGGCATGTCCGAGGACGAGGAACGCGCCGAACTGGCCGCGATGGTCGCCACGATCGAAAAGGCAACCGGCCGCCGGCCGCACGGCTGGATGGGCCCGGCGCTCAACGAGACCCTCCGGACCCCCGCCCTGCTGGCCGAGCTCGGCCTGAGCTACGTGCTCGACTGGACCTGCGACGACCAGCCGTTCCGGTTGAACGTGCCCGGGATGCTGAGCGTGCCGTACTCGGTGGAGGTCAACGACCTCGGCCTGTTCACTGCGCACGGGATGACAGGGCCGGACTTCCTGCAACTGGTGAAGGACCAGTTCGACCAGCTTTATGCGGACTCGGCCACGAGCGGGCGGGTCATGGCGCTGGCCCTGCACCCGTTCGTGATCGGCCAGGCCTTCCGCGCCAAGTACCTCGACCAGGCGCTGGCCTACATCGCCGGGCACCCCGGCGTGTGGCTGACCACCAGTGACGAGATCGCCGCCCACTACGCGAGCGGGGCGTCATGAGCGCAGGCAGGCGGGGGCGCGGCGGTGCTGGGACGGGTGGTCGGGCGCTCCTCCATGCCCATTGGGGGGTGTACCTCACTGTGCCGCGCTCCCCGGTCCAGCAGGATCGTCGGTATGAGGGCGACGGGGACGGCGGGCGGCCTGGTTCTGGCCGCGCTGGTACTGACCGGATGCGGGCTGCAGGGCATCACGAAGGCGGCCAACCAGGAGCAGGTCACCTACAAAGTGACGGAGAAGGTGGCCGGTCTCTCCCTGGTCGGCGGGGCGGGGGAGGTCAGGGTCAGCGAGACGTCCGGCGCCGCGGTCCGGGTCGTGGAGACCCACCGCTGGTCGGCCGGACGTCCGGTCGCCGAGCACGAGGTGGAAGGTGACATGCTCACCATGAGCTACGACTGTTCGGCGGCCACGGACAACTGCTCGGTCGACTACGTGATCGAGGTGCCGGAGGGGCTGCGGGTGGAGGTCGAGACCGGCTCGGGGGGTGTCGACCTGCGCGGGCTCGGCGGTCCGCTGAAGGTGAAGGTCGGCTCGGGCGACGTCTCGGCGACCGGGCTCACCGGCAGGGAGTTCACGGGGCAGACGGGCTCGGGGGACATCGCACTGACGTTCGCGAGCGCGCCGGACAAGGTCGGCGTGACGTCCGGCTCGGGGCACGCCAAGCTGACGCTTCCGGCGGAGCCGTACGACGTCGAGACCAGCACGAAATCCGGGGACACGAACGTCACGGTGACCGACGATCCGGGCGCGTCCCGGAAGATCGTGGCCACGTCCGGGTCGGGCGACATCGAGGTCCTGCGCGGCTGACCGGGCCGGCGGGCGCTACCTCGGGTCGCGCGTCACGTCCGTCGTCCCGAGTGCGGTGTGCCGAGCCGAGCGGCGGCGGTAGTCGCCGGGGGTGGTCCCGTACTGCTGGCGGAAGGCCAGGTGGAAGCCGACCGTCGAGTGGTAGCCGACGCGCTCGCCGATGCGGCTGTGGGCGAGCGTGGTCTCGCTCAGCAGGCGTGCGGCCTCCTGCATGCGGCGGGCGGTCAGGTGCCGGATCGGCGCCTCGCCGACCAGTTCGCGGAAGGTCGCCGCGAACGCCGAGCGCGACATCCCGGCCTGGGCCGCCAGCGACTCCACCGTCCAGGGCTCGGCGAACCTCGTCTGCACGGCGTGCAGCGCCGTCCCGATCGCCGGGTGGCGCAACGCCCGCAGGACCGGCGAGCCCTCGGCCAGCTCGCCCACGGCGGCCCGCAACGCCAGGACGAAGACCAGCTCGAAGGCGCGCAGGGCGACCAGCGTCGCGCCGGGTTCGGCCAGGTCCCACTCGCCGGCCAGCCGTCCGAGGGTGCCGCCGAGCAGCCCGTGACCTTCCAGCGCGGCCCGGTCGAGCACCAGGACGGGCGGCAGCGCCCGGTAGATCGGCGAGATGGCGGCCCGGTCGTAGTGGAGCCCGCCGCACAGCAGGACGGTCCGCTCGCCGGGCCCGCCCAGCTCGACGGTGCTCACGCCGCCCTGCGGCCGCTCGGGCAGCACGGCCGCGAGCGGCACGGCGGGACGCCCCGGCCGGTCGCCCAGCCGGTGGGCGCTGCCGTGCGGGAAGACGGCCAGGTCCCCGGCGCGCAGCAGGACGGGCTCGGCGCCGGGCAGTTCGACGGCACAGGTGCCCTCGTGCACGTAGTGCAGCAGCGCGCAGTCCTCGCTCTCGCCCGCGACGCCCCAGGGCGAGCCAGCCTGCCAGCGGCTGTGGAAGACGCCCTCCAGCCGCAGCGGGGCCAGCAGAGCGCTCAGCAGGTCACCATCCACCGGACGATCCTTAAATAACCCGATATTTCGCTTTATCGAGCGTATCGCCGATTGGGTGAAGGCTGTCCGGCATGACCTTTCTTGTGATCGGCGCTGCAGGCGCCCAGGGCGGCGCGGTCGCGCGGCGGCTCGTCGCCGAGGGACACACAGTGCGCGGCCTGACCAGGAGCGGCCGAGTTCCGCACGGGGTGGAGCCGGTCACCGGCGACCTCGGCGACGCCGAGGCGGTGAAGGCGGCCTTCGCCGGGGTGACGCACGCCTCGGTGACGCTCCCCATGGTCTACGAGCCGGACACGGTGGCCGCCCACGTCCATCATGTGCGCGACGCCGCGCTGGCGGCCGGGGTGCGGCGGCTGGTGTTCAACACCGCCAACCGGTTGCCCGAGGCCACCACGCAGGTGGCGGCCTTCGAGACGCGCCGGTGGGCGGTGCGGGCGCTGCGGTCGGCCGGGCTGCCGGTCGTGGTGTTGTGCCCGCCGGTCTACCTGGACAACCTGGCCGCGCCGTGGGTGGCGGGTCCGCTGGCGGCCGAGGGCGTGCTGCGCTACCCGCTGCCCGCCGACCTGCCGGTGCCCTGGCTTTCGCACGACGACCTGGCGGCCGCCACGCACGCCGCGCTCGTGCGTGACGATCTGGAGGGAGCCGTGCTCAGGCTCGGCGGGCCCGACGTGGTGACCGGCGACGAGCTGGCGGCCGTCTTCGGCGCCCGATACGCCGCGCAGGATCCGGACGAGTTCGAGGCGGGCCTGACGATGGCGCTGGGCGCGCCGACGGCCGCCGTGGTGGCGGCCACCTACCGCTGGGCCGCCGCCGACCGCGACCTGTTCGCGGCCGACCCCGCGGTGGCCGATCTGCTGGGCCTCCGGCTGACGCCGCTGCGCACCTGGATCGCCGCCCAACCCTGGGCGACCCGGTGAACGGCGTCGAGGCGGAGATCGTCCGCCACCACGAGGTCATCGAACGCTGGCTCACCGGTGCCGCCGCGCGGGAGGAGTTCGCCCGCTTCGCCGACGCCCACGCCCCCGGCTTCACGCTCATCACCCCCGACGGCCGGACGCTCCCCCGCGACCAGGTCCTCGCCGAGGTCGAGGCACTTCATGGCAGGGCACCCGGGCTGACCATCGAGATCCGCCACGTACGGATCGTCGCCACCGACGGCGCCCTCGCGGTGGCCACCTACCAGGAGGTCCAGCCGGATCGGACCCGGCAGTCCACGGCGGTCCTCCAGGCCGCCACGTGGTTGCACCTGCACGAGACCTGGCTCCCGTGACGGCATCGGTGACGGCACGCTCCTCCACGTGCTGCGTTTCGGCTGTTCCTATGAGGCGATCGCGGATGCGACGTGCTCGGCCACGACGATCCGCAGCCGTCGTGACGAGTGGATACGTCTGGGTGTCTTCGCGCAGTTCAAGCGGATCGCGCTGGAGTCCTACGACCGGATCGTCGGCCTGGTCCTCGACCGGATTGCTGTGGACGGCTGCATCACCAAGGCGCCTGGTGGTGGTGAGGTGGCGGGGCGTTTCCCGGTCGACCGCGGCAAGCAGGGCTTGCAGCGTTCCGGGATGACGGACGGTTACGGCATTCCGCTGGGCCGTGTCCTGGCCGGAGCGAACCGTCACGACTCCCCGCTGCTCGCCGCGACCCTGGACCCGCTGGACGACCTCCGGCCCCTGCCCGACGACATCACCGTGCACCTGGACGCCGGCCACGACTCCGACAAGACCCGCGCCCTGCTTGCCGAACGTGGCCTGGACGGCCGGATCGCGCACAAGGGCGAGAAGGCATCGGTCCAGGCAAGCGACAGGTGGCATGTGGAGCGTACCCATGCCTGGCAGAACGCCTTCCAGCGCCTCGCCCGATGGCGCGTCGAGCGGCTCATTGCTCGTCGTCGAGGCCCTCAACGTCGACAGGCTGCCTTCCGTTGAACGTCACGAGGATTCCGTAGGGGTCCGCCAGCCGGAGCCTGCTCTCCGTGAAACGGATTGCCCAGGTTTGGTCGGCCCACACGGTTGCTTCGGGACCTGCCAGGGGCAACTCCGGAAGGTCGAGCCAGCTCAGTTCCTCAGTTGTGAGTTCGAAGTGCGATTCCCGGAGTCGGGTGCGGCAGTACTCCAAAGCTTGGTCGACGAAGACATCGAAGTGGCTCACGACGTCGTGAGCGAAATGGAGGGTGGCCTCTTCCGGCGGGGCGGCTGGCTCGATCACCAGACTCATCCCGGTCTCGACCGCGCCTGTCGGCTCCGGGAAGTAACCGGTCCAGCAGGCCAGCGATGGAGGGCTCTCCATCCTTCTCAACACAACCCCGGCGATACGCACAGTCGCGGGCAGGTTCGCGTCAACGCCAGGCTCTTCAGCGCCCGAGCTTCTCGTCGGTGCGCCGTTGCCGGTCATCGGCTCAGCATAGGTCAAGCCTGGTCACGATGATGATCGACAGCCGAGGCACGTAGCCACTTGCGCCCTCCGCCCCAAGCCCTATTCCGCGCGGTCTGTAAGTGCTCAGTACGGCCGGGGCGAGACTCGTCAGGTAGACCACGCCGGTGGCCGTGCACAGCACGAGGCCGCCGGCGGTGGATCGGCGATCCAGCCGGCCGCCCAGTTCCGCGAGCACGGCCGCCAGGCACCCGAGACGGTAACCATCTCTGTCAGCCGCAGATGTGACGGGCCTGACGTCGGGCGGGTCCGGCACGGGTAAGACGACGGGCAACCCCGTACAAGAACGCGGCCACGCGCGACACTCACGCCGCCACCGCCACAACGGCGACCGGAGCGCCGTCCAGCAGGACAGGCAGATCGGCCCTGGAGGCGCTGGACCGTGAAGCCTACGCGCCGTCGGCATCGACCTGGGATGCCTCGCCACCGATCCAGGCGCCCCCTCCCGCAAGTACCCGCCGATGACCTCCACCGCCCAGGCGGTCCTGACGAAGGCCGTCAAAGCCGCGAAGGCCCGGACCCGCGACGTCGACACCAGGCACTTGCTGCGGGCACTACTGGAACTGGATCGTCCCGGCCCGGCGGCAGAACTGCTTGCCCGGCTGGGTGTGGATCACGCGGCCGTGTCGCAACGCCTCGCCCGGGACGCTTCCTGAGGCATCTGGGCGACCAGCCGCGTCACGTGTGGCGGCGGCTACGTCGCCATGCGTCCGGCTCCACCCGGCCCGGCCTGTGATTGCGCCTCACGGTGCAGGCTGCCACAGGCGCGTTGTCGGGGGGCCCTGCCCCGGCCTTGTCAGGGGCCAGGGTGATGGATCAGGTGCAGGACACCGGTGGCGAAGGCGGCCGAGTGGACCAGTCGCAGCGGGGTCGGACCGCTGCCGGCGAAGAGCCGCTCTCCATGACCGAGGACGACCGGGTGGAGCAGGAGGATGTCGGCTTCGTCGAGCTGGCCGGAGACGGCCGCGGCCATCTCCTCGTCGTAGTAGGGAAAGTGCCACTGCTCGGGGGCTTCCACGACACCGTCCAGCGACACGAACAGCTGCGAGACGATGGTGCTCACGCTGTGGCCTCGGTGAAGAACGCGGCGAGCGCGGGGGCGATGGCCTCGGGGTCCACGTTGTGAGGCTGACCGGTGAGGGTGGCCCGCCGGACGTCCGGCAGCAGATCGGCCACGGCCTGCGCCGTGCTGCTGATCCACGGGATCGTCTCGCCGTCGATCACCAGGGTGGGGGCCGTGACGCCGGTCAGCCGATCGGCGGGCAGGGAGAAGTCGCCGGTAATGGTGGCGTCGTAGACGAGCGTGTGGGCCACGGCCTCCATCGCCGGCCAGCCCGGGAAGTCGCGCATCGGGGCCACGAACTCGGCCGGGATGCCGACCGCGGCGGTGAGGAACAGCTCGCACATGTCGCCCCGGCGGCCCTCGGCCAGCAGCGCCACGAGCTGCTCGCGGTAGTCGGCCGGCACCGGCGTACGGGTGCCGGGCAGGATGTAGGGAACCTCCCACACCGCCAGCCTGTCGACGGCGAGCCCGCGGGCGGCGGCCTCCAGGGCGATGATGCCACCGCCGGAGGTGCCGTACAGGTGCGCCGACCCGCCCGCCGCGGTGATGAGCGCCTCGATGTCCTCGTACTCGCGGTCGACCGCGTAGGGGGCGGTGTCACCGCTGTCGCCACGGCCGCGCCGGTCGTAGTTGTAGACGGTCAGGTCCTTGGCCAGCAGCTCGGCCAGGGGCGCGGTCGCGGATCGGTCGTTGGGGCCGGCGCCGATCAGGATCACCGCCGGGCCCTGCCCGATCCGGTCGTAGGCGATCGCGGTGCCGTCCTGCGAAATGACCTTGTCCATGTCGATTCCCTCGTGTTCGTGTTCGTGTTCGTCGCTTGCGTGATCAGAATGCTTCACGTGGCAGCTGTCCGACATCCGTGGACTCCACTGATTCGCCACTGAGACCTCCGTGACGTCCACACGTACGTGATGATGTCCGAATGATCGCAAAGGTGTCCCAGCGCGAGGCCGAGGTGCTGGCGGCGGTGGCGGCGCGGCTGTCGAACGCGCAGATCGCGAACAGGTTGCGCATCTCCGTCCGCACGGTCGAGAGCCACGTCGCCTCGCTGCTGCGCAAGTACGGCGTGGCCGACCGGCAGGAGCTGGCCCAGCAGGCGGTGCAGGCCGGCGTGGACCGCGACATCCCGGACACGCCGCACCCCGGGATTCCCACCCCGATGACCTCGTTCGTCGGGCGCGCACGAGAACACGAGGCGGTCCTGGCGGCGTTCGGCGCCTCCCGGCTGGTCACCCTGCTCGGTCCTGGCGGCGCGGGCAAGAGCCGCCTCGCGGTGGAGATCTGCTCCACGTACCCGGCCGGCGGGGCGTTCGTGGATCTGGTTCCCGTCCGGGACGGGTTCGTCGCGCAGGCGGCGGCCAAGGTGCTCGGGGTCAGTGAGCGCGCCCAGCAGCCGTTGGAGGACGCCGTCATCGAACGGCTTCGCCGTGATCGGGCGCTGCTCGTCCTCGACAACTGCGAGCACATGCTGGACACCGCTGCCGGCTTCGCCGCGCGGATGCTGGCAGCCTGTCCGGGCACCCGGATCCTCGTGACGAGCCGCGAGCGCCTCGGCGTGCCCGGCGAACGTACCGTGCCGATCGGCCCGTTGCCCCTGGCCTCCGACGCGGAGGCGCTCTTCCTCGACCGGGCCACCGCGGCCGATCCCGGGTTCGTCGCCGACCCGGCCCTGCTGACGCAGATCTGCGCCCGGCTCGACGGCATTCCCCTGGCCATCGAACTCGCCGCGGCCCGCAGCGCCTCTCTGGGGCTTGCCGGGCTGCTCGTCGCGCTCGACGACACGCTGAGGCTGCTCACCGGAGGACGGGCCGCCGACCGGCGGCATCGGTCCCTGCGCGCGGTGCTCGAATGGAGTCACGACCTGCTCGACCAGGAGGAACAGGCGCTGTTCCGGCGATTATCGATGTTCTGCGGCGGCTTCGACCTGGCCGCCGCGACGGCGCTCACCGCCGGCCGCCGACCCGGCGCCGTGAGCCATGTGCTGGGGCGACTCGTCGACAAGAGCCTCGTCGTACGCGCCCCGGGGACAGCGAGCCGATGGCGGCTCCTGCAGACCGTCAGAGCCTTCGCCGAGGACCTGTTACGCGACTCCGGCGAGTACGACGCGGCTCGGGAACTCCATCTGCTGTGGGCCGCCGGTACCGCGACGGCCATGCAGGAGCGGCTGATCGCCGCCAGACAGCACGACGCCGGGACAGCGGCGCCGATCGGAGACAGCCAGAAGGACGACGCCGAGGTCTGGCGGCGGGAGTTCGACGAGGTCGCGGACGATCTGCGTGCGGCGCTGGCCGCCGCCCCGCCCGGACCGGGCGGGGCGGCGCACCGGCTGGCCCGCTCGCTGGGTCACCTCACCTTCGCCCGCCGGTTCCTGGCCGAGGCCCAAGGCCATTACCGACAGGCCGCCGAACGAGCGCCCGGCCCCGCCGAAGCGGCCGAGGACCTGCGGAACGCGGCCGACTGCTCCCTGGACAACATCTCCGGGCAGAACGTGTTCGACCTGCTGCTCGCCTCAGCGGCACAGGCCCATGCCGCGGGCGACAAGAACGGCCGCGCGGTCGCCCTGGCCCGTGCGGTGGAGACGGGCGCAAGGTTTCTCGCCTCCTTCCCCGAGGGCATTCCCGGCGAACGACTACGCCGTGATCTCACGGAAGCCGCCGAGGCCGGAGACCCCGGCGACCCGGTCGTGGCGGCGGCCCTCGCCACGGCGGCAGCCTGGACCGAGCGGCCGGGCGCCTTCGACCCGGACCCGGCCCTGGCCGCCCGCGCACTCGACATCGCACGGACGACGCGCGACGCCGTGCTCATCAGCGCGGGGCTCGACGCGGTGACGACCGCCGCCGTACGGGCCGGCCGGCATCGCGAGGCCCGCAGGTACACCGAGGAGCGGCTGGCACTGCTGTCGGAGATGGACCGCGACGACCCGCGTTCGGCCATCGAGATCGTGGACACCCTGCACGTGGCCTGCACCGACGCGATCGTCGCGGGAGATCTGCCCACCGCGATCAGCGCCGGTCGGCTCATGATGGCCGACGACCTCGTCGGAGACCACCCCTACCTTTCGGCCAGCAGGCTGATCCCCGCGCTCGTCCTCACCGGAGACCTCGGCGCGGCCCTGCGCTACGGCGAACGGATGTGGGAGGGCTGGGAACGAGCCGGCCGCCCCCCGGCCGGATGGCTGCTGCCTTCCGTGTCGGCCATCGCGCTCGCCCACGGACTCCTCGACGACCGGGCGCGTTTCCGGCTCTGGCGCCACAGAGCCGGCGTGGTGGTCGACCACGCGCAGGCCGGGCATGCCCGGCTGACTTCCTTCGGCGCGTTCGTCGATGCCCGGGCCGCGCTGCACTCCGGCGACCTGAGCGACGCCACCGCCCTGGTGGAGCGGGCTTTCGACTCGTTCTCCATGGGACGTTACGCGGCGTACGCGCAGGCGGCGGGAGCCGAGCTGGCCGTCGTCGCCGGGCTGCCCGACGCCCCGGACCGGCTCGCGGCCGCGCTCCTCACCGCCGGTGAGAACCACTGGGCCTCCGCATGCCTTGCTCGCGCCGGCGGCAGGCTCCACGCGGATCCGGACGCGCTGGCGGCCTCCGTCGCCCAGTGGGAGGGTATCGACGCTCGGCTGGAACGAGCCCATACCCTCCTGCTGATCCCACATCGCGTCGAAGAGGGCCGCGCCGCCCTCGATGCACTGATGAGGAGTGCGGGCAGGAGAAGCCGGTAAGTCGTCCGCTCCCACCCACGTGGGCGCTCGTACTCTGGATCTAGGCGGGGACCCAGGAGCGCGTCGGCACCGTCGCGGCCAGCTCGAACCACTCGCCGTCCCGGGCCAGGTCCAGCCGCCCGTCCAGCTCGGCCAGGCGCGTGGTCAGGTTGCCCATCCCGGCCGAGCCGCGGCGGATCGGCTTGGCCTGCGCGCCGTCGTTGCGTACGGTCATGCGTACTTCGCCGTCGCGCGCGTTCGTGCTGATCGCGCAGTGGCGGGCGGAGCTGTGCCGCAACACGTTGGTGACCGCCTCGCGCAGCACGGCGCCGAGCGTGGTCTCCACCTCGGTGCCCAGCATGCCGTGACCGAGTTCCAGCGTGACCTCGATGCCCGCGGCCGCCAGCACCGAACGCGCCGATTCCGCCTCGCCCGCCAGCGACAGCCTCCCCCGCTCGCCGGAGACGGTCCGCAGGTCGCCCATGGCCTGCTCGGTCATGGCCAGCACGTCGTCCAGTTCGGCGCGGGCGCGTTCGGGTTCCAGCCGCCTGGCCAGCTCGCTCTTGAGCAGGATCGCCGCCAGCGTGTGCCCGAGCAGGTCGTGCAGGTCACGCGCGGCCCGCAGCCGCTCCTCCACCACCACCGACCTGGCCAGCCCGTCCTTGGCCGCGCTCAGCTCCCGGTCCAGCCGCGCCAGCGTGAACAGCCCGTAGATGACCAGCCCCGTCACGAGCGTGCTGACCGTGTAGTTCACCACCAGCGGGTACGGCAGGCCGATCACCAGCCCGGTGCCCGCCACCAGCGCCATGACGGCGGCCACCAGCGGCACCGCCGCTCTCAGCCGCAGGGCCAGCAGCAGCGGCCCGGTCAGGAACCCGGTCGTCACCAGCCAGGCCTGCTCGAACACCGGGATCGGGGCGAGCGTCAGCACACCCATGACGATCAGCGCGATCGGATGCCTGCCCTCGATCGAGCGCAGGTGGATGACGATGATGACGACCAGCAGAGGAAGGGGCCACCATGAGCCGGCCAGCAGCAACGCCTTGGCCGAGAACCCGACCAGCACCGCCGCGAGCACCGCCGTCGACAGCTTGCTGGACAGGGCGGGCGGGTCAGGCAGCGTGGTGCCGGGCAGCGCCACCTCCACGAAGACCTGGGCGTTGTCGTCGACGCCGGTGGTGAGCGTGCCACCGGCCGCCGCGACCTGGGCGGGGAGATCGGCCAGGAATTCGTCCGTGGCACTGGGAGTGCCGTCGTGGGCGATGTTCAGCCGGACCGTGCCGTCTTCTGTGGCGGACTCGATCACGCAGCGGGAGGCGGCGCGGCGCCGGACGATCTCGGTCACGGCCTCGCGCAGGACGGTGGCCAGCAGCGCGCCGGCCGGGCCGAGGGGTTCCGCGTGCCGCATCCGCACCTCGGTGGCGATTCCCGCGGCGATCAGCATGCCCTTGGCGGTGGTGAGTTCGGGGGCCAGCGACATCGCGCGGTAGCCGACGGCGGCGGCTCTGGCCTCGCTCAGCGAGTGCCGGGCCGATTCCACGTCAGGCGTGCCCTTCCGGGCGCTGGCCGCGATCGTGTCGAGTGCGGCGCCCAGGCTCTGGTTGAGTTCCGCCGCGATGCGGAGCTGTTCCTCGGCCGCCGCGGTCATCGCCAGCGACAGGCGAGCGGCGGTCACTTCCTGGATCCGGTCCAGCATCGTGGCCAGGCCGTAGACGATCAGGGCGATCAGGACCATGCTGATCACCGGGTCGGCCGGTCCCAGCAGCAGCGCGCTGCCCGTCACCACGAGGGCGAGCGGCCAGGACCTGGTCAGCAGCAGGGAACCGGCGACGAAGCCGAGGATGCCGACCGAAGTGTCGAACACGAACACGGAACCGTAGGCGGCGGCGGCCTGCAGCGCGATCAACCACCAGGACCGGCGCCGGGTGAAGAGCACCTGTAAGCCGAGTACCGCCAGGGCCAGGGGTGACCCGGCTATCGCGTAGACGCCGGCTAACCCGGCCAGCACCAGAAGGACGGTCCACTTTGCCCACGTTTGCACCCACGTAGCCTATGAGCACCGTTGCCGCCGCCGTCACCGCGAGGAGCACACCGGCGGCCAGGAAACCGGACCGCTTCCACGATTGACGAGCATCGGGCACGTATCTGGGACGCGCCGGGCACTCTCCGGAGGGGCGGCCGCACACATCCCATGGAGGCGCCCATGCCCAGGATCGGGTTCGAATGGCAGTTCCAGCGTACTGAGCTGAGGTTTCTGAAGAATTCCAGGGACGGCTGGCAGGCCGAGGAAGCCCTGCCGTCCAAGGGACGGGTCTGCTACTGGCAGGACCCCGGGGTGGCCATCGAGTCCGACGGCGGCGACGTCGAGATCATCACCGACTCGGTGACGACATGGGCGGCCCTGCGCCGTCAGCTCGTCTTCATCGGCGAGCTGCTGAGCCTGCTGACGAGCCGTTCACCCGACCCCGCCGCGCTTCCTGCCGCGTTCCTCCAGGCCGACGAGGAGGAGGCCGACACGGCGACCGGCCCCAGGCGATCGAGCAGGAGCCGGACGAGCAACAAGACGCAGGCCGTGCGGGTGGCCCAGGGGCACCTGAGGACCCACGACGACGTCCAGCAGACCGACGGCCTGCGCTTCGTGCCGGGCACCAACGTGGGCAACATCGTCACCGTCGCGCTGGCGGCGCCCATCAAGAGGTGCGAATTCGACTCCGCCGGCAACCCGGTGATGACGACCGCCTGTGCCGCGGGCGACGTCCTGGCCTTGACCGCCGGTGGGAACCTCGTCCACGGAACGGTCCAGGCCACCATCGACGTGCCGCTGGTGCAGCTGCCCGACCGGCTGAGGGTGCTCGACTTCGATCCGAGCGAGCGGGTGCACGCATGGCTGGCGGGACGCCGTCCGACGGACAACCTCATCGGGTTCGTCACGCTGATCCAGTACATGCTGTGGGTCTTCGCCCATCAGAAGCTCACCTCCGACGACGGGCCGAAGGCGGGCTTCGCGCTGCTGCCGCGGACGAACCTGCGCTCGGTCTACATGAACGCGCTGACGGAGGTGGAACGGTCCGCTTTCGACGCCATGGTCAACGCCCTGCCCGAGGACGAGCAGAATTCCCGGGTGTGCCCTCGGCCGTACGGTCTCGGCGGGCGGCACACGTACGACAACCGGCTCACCCTCTTCTGGTGGCTGCGGTCGATCCAGGTCGGCGACCCCGGCCAGGGCGACGAGACGCTGGCCGTCCACATGAGCGGCGACGGCCCGCGCGGCGTCGCCTACGACGCGATGTCCCCGCCTCGCGGTTACCCCGCGCACGAGCCCTTCCCCGGGCGGCCGGCGGAATGGTTCACGTACTCCATGGGGCAGAAGACGACGCCGTACCGGGCCTCGCACGTGGTCGTGGAGTACCGGCAGACCGACCTCTTCGGCCTGAAGAACGGCATGGGAACGTACGAGCAGTTCGTCACCGCGGCGATGATCGCGGCCCGCAGCGCGGGTCTGGACGTGCCGGACTGACAACCTCCGCGCCCCGACGAAGGCCGGATCAGCCGGGTTCGGCCAGGTCGAGGAAGGCTCGTACGGCGGGCCCGCGGTCGCTCGGCGACACGACGGCCAGGGCGAGCGTGCGGGTGAGGCGTGGTTCGAGCGGCCTGGTGACGACCGGTCCGAGCTCGGCCGGCAGGCCGAGCGTGGGCACGATGCTGACGCCCAGGCCCGCGGCCACCATTTCGAGGATGGCCGACTGGCCGCCGGCCTCGTAGGCGACGTCCAGTTGGACGCCGGCCTGGCGTGCCGCTTCGGTGATGAGCGGGCGGCAGCCCGCCGTGGTGAGGATGAACGGCTGCCCGGCCAGGTCGGCGATGTGGACGCTCTCCTGCCCGGCCAGGCGATGGCCGTCCGGCACCACGGCGACCATCTCGTGGGTGCTGAGCGGGATCGTGTGCAGGCCGGGGGCGGGGAGCGTGACCACGCCGACCTCGGCCGCGCCCCCGCGCAGCCAGCCGCGGACGTCGTCGTCGGCCCCCTCGAACAGGCGCACCTGGACCTGGGGGTAGCGGTCGGTGAAGGTCCGCAGCCGGGGGGCGATGAGGGTGCCGGTGGCGCTGGGCAGGCTGGCCAGCCGGAGCGGCCCGGTGACCTCACCGGCGGCGGCCGCCACCTCCGCGCGGATCAGGTCGAAGTGGCGCAGAGCCTCGCGAGCCCGGAGATGGGCCCGCCGTCCGGCCTCGGTGAGGGCGATGCCGTCGGCGTGCCGGACGAACAGGGGGGCGCCGAGCTCACGTTCGAGGGCGGCGACGGCGCGGCTGACAGCGGGCTGGGACATGCCGATCAGATCCGCCGCCGCGGTGAAGCCGCCTTGCTCGGCGACCGCGATCAGCACTCGGAGCTGCGTCAACGTCATGGGGCCATACCCTAAACGGTATTTGACCGGCGCTGCCCCATTCCCACATGGTTATGGCCATGTCCACACGCATGACGATCGAGGTCGACGGCCGCATGGCCAGCTATCTGACGGCGGGCGAGCACGGCCCGCAGGTCCTGTTGCTCCACGGCACCTACTGGAGCCGGGTCTGGCTGCCGGTGCTCGACGACCTGGCCGCGGCCGGGTTGCGGCCGGTCGCCGTCGACCTCCCCGGCCTTGGCCGCTCGGAGGGGGAGCTGACGCCGGAGACGGCCACCGTGCCCGCACTGGCCGCCTGGGTGGCGCGGTTCGCGGCGGCGCTCGGCATGGACGCGCCGGCGGGCGTGGCCGGCCACGACATCGGCGGTGCGATCGCCCAGCGGTTGCTGGTGGGCGGCGAACTGGCGGTGCCCCGGCTGGCGCTGGTGAACTCGGTGAGCTACGACTCCTGGCCGGTGCCCGGCGTGGCGCGTTACCGCGACCCCGCCGTGGTCGCCGCCACCACCGTGGAGGAGTTGCTCGCCGCCCGGCGCGTGGCCGTTTCCACCGCCCTGGCCCGGCCTGTAGCCGAAGGGGAGCTGGCCGACTATCTCGACCCGTGGCGCGCACCACGCGTGGCGCGGTCCTGGATGGCGCTGGCCGGCGCCGCCGACAGCCGCCACACCCTCGACCTCATGCCCGCCCTGCTCGCCTGCGACGCGCCGAAGCTGCTGGTGTGGGGCGAGGACGACACCTTCCAGAAGGTCGGCTACGCGCAGCGGTTCGCCGACGAGGTGCCGAACACCACGCTGGTGCGGGTCGCGAAGGCCGGCCACATCCCCATGGAGAACGATCCCGCGATGGTCGCCCGCACGCTGGCCGCGTTCTTCCTGGCTTGACGGTCCGCCGCTCTCCGCGCCGCTGAAATCGAAGGGAATTCCTGCGCCTTTCATTGAATTAAAATGGCCGGCGGCGCATTACAGAATGCCGCACCCCCTAGGGGAGCCGTAGGGGGGCCGTAGGGGGATATCGCTCCAGGTCTGGTGCATACCATGTCGGGTGAATCAGTGAGGGTTTGCGAAGCATGTCTGGATACTCCGCCGGCAGCTCCACGAAAGGACCCCGAATATGCGTGTGGTGATCACTCAAATCGCGGCGACCAGTCATCTTTGCCTGACCGCACCGATCGGATGGGCGCTCAAGGCGGCAGGGCACGACGTGGTGGTGGCCACACAGCCGGATCTCCTCAACGCGGTGAACAATACGGGGTTGACCGGCGTGGCGGTCGGCAAGGAGGCGAGGCTCGCCGAGCGTATGGCGAACCTGCAGCCGGAGGAGACCATTCACGGCACCGAATATGACATCACCGAGACCCGGCCCCACGTCCTCACCTATGAATACACGCGCGACACCCTCGCGGCGCTCGCCTCCCCGCTGTCGCTGGACCTCATGGTCGACGACACGATGTACGACGACCTTGTGGCCTTCTGCCGGCACTGGAAGCCCGACCTGGTCGTCTGGGACTCGGTCACCTTCTCCGGGCCGGTGGCGGCGACCGTGTGCGGCGCGGCGCACGTCCGGACGACCTGCGGCCTGGACCACTGGGCGCGCATGCGCGAACTGTTCCTGCGTCTGCGCAAGGATCGCCCCGGCGCCGAGGACGAGGACCCGGTCCGCGACTGGGTGGCCGCCAAGCTGGCGAAGTACGGCTGCGATTACGACGAGAGCGTCATTCTCGGGCACGCCACGCTCGATTCCGTCCCGTCCTGGCTGAGATATCCGACGGAGTCGGCTCACCTGCCCATGCGCTATGTCGCGCACAACAACCCCGGGGCATTCCCCTCCTGGCTGTCCGAGTCGATTCCGGATCGCCCCCGCGTCTGTCTCACCATGGGAGTCTCGCTGGAGGAAGTGTGGCGCACCGGCGCCACCTTCGCGCTCAAGGACCTCTACGAGGCGATCGTGGACCTGAACGTCGAAGTCATCGTGCTGAGCGAACCGCCCTTCGGGGATTCCGTGACGGCGATCCCGGACAATATTAAATTCGCCGGATTCGTCCCGAACAATTTCCTGCTGAAGAGCTGCGCCTCGATCATTCATCATGGCGGCTGGGGAACCACGGCGACGGCGATACTGAACGGCGTACCGCAGATCATCATTCCGCATTCCGTCTACGACGCCCACCAATTGGCCGAGGGGGTCGCCACCCGCGGCGCGGGCGTGCATCTTCCGCCCGACCAGGTGAGTGCGGCGAGCCTTCGCCGGGAACTGCAGCGGGTCCTGGAGGAGCAGACGTTCGCCCGGAGCGCGGCGGAGATCCGTCAGGACATGCTCTCCATGCCCACTCCGCATGACATCGTCAAGGACCTTGATGATCTCGTGAGCCGTCATCGGCAGGCGACCCCCATGCGATGAGCGCGGAGGAGGCGGCAAATGGCTGACGAAGAAAAACTCCTCAAGTATCTGCGCCAGGTGGCCGAGGAACTCCAGCACGCCAACCAGCGCCTGCGTGAGCTCGACGCGAAGGAGCACGAACCGATCGCGATCGTGGGCATGGCCTGCCGGCTCCCCGGCGACGTCGGCTCCCCCGAGGACCTGTGGCGCCTGGTGAGCGAGGGCAGGCAGGGGGTCGGGCCTTTCCCGCAGGACCGGGGCTGGAGCCTCAGGACCACGATGGACGACTCCCCCGACGGCCTCCCCTACGTCCTGGAAGGCGGCTTCCTGCGGGACGCGGGAGGGTTCGACGCGGCGTTCTTCGGGATCTCCCCGAGGGAGGCGCTGGCCATGGATCCCCAGCAGCGGCTGCTGCTGGAGGTGTGCTGGGAGGCCCTGGAGCGGGCCGGGATCGACCCGCACACCCTGCGACGCACGGCGACCGGCGTGTTCGTCGGCGCGTTCGGCAACGACTACGGGATCGGCGGCGGCCCCTTCCCCGAGGGCACCGAAGGCTACCTGGGCACGGGGACGTCGAGCTCGGTGATGTCCGGGCGGGTGGCGTACACGCTGGGGCTGGAGGGGCCGGCTCTGACGGTGGACACCGCGTGCTCGTCCTCGCTGGTGGCGATGCACCTCGCGTGCGCGTCGCTGCGGCGCGGGGAGAGCAGGCTCGCGCTCGCCGGAGGCGTGACGATCCTGTCCACCACGCAGATCGTGGACATCGGACGCCAGCTCGGCGGATTGGCCCGAGACGGCCGCTGCAAGGCGTTCTCCGACGACGCCGACGGCACGATCTTCTCCGAGGGCGTCGGGATGGTGCTGCTGGAACGGCTGACCGACGCCCGCGCCAACGGGCATCCGGTGCTGGCGGTGGTGCGGGGATCGGCGGTCAACCAGGACGGCGCCAGCAACGGGCTGACCGCGCCCAACGGCCCGTCGCAGGAACGCGTCATCCGTCAGGCCCTGGCCGACGCCCGGCTGTCGGCGTCCGAGGTGGACGTGGTGGAGGCGCACGGCACGGGCACCGCGCTGGGCGACCCGATCGAGGCGCAGGCGCTGCTGGCCACCTACGGGCACGACGGCGACGCGGCGGAGCCGGTGTGGCTGGGATCGGTCAAGTCGAACATCGGGCACACCCAGGCGGCCGCCGGCGTCGCCGGTGTGATCAAGATGGTCATGGCCCTGCGGGAAGGCCACCTGCCGCGGACTCTGCACGTGTCGGCTCCCACCCACCACGTGGAGTGGGGCGACGGGCCCGTACGGCTGCTGGAACAGGGCCGGCCCTGGCCGGACCGGGGCAGGCCGCGGCGGGCGGGAGTGTCGTCCTTCGGGGTCAGCGGCACCAACGCCCACCTGGTTCTCGAACAGGCCCCCGACCCCGATCCGCCCGCAGACTCCCACGCCTCCGGTGTCATGGCGCCGGGACGGGTGCCGTGGACAGTGCCGTGGACGGTGTCGGGCCGGGGCGAACGGGCCCTACGGGCTCAGGCCGGACGCCTGGCCGCCCACGTGCGCGAGCACGCGGAGCTGGAGCCGGAGCCGATCGGGCACGCCCTGGCGACCCGGCGTACGCACTGGGAGAACCGGGCGGTCGTGGTGGGCCGGGACCGGACGGAGCTGCTGGCGGGCCTGACGGCGCTGGCCGAGGGCCGCTCGCACGCGTCGGTCGTCGAGGGGGTCGCCGCCGGAGGGCGGCGCGACGCGGTGTTCGTCTTTCCCGGACAGGGTTCGCAGTGGGCCGGAATGGGCCTGGAGCTGCTGGAGGACAGCCCCGTGTTCGCCGCCCGCCTCCGCGACTGCTTCGCCGAGATCGAGAAGCTGGTCGACTGGAAACCGCTGGACGTGCTGCGCCAGGCCCCGGGCGCGCCGGATCTGGAGCGGATCGAGGTTCTGCAGCCCCTGACGTTCGCCATGATGGTGTCGCTGGCGGCGTTGTGGGAGTCGGTGGGGGTGCGCCCGGTGGCGGTGGTCGGCCACTCGCAGGGCGAGCTGGCCGCCGCGTACGTGGCCGGGGCGTTGTCCCTGCCCGACGCCGTGCGCCTCATCGTGGGGCGGAGCCGCCTGTTCGCGGACCGGCTGGCAGGCCGGGGCGCCATCGCGGCGGTCGAGCTGGGCGAGGTCCGGGTGCGTCAGGTCATCGCCGACTGGGGCGTCCCGGTGACCGTCAGCGCGACCAACAGCCCCACGGCCTCGGCCGTGTGCGGCAGCCCGCAGGCGCTGGCCGACTTCGTCTCCCGCTGCCGGGCCGCGCGCATCCAGGCCCGCTCGCTGACCTCGACGGTCCCGTCCCACTCCGCCGAGGTCGAGCCGCTGCGGCAGGAGTTCCTGGACCTCGTCGGGCCCCTGGCCGCCCACCCGGCCCGCGTGCCCTTCTACTCCACCGTCACCGCCGCGCCGATCGACGGCGCCGAGCTGACCGCCGAGTACTGGTACCGCAACGCGCGTGAACCGGTGCGGTTCCACCCTGTCATCCAGCGTCTGCTGGCCGACGGGCACCACACCTTCCTGGAGGTCAGCCCTCATCCCGTGCTCACCATGAGCGTCCAGCAGACCATCGAGCAGAGCGGCGCCGACGCTCGCGCGCACTCGTCGCTGCGCCGTCACGAGGGCGGCGGGCGCCGGTTCCTGCTGTCGATGGGTGAACTGCACGCCCATGGCACGTTCGTCGACTGGCCGGCCGTCCTGCCGCCCGATGGCGGCGTGGCCGACCTGCCGACCTACGCCTTCCGCCACCAGAGCTACTGGCTGCGGCCTTCCGCCGCGGCCAGGGCCGCGGACGACGACGGGTTCTGGTCCATGCTGCGGGACGCCTCCCCCGGCGACCTGGCCCGGCGCCTGGACGTGGACGCCTCCGCCGTGGACGCGGTCGTTCCCGCGCTGACCCGGCTGCGGCAGCGCCGGCACGACGAGCACGTGCTGCGACGCTGGCGCTACGAGATGGCCTGGCACCCGCTGCCCCCTTCTCCCGTCGGCGACCCGTCCGGCCTGGGCCGATGGCTCGTCGCCGTCACCGCCGCAACCGCGGGCGACCCGCTGCCCGGCCGGATCGCCGACGACCTGACCGCCCATGGCGCCCAGCTCGTCACCGTCGAGCTGGCCGACGCCGATCGCACGCGGCTCGCCGAGCAGATCCGGCACGCCTGCTCCGACGCCCCCGTGACCGGCGTGCTCTCCCTCCTCGGCCTCGACCAGGACGCACATCCGGACTTCCCGCCCCTGACCCGCGGAGCGGCCGCGACCGTCACGCTGATGCAGGCCCTGTCCGACGCCGGCACGACCGCGCCCCTGTGGGTGGTGACCTCCGGGGCGGTGGCCGTCCACGCCTCCGACGAGGTGAGAGACCCGGGCCAGGCGTGGTTGTGGGGCCTGGGCACGGTCGCCGCCCTGGAACAGCCAGCCACGTGGGGCGGCCTCGTCGACGTGCCCGCCCTGCCCGACCCCGAGGACCTGGCGTGCCTGCGGGCGGCGATCGCCGGCGCCGGCGGCGAGGACCAGATCGCCGTCCGCGCCCATGCCTCCCACGCCCGCCGCATGATCCGCGCGCTGCCCGACGACCGGGACTCCGCTCCCTGGCGTCCGCACGGCACCGTCCTGATCACCGGCGGCACCGGGGGCATCGGGCGGCAGCTGGCCCGCCGGCTGGCCCTTCAGGGCGCCGACCACCTGGTCCTGCTCAGCCGGCGCGGCCCCGACGCCGAAGGCTCCGGCGACCTCCAGGCGGAACTGGCCGCCACAGGCAGCACGGTGAGCGTCGTCGCCTGCGACATCACCGATCCCGACGCTCTGCGCGCCGCCCTGGACCGCCTGCCTCATCCGCTGACGGCCGTGATCCACACCGCCGGGGTCGCCGCCCCCGACCGCCTCATCACCGAGCAGACCCTGGCCGACGTCGCCCGCATCGCGCACCCGAAGGTCTCGGGCACGCTCGCCCTGCACGAGGTGCTGCGCGATCACTCCCCGGAGGTCGTCGTCCTGTTCTCCTCCGGCGCCGCCGTCTGGGGCCAGCACGGCCAGGCCCCCTACGCCGCCGCCAACGCCTTCCTGGACGCCTTCGCGGCGCACCGGCGCGCCGCCGGGCTGCCCGCCACGTCCATCGCCTGGGGCGCCTGGGGCGGCGGCGGCATGGTCGACGCCGCCGTCGGCGATCGGCTGGCCAGGATCGGCGTCCGGATCATGCCGCCCGACCTGGCCGCCGAGGCCCTCTCCCATGCCCTGGCCGCGCCCGATCGGCAGCACGTCGTCACCGACATCGAGTGGGACCGTTTCGCCCCCGCCTACTCCCTGTCGCGTCCCCGCCCTCTGGTGTCGGCCGTCCCTGAGTACGCGCAGGCCCTGGCGACCGACACCACCGCCGCCGCCGGCGCCCAGGACACCGACCTCCGCAGGAGACTCGACCCGCTGTCCCCCGCCGCACGGCAGGACGCCCTGGTCGCCCACATCCGGGCGGAGGCCGTGAAGATCCGCGGGCTGGCCGGTGTCGAAGCGGTGGGACCGGACAAGAACTTCCTCGAAGTCGGCTTCGACTCGCTGGGCGCGGTGGAGCTGCGCAACGTCCTGAACCGGATCACCGGGCTGCGCCTGCCGGCCACCCTGGTCTTCGACCAGCGCACCCCCGCCAACCTGGCGCGGTATCTCCTGGCGGAGCTCTACGGGCAGGACGGTGCCGGTTCCGCCCTCAACGGCAACGGCTCGCTCAGCACGTTGCTGCACGAGGCGACCGCCGGCGGCAAGCTGCACGAGGCGATCGCGATGCTGGAGGCCGTGGCGAAGCTGCGTCCCTCCTTCCGGGCCGGGGAGACGCCCGACAAGGCCCCGGCGCCGCTGCTGCTGGCGTCCGGGCCCGGGTCGCCCCCGCTGTTCTGCTTCAGCACCCCGGTGGCGCTGGGAGGGGCGGCGCAGTTCGCGCGGCTGGCGGCCGGGTTCCAGGGCGTCCGCGATCTCTACGCGCTGCCCGTGCCGGGATTCGCGCCGGAGGAGCCGCTGCCCGACAGCGTGGACGCCGTGGTCCGCTTCTGGGCGCAGTGCGCGGCCGAGGCGGCCGGCGGGCGACCGTTCGCGCTGCTGGGCTACTGCGCCGGCGGGAACTTCGCCTATGCGGCGGCGGCCCACCTGGAGGGCATCGGCCTCCATCCGGAGGGGCTCGTGCTGCTGGACACGTTCCCCGATCTCACCGTCGTCGACGAGATAGGCGACGCGATGACGGAGGGCATGTTCGAGCGCGAGGATCGTTTCGGTCCGTTCACCGACGCCAGGATGGCCGCGATGGGCCGTTATTACCGCCTGACCAAGGAGCTCTTCGAGCACACCGGCCCGGCACCGGTCAAGACGCCGGTTCTCTGCCTCGCCCCCGACACTCCGCTGCCGTCGGGCCCCGACGGACAACGACGCCGGACAGGGCAGTGGCGGGCCACCTGGCCGGGCGAACACACCTTGTGCGAAGTCAGAGGTGACCATTTCACGGTTCTCGAAAGCGAGGCCCCGACCACGGCTGCGGCGATCGACGACTGGCTCAGGTCGCTGGGCGGGTAGCGACTTTCGGGCGGCTTTGTGATCTGATTCATGCGACGCCGCCACAGGCGCCCCTCACGACAGCGCTTCCCTGACATCACCGTGCTCGGAGACAAAACGTGAACGTCGTTGGCGAAGGCAAGAAGGCAGGAAAGCAGTGGGCCGGGCTGGCCGTCCTCATGCTGCCTTTGCTGATCACCTCCACCACCGTCACCGTCCTGTTCTTCGCGCTCCCGGCCATCACGGCCGACCTGCGACTGAGCGGGGTCGAGCAGCTGTGGATCGTGGACATCTACACGTTCGCGCTGGCCGGGCTGCTGCTCCCCATGGGGAACCTGGGTGACCGGATCGGGCAGCGGCGCCTGCTGCTGGCCGGATCGGCGGTGCTGGGCATCACCTCGGCCGGCGCCGCCTTCGCCCCCAGCGCGGAGTTCCTCATCGTCGCGCGCGGGTTGCAGGGCCTTGCCGCGGCCAGCCTGATGCCGGGCACGCTCGCCCTGATCCGGGTCATGTTCACCGACACCCGCAAACGCCAGATGGCCATCGCGCTGTGGGCGGCCACGCTCTCCGTCGGCAGTGTGGTGGGCCCGATCGTCGGCGGCTGGATGCTGGAGAGGTTCTGGTGGGGGTCCATCTTCCTCATCAACGTCCCCCTGGTCGCGCTGGTGCTGGTCGTCGGGCCGTTCCTGATTCCCGAGAGCCCCGATCTCGATGCGAGCAAGTCCTTCGACATCGCGAGCGGCACACTCTTCCTGCTGGCGGCCCTGCCGCTGGTGTACGCGATCAAGCAGCTCTCGTCCGGCGGGGACCTGCGCGCCTGTGTGGCCGGCGCCGCGGTGGGGTCGGTCTTCCTGACGCTCTTCCTGCGCCGGCAGCGGCGGCTGGCGGCGCCGATGGTGGATCTGAGCCTGTTCCGCAACGTCGGGTTCAGCCTCTCCCTGACCTCCGCGGCAGTGGCGATGTTCTCCCTCGTCGGGACGACGCTGTTCCTCACCCAGTACCTGATGCTGGTGCTGGACCTGCGGCCGGTCGTGGCGGGCCTGGCGACCTCGCCCGCGGCCGTCACCTCCATCCTGGGGGCCACGCTCGCCGCCCGCATCGCCCGGCAGGTCAGGCCGGGGTTCATCATCGGCCAGGGCATGCTCTCGATGGCGGTGGGGTTCCTGCAGGTCGTGCGGTTGGACACGCAACCGGACCCGGTGACGCTCGTCGCGGCGACGGCGCTGCTGGGCTGGGGCATCGGCTCGGCCTCGGCGGTGACCTCCGACATGGTCGTCGCGCTGGCGCCGCGCTCCAAGGCCGGCGCCGTCTCGGGGACCTTCCAGTTCAGCACCGAGTTCGGCGCCGCGCTCGGCGCGGCCGTGCTGGGCAGCATCGGGCTGGCGGTCTATCGCAGCTCGCTGCTCGGGTCCGACCTGACGGGAATGCCGGAAGTGCCGTCGGCGGCGGTGCGGGAAACCCTCGGCGGCGCGTTGGCGACGGCGGAAAAGCTGTCCGGAGAATCCGGCGAGATTTTACGGGCCGCCGCGCGTGCGGCGTATGTCGACGGCATGCACATTGCCGCCGTCTCCAGCATGGCCATATCCGTGCTGGCGGGCGTTCTGGTCATCATCGGGCTGCGCCGGAAGAAGGCCGACTACGGGGCCCGGTGAAGCAGCGGAAAAGCCTGGCGCATTTCGGCTCAACCAAAACTCCGGCGGGGTCACGGACCTTCATATTGTGTAAGTCGCGTGTTTATTCCGCGGACATCGTCCTGACCACTGTTTACACCCCAAAGCAGGGTGTCAGTTATGTCGCGCGCCTTGGCAGGGCAGGCCGCCGAAGAAAGTTCGGCGATTGACTGGGCAAATTGCGCGTCTTAACTATACTGATCGAATAGTCACCTCACATGGTTGGACCGGCCCGGGGAGCGGCCGACCTCCGCCTCGCTCTCCCCTGTGGCCGGCTTCCAGCCGGTGACGCGCCTACTCCACAGCGTCTTCATACGGGGAGGATTCGGCAAATGCATACGTTCGCCGAGAGGGTCGATTTCTGCTCCGAACGTGTGCAACGGATAGCGTTCGACCCTCTGGCGGCGTCGAGCGAGAACACCATCGCGGCGTTGCAGGAAGGCGCGGAACCAGGCTCGCCGGCGGACACGGAACGTGACATTCAGGTGACGCAGCAGACGGATCCGTTCCTCGGCAGCCTGTCGGAGGAGTCCGAGGTCGTCCCCGTCACCGTCCTGCGGCCGGGAGACTCGCCCAGGATCGCCGGCCAGGATCCGCTGCACGTGCGCGCGCTGGCACAGCTCGACATCGAGTTGCCGTCGATCGTGGTCCATCGTCCCACCATGAGAGTCATCGACGGCATGCATCGGCTGAACGCGGTGCGCCTGCGTGGCGGCACCACGATCAGGGCCAGATTCTTCGACGGCAGCGACCACGACGCCTTCGTGCTGGCGGTGAAGCTGAACTCGGCGCACGGCCTGCCCCTGTCGCGGGCCGACCGCACGGCCGCGGCCGCTCGCATCCTCGTCTCCCACTCGGACTGGTCGGATCGGCTGGTGGCCAAGCTGAGCGGCCTGTCGCACACGACCGTCGCCTCCATCCGCAGGCGTTCAACTGGCAATTCCCAGCAGTTGAACGCCCGCACGGGTCGCGACGGGCGCACCCGTCCCCTGAGCACGTCGGAAGGGCGTCAGCTGGCCGGACGGCTGATGGCCGAGCGGCCCTCGGCCCCCCTCCGCGAGATCGCCGAGGCGGCGGGGATCGCGCTCGCCACGGCGAGGGACGTCCGCGAACGGGTGCGCCGCGGTGAGGACCCGGTCCCCGGCAAGCTGCGCGACGACGACGTCCAGCAGGCCGACCAGCCGCGCAAGGCGCCCCAGAGCGCGCCGCCGGAGGAGATCGCCACCGTGCTCGAACAGCTCAGACGCGACCCGTCGCTGCGGATGAGCGAGAGGGGACGCACGATCCTCCGCCTGCTGGACATCGCGCAGATGGCCTCACGGACGAGCGACTGGACCATGCTCAGCGACAGCGTGCCGCCGCACTGCGCGACCCGGCTGGCGCGGGTCGCGCGGGCGAGCGCCGAAGCCTGGCTGCACTTCGCCCAGGCGATCGAGAAGCGCGAGAACCCCGTCCCCGATCACAGGACCTCCGCCTGACCTCTCGACCGGCTCCGGGCGCATGCCCCCTACGGGCTGGAGAGCAGGAGCGGCAGGTCCTTGCGGCCCTTCACGTTGAGCTTCCGGTACGTGCTCGTGAGGTGCTGTTCGACCGTGCTGGCGGTGATGTGCATCCGGCTGGAGATCTCCCGATTGGTGTATCCCAGCGCCGCCATCAGGGCGACCCGGTGTTCCGACGGGGTCAAGGTGTTCTTCACGACATTGAAGCTGTTCTCGGCGATCACTGACACCTCGTTCCTGACCGGCGCGGCCTTGCATTTCTTGGCGAGGCTGTCGGCCTCCCGGATCACCAGGCTGGCCTGGTCCGCCTCGCCCAGCACGGCGAGCGAGTAGCCGAGCTGCATCAGCGCGTTCACCAGCTGCACGTCGCGGCCGGCGTCCAGCAGGATGTCGATGGCCTGGCGTAGCAGCCGCGGCCGCCTGCTGACCTCCTCCGTCGAGGCCAGGACGGTCAACGACGCCGCCTTGATCCACGGCGTCTCGGCATGCCGCCGGGAGCCGTGCTCGTCCAGCAGGGCGAGCGCGTAGGCGTTGTCCTTCAGCTCGACCGAGATCGCCGCCGCGTCCAGACGCCACGGGGACAGCAGCGGATTGTCCAGCCCCCAGTCGCACATCAGCTTGCCGCACTTCAGAATGTCGCGGCGGGCCGCGTCGGGCTGATCGATGCTGGCCAGGTATCTCGCCCGCGCCGTCAGGTAGTGCAGCCCGTACCTGGTCTGGAAGACGGACTTGGCGAGGGGGCGGTGGATGTAGCGCTCGACCTGGTCGGGCCTGCCCATCTGCCGGTTCGCCTCGATGAGGCTGGCCAGCGGCAGCGCCGCGCGGACGCCCAGGCAGTGGGCCGGCAACATCTGGAGGGAGTTCAGGGCGTGCTCGACCGCCAGCGGCAGGTCCTCCATGGTGATGGCGATGTGGGCGCGGAAGGCGGCGAGCGCGCTGATCCAGGTCGGCGCGCGATGTCGCTCGGCGCGGCCGTACAGGGCCTCGGCCCAGGCGTCGGCCTGCTCGGCCTGGTTGGTGTAGACGAGCGAGAACAGCGCCGACTCGACGGTCTCCACCATGCATTCGTCCAGCTGCACGGATTGCAGGATGCGTTCCGCCGTCTTCAGCGCCGTCTCGCCCTCTTCGTGCCGCAGGTTGCTCCTGAGCGCCACGACCGCGCGCTCGTGCAGGTCCTCGCCGTGCTGCGCCTGGGGGACGCCGGCCGGGGACGCCGGGTCGTGAGCCCCTCGCACCATCCGGAGCAGGGGTGGGTACGTGCTGGCCAGCCATGCGCTCGCCGATCGGTACCAGACGCCGACGCGCGCCTGACTCCCCTCCGACTCCTGGAACATCGCCCTCAGCCGCTCGTAGAGCTGCGCCGCCTCGGCCGTGCGGCCGTGCCAGAGCATGCACATGAGCAGCCAATGGATCTCGCTCTCCCGCAGCAGCTCGTCCTCGGCGGCCTGGAGGAGCAGCGGAGTGTGGCTGATGGCCCTGGCGGGGTTCAGCAGCCATTCGGCCTTGGCCAGCGACATCGTGATCGGTACGCGCTGGTCGCCGTCGCCGCACAGCTCGGCGGCCACCCGGAAGTACTTCACCGCGAGGTTGAACTCGTGGCTCGCCATGGCCTGGTCGGCGGCCTCGCGCAGGACGTCCAGCGCCCAGCCGGCGCGCTGGCCGCCGCCTTCGAGCAGGTACTCGGCCACCAGGCCGGCGTGGCAGCCGGCCGAGTACAGCACCTTCGCCGCCCGCCAGTGCAGATCCTGGGAGGCCGCGCGTTCGAGCGAGGCGAGGACGGCCGTCCTGGCGACGGGATGTCGGAACCGGGTCGACTCCAGCACGCCGACGGTCTCCAGCCACTGCAGGATGCGTTCGACCGTCGCGATCTCGATCTCCAGCATCTCGGCCAGCAGATGGGGCGTGGACGCGCTGCCCAGGACGGCGACTCCCTGCGCCGTTCTCAACGCCGTGGGCCCGCTGCGGTGCAGCAGCGTCCTCAGCGATCCGGCGAAGATGTCCCCGTCGACGTGCTGCCGTTGCTCGATCAGCGCGCGAATGAGCAGCGGATTTCCGCCGGTGAGCTGATGCATGTCGGCCACGAATTGTTCATCCGATTTCCCTTCGGCGTCCTGGACGAGCATCAGGGAAGCGCCGGCTGGAGAAAGCGGGTTCAGCCGGACGCGCACACACAGCGGGTGGTACAGGAAATTGGTCTCCACCCGGCTGGCCACACCGGTCGCGTCCTCGTTCGCGGTCAAGGCGAGGAAAATCCTGGCGTTGTGCATACGCCCCACGAAATGATGCAGGATTCGCAGCGACGGCGAATCCGCGTATTGCACGTCGTCCACCGCGATCAGCAGGGTCCGGTTCCGCGCATAACCGGCCATCGCATTCCACAACTCGTAGGCCAGGTCCAGCGAGCCCGACTCCTCGGCCTCGCCGCCGCCTCGCTGCGAGGCCGCCCCTTCCGTCAGGCCCAGCAGGCGCAACTCCTGGTAGAGCTGGTTGACCAGGCCGAACGGCACAGCGCGCTCGTCCCGCAGGCACGTGGCGCTGATGCAGGTGATGTCCGACTCCATCGCCAGGTCGTTCAGGGCGTGCAACAGGCGCGTCTTCCCGAAGCCCGTCGGAGCGACGATGAGAGCGAAATGCCCCCGTCTTTCGTCGCTCTCGGCCAAGGCATATTTGAGCAGTTCGACCTCGTACTCGCGTTCGATTAAATGCATGATTTCACACGCTCACCGCGAAATACGGGGGCGAATGAGGTACGTCAAGCGGAGTGCATAGTGCGCTGAGCGTCCCACGTGCAAGGTTGTCCCCCTTGATGGCAGTCCTTCATGCTCCACCGCCGAGCCGCAGCCAAGCCGACCCCGTCAACTCAAACACCAGATTGATATTTCAAGCTATCGCTCGCCTTGTCAACGGACCCGGTCACAATCAACAACACCGATCTTTAAAGATCTTGAACGGCGCCGCCTGCGGATTTCGGCCGATCGTGGACGCTCCCATCGGGTACTGCCGGGTCCTTGATATGGGCGAACGCGACGGTCGCGTGGACGTGCGGCCCGCGGCGGGCGGTGATAGCCGGGACAGATCAGGGACGCCGGCCCGGGACGCACCGACGAGCCCCCGACGCCCTGATCACACCCCGCGATCCGGTGTGTACCGTGTGCGCAACTTCCGTTCTCCCGCTCTTTCCTTATGTGCGCCGATTTCCAAGAAGCCGGTGAATTGACAGGCCCACCCCGCCCGGCGACGGCGCCGAAAGTCCGAGGGGCCGTCCCTGGCCGGATACACCCGTCCCGTGTAGGGGTGAGCACGGCACGTAGGGGTGTCCAGGACCTGGATGCGTAGTTAACTTTGCGCACGCACGAAATGCGCAGCAGCGACACCGGACAGCCGGAAACGAAAGCCGGCCGGCCGCTCCTCCGGTGGCGGAAGCGCCGAATTTCTCGAACAAGCGTCGAGGGCACGTCGTTCAACACGATTCGGTTCATAAGACGACGCACACCTTGGAGTCGCCACATGCCCGCGCCAGAAGAACAGCCGTACCGAGCCGTTTCGGAAATCGCGTACCTCAGCACGGACGGTGAGACATATGTCGCGCCCACGCCGCTGAAGGACCTCAAGAAATCCCTGCCGCTTCGTGTGCTCTCGGCCGAGGACTTCGCCTTCTGGCAGGCGAACGGCTATGTGGTGGTCAATCGGGCGATCACCACCGAGGCCGCTCTCCGCCTGCTCGGGTTCGCCTGGGACTTCCAGGGCCTCGACCCCGACAAGCCGGAGAGCTGGTACGCCTACCGGGAGTTCCGCTCGGACCTGGAACGGGACCTGTACGTCTACGGTTTCGTCGAGGCTTACCATCACCAGCTCATGTGGGACAGCCGCCAGACCCAGCGGGTCTACGACGCGTTCGTCGACGTGTGGGACTGCCTGGAGCTCTGGGTCACCCTCGACCGGCTCAACCTCAACCCGCCCAACGTCAAGAACCGTGACCGCAGGCTGGTCGCCCCCACGACCAGGGGGTTCGACATAGAGCTCCACTGGGACGTGGACTCCACCCGCAGCGTGCCGCCCCAGAGGGTCCAGGGGCTCATCGCGCTCACCGACACCGAGCAGCTGCTCGGCGGCTTCCACTGCATGCCGGACCTGTTCCGCCAGTTCGACGCGTGGAAGCTCGACCAGCCGGACGACCGCGACCCCTACCGGCCCAACGCCGACCGGAACAGGTTCCCCCTGGCCAGGCCCGAGCTCATGGCCGGCGACCTGCTGATCTGGGACGGCATGCTGGCACACGGTGTCGCGCCCAACCGCTCCCAGTGCGGCGTCCGGGCGGTCCAGTACCTGGCCATGATGCCCGCCCTGGAGTCGCACCACGCCCTGAGGACTTCCAGGGTGAAGTCCTGGCGGACCCTCAGCACGCCGGAATGGAACAGGACGCTGGTCGGCGACGCGACGTTGCACGAGTCGCTCAGGTACGGCCCGGCGAAGCTCAACGAGCTCGGCGAACGGCTGCTGGGGCTCACCTCTTGGACCGCGGGACCGGCTCTACGCTCGACTGGAGGAAGCGCATGCGCAGGAGGATCTGCCTGACCCTGCCCACCAACAGGGCCTGCACCGCCATGGTGTCGGCACTGAGCCAGGAGGCCGCCCACGCGGCGGAGCACTTCGACGTGGACGTCCACGTGCTGATCCTGGACTCCTCCGGCCGGGAGGCCTTCGCGGAGCACGCACGAACCGTACGCGACACCCGCCAGGCGCCCGACGTGACCGTGCATCACCTGGACGAGGCGGAGCAGCGCGGTTTCCTACGGGAGATCATCCGCCGCTCCGAGCAGGCGCAGGCCGAACGTGTCCTCGCGCTCATGCTGCCCGAAGGGGTCTCGTACGGCTCCTGCACCAACAGGGCCTTCCTGATCGCCCGCGCGCTCGGGTGCGAGTCGGTCCACCGCCGGGACTCCGACAGCCGCTACCAGCTCCGGAACGGCCGGCCCGTCTTCCCCGTCCACCAGGAGCTCCTGTCCCTCGGGAAACGCACGTCCGACGCCGCGCGTCACGTGTCGCGGACGGCGCTGGAGCCCTGCCACGAGGACAGGCGGGTGGTGCTGGTCGGCGGCTCCTTCATCGGGGAGATGTCCGTGGACCTCGGTGAGATGCACCGGCTCCACCAGGGCCTCTACCACGACATCGTCGCCCTCTGGGCTCCCCTGACCTGGCCCGAGGAGAAGAAGCGCGAGCTGGTCGACGAGTCGTTCAAGGGCGCCGGGACGGAGGCGTTCACCCACGACCGGTCCGTCCTCGGCCGCGTCGATCCCATGCGGGTCGACATGTGCAACATCAGCTTCTTCCAGGTGCACGAACGAGTCCCGCTGCTGCCCGCGACCGACACCATCGGCAGCGACTACTTCCTGATCCACCTGGTCCACGCCGCGGGATTGCCGGGCGTCCTGCACAACCGCAACATCGTGAACTTCCACACCGGGGAACGGCGGACGGATTCCGGCTTCACGTCCTACCAGCTGGCGTTCGTGAAGTTCCTCCTGTCGATGCTGTACCTGAACTGGATCTACACGAGGATGGGTGCGGCCGGCACGACGCTCCTCGACCAGGACGGCGCCGTCCGCGCCTCCCTCGTCGCCGAGCTCGTCCGGGAGTCCACCGCGCTGGACGTGTCGGAGAACGTGGCACGCCTTGACGTCCTAGAACGGTCCTTCCAGCGGCTCGGGGGCCGCTACGCCTCGATCGCCGACCGGCTGACCGGCCTCCGCCCGCGGTTGCTGGAGGAGGCCCGCCGGGACATGGAGGACTTCGCGCTGCTGATCGACTCCTGGAACGGGCTGATGCGGGCCGCCTCGACCGCCGGCTTCCACCAGCTGAGCCGGTAGCCGGAAGAGGAACCGTCATGCACGTCACGGCCCGCCTGCTGGCCGCACTGGAGGCCGCCACCGAGGACAGGTTCGTCTTCGATCTCCCGGGCATCGAGGAACGGTACGCGGCGCTGCTGCGCGAGCTGCCCGGCGTCTCGGTGCGATTCGCGATCAAGGCGTGCCCGGTCGCCGAGGTGCTGTCCTGCCTGGCGCGCAAGGGCTCCGGCTTCGACGCGGCGAGCCCCAACGAGGTGGCGCAGGCGATCGCGGCAGGCGCCCCCCTCGACCGGATCCATTACGGCAACACCGTCAAGTCCGACCGGAACATCGCCGAGGCGTACCGGCTCGGCGTCCGGGACTTCGCCACCGACAGCGTGGAGGACGTGCGGGCGATCGCGGCCCACGCTCCCGGCGCCCGGGTGTTCTGCAGGCTGGCCACCGACGGCCGGGGCGCGATGTGGAGCCTGAGCGACAAGTTCGGCTGCTCGGCCGCCGACGTGCCCATCGTCCTGGAGGCCGCGCTGGCGGCGGGCCTGATCCCCGCGGGCCTCTCCCTCCACGTCGGCTCCCAGCAGATGACGGCCGAGGCGTGGATCAGCGCCCTGGCCGGTCTGGCGGACGTCCTCGCCGCCCTGAACCGGCGCGGGATCCCCCTCACCCGGGTCAACCTCGGCGGTGGACTGCCCGCGCTCGGCTACCTGGACCACGGGGGCAGGCCGCTGAATCCGCCGCTGGACAAGATGTTCGCGGTGATCCGGGAAGGGATGCAGCGGCTGCGGGAGATCTCGGACCACGCGCTGGACTTCGTCATGGAACCGGGACGGCATCTGGTCGCCGACCACGGCGCCCTGCGAGCGCACGTGTGCCGGCTGTCCACACGACGCCGGGCCGACGGCGAGCGCCAGTACTGGCTGTACCTCAGCTGCGGCAAGTTCAACGGCTTGTACGAGATGGACGCGGTGCAGTACCCGATGATCTTTCCCACCCATCCCGGCAGGGACCACGTCCAGGCGATCGTCGCGGGCCCCACCTGCGACAACCACGACACGTTCAACGAGGGCCGCGTCACGGTCCCCGTGCCCAGGGCCGTCGCGTCGGGAGATCCGGTCTGGCTGCTGTCCTGCGGCGCCTACGCCACCAGCTACACGACGCAGGGCTTCAACGGCTTCAGCCCACTCCCCTATGTCTGCGTCGATCGCGAGCGCGACCTCCCGCCGGAAGGCGAGGGCAGATGAGCCAGGACGTGCGCATCAGGGGCATCTCCGACGGCGACTGGGACGACATCGCGGCTCTTGAGTCCGTCGTGTACGGCGACGCGGGCCTGTCGGAGGGCCGGGCCGCGCTCCGATCCCGGGCCGAGGTCTCGCCGGACACCTGCTTCCTCCTGGAGTGCGGGCGGAGGCCGGCCGGCTACGTGATCGCCCTGCCGTACCCGATGTTCCGCTTCCCGGACCTGACCAGGCCGGAGCGGG
Source organism: Nonomuraea sp. NPDC001699 (assembly GCF_053596455.1). Taxonomy (NCBI): domain Bacteria; kingdom Bacillati; phylum Actinomycetota; class Actinomycetes; order Streptosporangiales; family Streptosporangiaceae; genus Nonomuraea; species Nonomuraea sp. NPDC001699. Next base: position 21,505 of record NZ_JBSFGF010000022.1, on the reverse strand, counting down.
AACGTTTCCGTTCGGCCAACCTGCACCTGCACGACCTCGTCATCGCCGAGGACTTCCGCGGCAGGGGGCTGGCCCGGCTGCTCCTGCGCCACCTGAGCGCGCACGCGGAACGGGCGGGGTTCGAACACATCTCCCTGGTCGCCGTCGAGGGCACGGAGCCCTTCTGGTCCGCGCAGGGCTACGACGCCCATCGAGAGATCGCCGTCCCGAGCTGCTACGGCCGGCGTTCGAGGTACATGTCCACGCCGGTCACCGCAACGGGAGGGACTGAAACGCATGTCGCGTGCGCCCCATGACTTTCGACGGGCACAACTGGCCGTCGCCGCCCTGTTCTGCACGCTGGGGTTCCAGTACGCCACCTGGGCGGCCCGGCTGCCCGACATCAAGGCGCGGCTCGGGCTGAGCGAGGCCGAGGTGGGCCTGCTGCTGATGGCCTGCGGGGTCGGGGGCGTCCTGTCCTTCTCCCTCGTCCCGGTGCTGACCAAGCGTCTCGGGTCACGACGCCTGGCGCTGTTCTCGGCCCTGTACATGGGCGTCCTCCTGATCGCCCTGGCCGTGGCGCCGAACTACCCGACCGCGCTGGTCATCATGTGCGGTGACGGGATCGGCGCCGGCGCGTTGAACGTCGCCATGAACGCCCAGGGAGCCGCGCTCGAATCCCGCTTCCGGCGCACCACCATGAGCAGGCTGCACGCCACCTTCAGCGGCGGGGCCCTGCTCGGCGCGGTCCTCGCCTCGGGCGCCACCTCGCTGACGCCGGCCGTCCTCGTTCACTTCGTGCTGGCCGCCGCGCTCATCCTCCTGCTCACGACGTACGCCCGAAGGGGTCTCCTGGCCGACGCGCCCCCGCCCGAGGAGCCGGCACCGGCCAAGGCCCGCCGCGGGTTGCCCGTGCCGACCCGCCTCACCGTCTGGATGGGCTGCGCGATGGTGTTCGGCACCGTGACCGAGGCCTCCATCACCGACTGGTCGGCCCTGTACCTCAAGGACGTGGTCAGCGCGCCGCCGCAGCTGGTGCCCATGGGCGTGGCCGTGGCCTCGGTCACGATGGTGACGGCGCGCGTGTTCGCCGACGGCTGGCGCAGCCGGTGGGGCGACGGCCTCGTCGTCCGCGCCGGAAGCGTCCTGGCCGGCGTCGGGCTCGGGCTCGCCCTCCTGACCGGCGGGCTGATCCCCACCCTGCTCGGCTTCGCCTGCGTCGGGATCGGCATCGCGGCCGTGACGCCGTGCATCTACGTGGCCGCCGCGCGGCAGGGCACCGACGCCCTGGCCCTGGTGGCGTCCATGGGGACGACGGGGCTGCTGGCGGGGCCGCCGATCATCGGGTTCATCGCCGGCGCGAGCAGCCTGGTGTGGGGCATGGGAGCGGTCGTCGTCGCGGCCCTGCTGGTGTGCGTCTGCGCCACCTGGATCCGCTGGCCCGCCCCGGCGGTGGAGGGGACGAGCGCGCCCGCGCCCTGATCCGCTCCCGCCCGCTCAGCGGGGCCGGTCGTCGCGCTGTCGCAGCCACGGGGGCGGACGGTCCGTCCCCTCGGCCGCTCCGGCCGGCTCCGGCCAGAAGAGCTCCACGGCGACCCCGTCCCCGCGATCGACCGCGTGCTCGTGCAGCTGGGTCCGCCATCGGTCGTCGTGCCAGTGGAGCCTGAGCTGGGAACCGTACGCCTCCACGGCCCGCCACTTGTGCTCCCAGGCGGCCGGGGCGGCGGCGTACGGCCAGGCCGATCCCGCGATCCCCCGCCTCCTCGACCCCAGCATGTACGGCAGGTCCTCCCACAACATCGCGGGCAACCCCGTCGCGTGGGCCGCCGCCAGGACCGCCCGCCGGGTCAGCCGGTGATCCACGTGTCCGCCGAAGCCCGCGCAGGTGACCAGCACGTGCGGAGCGGCGTCCCCTCGGCAGTGCTCGATGATCGCGTTCGCCAGGTCCGGACCCAGCCGTCCGTCCTCGGGCAGCCGGGAGTCGAACATCGAGCGCATGCCGTCACACAGCCACGACCCGTCCTCGCGTCTCCGGTAGACGGCGTCCGGGAAGGGCAGGTGACAGGTGGACGCGCCCAGCGCCGCGGCCGCCGCCTCGTCCTCCGCCCGTCGCGTCGCCATCGCGTCCGCGCCCAGGCCGCTGGAGTCGTGGTACGCGCGGGCCACCGGTGACAGGAGGCCCGGCGCGTCCCCGGCGAATGCCGTGATGACCCGCACCTCGGCTCCCCGGCTCGTCCAGTCCGCGATGGAGGCGCCGATGGACAGGACCGCGTCGTCGAGGTGCGGCGAGACGACGGCGACCCTCGGTGGAGCGGCGTCCGCGTCAGGCATGGCCGCCGTTCCCTTCGACCGCGTCCGCGTCAGGCATGGCCGGCCTCCCAGGCCCGGCGCACACCGTCGGCCATGGCGGTGCGCAGCGCCTGCGGAACGGCCTGGTCTCCGGCGGTCCGAAGGATCCCGGAGGAGGCCGACTCCAGGGATCGGGTCACCTCCGGCCCGGCGGGCGGACCGGACCGGGCGGGCGCGGCGGTTCGCGCGATCAGGCCCAGGCTGTAGCCGGTGAGCCACAGCCCGAAGAAGAGGTTCCGCTCCTTCTGCCCCAGTCCGGCGTGACCTTCGACGACGTCCTTGCCCTGGGAGATGACCGCCTGCGCGTCCACTCCGTGCGACCTGAGTACGTGGAAGGCGTCCCGGCGCGCCCAGCCTCCGTGGTCACCTCGCACCAGACAGCGGGGGATGCCCCCGTCCATGGTGGACAGCACGGGAAGCACCGCCGGGGCGGCGACGTGCCCGGACCAGCCCGTGCCCCGGGGGGCCGGGAGGAAGCAGGCGGCCCGGCGCTCCCCCATCGCGGCGTTGCCCCGCAGGCTCTCCCCGCCCAGGTGGTCCACCAGGTTGGGCACGAGCACCACCTGCGAGACGCCCTTCTCGTCCAGGAAGTGACGGAGGGCGATGTCGTCCTCGGGGATGTCCGGCAGGCTCCGGCCGGCGAACTCGCGGGCCGCGTCCGCGGGCAGCACCAGCGCCACGGTGGGGATGTAGTGATCGACGACCTGCGCGAAGGTGCTCCCGCCCAGGGCCGCCAGCCGGACGTTGTACGAGCTGTCGGACCCCCATTCGGTGAACAGGCAGATCGCGTCCCGAGGGCGCAGCCCGATCGCCCGGCGCACGAGCGGCAGGAATCCCGCGCACAACCGCGCGTCGTCCTGGACCACCAGGTGGTGGGTCGCGTCGGCGCGGGCCATGCCCCACGCGACCCGCGCGGTCCGCAGCGCCGACGACGGCCCTCCGGGGTCGGGATCGAGCGCGAGGGTGAAGCCCATCTCCGGATGGCGGGCGCGCAGGGCCAGCGCGTCCGCCCTTCTGCGCGGATGAGCCATGATGGTTGCCGACAGCACCACGTCCGCGGCCAAGGCCGCCTCCTTCCCGATCCACGCCGCCGTCAGACCGTGCTGCCCCCGTCCAGGACGAGTTCGTGACCGACGAAGAGCTCGGCCTGCGGCGACGCCAGCCACAGGGCCGCGCCCGCCACCTCGCCGGTGCGGCCGATCCGGCCGATCGGCAGCTCCCTGGCCGTCCGGGCGTCCCGCTGCGCGTCCCCCTCGCCCGGGAGCCGGGACATGGCCGTGTCGATGGGGCCGGGCACGATGAGCGCGACGCGGATCCCGTCGGCGATGCATTCGAGGGCCGCCGTACGGGTCAGCGCGGCGATGCCCGCCTTCGTCGCGGCGTAGGCGCCCAGGCCGGGGATCGTCACGCGCGTGCCCACGACCGACCCGATGTTGATGACGACCCCGCCGTCGTGCGACCGCAGGTGCGCGATCTCGTGCTTCATCGACAGCCAGGTGCCGGTCAGGTTGTTGTTCAGCACCGTCTGCCAGTCATTCTCCGGCAGGTCCGCCAGTTCGCCGCGTCCGTGCAGAATTCCCGCCGCGTTCACCGCGACGTGGAAACGCCCGAACTCGGCCGCCGCGCTTTTCACGGCACGGGCGACATCCGCCTCGGCGCTGATGTCGGCGCTCACTCCGGCGACCGGTTTTCCCTTTTCCCGGAACTGCGCCAGGGTCGTGGCGAGAGCCGATTCATCACGATCCACGATTATCACGCCGGCGCCCTCGTCGGCGAATGCCGCCGCGACCGCGCGGCCGATGCCGGACGCGCCTCCGGTCACGAGTACCGCCTGGCCCGCGTACCGCTCTCCCATCGATTCTCCTTCGACGACGTGTACCCTCACTGAAAAGTCCGCCGATCCGGGGAGAAGCCGTGACGGCTGATGCCGTGAATCCACGGGAAACGGCCGCGCCCGCCCGGCCTCCCGCTTTCAGCTGCGCCAGGCTGCTGTTGATCGGCACGGGCTCCATCGGCGTGGCCAACCTGCCATTCTGGCTCAGCTGGCTGCGCGTCTCCTATCCGCGTCTCGATTGCCGGACCGTGGTGACGAGAAGTGCGGAGAAATTCGTCACGCGCGCCGCGCTCACCGCCCTTTCCGGCCGCGAGGCGTTGTCCGACCAGTGGTCCGACCAGTGGTCCGACGACGCGGAGACGGGCGCCCGGCACGTCGAATGGGCGCAATGGCCGGACGCCGTCATCGTGTGGCCGGCCACCTTTCAGTTTCTCGCGCGCCTGGCGCTGGGCCTGGCGGACACCCCGTCGCTGCTGGCTCTGCAATGCACCACCGTTCCCGTCGGTCTCGCGCTCTCCCTGCCTCCTGGCGGATGGGAGAGTCCCGCGCTGCGCGCCCATGTCCGAACGCTCACCGAACGCCCGAACGTCGTCGTCCTGCCTCCCCGGCCCGGCATCAGCCTGACCACCGACCGCCGGGACGGCGGCGCCGCCGTGCCGCTCCCCACGCTCGTCCGCTGCCTGGAGGAACGACTCGGCCGGCGACAGGCCGATCCTCAGGTCCCACCGAGGTAGGCCAGGATGCGGGCCGCCACGTCGTCGGCGGTCGCCCACACCGGTTCGTCACCTGCCGGACGCGGCGCCCTGGCAGCCCTCATGTGCCGCCACAGGTCGTCCGGGCTCGCCCGGACGGTCACGCCCGTCGTCGCACCGGCGTCGGCGAGCAGCCGCAGGCGTCTGCGGGTGGCGTCGTTCAACACGCCCGCCTCCACCGTCACGACCGCGATGTCGCTCCGGCTCAGCTCGCAGACGGTGAACCCGGCGGCGTCCGCCACCACCACGTCCGCGGCGGAGAAGTACGGTTCCGGATCCTGTGTGACGCCCACCCAGGTGACGCCGCCGTGCGGGAAGGGATCACCGGCGTCCGGTCCGGCCAGGACGAAGAGGCGATCCCGCGGGCCGGCGTGCGTCCGCCACGCCTCCAGCGCGAGTGCCGCGATCTGACGGGCCTCCGGCCGATCCGTCATGCCGCCGAGGGTGACGACGGCCATGAACGCGTCCGGCGGGACTCCCAGGTCGTGGCGTGCCGAATTCCCGTCGTTCCCGAACCTGTTCACCAGCGGCCCGGTGAAGTGCACCGGCACCGTGATGTGCGGAAGCTCCTCGTGCGCGTCCCGGAAGTCCGGCACGACGATGGCCGTGGCCTTGTTCAGCAGGGCGTTGGCCCGCGGGCGTCCCCACTGGGAGAAGAACCAGTCCGTGATCAGCACGCAGGGCACGTCGAGCGCGTCCTTGCAGATCGGCAGCGCCCAGACCACCTCGTCGGCGATCACCAGGTCGGGCCGGCCGGCGCTCGTCAGGAACTCGAACACCCGCCGGCCCGCCGCGTGGGTCATGTCGGCGTCGTCCGGGATCCCGAGATCCACGAACGGGACACCGTGCAAGCCGTAGTACCTGCAGCCCGAACCGGACGACGCCAGGCTGATGTCGGCGTCCGGCAGCATTCCGCGGACGGATTCCAGGATGCGCAGATCCCGCGCCGCGTGACCGAACCCGTGTCCTCGGGTCAGGAACACCACGCCGGGCCGCGAGGAGGGCGTTCCGCGTTCACCGCCTGAACGACGCACGGTCGGCGGACGTCAGCAGGCGTGGATGCCGGCGACCTCCATCGCCTCCAGATCGTCCTGTTTCATGATCTCTACCAGGTCATCCCATCTGCCGTCGATTGCCGCGAGCCAGGTGCTGTTCGGCTGCTCGTTCACGTTGAGCGTCATGAACTACCTCCACATCTGACCGACCTCATTGCGTCATGGATATCGACGGCCGCCACGCGCGAACACCCCCTGGATTCGTTACCACGCCCCCTGGGCGGCAAATTCGGCCAAGAACTCGCGCGGCCTTTGGACATTCCGTTGAATGGACGTTTGTGCGCGGCGGTCTCCGACAGAGATCAGCATAACGGCGGCCGGCGAAATGCGGCACCTACCGGTTTTTACCGATCACGCTGTTATGCACCGGACCCGGGATCAGCCGTGAACGCCCCGCCGGACCGGACCGGCGGGCGTTCAAGTGGCAAAAGTGGCCACTCGACGGCTTCCGGCCGCCGGCCGTCCGGGGCCCGACAGAACCGGCGCCGGAACCGGCGCTGCGCCGTGCACGAATCCCCCGGGCACGGCCAGGTGATTGGGATAGAGTTCGAAGATCGCTTTCCTGAACGACTGGTGATCGTTTCCCGCCTCGGCCCCTTGGGGAAGATTCCATCCTGGAGATGGTCGCCTTGCTTCGGCCGACCGAGGGAGTGCTTTGCGGGGCAGGTTGGAACATATAAAGGCACAGCCCGGGCGTCCGCGTCTATTACGTGAGCTCAACGATCGTGCCGCGCTGAAGCTGCTGGGCTCGTCGGGAGCGATGACCCGGGCGCAGGTGAGCGAGATGACCGGGCTGTCGAAGGTGACGGCCAGCAACGTCCTGTCGCGCCTGGAGGATCGGGGCTTCCTCATCAAGGTCGGCGTGCAGGAGGGCGGACGAGGCCCCTCGGCGGCTCTCTACGGGCTCAACCCGTCCTGCGGCTACGTCGTCGGGATCGTGGTCTACCTGGACGCCACGACCGCCGTTCTCGCCGACATCTCGGGAGACGTGCTGGCGGAGACGGCGGTGGCGACCGACCCCACCGTCGATCCCACCAGGACGATCCAGTCGATCGTCACCTACCTCACGAAGGCCGCCCGGATCGACGTCGCCCAGGTCCAGGTGTGCGTGATCTCCCTCCCGGCCGTCATCGACCCGACGACCAGCCACATCCGCTTCTGCTATGACATGCCCGCCTGGCGGGGTGACGTGAACGAGGTCCTGCGCCAGAAGCTGCGGATGCCCATCACCATCGACAACGACGTCAATCTCGCCGCCATCGCCGAACGGGCACTGGGAACCGCGAGCGACGTCCGCAGCTTCATCCTGGTCTGGATCGGGCGCGGTCCCGGATCGGCCGCCATGGTGGGCGACCAGTTGTTGCGCGGGACGGTGGGCGCGGCCGGGGAGCTCGGCTGGATGCCCGTCCCCGGCGCGCCCCTGAGCGACGGCGAGTTCGACCGCAACCGCCACGAGGTGGGCGCCGCCTTCCAGTCACTGGTGGGCTGGCGGGCGGTCCAGAAGCTGGCCGCCGAGCACGGGATCGTGGCCGAGAGCGCCGCGGGGGCCGTCGCCGTGGCGGCCGGCACGGCGGCCGCCACGGCCGCGGGGGCCGCCTTCCTCGACGAGCTGGCGCAGCGGATCGCGCTCGGCGTCACCTCGATCTGCACCGTGCTCGATCCCGAGCTGGTGGTGCTGGGCAGCGACGTCGGCACCGCCGGAGGCGACGAGCTGGCCGGCCGCGTGCAGACGGCCGTCGCCGGGATGTGCCTGGCCCGTCCTCGGGTGGAGGCCAGCAGGATCCCGCACAATCCCGTCGTGCGTGGCGCCTTGCTCGTCGCGGTCGAGCAGGCACGCGAGCAGGTGTTCTTCGGCGGTTGAGCCCGGCGATGTAGACGTCCTGGTGACCGCTGTGGCAGATTGCCCTCTGACCGGTCGCCGAACCCCACGCCGAGCACCGCCTTCTCGGTCGCCCCCCGTCCGGAGCAGGCGCAGGCCGCGAGGACGGAAGCGGCCCGGAACGAGCGCCGCGCCGTCCACCCCGTCTTCGAGCTCGCCCGGCAGGCGCCGGGACCGGGTTCGTTCGGTCTTCCGGCTGAGCCCGTGAGGAGCTCCATGTGCTGAAGATCAGCCTCGCCGTCATGTACCACCCCAGCCGGACGCGCCGGGCCGAAGCCCTGGCCGAGCGGTGCGGGCCCCTCACACCGGTCCTCGTACGCGATCCGGACCCGGACGCCGCCCCCAGCCCGCTGCGGACCGCGAAGCTCGCCTGGGCCGCCGCTCCCCCCGACGCGACCCATCACCTGGTCCTCCAGGACGACGCGGTGATCGCCGAGGACTTCGTCGCACAGCTGCGCTCCGTGGTCGCCCAGCGCCCGGACCACGGGATCGCCCTGTACGTCAACCACGTCAGCCTGCGCAACTCCTACCGCGTACGACGGGCGGCGGCCCTCGGCTCGTGCTGGGCGCCCGTGTCGCGGCACGAGTACACCCCCACCCTCGGGTTCGTGCTCCCGGCGCACCACGCGCGGGCCCTCGCGACGTATCTCCGGACGCTTCCCGACGAGTTCCGGGCCGACGACGAGGCCGTCACCGTCTTCTGCCGGAAGCAGGGCATACCGGTGACCGCCGCCGTCCCGAACCTGCTGGACCACGCGGACCTGCCGAGCATCGCCGGCAACGACAACCACGGTTCCCGGCACGCGACCGTGTTCGCGGACGCCCTGGAGCTGCCCGAGGGCTACTGGGACGACGGGACGGACGAGCCGCCGCCCGACGCGGGCGTCCCGCCGTTCACCGTGGACGTCTACGACTCCCGCTGCCTGATCCGCTTCACGAGGCCCGGCACCGGCGAGCCCGTCGACCATCTCTACGGCTGGTACTGGCGCGACTGGTGCCGCCTGCTGGACGTCGAGGCCGAACACGTCGTCGAGAGCTGGCGCGCGCACGCCGGCGACCGGGACCGGGTGAGCCTGGAGTTCTGGGCCGCCGGATATCTCCTGGGAGCCGACGTCTCCCGCTTCCCCTCGAAGGACGGAAGGGACCGTCCGGCGTTGCGCGCGGCGGTGGCCTCGTGGGTCGAGTCCGGTGTGTCCCCTCAGGACGAGGTCGACGAACCGGGCAGAGCTGCCTTGATCGACACGTGCCTGGCGGGGTTCCGGGCGAGCAGCGCCGCCGCGGGCAGCGGTGAGCTGATCGGCAGGATGGCCAGGCGCGAGGCGGCGGTCGTCACAGCGGTGCCGCCCTGCGAGATCAGGATGGACGTCCTCAAGGCGGAGATCCTGTTCGACGTGCTTCCGTGCCCGTGGTGCCGGGCGGAGCCGAGCACGAGGATGCCGACGCGGTCGGTGATGCCGTACCGCGACGGCTCCTCCCCGCTGCCCGTGCTGGCGCTCCTCAGCTGTGAGGAGATCTCCGCCAGGCACCTGCTGGCGCTGCGCGGCAGGCCCCCGGGGACGCGGCTGCGCACCCGCGCGGCCTTCTGGGCCGAGTACACCGCGAACGCGGCCGGCCCGCTCGGCGACGACGAGATCCGACGCGCACTCACCGCACTCGACGAGGACGAAAGCATGGATCGAGTACTGCCCGTCTCCAGCAGGCTCCCCGGCCTCGCCGAGAGCCTGCACTTCCTCACCGCTCACGTCTCCGGACCGCTCGTCGACCAGCTCAACCGCCGGTATCTGGGGGCGCGCCTGGCCGCGGTGAGAGACCTCCTGTGAGGTTCGGGAGAGCCACCGCCGACGCGGCCGCCATCCTGGAGCTCGCCCCCAAGGCCGGTGCCGGCCTGCTCGGGGCCTCGATCGGGCTCAACGTGCTGATCGGGGCGCTGCCTGCCGCGTTCATCCTCTGGACCGGCGTCATGTTCCAGCGCCTGGTGCAGGCCGACACCCAGGCCCTGGCCGTGGCCATCGGGCTGGCGATCGGCAGCTTCGTGCTCCAGCAGTTCCTCGTCCCCTTCCAGCTGGCCCTGGCGGAGATGGTGACGCGGCGCGTCGACGGCCGCTGCATCCGGCGCGTGATGCTGTCCGCGCTGGTGGACGCGCCCATGAGCGCCCTCGACGAGCAGAAGACGGCCAACAGGCTGGCGGACGCGCGGGACGGGTTCGACCGGGTGCAGCCGACCCCGGGGGACGCCGTCGCCGGGACCCTCGCGCTGATCGCCCGCTACACGCATCTGGCGACCGCCGCCGTGCTCATCGGGGTCGTGCTCGGGATCCTCCCCGGCGTCATCGCGACGGCCACCGCGATCGTCATCAGGACCGGCCAGCGCAGGTCGTTGGCGCGTTTCTCCCAGCTGTGGGACGGCCTGGCCGGCGAGCGGCGCATGGCGGTCTACCTCCGGGGCCTGCTGACCACCCCGCAGTGGGCCAAGGACATCCGGGTCCTGCGGATCCTGCCCTGGCTGCGGAACCGGCACGACGGCGACTCGGGCGGCTACCTGGCGCTGCTGTGGTCGGGCCGCCGGCGGATCTGCTTCGCGCCCTTCCTCAGGTATGCGCTGGTCGCGCTGGTCGGGGGCGCCCTCACGATGGTCATCCTGGCCCGGGAGGCGGCGGGCGGCGGGTTGAGCCTGCTGGAGCTCTCTTTGGCGATCCAGGCCGCGCTCGTGCCGATCCGGTACGGCGTCTACTTCCCGGAGAGCGACGTCAAGACGCAGGTCGGGCTGCAGGCGTATCACGCGATGGTCGAGTTCGAGCGGGCCGCCGCCCGGGCCGCCGGCGTGCGGACGACGGCCCGGGCCGTCCTGGAGCCGCCGCGGCGGGCCATCCGGTTCGACGACGTGGTGTTCGGCTACGGCGAGAAGATCGTCCTGCGGGGGCTCGACCTGGAGATCCCCGTGGGGCGCTCGACGGCGGTGGTCGGCCTCAACGGCGCGGGCAAGACCACGCTGGTGAAACTGCTGGCGCGCTTCTACGACCCGGATGCCGGCCGGGTGCTCGTCGACGGCGTCGACCTGCGGGACATCGACCCTCGGGCATGGCAGCGATCGCTCTCGGTGATCTTCCAGGACTTCGTCAGGTACGAGCTCGGCGCGGCCGACAACATCGGCCTCGGCGCCCCCGACCTGATCCACGACGAGGCCGCGTTGCTGGCGGCGGCCGAGCGCGCGGGCGCGGGCGAGCTGCTGCGCTCCCTTCCCGGTGGGCTGTCCACGCCTCTGTCCAGGGCCTATTCCGGCGGCCGTGACCTGTCCGGCGGGGAGTGGCAGCGCATCTCGCTGGCCCGCGCGCTGCTGGCCGTCGACCGGGGCGCGTCCGTGCTCATTCTCGACGAACCGACCGCGCAGCTCGACGTCCGGGCCGAGGCCGAGTTCTACGACCGGTTCCTGACCTTGACCCAGGGGCTGACGACGGTCGTCATCTCGCACCGGTTCTCGACGGTCCGGCGCGCCGACCAGATCGTCGTCCTGGAGGGCGGCCAGGTCGTGGAGTGCGGCTCTCATGACGGCCTCATGCGGCTGGACGGCCGGTATGCCGGCCTCTTCCGCCTGCAGGCTCAGCGCTTCGGTGACCACGACCCCTCGCTGGAGGCGACCCGATGAGATCCCTGGTGCGCACGGCCGGGGCGCTGTTCGCCCTGTCCGCGCGAGCCGATCGTGGGCGGCTGACGCGGGCGGCGGTGCTGGTGCTCCTCGGCTACCTGTCCACGCCACTGATCGCTCTGACACTCATGGCCTTCACCAACGCCGTGATCGGCGGGGATGTCGCGACGGCCACCTGGTTCGCGCTGGCCGTGAGCGTCCTGCTGGTCGTTGAGCTGATGGCCGTGCACTTCGCGCATCTGGCGTACTTCGAGGTCGGAGAGCTCGTCGAGATCGAGCTCAGCGCGCAGCTCGGCGAGCTCGTCCATGGCGTGCGGGGGCTCGACCACTTCGACGATCCGCAGGTGACGGGGTCCGTCGCGCTGATCCGTGAGGGGATCGCACAGACCCGCGCGGGCATCGAGGCGCTCCTCCAGTTCTGCGGCCTGGCGCTCCAGGTCGCCGTCACCGCCGTCGTGCTCGGGTGGCTGAACCCCTGGCTGATCCTGCTGCTGCCCGCCGCGCTGCCGCCGGTCCTGCTCGGCGGCCACGCGCAACGCCTGGTCGACGCGGCCAAGGAGCAGAGCAGCCAGAGCACGCGGCTGGCCGCGCATCTCCTGGCCGTCGCCACCTCGCCGGCCAGCGTCAAGGAAGTGCGGATCTTCGGGTCGGAGCGGGAACTTCTCGACCGGCAGGGCAGCAGCTGGTCGCGGGTGTCCGCCCTGCTGGCCCGGGCTCAGCTCAAGAGCGCGCTGGTGCGCGCCCTGGCCCAGTTGCTGTTCGCCCTGGCCTACGGCGGGGCGATCGTCACCGTGATCTCCAGCGCGCTCGCCGGCCGGGCCGACCTCGGGCAGGTGGTGCTCGTGATCACACTCGCCGTGCAGGTCAGCGTGCAGGTCTCCAGCGCGCTCGCGTTGCTGGTCCTGCTCCAGACCAGCGGGCTCACCCAGGACCGGCTGTCCACGCTGCGCGCGAGGCTGGGCGGCCGGACGGAGACCCGGCCGGCCCGGCGCCCGCTCCCCCGCCGCCTGACGCGCGGCATCCGGCTGGAGAACGTGAGCTTCGCCTACCCGGGCACCGATCGCCTCGTCCTGCGGGACGTGACGCTCGACATCCCGCACGGCGGCACCGTGGGGGTCGTGGGCGAGAACGGGTCGGGCAAGAGCACCTTGATCAAGCTGTTGTGCGGCCTCTACGAGCCCACCGCGGGCAGAATCCTGATCGACGGCGTGGACCTGCGGGAGTTCTCCCCCGAACTGTGGCGAGCACGTCTGGCCACGCATTTCCAGGACTTCGCCAGGTTCGAGCTGCGCCTGCGGGAGAACGTCGGCCTCGGCCGCCCGGACCTGATCCAGGACGACCAGGCGCTCACCGGAGCGCTGCGCCGAGTGGGCATCGAGGGCATCCTCGACACGGTGCCCGGCGGGCTCGACGGTCTCCTCGGCCACGGCTACGGCGACGGCGTCGGGCTCTCCGAGGGCCAGTGGCAGCGTCTGGGCCTGAGCCGGTGCCATCTGCGCGAGGATCCGCTGCTCCTGCTGCTCGACGAACCCGCGTCGGCGCTCGACGCGGCGGCCGAGCACGCGCTGTTCGAGCAGTACGCCGCGTCCTCCCGCGAGACCGCGCGGAAGTCGGGCACCATCACGATCTTCATGTCGCACCGGTTCTCGACCGTCCGACTGGCCGACATGATCGTCGTCCTGCATCAGGGCAGGGCGGCGGAGACGGGTGACCACGCGGGTCTCATGGAAGCGGGCGGCCTGTACGCGGAGCTGTTCGGGCTGCAGGCCAGGCTCTACCGCTGACCTGGGCCGCGCGGCTCCCCGCAGGTCAACGGGCCGCCGGGGCCGGCTCCGACCTGGGCAGACCGTAGATGCGCGCCCAGCTCTCGCGGCTGGACAGCTCCGGCAACGCCCGCCGGTACCGCTCCCGGACGGCCGCGCCGTTCGTCAGGAGCTTGAACAGCACCTTGCCGCCGTGCACGGCGAGGGAGAGCATGCGCCGCCGGTCGTACCGCCTGACCCGCATGCCTCGCTGGGAGGCGTCGGTCACGACCGCGACCCTGAAGAGCGCCACATGCCACCAGTACGCCTCGTCGTGCGGGATCGCGCCGAGCGCGTGTCGATGACGCCCGCACAGCCCGGCCACCATGCGCCTGATCGTCACCAGGCGCGGTCTCGGGCCGGCGTTGACGATGCGGAGCTCGTCGGAGGCGACGCCGGGCAGGCGGGTGGCCGGATGCGGCCTCGTCTCGGGGAAGGCCGCCCGCAGCTCGCGGACCTCGGACAGGGCGGTGACGCCGCCGTCGGCCAGGACCTCGGGTCCGGTCAGGAAGTCCTCGACGGCCTTCAGGAGCGTGGCGGCCAGGCCGTACCGCATGGACAGCAGGTGCTGGACCAGCTCGCCGCCGAGCTTGGTCAGCAGCCGGCGTCGGCCGAACCTGCCGTGCAGCGCCGAGATGATCAGGTAGTTGCGCAGCAGGAAGTAGCGGTTCAGCTCGTCCAGGTCCTTGGCCGCGAAGTCGGCGTGCCACAGGCCGGCGCCCGGCAGGGTGATCGTGGGGAAGCCGTGCGCGCGGGCGCGGTAGGAGTACTCGGCGTCGTCCGCCTGGAAGAAGAACGGCAGCGGATACCCGATGCCGTCGACCACCTCGCGCGGGATCAGGCACGCCCACCAGCCGTTGGCGCCGGCGTCGAGCCGGCGTTCCTGAAGGGCGTCGTGGAGGAGATCCACGTCCTGCATGCCGTACGGCATCGGCAGGCCGGGCTGGAGCCCGTCGATGTCGCACTGCTGGGAGTCGGCGAGCAGGATCCCGGGATGGAAGAGGTTGAGCATCTGCCCGCCGACGACCATCGGGTGCGCCGTGTGGTCGCCGAACGCGGTGAGCCGGATGATCACGTCCGGCTCCAGCAGCACGTCGTCGTCCATGAACAGCGCGCTCATCGTCTCGGTCGCGGGATCGCCCGCCAGCTCCACGAGACCGCGGGTGAAGCCGCCCGCCCCGCCCAGGTTGGCCTGGACGAGATAGTGCAGACGTTCGCCGAGCCGACGGGCGACCTCCTCGAAGCCCGCGCACTCCCCCAGCCGGTCGGCGCCGTGGTCGACGACGTACACCCTGCCGAGCGCCTCCAGCGCGGTCTCGTCGGAGGTCAGCGCGTTCAGGGTGGCCAGGCAGTCGAGGGGGCGATCGGTCGTGCAGACGACCAGTGCCGCCGGGCGTCGTGCGGGCGGCGTCCCGACCGTCCAGCGCAGGTGTTCCACGGTCAGCCGCCGGCCGGGGTCGGTCTCCAGGTCGGCCCAGAGGGAGCCGCCGTCGACGAACCTGTCCAGCGGCGCGACCAGCACGACGTCGCGCATGCCCGGCCGCACCGTGCAGGTGGCGACGACCCTGGCGGGCCCCTTCGTGTCGGAGGCGCCGATCGACAGGCGTCCCTCTCCGGAGACCCGCGCTTCGACGCGGACCTCCGTCACGTCCGTCCAGCGTTGCCAGTAGCTCGCCGGGAACCGGCCGAAGTAGGTGTCGCCGGAGACCTTCGCGGACGGCCCCAGACTGAGCGTCGTGCGGGTCCGGGTGACGGGTCCGCGGACGACGGCGGCGTACAGGTCGGCGGCGACGACGTCCGAGGGGCCGGCGAACAACCCCCGCTGAACGAGCCGGCGGGCACCCGGAATCGAGCGGGTCGTCGAATCGTGGTTTTCATTTTCGCCACCTGATTGCGTCAACGCAACTCCCGCATGTCGCTCCCGCTCGAATACTCGCGAAACGATACACAGCCGCTTCTCGAAGGCACACCCCGACTTGACAGGTATTGCGGGCGCGAAGAGCATGGAGCACGCGTCGCGAACGCCGCGACAATTCATCGATATTCCGCCGTGCGGCCCTTCGGCGAGCTCGGCTCGCGGATTGTTCACATAGCAACAGGGGCTGAATAAATGCGCCCGGCACCATGTCCAGCAGCACCCCGGAACCAGCGCTAATCGTCCACGAAGAGGGCGGGCAGCCCAGGGAGAGGTCGACGTGACGACCCGAATCGATGAACTCGGCGCGATAAACCCCACCACGCTCCACCGCCTGGCCGCCGCCTGGCCGAGGCGGGCGACCATCCGTACGGACCTGAACAACGTGACTCACCCCGAGGCATATGATCCGGAACTGTTCGACTATCCCGTGTCGCTGTTGCCGTTCGGTGAGCATCCTGATTTCCTGGCGGCCGACGAGCACCGGCAAAGGCTGGTGAACACGCTGGCCTGGCTGATGTGGAACGAACGCGTCATCGCCGCCGAGGAGTTCGTGGCCAATCCGACATTCGAGATGCTGGCCCATGGCGTCTTTCCCGGAGTGGAGAGCGACGCGGCCAGGGAATCGGTGCAGCAATCGCATGTCGACGAGGTGTGGCACACCTACATGCACATGCTCGCCATGCGCCGGACCCGGCAGGCGAGAAAGCTCACCGGCGAGCCCGAGCGGTACTCCCACGCGATCACCAACCGGTCGTTGTACGCCCTGGAGGCGCAGGCCGGCGAGCGATGGGAGCGCGACCTGCTCTACCTGCTGTGGACGGCCGTCGGCGAGATCAGCGTCAACGCGTTCCTCGACCTCATGGCCTCGGACAAGACGATCCAGCCGATGCACGCGCTCGTCGCCCGGCTGCATTCGAGGGACGAGGCCGCGCACGGGCCGGTGATGCTGGAGATCATGCGCGAGGTCTTCCGCAAGCTCGACAGGAAGCAGCAGGACCTCTTCATCAGGAACCTCCCGCAGGGGATCATCGCCTTCGGCGCCGAGGACTACGACATGTGGCCGCAGCTGCTGGAGTTCGCCGACATCCCGAAGGCCAGGGACATCATCGAGGACTGCCGGTCCCTTCCCGGCAACGACCTGCTCGTCACCGACTTCTCCGGCGTGCATCGGCTGGTGCGCGAGCTGGAGATCGAGGATCGCGTCGAGTTCGACTTCGCGACGAACCGGATCACGACGTGATCCTCACCGGCCCGGAGATCATCCAGGCGACCGGGGACGGGCGCATCGACATCTCGCCCTTCAGCCTCGACCAGGTCAATCCGAACAGCTACAACGTACGGCTCGGCGACACGTTGCTGACCTACCCGGACGTGGTCGTCGACGCCCATGAGGCCAATCGCACCCAGGCCGTCTCGATCGACGAGAAGGGGTTCGTCCTCCAGCCCGACGAGCTCTACCTCGGGCACACCGTGGAGCGGGTCGGCTCCGACGTCTACGTCCCGCTGCTGTTCGGGCGCTCCTCCGTCGGGCGGCTCGGCCTCTTCGTGGAGATCACCGCCCCCATCGGGGACATCGGGTTCCACGGTCAGTGGACGCTCATGCTGTCCCCGGTCCGCCCGCTGCGCGTGTACCCCGGCATGAAGATCGGTCAGATCATGTTCTTCGTGTCCTGCGGTGAGATCGATCTCTACGCGGGCAAGTACCAGGCGGCCTCGGGCCCCCAAGCCTCCCGTTACTGGCACGACCGGATGGCTCCGCTGTGATCCTCACCGGGCAGGCGATCGCCGCCGCCGTGCGCTGCGGTGACATCGTCATCGAGCCGTTCGACCCCGGGCGCCTGTCCCCCAACGCCTACGACTGGCGGCTGGGCGACCGCATCCGGGTCTGCGACCGGGAGTTCGACGCCGCCGCCGTCACCACGTACGTGGAGGAGCCGATACCGCCCGAGGGCATGGTCCTGCGGCCGGAACGGCTCTACCTGGGGGTCACCTACGAGCGGACCTCCTCCGAACGCTACGCGCAGATGATCAACGGGAACCACACCGTGGGCGGGCTGGGCGTCTGGGTGCACGTCTCCGCGCCGCTGGGGCACGCCGGCCACTCCATCAACTGGACCCTTGAGATCCGCGTGGCCCGGCCGGTGCGCGTCTACCCGTACATGACGTTCGGTAAGATCATCTTTCTGGTGGCGCACGGGACCATGGCCAGCTACCAGCACATGGGAACGAAGTACCGGCAGACCCGGGGGATCGACATCTCGCACCTGTACCAGGAGTTCCAGTGACCCAGGGCACGGCCGCCCGCGGCGGCGGTGCGATCCTGACCGGGCTGGACCTGCCGCACGGCAGCCCGGGCGGGAGCGTCGAACTGCTGCACGACCTCTATCTGGGGCCGGAGCCGCTCATCGCGGCCGACGTGTTCATGCTCGGCGACGACCCGGGCGCGCGGTCGCCCGTCCTGCTCGACGTCCCCGGCAAGCAGCTGGACGGTCCGGGGTTCTGGGCGTACGTCGACGACCTGGCCGACGCGATCCGCAAACGGTTCCCGGCGGGCGAGCACGGCTTGTTGCACCTGCAACATCTGGCGTTCGGGGCGACGCCCGCACTGCTGCGCGCGTTTCCCGATCTGCCGTCGGTCGCGCTGGTGCACGGGACGGATCTACTGTTCGCCATGGACCATCCGAGTCAGGAGGCCGTTCTCCGCGAGGCCGTCGCCGCCGCTCACGCGATCGTGGTGCCCACGGCGGCCATGGCCGGGCTGCTCCCCTGCGACGGCTCCCGCGTCGTGCACATCCCGTGGGGCATTCCCGATCACCTGCTCACCGCCCCTCCCGAGCGCACGCCGTACGGAGGAGAGGAGTTCCGCGTGCTCTACGCGGGACGTCTCACGGACGAGAAGGGCGGGGCGCTCCTGGAAGCGGTCGCGGGCGTCGAGGGCGTTCGGTTGAGTGTCGCCGCACCTGTGGCGGAGTACCGGGCGTTGGAGCGCGTCACGGACATGTCCGGCGTGCGATACCTCGGCTGGCTGACCCGCCCGGAGCTGTGGCGGGCCTTCGCGCAGCAGGACCTGCTGGTCGTCCCCTCCACGAGGCTGGAGGCGTTCGGGCTGGTCGCCGTGGAGGCTCAGGCGTGCGGTCTTCCGGTGCTCCATCAGCCGGTCCCGGGGCTGGCGGAGGTGCTGGGCGACTCGGCTCTCACCTTCTCGGACCGCTCCGCGCTGCCGGAGGCCGTCATGCGGCTGGCGAAGGACGGCTCGGCCTTGGACGAGCTGCGTGCGGCCGGTTTCCGTAACGCGGCGCGGTTCCCGTTGTCGAGGACCGCGCGGGCGTTGCGGGAGCTGTCCGATCAGCTGCTGCGGAAGGCCGGCCGGTGATGAGTACGCTCTCCGGTGCCGGATGTGTCTTCTGTGACATCGCCGGCCGCCGCCTCCCGGCAGCCCTGTTGTACGAGGACGAGTCGACCATGGCCTTCCTCGACATCACCGCGGTGACGGAGGGCCACACCCTCGTCATCCCCAAAGCCCACGCAGCCGACATCTGGGACATCTCACCGGAGGACGCGGCGGCGGTGATGCGGACCGCCCACCGGATGGCCGCGCGCATCAAGCAGGTGCTCGCTCCCGACGGCATGACCCTCTTCCAGGCCAATCGCGCCGCCGGCTGGCAGGACGTCTTCCACTTCCATCTTCATCTCGTCCCCCGCGAAGACGCCGACCATCTGCACCGCCCCTGGTCGGCCGCACCCGTCAGCCTGGCTTCGCTGGAACCCGTGCGCGCTCGCCTGGCCCTGCCGCCGCTTTCTTGATCTACTCCCGCCCCTCCTCCAGGAGCCGGGCGAGCTTCGTGCGCTCGTTCTTGCCGTTGAGCGTCAGCGGTAGGGCGGGCAGGACGCGGCAGAGCGCGGGCACCTTCGCGGACTCCAGCCGCTCCGCCAGCTCGCGCAGGACGATGTGCGGCTCCAGATCGCCTTCGACGAGGAGCGCCAGATCGTGCCGGCCGTGTGGAGGCAGTGCGGCGGCGGCCCGGACGCCCGGGATGTCCAGCGCGGCGGCCTCGATCTCGGTGGTGCTCATCCGCGTTCCCCTGCGCTTGAACGTGTCGTCGCGCCGGCCCTCGAAGTAGAGGTAACCGGCCTCGTCGAGGTGCCCGTAGTCGCCGGTGTGCAGGCGCGTCCCGCCGGACCCGTCCGGCCGGTAGGTGCGGGCGGTCAGCGTGGGGGCGCGCCAGTAACCCGCCATCACGTTGGGCCCGATCACCACGATCTCCCCCGTCGTGCCGGGAGGGCACGGCGTGCCGTCCTCGCCGAGGATCAGCACGCGCGTTCCGGGCAGGGCGCGGCCGACCGAGTCGGGGCGTTCCCGGTCCAGCTCGGGCTCCATGATCGTGACCCGCTTGCATTCGGTGACGCCGTACATCCGCACCACGCGCGCGCCGGGGAAACACTCGCGCAGCCCCTCGATCGTGGCGGCGGGAAGCGCGGCGCCGGTGCTGGTGACCATGCGCACCGCCGACGCGGCGCCGGGAGCGCGCCTGCCGAGGGTGGCGAGCATGGAGCCCAGCGAAGGGACGACGGGCACGACGGTCGCGCCGCACTCCTGGATCCGCCTCAGCACCGTCAGGTCGGGCCCGTCGCCGGCCAGCACCAGCTCGGCGTTCCCGAGGGCGGACAGGAAGATCTGGTAGAGCCCGTAGTCGAAGGACATCGGCGACCGGCAGAAGACCACGTCGTCCGGCCCGTAGCCGAGCATCGCGTTGATGGCCGAGGCCGCGAACGTCACCTGCGCGTGCGGGCACACCACCGCCTTGGGCGCGGCCGTGCTGCCCGAGGTGTACATCAGGACGGCGACGTCCTGCGCGCGGACCTGCGCGGACTCGGCCGATCCGCCCTGGTCCGCGAGCGTCCGCACCTTCTGCCAGAGGTCGTCGATCTCGTACACCGGCAGGTCGGTGATCGCGCGCATGGCCTCCCCGCCCCCGATGACCAGCTTGGGCTCGGAGTCCTCCAGGACCGAGCGCAGGTGATACGCCTTCATCCCGGGATTCAGCGGCACGAAGACGGCGCCACGGCGGGAGGCGCCATAGAGCAGCGGGACCACCTCGCGCACGTTGGGCAGTCGCACGATGATCCGGTCACCCGGTTCCACACCCGCGTCCGCCAGCCAGGCGGCGACGGCGTGACTGAGCTCGGCCACCTGCCGGTAGCTCCAGCCGCCCTTCGCGTCGCGCACCGCGATGCCGTCGGGGTTCGCGGCCTCGGCGTCGTCCAGCAGGTGGTGCACGAGCCGCGGCGCCGGAGGGGCCACCGTTGGATTCAAGCCGCTCACTACGACTCCCGCTTCTGCCGGATGGATGGTGCCGGGGTGCGGCCTCTGAGTGCCGGCGGAGTCGTGAGACCTCACAGGCCCTTGTCGATCATCGTGAAGAGCTCGTCCGCATCGGCCGTACGCACATCGCCGTCCTTGTTCGCCTGGGGACGGCCTCCGCGCCAGTCGTCCATGAGCTTCTGGAGGCGCACCGTGAGAGCGGTCGCCGCCTCTCCGTCGGCGGAGATCTCCTTCAGCAGCAGGCCCAGCTCGTCCAGGTTGTGCATGGCCCGCGACTCGACCGATTCCTTCTTGGGAAGCACCTGGTCGCCGACGTGCTCGGCGATGGCGGCCGCGGTGGGATGGTCGAAGACCAGCGTCGCCGACAGTCGTAGTCCGGTGACCTGGCTGAGGCGGTTGCGGAGCTCGACCGAGGTCAGCGAGTCGAAGCCGAGTTCGCTGAGGGACTTGTCCGGGTCCACCTGGTCTCCGGAGGCGTGCCCGACCACGGCGGCGACCTCCGAGCGCACCACGGAGAGCACGATCTGTTCCTGTTCGGCCACCGGCAACCCCGCCAGCCGCTGTTCCAGTGGTGTGCGGGTCTCAGGGGCGGGCGCAGCCTCGGCGGTACGGCGTTTGGGGGCGGGTGTCAGGGCTCGCAGGATCGCGGGGACGCCGTCTGGTCGTGTGGCGAGGGCTCGTCGGTCTATGGGGAGCGGGATCAGGAAGGGTTCTGGGGTGGCTTGTGCGGTGTCCAGCAGGTTCATGCCGTGGTGGGCGTCCATGGCGGTGAAGCCTGAGCGGGTCAGGCGTTGCAGGTCATGGGTGGCCAGTTGGTGGGTCATGCCGCCGGTTCGGGGGTCCCACATGCCCCAGGCCAGGGATTGGGCGGGGAGTCCCAGGTGGGTGCGGTGGATGGCCAGGGCGTCCAGGAAGGCGTTGGCGGCTGAGTAGTTGCCCTGGCCTGCGCTGTCGAGGGTGGCGGCGGAGGA
>NZ_JBSFGF010000021.1:0-166714 GCF_053596455.1 Nonomuraea sp. NPDC001699 | reverse complement strand
GTAAGGCTCCCGGTAGACGACCGGGTTGATAGGCCGGAGGTGGAAGCACGGTAACGTGTGGAGCTGACCGGTACTAATAGGCCGAGGACTTGACCACAAAGCATATTGCTTTGGTGCGTGCTGCGCTCTGTTACTCTTCGCCGGGTCCGGAGCTGCGCCACACCAAGGAAATTCTTGCCCGCGTCCACTATGCAATTCTGAAACAGCAAGCGGCTTTCGCTTGACAGTTTCATAGAGTTACGGCGGTTATGGCGGGAAGGAAACACCCGGTTACATTCCGAACCCGGAAGTTAAGCTTCTCTGCGCCGATGGTACTGCACTCGGGAGGGTGTGGGAGAGTAGGTCACCGCCGGACAATCTTTTGAAAGGGCTCCGACTTAGGTCGGGGCCCTTTCTGCATTTCTGGAGCATTCTCCACGCGCCTGGTTCTCTTCGAGGGCATATGGGCGTGGTGGTGTGGCTGGCCGCGCTCCGGGATGTCGCGGCTGGTGCTGAGCTCGGGCTGGCGTGAGGTGTGGGCCGGCAGGGTGGGCACTCGCGAGGGTGCGGGCCGGTGCTGGGTGGGCCGGGGCTTCGGGTGCGTGATGGGGCGAGGCCGTGCGATGGGGACTGCGGGATGCGCCGGGTGAAACAGCTGGCGAGCGCGGTTGCGGGTGCCCTGGCGGGCGGCAGGTGTAGGGCAATGGGCGTGGCGGCGGGTGCTGCGCGCCGGGCCGTCGGCATTTGAGAGGCGACGGCTGCGCGGCGCCGAGCGGACCGGGCGGGTGCTGTCGGAGCGGTAGGCCATTGAGAGCGGCGTCACCGGCTCGTTAGAGGCGGGCAGCGAACGGTCCGGTTGACGGGGGCAGACAGCCGACGGTCGCCTCCCACTGAAACCGACACCCCCCACACACGCCCAGGGAACCAGCCCACACCCTCAGTTCCCCCACTCTCTTGCCCCAGATCCCAGGGACACCTCCCCGGGGGCTCCGCCCAACCACACCCAGGCGCCTCTACCCTCCAGTAGCGCCCCTCACGAGCATCACAACCGCGCCCTCCATGAGAAGGCGAACCCCACCCTGCGTCCCCCCCGACCAGAGACCTTCACACAGCAGCGCCCCGCCCCCGCCACCGGCCCGTTTCGAAGCCTCCAGAACCCGGGCCTGTCCGAAGCCCTGCGCCTGACAACGTGGCTCTTCCACCACCTGCTCTCGGCAGAGAGGATCGGTAGGGCGGCGGGGAGCCTGTGGGGTTGCTGGATATGGGAGAAGGGCCTCACGCGGGATGCGTGGGGCCCTTCTGCGTTGGAGGTCAGTCGGACTTTGTGTTGACGTAGGTGACGGCGTACTTGGTGGCTACGGAGGTCCAGGGGACGATGATCACTGCGCCGTTGCGTTCGAAGACGTGGGCCTTTTCGGCTTCCGTGCCGTACTTCTGGGGGAGGGTGGCCAGTTCGGTCACCTTGCCGGTGGCGGCGTCCAGGCGGATGAGGCGGGGGGCCAGGTCGCGGCGGTCGCCCGTTTCCACGGCCAGCAGGCCCTTATCGTCGGCGCGGATGTAGGTGAGGATCGTGTCGTGGGTGCCGGAGGATTCCCACAGTTGCTTGCCGGTCTTCAGGTCGTAGGCCAGGGCCTTGTTGCGGGAGCGCATGCTCTGCGGGACGTTCTCCGGGAACGAGGCCAGGTAGAGGCGGTCGCCGTGGATGGTGTAGCGGCGTTGTTCGTACAGGCCGCTGACGAAGGCCACGGTGTTCATGGCGAGCATGTCCACCTCGGCGGTCTTGATCTCGGTCACCTTGGTGGCGGTGTCGGAGTAGACGGTGAAGCTGTTCTGGCCGCCGGACTCGTTGCGGATGATGGCGGGGGAGGCCGACAGGAGGCTGCTCATCAGGCCGAGCTGGCCGAGGGGGGCCTGCTTGGTGATCTTGCCGGTTCCCGGGTCGATGTACTGGAGGCGGGTGCCGCCTCTGAAGGTGCAGTCGAGGATCACGGCGACCCGGGTGGGGGCGGTGTTGATGTCCTTGATATGGCAGCCGTCGTCGCGGGAGGTGGTGGCGCTCCACGCCTTGCGGCCGTCGGAGAGGCGGTAGGCGGTGACCGAGTCGTTCAGCTCGGTGACGGCCACGCCGTCGGCGCTCATGATGCGGGGGACGTTGATGGAGTTCGCGAGGGTGGACTTCTCGGCCGGAATCTTGATCTTCCAGGTGAGTTTGCCCGTGGTGGTGTCGATGCCGGCCAGATGGTCGCACGAGGTGTTGCTTCCGTACGCGATGGCGGCCTTGCCCTGTGACAGGTCCGGGGTGGCGCCGCAGAGCTGGGCGCCCGGTGAGGGGATGCCCCAGGCGCGTTTACCGGAGGTGAGGTCGTAGGCCAGGACGCCGTCCTTCTGGGCGCGGATGACGACCTTGTCGGTCAGCCAGCTGCCGAAGGCCAGGGCGGTGGTGAAGTCCCAGCTTCCGGCGTTGGGGAGGGGGACGTCCCATTCGCCTGCGCTGTCCCCGCCGCCGAACGCGGTGATGCCCCCGCTGGTGGTTCCCGTGGTGGCGACGAACCAGGCGGTGCCCGTGCTGACGGAGAGGAGGACCACGGCCGCGCCGGTGGCGAGCAGGGCGGTCTTCCACTTGGGGCGGGGGCTGTGCTGGGGGTGCGTGGGCGCGGGGTAGCCGCCGTTCGCGGGAGGCTGCGGGGGTTGTCCGTATGGCGAGGGAGCGCCGGGCGAGGGGGAGTTCGGTGGGTATGCGGCTGGGTTGCCCGTCGGTGGCGGGTAGGGAGCCGCGCCCGTCGGGGGCTGGGGATAGCCCGTCGGGGGTTGAGGGTAGGAAGGCGCCCCGGTGGGGGCGTAGGAGGTCGGGCCCGCGGTCGGTTGTGGGTGGCCCGCGGGTGGGTAGGCGGTCGGGGGCGTCCCTTGTGGGGGATATGCGGCGGGGCTCTGGGGCCACGGCTGGGAGGGCGGGGGGTAGGAGCCGGGAGTGGACGCCGGCTGGCCGTACGGGTTGGGGGGTTGGTGGCCGTACGGGCCGGGTGGGGTGTTGGAGTGGTCGGTCATGGTTGGTTCCCCGTTCAGGCCAGCTGCCCGCGGACGTACGACGTCCACTGCCGTTCGAAGTCCGCCTTGCTCACGCCCAGCACCTTGAACAGTGCCGTCTCGCCCTCGTCGCCCTTGGCCCGGTAGGACGCGACCACGGCGGTGGTCAGCTTCTGCTCGCCGTACTTCTGGGCGATGTAGCGCATGGCGAGGTGTCCCATCAGATAGTGCACGTTCGTCATGCCGTTGGAGTCCCAGGACGGATTGTCAGGGAGATGGCCGGAGAAGGGCGTGCTGAGGCGCCCGGCCACGTACGCGCGGCCTTCCTGGACGCGGATGTTCTGGTTGAGCGGCCGGCCGCGGTTGGCGGCGTACTCGGCGAAGCCCTCGATGACCCAGTTCGGCTTGCCGAAGAGGGAGAAGTCGGCGCTGTCCAGGCCGGCCAGGAGGGAGTGGGCCAGCTCGTGCGTGCTGATCTCCAGGATGCCCCCGGAGGACCGGAAGAAGCTTGAGGTGGTGTCCATGACGACCCGCGTGCCGCCGACCTTCACGTCGTCGCCCAGCGAGTTCCAGGCGAGCATGGGGATGGACACGCCCGCTTCGTGCGCCTTCTCCTTGCGGAACAGGTTGCCGAGCTGGTTCTGTCCCTCCACCAGCGCGACCACGAATCCGGCCGGTACGGGCGCGGACGGGTCGCCGTTGCGCTTCCAGAAGTCCAGGTTCTTCTTCGCCGCGCCGGCGACCACCGGGGCGACGCGCCTGGCCATGGCCGCGTCCTGGGGACGGGCCAGGACGACGCTGGCCCCCGCGCGGACCACGGCGATGTCCGGCCAGATGTCCCACGGGCCCGGGTAGTACACGGACTTGGAGCCTTCGCTCACCATCGGCGGCGGCGCGCCGTCCACCTTGGTGACGACCAGCGGCGCGTCCTTGGACGCCTTCTCCAGCGTCCAGCGGTACCACTCCGAGACCGGCCGCAGGTCGATGCCGGCGAACCGGTGGACGAACGCGACGTCCTGCGTGAACTTCAGGGCCCGCCCGAAGCTGTCCTCGGCGCGGCCCTCGCGGCGCATCACCTTGTACGACGCCTCGCTGAGCGGCACCTTGCGCAGGTTCGTGAACACCTTGCGCTGGTCGCGGATGAGCGCCGCGTTGCCCTTGTCGAAGATGGAGGTGAACGCGTCGGCGTTGCCGCTGCTCAGCGCCTTGCCGTGCTCGTAGACCAGCTTGTTGATCTCCTGGTCGGTGACGACCACGGCGTTCGGGTCGCTCTTGCCCGACGCCTCCTGCCGCAGCGGGTCCTGGACGCCGCCTATGCGCCCCCGCAGGACGAAGCCGACCCCGGCGCCCACGGCGATCGCCGCCACGAGCGAGACGATGCCCATGGTGACCCAGAAGCCGGTCCTGCGCCTGGGAGGAGGAAGAGGAGTGGGAGGTGGTGGTGGCGGCTGCATGCCCGGCCACTGTTGCTGCTGTTGCCCCTGATACTGCGGATAAGTCGGCCCCGTTGTCACTTTTGCCCCGAGAGTGCTGGGAAACCCCGAAAGAGGGGAATCGTACCAGTGGTCACATCGCCAGTCTGGGGGGTGGTCGGGGTCTTCGCGACATGTGGAGTAGGTGAAGATGATTTCCAGCCACTCCTGGCGTTCTGTCGTCATTCTTCGTGATAATTCACGGCGTGATCGCGGGCGGGGCGAGAACGTTTGGCGACCGGCTGATCACCGCCGGCACGGCCAAGGTCCAGATCCTGATGGCGGCGCGGCGGGATTCACCGAGGCCGGCGGGAGGCGCAGTGGATGACCACGTTCGCCTGATGAAGGCGCTGGTGTCCGGGGCCGCGGGCACGACTACGCGGTCGCCGTCCACGCCGAGGTGGGGGGCGGCGTCGCCGAACGGATCAGGCGCGGCTTCCGGAGCTGCCCGGCGTGACCAGCCGGTAGCCGACGCCGCGTACGGTCTGGATGAGCCGGTCGTCGTTGTCGCCCAGGCGCGCCCGCAGGCGTTTGACGTGCACCGCGATGGTGTTCGTCGAGGTGGTCGCGGCGGCGTGCCACACGTGCCGCATGATCTGCTCACGGGTGACCGTGCGGTCGGCGTTGCGCATCAGGTACTGCAGCAGCTCGAACTCGCGCAGCGGCAGGTGCACCGCGCGGCCGTCGACGCGTACCTGGTACGCCTGGACGTCCAGCTCGACGGCGCCGATGGCCAGCACCTTGCGGGACTCGGGGGAGGCCGCCTGGATGAAGGGCAGCAGTTCCGGCACCCGGTACGGCCGGGCGACGCAGGCCGCCGCCCCCGCCGCGAGCGCGCGTACGGCCTGCTCGGCGTTGCCCTCGCCGACGCCGAGCAGGACCGGTACGGCTCGCGCGAGCCGTACCGCGCGGACGAACTCCACCGCGTCGATGACCGGGAGCGTGGCCGACACGAGCACCACGTCCGGCTGCAGCGCCCCGGCCTGCAGCAGCCCTTGGGCGCCGTCCGGCGCGCCGGTGACGGCCACGCCCTCGCGTTCCAGCGCCGTGGCCAGGTCTTCGACGACGCTTTCGTCGGGGTCGGCGATGAGCAGTACGGGCTTGGTCCGCGTGTCCCCGTTCATCGTGGATGCCGCCTGCTGTGGGGTCATCAGCCGAAGCGTCCCGTGATGTAGTCCTCTGTCGCCTTCTCCGAGGGGTTGGTGAACATGCGGGAGGTCTCGTCCATCTCGATGACCTTGCCGGGCTTGCCCTGGGCGGCCAGGTTGAAGAACGCGGTCCGGTCGCTGACGCGGGCGGCCTGCTGCATGTTGTGGGTCACGATCACGATCGTGAACTCTTCCTTGAGCTGGGCCATCAGGTCCTCGATGGCCAGCGTCGAGATCGGGTCGAGCGCCGAGCACGGCTCGTCCATGAGCAGGACCTGCGGCTTGACCGCGATGGCGCGGGCGATGCACAGGCGCTGCTGCTGACCGCCGGACAGGCCGGCGCCGGGCTTGTTCAGCCGGTCCTTGACCTCGTTCCAGAGGTTGGCGCCCTTCAGCGAATCCTCCACGATGCCGTCGAGGGTGGACTTGCCGACCCGGCCGTTGAGGCGGAGCCCGGCGGCCACGTTCTCGTAGATCGACATCGTGGGGAACGGGTTGGGGCGCTGGAAGACCATGCCGACCATCCGGCGGACCGAGACGGGCTCGACGGTGGGGGCGTACAGGTCCTCGCCGTCGAGCAGGACCTTGCCCTCGACGCGGGCGCCGGGGATCACCTCGTGCATGCGGTTGAGCGTGCGCAGGAACGTCGACTTGCCGCATCCGGACGGGCCGATGAACGCGGTGATCGAGCGCGGCTCGATGGTCATCGACACGTCTTCGATCGCCTTGTGCGACCCGTAGTACGCGTCGAGGCCCGAGACCTGGATCTGCTTGGACATTGTGGCGGTTACCCCCTATCGGCCCCTGGCGGGCCTGCGCCACCAGGCGATCAGGCGCGCCACCAGGTTGAGCAGCATGACGATCAGGATCAGCGTGAGGGCTCCGGCCCAGGCGCGGTCGATGGCGGTGTCGTTGGGACGGGCCGCCTGGTCGAAGACGAAGAGAGGAAGGCCCATCTGCGGCCCGCTGAACGGATCGTTGTTGATGGAGTCGGTGAAGAACACCGTGAGCAGCAGCGGCGCGGTCTCGCCGGCCACGCGGGCGACGGCCAGCATGACGCCGGTGACGATGCCGGTGAACGCGGTCGGCAGCACGACCTTCAGGATCGTGCGCCACTTGGCCACGCCCAGCGCGTACGACGCCTCCCGCAGGTCGTTGGGCACCAGCCGGAGCATTTCCTCGGCCGATCTGACCACGGTCGGCATCATCAGGATCGACAGCGCGAGCGCGCCGGCGAAGCCGGAGAACGGGTTGCCCAGGAAGAGCACCCAGAAGGCGAGGATGAACAGGCCGGAAACGACTGAAGGGACGCCGGTCATGACGTCCACGAAGAAGCTGATGGCCCGGCTCAGCCGGCCGCCGTGGCCGTACTCGACCAGGTAGATGGCGGTGAACAGGCCGATCGGGACCGAGATGAGCGAGGCCAGCAGGACCTGCTCCAACGTGCCGATGATGGCGTGGTAGGCGCCGCCGCCGACGTCGCGGGCGCCGATGTTCCGCATCGAGTGGGTGAGGAACTCCAGGTCGAAGCGGGGCAGGCCGTTCGAGATCACCAGCCAGAGGACCGAGATGAGCGGCACCACGGCCAGCGCGAACGCCAGATAGACCAGCCCCTGGACGAACCTGTCCTTGATCCGGCGGCTGGTTGAGATGTGCTGGATGGTCATGCCCCTACCGCCCTGAACTCCTTGCGCCGGTTGATCACCATGCGTGCGCCCATGTTGACCAGCAGCGTGATGACGAACAGCACCAGACCGGAGGCGATCAGCGCACCCCGGCCGACCTGCGTGGCCTCGCCGAAGCCGTTGGCGATGTTGGCCGCGATGCTGTTGGCGTGCGGGGTGAGGATCTCGAAGCTGATGTCGAAGGTGGCGGGGAAGATCAGCGCGACCGCGATGGTCTCGCCCATCGCGCGGCCGAGGCCGAGCATGGCGGCGCTGATGACGCCCGGGCGGCCGAACGGCAGCACGGCCATCCTGATCATTTCCCAGCGGGTGGCGCCGAGCGCCAGGGCCGCCTCCTCGTTCATCTTCGGTGCCTGGAGGAAGACCTCGCGCGAGATGGCCGCGATGATCGGCAGGATCATGATCGCCAGGACGATGCCGCCGGCGAGCATGGTCTTGCCGCCGATGGCCCCTTCGCCGGAGAACAGCGGGAACCAGCCGAGGTTCTCGTTGAGCCACTGCGACGGCGTGCGCAGCAGCGGCACCAGGAACGTCACGCCCCACAGGCCGTAGACGACGCTGGGCACGGCGGCCAGCAGGTCGACCAGGTAGCCGAGCGGCCCGGCCAGGCGGCGGGGCGCGTAGTGGGAGATGAACAGCGCCACGCCCACCGCGATGGGGGTGGCGATGACCAGCGCGATCGCCGAGCTGAGGACGGTGCCGAAGGCCAGCGCGCCGATGCCGAACACCTGGCTGCCGTTGGGCTCCCAGATCAGGTCGGTGAAGAAGTTGCCCTTGTTCGCCTGCAGGGCCGGGACGGCCTCGCTGATGAGGAAGACGGCGATGGCCGCCATGATCCCCAGCAGCAGGACGCCGGCACCGGTGGAGACGAACTTGAAGGGGCCTTCACCATGGCTGCGCCGCGAGGCGGACCGGCCCGTGGCCGGCCCGCCCCCACGGGTACGAACGTTGGTCGTCATGTTCTGCTAGGAGATCGCGCCGACGGCGGTGCGGACCTTGGTGAGCAGCTCGCCCGCGAGCGGGGCGTAGCCGAGCTCCTTCAGCGCGGCCTGGCCCTCGTCGCTGGAGGTGTAGGTGAGGAACTCCTTGACGATCTTCGCCTGCTCGGGCGCGAGGCCCTTCTCGCAGGTGATCTCGTACGTCACCAGCACGATCGGGTACGCGCCCGCGGTCTTGGTGGCGTAGTCGATGCTCAGCTTCAGGTCGTTGCCGGTGCCGGTGATCTCGGCGGTCTCGACCGTCTTGGCCGCGCTGTCGGCGGTCAGCTCGACGAACTCGCCGGAGCCGTTGGCGACCTTGGCCTTGCTGAGCTGGGAGTTCTCGGCGAAGGAGAGCTCGACGTAGCCGATGGAGCCCTCGGTGCTCTTGACGCTGGCCGCGACCTGGTCGGAGCCCTTGGCGCCCTGGCCCTTGGCCTCGGCGGGCCACGCCTTGGCGGGCTCGTACGGCCAGCCGGCGGTCGCCTTGAGGAACTTGGTGAAGTTGTCGCTGGTGCCCGACTCGTCCGAGCGGTGGAAGGCCGAGATCGGCGTCGACGGGAGCTTGGCGTCGGGGTTGTCGGCCTTGATGGCCGCGTCGTCCCACTTGGTGATCTTGCTGTCGAAGATGCCGCCGATGGTCTTGGGCGACAGCTGCAGGCCGTCCACGCCGGGGACGTTGTAGACCACCGCGACCGGGCCGGTCACCATCGGGATGTTGATGGCCTTGCCGGTCTTGCACCGGGCGTCGGCCTGGGCGGGCTCGCCCTTGTCGTCCTTGAGGGCGGAGTCGGAACCCGCGAAGTCGACCGTGCCCGCGATGAACGACTGCACACCGGCACCCGAACCGCTCGGCTGGTAGTTCAGGCTCACGCCCGAGTTCTTGGCCTGGAAGTCCTTCTTCCACTGGTCGATCGCGTTGGCCTGGGCCGAGGAGCCGGCGGCGTTGATGGTGCCGCTCAGGCCGTTGTCGTTGCCCGCGGCGGGTGCGCTGGCGGCGGTGGTGCCGTTCGTGCTCCCCGAGCTGTTGTTGTCTGTGCCGCACGCAGCGAGCGAGAGCGCGCCGACGACGGCGACGGCGGCGAGCCGGCCTGCATACTTCACGGTTGGGTTCCCCTCACTTGGTCCTTAGTCGTCCATGAAGTTATGCAGGCAAAGTGACTCAGACCCCCCAACAAGGGTGAACGTTCGGTGAACGCGCCTGGTCATCTCCATCAATTTGACCAGGGAAGATGGGATCCATGAGCTATCGCGTGTGTCTCGTGTGCATGGGGAACATCTGTCGTTCACCGATGGCCGAGGTGGTGCTCCGGCGCACCCTGGACGAGCACGGGCTCGGCGGCCGGGTCGTCGTCGAGAGCGCGGGCACCGGCGGCTGGCACGTCGGCGACCCGATGGACGAGCGGGCTCTGGGCATCCTGGCCGAGCACGGCTACGACGGCGCCGCCCATCGCGCCAGGCAGTTCACCGAGGACTGGTTCGACCGCTACGACCTGGTGCTGGCGATGGACCGGGACAACGCGGCCAACCTGCGCCGGCTGGCGCCCGGCGGGGTCGAGGTGCGCCTGTTCCGCTCGTTCGACGCCGGCGCGCCGGACGGCGCCGAGGTGCCCGACCCCTATTACGGTGGCCGCGAGGGCTTCGAGGAGGTGCTGACCATGCTGGAGACGGCCTCGGAGGGCGTGGCCGGGCACATCGCCGATGAGATCGACTGAGGACCTCGGCTCCTCCCACGGTTGGCGGCTGCTCAGAGGCGTGCTGCCGGACGGGCGGGAGGTGTTCGCCAAGCTCGGCGCGGCCTCCGACGTGTTCGCCTCCGAGGCCGCCGGGCTGCGCTGGCTGGGTGAGGCGATCACCGTGCCCGAGGTCGTGGAGGTGGGCCCGGACCGGCTGGTGTTGTCGTGGGTGCCGCAGGAGGCGCCCACGGCGGCGGCGGCCGTGCGGTTCGGCGGAGACCTGGCCCGTCTGCATCGCGCCGGGGCCGACGGGTTCGGCGCGCCCTGGCCGGGATTCATCGCCGAGCTGCCCATGGACAACTCGCCGGACGGCGACTGGCCCTCCTTCTACGCGACCCGGCGGGTGTTGCCGTTCCTGCGCCTGGCGCGGCTGCCGTCCCGGGACGCGGCGCTGGTGGAGCGGGCCGTGGAACGGTTCGCCGAGGTGGCCGGGCCGCCCGAGCCGCCGGCCCGCGTCCACGGGGACCTGTGGAGCGGGAACGTGTTGTGGTCCGGCGGCACGGGGGTGCTCGTCGATCCGGCGGCCCACGGCGGGCATCGGGAGACGGATCTGGCCATGCTCGCCCTGTTCGGGCTGCCGTACCTGGATCAGGTGATGGGGGGCTACCGGGAGGAGTTCCCGCTCGCGGCGGGGTGGCGGGAGCGGGTGCCGCTGCACCAGTTGCATCCGCTGCTGGTGCACGTGGTCCTGTACGGAGGTTCCTACCGCGATTCACTGATGAATGCGGTCGCCAGGGTGTTGTCGCTGTGAACAACCGATAAAGAAATAGGGGATCCAGCTCGAGGAAGCCTTCTTCGCCCAAGCGGATGAAAGAGGACGATGGCCGGGTAAAGTTGGCGGATTTCGTATCCGGCGGCCCCGGCCGGAAACTCATTAAGGCGTTTCCTTCTTCCCCCTGAGTCATTGGAGGACGCATGGCGGACGACCTCACCCACGGCGCACTGGCCCTGACCCCGCTGGTCTGGGGGCCGCCCGGGGCCCGGCCCGACGAGCGCAGGCTGCGTCAGCTCGGGCAGGCGCTGGCCGAGGTGCTGACCGGCCGCCGTCCGCCGGAGTCGGTGGCCGACCGGCTCACCGGCCGGGCCTACCGCGACCTCGTCAGGGCCGGGCGGATGATCTCCGCCGAGCGGCCGCCGTTCGTCGGGAGCCCGCACGTCAAGGAGCCCAGGGAAGGGGCCGTGGAGATGTGCCTGCTGGTGCATTGCGGTGAACGCAGCCACGTTCTGGCCGTACGGCTGGAGCGGCACGGACACCAATGGTTGTGCACCGACTTCGAGACGGCCTGAGGGCGGGGCCGCCCCGGCTCAGGAGATGATCGTGGTGCCGTTGAGGCGGTTGAGGACCTCGTCGTGGAGGGCGCCGTTGGTGCAGACCAGGCTGCCGCCCTCCAGCCCGCGCACGCCGGCGAGGTCGGTCCACACGCCGCCGGCCTCCTCGACGATCACGGTCAGGGCCGCCATGTCCCAGGGGGACAGTTCCGGCTCGGCGGACACGTCGGCCGAGCCCTCGGCGACCATCATGTGCGACCAGAAGTCGCCGTATGCGCGGGTGCGCCAGCAGGCGCGGCCGAGGTCGAGGAAGTTGTCCAGCTTGCCGAGCTTCTCCCAGCCGCCGAAGCTGGAGTAGGAGAAGGAGGCGTCCTCCAGCCTGGCGACCGAGGAGACGTTCATCCTGGTGGCCTTCGCCAGGCTCCTGCCGGTCCACGCGCCGCCGCCGGTCGCCGCCCACCAGCGCCGGCCGAGCGCGGGGGCCGACACCAGGCCGACGACGACCTTGCCGTACTCCATGAGCGCGATCAGGGTGGCCCAGACGGGCACGCCGCGCACGTAGTTCTTGGTGCCGTCGATGGGGTCGATGATCCACGACCGGGCTCCCCACCCGGTCTTGCCGAACTCCTCGCCCACCACCGCGTCGCGGGGCCGGGCGCGGCGCAGCGTGCCGCGGATGGCCTCCTCGACGGCGCGGTCGGCGTCGCTGACCGGCGTCAGGTCGGGCTTGGTCTCGACCTTGAGGTCGACCGCCTTGAACCGCCGCATGGTCAGGTCGTCGGCGGCGTCCGCCATGACGTGAGCGAGGCGTAGATCGTCGTTGTAACCCTGCACGGTCAGCCACGCTATCGCGTCAGTCGTGCCGGACATCAGTCACCGGCGCCCTTTTCTGGTAACTCCCTTTTCACCTACTGACCAGTAACATGTCTCCTATGTCCATTGATGTAGGTGCCTTCCTCCTCGAAACCGTTCCATTCGCCCGTACGTTGGGGATCGTGTTCGACTCGGTCGAGGACGGCCGGGCGGAGTGCCGGCTGCCGGACCGGCCCGAGCTGCACAACCACGTGGCCGGGCCGCACGCGGGCACGCTGTTCACCCTGGCCGAGTCGGCGTCGGGGGCGGCGGTGCTGTCCAGGTTCGGCGACCAGCTCAGCCGGAGCGTGCCGCTGCCCACGACGGCGACCATCGAGTTCCGGAAGGTGGCCCTGGGGGAGGTGCGGGCCGAGGCGCGGGTGGCGGCCACCAGGGAGGAGGTCGTCGCGAAGCTGGACGCCGGTGAGCGCCCGGTCTTCGACGTGCTGGTCGACGTGCGGGACGCGGCCGGCACCCTGGTCACCGGCCTGACCGTCACCTGGACCCTGCGCCCCAACCGCCCCTGAACCCGCCGGGGGTCAGGCGGCCGGCTCGTCGGGGGCGCCCTCGCGGCTGGACAGCAGGCGGCGCAGCGACTCCAGGCGGGCCGGGTCGGCGTTGCCCTCGGCCGCCCAGGCGTCGAGCGCGCACCCGTCGCCGAGATGGGTGCAGCCCTTCGGGCAGGTGACCGTGCCCTCGACCAGGTCGGGGAAGGCGGCCAGCACGGTCTCGACCGACACGTGGGCCAGGCCGAAACTGCGCACCCCCGGCGTGTCGATGATCCAGCCGCCCTCGGGCAGCTCCAGCGCGACGGCCGAGGTGGAGGTGTGACGGCCGCGGCCGGTGACCGCGTTGACGTGCGAGACCGCGCGGTTGGCGTCGGGCACCAGGGCGTTGACCAGGGTGGACTTGCCCACGCCCGAATGGCCCACCAGCACGCTGATGCGGCCGGCCAGATGCTCGCGCAGCTCGTCGAGCGAGCCGCCCTTGTGGACCACGATGTGCGGCACGCCCAGCGGCTCGTACAGGGCGACCAGCTCGTCCGGCGGGGCGAGGTCGGACTTGGTGAGGCAGAGCAGCGCGTCGATCTCGGCGTCGAACGCCGCCACCAGGATCCGGTCGATCATCCGGGGCCGGGGCGGCGGGTCGGCCAGCGCGGTGACGATCACGAGCTGGTCGGCGTTGGCCACGACCGGGCGCTCGATGCCGTCGGTGTCGTCGGTGTCGTCGGCCGAGCGGCGCAACATCGAGGTGCGCGGTTCCACCCGGACCACCCTGGCCAGCGTGTCGGGGCGGCCCGACACGTCGCCCACCAGGGCCACCCGGTCGCCGACCACGATGCCCTTGCGGCCCAGCTCGCGGGCCTTCATGGCGACCACCAGCCGGCGCTGCTGCTGCTTGCGTTTGTGGCCGCGCTCGGGCTCGACCAGGGTCGTGTAGCGGCCCCGGTCGACGGCGACCACGAAGCCCTCCACGGCGTCCTCGTGCGCGGGACGGATGCGGGTGCGCGGGCGCGAGCCCTTGCCCGGCCTGACCCGTACGTCGTCCTCGTCGTACTCCCGCTTTCTCAGCGGTCCGCTCCCATGCGCTCGCTTCCTCTCACCATGCCGGACCCTCCTGCGAAGTGCCCCCGCCGCCTGCCGCGAAACGCCCGATCACCGCTGCTCATCGGGACTCCAGCATGGCCGCCCACATCTGGACGAACTCGGGCAGCGTCTTGGCGGTCGTCGCGATGTTCTCCACCTCGACGCCCGGCACCGCGAGGCCGATCACGGCGCCGGCCGTGGCCATGCGGTGGTCGTCGTAGCTGTGGAACACGCCGCCGTGCAGCGGGCGCGGGCGGATGAGCAGGCCGTCGGCCGTCTCCTCGACGTCGCCGCCGAGTGCGTTGATCTCGGTGGCCAGCGCGGCCAGCCGGTCGGTCTCGTGGCCGCGCAGGTGGCCGATGCCGCGGATGCGGCTCGGCGTGGTGGCCAGGGCGGCCAGCGCGGCGATCGTGGGGGTCAGCTCGCCCACCTCGTGCAGGTCGGCGTCGAGGCCCTTGACCTCGCCCGTGCCGGTGACGACCAGGTCGTCGCCGTCGCGGGTCACCGTGGCGCCCATGGTGGTGAGCAGGCCGCGCAGCGCGTCGCCCGGCTGGGTGGTCTCCGGTGGCCAGCCGGGGACGGTGACCGTGCCGCCCGTGACCAGCGCGGCGGCCAGGAAGGGGGCCGCGTTGGACAGGTCGGGCTCGACCGTCATGTCCCTGGCCGCGATCGGGCCCGGCTCGACCCGCCACACGTCGCGCTCGGCGTCGTCGACCCTGACCCCGGCCTCCCGCAGCATGTGCACGGTCATCTCGATGTGCGGCTGGGACGGCACCGGCGGGCCGACGTGGCGGATCGTGACGCCCTTCTCGAACCGCGCCGCTGTCAGCATCAGCCCCGAGACGAACTGCGAGGAGCCGGAGGCGTCGATCGTGACCTCGCCGCCGGTCAGCGGCCCGCTGATCGTGAACGGGAGCGCGTCGTTGTCGATGCGTGCCCCCAGCGCGCGCAGGGCGTCGAGGATCGGGCCCATCGGACGCCTGCGGGCGTAGGGGTCGCCGTCGAAGAAGACCGGCCCGTCGGCCAGCGCCGCCATCGGCGGGACGAACCGCATGACCGTGCCCGCCAGACCGGCGTCGATGCGGGCGCCGCCGCTGACCGGGCCCGGCGTCACCTCCCAGTCGACCGCGTCGGTGGTCTCGCGCACGGCCGTCAGCGTGGCGCCCAGCGCGCGCAGGGCCGAGACCATGAGGTCGGCGTCGCGGCTGCGCAGCGCCTGGCGCACGACGCCCGGACCGTCGGCCAGCGCGGCCAGCAGCAGCGCGCGGTTGGTGACGGACTTGGAGCCGGGCAGGCGGACGGAGGCGTTGACGGGGGTGGCGGCCGTCGGCGCGGGCCAGTGCTGAGCGGGCATGTCCAAAGCCTACTGGGCCTGGTACGGCGCGTTCACAGCCTGTGGACAACGCGTCGTCCCGTGTTCGAGGGATCACGGGGTCAGGACCGCGCGCCCCTCGATCGCGCCGGACTCCAGCTCGGACAGCACCGACGCGGCCTCGGCCAGCGGCCAGCGTTCCACCCGAGCCCTGATCCGCCCCTGGCGGGCCAGCGCGAGCACCTCGTGCAGGTCGCGCCGCGTCCCGGCGTACGGTTTGACGACCGCGGCGCCCCACGGCAGGCCCTGGGGCGGGCTCGCCGCCGGGAACGCCAGCGTCCCGCCCGCCAGGCCCACCACCACGACCTGCCCGTACGAGGACACCGCCGCCGCGGCCAGCGACAGCGTCGGCCCGGCGCCCACGAAGTCGAGCACCACGTCCGCGCCCACCCCCTTGGTCAGCTCCAGGACGCGCCCGGCCGCGTCGCCGTCCGACAGGACGGTCTCGTCGGCGCCGTAGCCCCCGGCGGCGGCCAGCCTGGCCGGATCGAGGTCCACGGCGACGATCCTGCTGCCCGTGACCGCCCGCAGGATCTGCACCGCCATGTGCCCGAGCCCGCCCACCCCGATCACCACCGCGGTCGCGGCCGGCGTGAGCAGCGCGCGGCACCTGTCGATCGCGTGGTACGGCGTCAGCCCCGCGTCCGCCAGCGGCGCCGCCTCCACCGGGTCGAGCCCGCCGAGCGGCACCAGCGAACGCGCCGGGGCCACCATGTACTCGGCCATCGCCCCGGGGAACCCCAGCCCGGGGCCGGGCACGAGACCGCGCGGGAACCGTTCGCAGGCGTTCTCGGCCCCCTCGGCGCACCGGCGGCACACCCCGCAGCCCCACACGATGTACCCGACGACGCCCTGGCCGACCTCCCATCCGCGCACGTCGGCCCCCAGCTCCGCCACCGTGCCCGCGGGCTCGTGCCCGAGCGTCATCGGGTACGGCAGCCCCGAGGCGGCGTGCAGCAGGTGCAGGTCCGAATGGCACACGCCGCACCCGGCCACGCGCAGCAGCACCTGGCCGGGTCCGGGGGAGGGCACGTCGACGTCGGTCAGCTCGGCTCTGCCGGGCTCGACGAGCTGGTAAGCCTTCACGCGAGCACGCCTACCCCGTCCGGCGGGGCCGGAAGCGAACACACGTATGGCAATGTGGGGACATGTGCGGTAGATACGCCTCGGCGCGCAAGAAGCACGAGTTGCTGGAGGAGTTCCAGGTCGAGCTCGACGGCGAGCCCGACAAGGAGCTGGGCGCGGACTTCAACGTCGCCCCCACCAAGAACGTCTACGCGGTCATGAGCCGGACGTCCAAGGAGGACGAGCACGCGGTCCGGCAGCTCAGGATCGTCAAGTGGGGCCTGGTGCCCGTCTGGGCCAAGGACCCGTCGATCGGCTCCCGGCTGATCAACGCCAGGGCCGAGACGCTGGCCGAGAAGCCGTCGTTCCGGCAGGCGTTCGCCAAGCGCAGGTGCCTGATCCCGGCCGACGGCTACTTCGAGTGGATGGCCGTCGAGGGCGAGAAGAAGAAGCAGCCGTACTTCATCCACCCCGAGGACGGCGGCGTGCTGGCCATGGCCGGCCTGTACGAGTTCTGGAAGGACCGTACGCGCGACGACGACGACCCGCTCAAGTGGCTGGTGACCTGCACGGTCATCACGACGGACGCGGAGGACCACCTCGGCCGCATCCACGACAGGATGCCCATGATGATCGAGCGCGACCGCTGGGCCGACTGGCTCGACCCGGGTCTGACCGACACCGACCGCGCCTCGCGTCTCCTGGTGCCCGCGGAGGCCGGGAGGCTGGCGGCATATCCCGTTTCCACTGATGTCAATAATGTCCGGAACAATGGACCGGATCTCATCAAACCGCTGCCCGACGGGGAAGAAGCCGGCCTTTTCTAAAGGTGTAAGAAGCAGGGTAAGTGGGCATTCGGTGAGGAAAGCGATGCAACCGTTCACTCGGTGTCACCGCTCTGACATGCCCCTAATTGCGCCGGGCGGGACAACCGGGGAGTCCTCGCCGCGGCCTTCCCCCTTTTCACCCGGAGGTGCGGATTCGTGGACGTCGCGACCGCTCGTAGGCGGCTCGAAGACATGCTCGTGGAGCTGGACCGTTCGATCGGGGTCCTTCGGGGCGATCCCGTCGCGATCCGTGAACGCTCGGCGGCCGACGCGGGCTCCGACCTCACCGACGCCGACCGCGCGCAGGCCATGCTCACCGCGGCGACCGCGCAGCGCCGCGCGGTGACCGAGGCGATCACCCGCCTGGACGAAGGCGCGTACGGCAGGTGTGTCGACTGCGACAAGCCGGTGCCCGAGGGCCGGCTGGAGGCCCGCCCGGAGGCCGCCCGCTGCGTACAGTGCCAGGGAAGACGCGAACGCCGCCGCTGACCGCCCGGACGCCGAACCGGCGGGCGGGAGCCGCGCGGGCGGGAGCCGAAGGCCGCCGGACACGAAGAACGGCGGCCCCCGGGACCGGCCGGCGGCTCAGCTCTTGCGGGCGCTGGCCACCAGGTGAATCCCGACCGTGTCGTCGTCGTCGGGATGGGCGTCGAGCTCGGTGCGCACGAGCCAGGTCAGCGACCGCCCGTCGGACCCGAGCACGTGGTCGACCGTGGACGGCGACAACACCGTGCGCGGCCGCATCCACTCCACCTCCAGCCCGGCCCCCATCAGCAGCTCCCGGAGCTGACCGCTGCTGAAGCAGCGCGTGATGCTGCCGTCGGGCCAGGGCACCAGCATGACCTCGCCGGTCTGCCGCAGATGCTGCCACTGCTCCTGCTCGGCCAGGATCGCCATGCCGAGCACCAGCGAGTCGACGCACACCAGCGCCCGCCCGCCCGGACGCAGCACCCTGGCCACGTCGCTCATCGCCGACTCGGCCATGAGCTCGATCGACATCGCGCGTTCCTCGGCGAGCACGGCGTCGACGCTCTCATCGGGAAGAAACGCCAGATCATCGGCGCGTACGTGCCGAACCCGGTCGGCGTCCCGCAAACGGGACTGCGCGTCCACGGTCCGGCGGAAGTCGAGCACCTCGATCACCCGGTGTCCCGCCCTCGCGGCCTGGCCGGACCAGCGTCCGCGGCCGCCGGACAGATCCAGGATCACCGATGGTTCGCCGGGGAGCCATCGGTTCAGTTGCTCGGCGGCGACGGCGCGGTAGAAGGTCCAGTACGGCCCGAGCGTCCCAGAGCCGTTCAGTTCCTCGGCCGGAATGGGCAGCACACGCGACTCCTGAGTTCCGGAAAAAGGGCTACCAGCCGGTACGTATTGACGTTCCCCGCACCGGGTCCTCTGTACCTTCTATCTTGCGGGAACAGACAAGGGCGCGGGCGTGTTGCGACGAGCATGCTCACATTGGAAAGACCGCGCCCCGATGACCAGGAGGTCATCGGCCAGCGGGTATTCTCCCCTGAGTACGGTGTACCGCCACAGCCGGCCACC
Source organism: Nonomuraea sp. NPDC001699 (assembly GCF_053596455.1). Taxonomy (NCBI): domain Bacteria; kingdom Bacillati; phylum Actinomycetota; class Actinomycetes; order Streptosporangiales; family Streptosporangiaceae; genus Nonomuraea; species Nonomuraea sp. NPDC001699. The sequence continues at coordinate 148,177 of NZ_JBSFGF010000021.1, read as the reverse complement.
GGTGATCTTAGGGGGGTGGGTCCGGTGCCCGCGACAGGCGCGGAGACTCTGGAGCAGCGCAGCGAGCGGTTCGAGCGCGACGTCATGCCGTATCTCGAACAGCTCTACTCCGCCGCGCTCCGGATGACCCGGAATCCAGCGGACGCGGAGGACCTGCTTCAGGAGACCTTCGCCAAGGCGTTCGCGTCGTTCCACCAGTTCCAGGAGGGCACGAACCTCAAGGCGTGGCTCTACCGGATCCTGACGAACACGTTCATCAACAGCTACCGCAAGAAGCAGCGTGAGCCCAAGCAGTCCGGCACCGAGGAGATCGAGGACTGGCAGCTCGCGCGGGCCGAGTCCCACACCTCCACCGGGCTGAAGTCGGCCGAGGTCGAGGCGCTCGAACACCTCCCCGACGGCGACATCAAGCAGGCGCTCGCGGCACTGCCGGAAGAGTTCAGGATCGCCGTCTACCTCGCCGACGTCGAAGGCTTCCCCTACAAGGAGATCGCCGACATCATGGGCACTCCCATCGGCACCGTGATGTCCAGGCTGCATCGGGGACGCAGGCAGCTCCGGGGCCTCCTTGAGGACTACGCCCGCGAGCGCGGCCTGGTCCCCTCGGAGGGAACGAAATGAGCTGTGGCAACCCGCACGACACCGACTGTCGCGAGGTGCTGGACAAGGTCTACGCCTATCTCGACGGCGAGCTGACCGACCATGACGTCTCCGACATCCGGGTGCACCTCGACGAGTGCAGCCCGTGCCTGAAGGAGTACGACCTCGACAAGGCCGTCAAGGCGCTCGTGGCCAAGCACTGCGGTTGCGACCCCGTCCCCGCCGATCTGCGTTCCAAGGTGCTGGCGCGGATCGAGCAGGTGAGGTCGGAGCTGGCCGACTAGGATTCACGCCATGCGCGTCCTAGTCACCGGTGGTGCCGGTTTCATCGGGTCGAATCTCGTCGACCGCCTGCTCGCGGACGGACACGAGGTCGTCGCCGTAGACGACCTGTCCTCCGGCAGCAGGGACAACCTGGTCAACGCGGCCGAGAGCGACCGTTTCAGCCTGCACGTGCTCGACGTGCGCGACCCGGCGATCATCGGGCTGGCGGCCGAGCTGCGGCCCGAGGTCATCTGCCACCTGGCCGCCCAGATCAGCGTGCGCAAGAGCGTGGCCGACCCCGTCCACGACGCCCGGCTCAACGTCGAGGGCACCGCTTCGGTGCTCACGGCGGCCAAGGAGGGCACCACGCGCAAGGTGGTGTTCGCCTCCTCCGTGGCGGTCTACGGCCGGCCGTCCACGATCCCCGTGCCGGGCGACGCGCCCACCGACCCGCGCTCGCCGTACGCGGCCTCCAAGCTGAGCGCCGAGACCTACCTGGCGACCTTCCGAGCCCTCTACGGCCTGGAGTACACCACGCTGGTGCTCTCCAACGTCTACGGCCCGCGCCAGTCGCCCGACGGCGAGGCCGGCGTCGTGTCGATCTTCACCGACGCCCTGCTCAACGGCACCCCCACCGTCCTCTACGGCGACGGCACCCAGACCCGCGACTACGTCTACGTCGACGACGTGGTCGACGGCTTCGTCCGGGCCTGCGGCAGCGACGGCAACGGCCGCCGGTTCAACCTCGGCACCGGCATCCAGACCACCGACAGGCGCCTGCACTCGCTGATCGCCGACGCGGCCGGAGCCCACGACAAGCCGGGGTTCGCGCCGCCGCGCGTCGGCGACCTGCCCGCGATGGCCGTCGACCCGGTGCCCGCCCACGAGGGGCTGCGCTGGGAGCCGCGCACCGACCTGCCGACCGGTGTCAAGAGCACCGTGGCCTGGGCGCGGAGTCGCGCCAGGTAGTTGCTTGATTACACTTTGCTTGCGATTTCCCGCTCGGCCCGTACGGTGACGTCCTCTTCTGTAGCGTGAACTCCAGAAGTCGACGTGGAGGCATGTGGGATGTTGAAGGACAGGTTCACCTGGTTGCTCGCCGCCGTCATCGTGGTCGCCTCGACGGTGGTCCTGGCCGGTATCGGCGCGCTTCCGCCAGGGGTGTCCTGGACCTGACCGCAGTAGGGGGCGGCAATGCGTGACCTGCCCTGGCCCGCGAGGGTCTACCTGGTCGCCGTGATCGCGGCGGCGGCCGCTCTCATCGGGCACAGCGCGATCGTCTCCGGCCCGCTCGTGGCGCCGGAGAATCTCGACATCCTGCTGGTGCTCGCGCTGCTCTTCCTGGTGTGCGAGTCGATGCCGACGCTGCTCAACGTCGAGCAGTTCGCGGTGTCGGTGAGCTTCTCGGCGTCGCTGGCCGCGGTCGTGCTGATCGGGCCGGAGGGTGCGGCGGTCGTGGGGCTCACCGCGGCGGTCAGCGTGCGGCCGGGGCTGCCGTTGATCAAACGGCTGTTCAACGGCGCCCAGTTCGCCGTCTGCGGTTACGCCTCCGGCTGGGTCTACGAGTGGCTGCACGGCACGATCGGGGTGCCGCGGGTCAACGAGTTCGACAGCCTCATCGGCCCCTACGCCGCCGCGACCGCCGTCTTCGTGCCGCTCAACATCGTGCTCACGCTGACCATGATCAGCCTGGCGACCAGCGTGCGGGCCACGGAGGTGCCGCTGCGCGGCATGGTGCAGTTCCTGCTGTCCTACCTCGGTTACGGCACGTTCGGGCTGCTGGTGGCCGGGCTGTGGGCGACCGTGCAGTCGATCTCGGCGGTGCTCGTCCTGATGCCGCTGTTCGTGGCCCGCTGGGCGTTCGGCCAGTACCACGCCCAGCAGCGCTCGTACGACGCCACCATCGCCGCGCTCTGCCAGGCCGTCGAGACCAAGGACTACTACACACGGGGCCACTGCACGCGTGTCTCGCTCGCCTCCAGCATGATCGCCCAGGAGATCGGCATGGGCCTCGAACGCGTGCGCGCCATCCGCTACGCCGGCATGCTCCACGACGTGGGCAAGCTCGGCGTGCCCACGAAGGTGCTGCAGAAGGACGGGCCGCTCACCGAGGGGGAGCTCGCCGCGATCCAGCTCCATCCGATGCGCGGGCTGGAGATCGTCCGCGGCATCGGCTTCCTCGACGAGGCCTACGCCGGGATCATGCACCACCACGAGCGCCACGACGGCACCGGCTACCCGATGGGCCTGGCCGGCGACGAGATCCCCGAGTTCGCCAAGGTGATCGCGGTGGCCGACGCGTTCGACTCGATGACCTCCGACCGCTCCTACCGGGGGGCGCGTCCGGTCGAGGTGGCCGTGGAGGAGCTGCGCAAGTGCTCCGGCACGCACTTCGACCCGATCATGGTGGCCGCGTTCATCAAGGCGCTGGAACGTAATCCGTGGCAGCCGCCGCGCCGGGTCGAGGCGCCGCCGCCCGACGCCGCCGAGGCCACGATCAAGGACCACGACGACCCGACGATGCCCATCCAGGTCGTGAGCGGGCCATGACCACCACCGAGCGCGTCCGGCGCGCCGACAGGGCGCAGGCCACCGTCCTGCGCAGGCTCGACTCCGGCCAGTTGCTGCTGATCTGCGCGGCCGGCCTGGTCGCCGTCGCGGGGGTGGCGCACACGGCGGCCGTCGGGCTCGACCGTCCCGAGATCGCCATCGGGTTCGGCGCGTTGATCGCGGTGGGCGAGCTGGCCCGGCTGACCATGCCGGGCAACAGGGAGGTCGCGCCCATCGGCGCCGCCGCGGCGCTCGGCTACACCCTGCTGCTCGACCTCAGCCAGAACCAGTTGCGCCACTCCGCGTTGCAGGTCGTGGCCGTGATCGCGGCGGGGATGGTCGCCGGCGCGCTGCCCCACCTGGCCGTCGGCCGGCCGCCGCGGCTCGACGCGATGGCCCGCCGCCTGCTCACCGGCGCGCTGCTGGCCTTCGCCTTCCGCCCGCTGGCCGACCCGCTCTACCAGCTCACCAAGCCGCCGCCGGGCGCCCACACCTGGTGGCCGGCGCTCGTCGTGATGGTCTCGCTGATCACGGTGACGCTGCTGGTCGACGTGCTGATCGCCGCGCTGCTGCGGGCCGAGCGGCTGCGCACGGCGTTCCGGGTGGCGGTGCGCGACGAGATCAACATGGCGTTCCCGCTGGGCGCCGCCGTGGCCGCCTCCGGCGTGCTGCTCGCGCTCGCCACGCACAGCATGGACCTGGTGGCCCTGCTGGTCTTCGCCGCGCCGCTGCTGGTGACGCAGGTGGCCTTCCGCAAGTACGCCGGCATTCGCGCCACCTACCTGCAGACCGTCCGCGCCCTGTCGCGGGTCACCGAGGTCGGCGGCTACGTCGAGCCCGGCCACTCCCGCAGGGTCTCCCGCCTGGCCGTGGCGGTCGGCCGGGAGCTGGGCATGGCCGAGCCCGAGCTGCTGGAGCTGGAGTACGCCGCCCTCATGCACGACATCGGCCAGCTCTCGCTGCGCGACCCCATCCCGGGGGGCGCGACCGTGCTCGCCGATCCGGAGCAGGCGCGGCGCATCGCCGAGCTGGGGGCCGAGGTGATCAGGCAGACGGGCGTGCTCGACCGGGTGGCCGAGGTGGTCCGCAGGCAGTGCGACGAGATCGCCGACGACCCGCCGCTGTCCAGCCGCATCATCAGGGTCGCCAACGCCTACGACGACCTGGTGGGGCCGTCCACCGATCGCGACCGGGCGGGGGCGGCGCTGGAGCGCATCAGGCTCACGGCGGGCAGCGCGTACGACGCCGCCGCGCTCGACGCCCTGACCCGGGTGGTCGGCAGAGGCCGCATCTAGCTGAATCGCCCGGTTTTGTGGGGTTCCTACAGATCATGCTCTGTTGATCGGTGCGCCCGGGGGAAAGGGGACGAGCCGACGGCGGTCATAGGGTTGTCCGCGTGACTGCTGAGACGCTCGGGCCCGTTCTGATCGCCAACCGCGGGGAGATCGCGCGGCGGATCATCCGCACGGTCAGGCGGATGGGGTTGCGGGCCGTCGCCGTCCATTCCGAGGCCGACGCCGGGCTGCCGTTCGTGCGCGAGGCCGACGAGGCGGTGCTGATCGGCCCGGCCGACCCCGCGCAGAGCTACCTCGACCCCGCCAGGCTCCTGGAGGCGGCCCGTGCCACGGGAGCGGGGGCGGTTCACCCCGGTTACGGCTTCCTGTCGGAGAACGCCGCGTTCGCGCGGGCGGTGATCGAGGCCAGGCTGGTGTGGATCGGGCCGTCGCCGGAGTGCATCGACCGTATGGGCGACAAGATCAACGCCAGGAACCTCATGGAGGAGGCGGGCGTGCCCGTCGCCGCGGGCACCAGGGAACCGGTCACCGACCTGGTCGCCGCGCTCGACGCGGCCGAGCTGATCGGCTACCCGGTCATGGTCAAGACCGCCGGCGGCGGTGGCGGGATCGGCATGAGCGTGGCCCGCGACGACGCCGGGCTGGCCAAGGCGTTCGAGCAGGCGGCCAGGGCGGCGGCCAGGTTCGCCGCGGCGGCCGCGGCGGGCGGCGCGGGTGACGCGCTGGCCGGGCCCGCTGTCCTGCTGGAGCGCTACGTCGAACGCGCCCGCCACGTCGAGGTGCAGATCCTCGGCCTGCCCGACGGCCGGGTGCTGGCCCTGGGCGAGCGCGACTGCTCGGTGCAGCGCCGCCACCAGAAGGTCGTCGAGGAGTCGCCGTCCCCCGGCATCGGCCCCGAGCTGCGCGAACGCATGCTGGCCGCAGCCGTGCGGGCCGGCGAGGCCGTCGGCTACGTCGGCGCGGGCACGGTCGAGTGCCTGGTCGACGCCGACGCCCAGGACTTCGTGTTCCTGGAGATGAACACCAGGCTCCAGGTCGAGCACCCGGTCACGGAGCTGGTCACCGGCCTCGACCTGGTGGAGTTGCAGCTGCGCGTGGCCGCGGGGGAGAGCCCGGAGATCACGGTGGCGCCCACCGGGCACGCGATCGAGTTCCGGGTCTACGCCGAGGACCCCAAGCGCTTCCTCCCCGGGCCCGGCCGGATCACCACCTGGGACGAGCCCGCCGGCGACGGCGTCCGCGTCGACTCCGGCTACGAGGTGGGCAACACGGTGAGCATGTACTACGACCCGCTGATGGCCAAGCTGTGCGTGGTCGGGGCCGACCGTACCGAGGCGCTGGAGCTGGGCCGCAAGGCGGTCGCGGAGTTCACCGTGGAGGGGCCGAAGAGCAATCTGCCCTTCTGCGCCGAGCTGCTGGAGAACCCGGCATTCGTCGCGGGAGACTACGACACAGGACTGGTCGGGCGAATGCGGGCTTGACCCTGTTGACATGGTTGGTGGCGTCGGAAGAGAGGAGCCCCGGTGGCTGAGGTGCGCGCCGAGATGGTGGCGAACGTGTGGAAGGTGGTCGTCCGGGAGGGCGAGGCGGTCTCCGAGGGCGACACGCTGGTCATCCTGGAGTCGATGAAGATGGAGATCCCCGTGCTCGCCGAGGACGGGGGCGTGGTGTCCCAGCTCCAGGTCGCCGAGGGCGACGTGATCCAGGAGGGCGATCTGATCGCCGTCATCGACTGACGCGGGCCAGGAACCTGGCGCGGTCGACGACCACTCGCTCGACCGTGCCCCTGCCCACCACCGTGCCCTGCAGGTCGCGGGCCTCGAAGGTGAAGACCAGCCGGCGGCCGTCCACCTCGGTGAGCTCGGCGGTGAGCTCGACGTGGGCGCCGAGGGGGCTGGCGGCCAGGTGTTCGAGCTCGACCCGGGTGCCGACCGACGTCTCGCCCTCGGCCAGCTGGGGGCGTACGGCCTCGACGGTGGCCCGTTCGGCCAGCGCGAGCAGTCTGGGCGTGGCCAGCACGGGCACGTCGCCGCTGCCGAACTTCTCGGCTGTGTCGGATCTCTCGACCATGGTGAGCAGTTGGGAGCGGAGTCCAGGTGAGAGCGTCATGGGAATCAGCCTACCCAGGGCGATTCTGATCTCCAGGAAACGCGGACAACAACGCCTATAAGGCTCCAGGATAGGGTTTGTACAGCTTGCGGCATTTGAGTGGCATATGGGACTCCTGAGACCGGTACACTCTCGGAGTTTCCGTGACCACGGTGTTACCTCACCGCGACAAAAGTTCGCTTTGTTGGAGAACCGCGGGGTGGGCGAGGTTACCGATGTAGGGGGGTAGCGGGGGAGTCATGGTTGCCCAAGGCACGACGCTGGCGGGGCGGTATCGGCTGGATACCCGCATCGGCGCCGGCGGCATGGGCGAGGTGTGGCGAGGCGAGGACATCGTGCTCGCCCGCACCGTCGCCGTCAAGGTGCTGCTCCCAGGCCGCATGGATGATCGCGGATTCGTCGCCCGCTTCCAGGGGGAAGCAAGGGCGATGGCCACGATCAACCATTCCGGCGTGGTGGACGTCTACGACTACGGGGTGAGCGGCGACACCGTCTACCTCGTGATGAAGTTCGTGGACGGGGAGCCGCTCGACCGGCTCCTGGCCCGGCTCGGCCGGATTCCGCCCCAGGCGGCCATGGAGCTCATCGCACAGGCCGCCTCGGCCCTGCAGGCGGTGCACGACCAGGGGATCGTGCACCGTGACGTCAAGCCGGGCAACCTGCTGGTGCAGCGTGACGGGACGCTGGTGCTGACCGACTTCGGCATCGCCCGTTCCGACCTGGCCAACCGGCTGACCGACGCCGGCATGGTGCTGGGCACGGCCGCCTACTGCGCGCCCGAGCAGGCCGAGGGCGCGCCCGTCACGCCGGCCGTGGACATCTACGCGCTCGGCGTGGTCGCCTACGAATGCCTGCTGGGTCAGCGGCCGTTCGACGGTGACAGCGCGGTCACGATCGCGCTCAAGCACATCCGGGAGGCGCCGCCGCCGCTGCCCGCCGACATCCCGGCGCCGATCCGGACGCTGGTGGAGGTGGCGCTGTCGAAGGACCCCGCCAGGCGGTTCCCGACGGCGAAGGCGATGAGCGAGGCGGCCCGCACGGCCGGGTCGGGCCAGGCGATCACGCCGGTGGCCGAGATCGCGCCGCCGGCCACGGGGGCCACGATGGCCCCGCCGCCCGAGTCGTACCAGACCGGCGCCTACCAGGCGGGCCAGTCCCCGCAGACGGGCGCCTATCAGCAGGGGCAGCCTTCGCAGACGGGCGCCTATCAGCAGGGGCAGCCCTCGCAGACCGGTGCCTACCAGCAGGGTCAGCCGCCCGCCTACCAGGGCGGGCAGCCGCCGGCCGGGGGTGGCGCGTTCCAGACGGGGACGCACCTGCCGGCGTCGGCGGAGGAGACCACCGCCGCCGTCGGCGAGCGCCGCCCGGGTGGCCGCCGCGCCGCCAAGGCGCCGCGCAGGACCGGCCTGGTCGTCGGGCTCACGGCCGCGGTGGTGCTCGGCGTGGGCGCCGGCGCGGTGGCGCTGACGGGCATGGTCCCCGGCACGCCGACGCCGACCTCGACCATCACCCACCAGGGCGACAGCGACGACGGCCCCACGCCGACGAAGAACGGCGGCAAGAAGCCCATCAAGCCCACGGCGACGCCTGCCACGAAGCCGCCCCTGCCGCCCACCACCAGACCGCCCACGCACCCTCCGAGCGAGGAGCCGTCGGAGCCCGAGGAGGAGCCGACGACCACGCCCACCACCACCCCGACCACCACGAAGGGACCGACCAAGACGCCGACGAGCACGCCGACGCCGACGGTCAAGAAGATCAAGGTGCCCGAGGTCGCCGGCCTGTCCTTCCTCAAGGGGCAGGAGATGATCGAGGCGGCGGGCCTTCAGGTCCACGTCCGCGACACCTCCGTGACCACCGACGACCCCGCCTGCCGCAAGATCACCAAGACGGTGCCGGCCGGTGGCACGGTGGTCCCGGAGACGAAGGTGATCACGCTCTACGTCATCGACGGCATCTGCACGACGCCGACGCCGTCGCCGACCCCCTCGGCCACGCCCAAGTCGTAGGGGGTCAGATCCCCGTCGTGTTGCGGGGGTAGGCGACCTGCGGGTCGGTGGCGATGTTGACCATGTACGGGATGCCGGAGTCGAACGCCCTGCGCAGCGCGGGCCCGATCTCCGACGGCTTGGTGACCAGCTCGCCGCCGCCGCCCAGTGCCGTCACGACCTGGTCGTAGCGGCACTGCGGCTGGAGGTCGGCGGCCACGTCGTAGCCGTACAGGAGTTGCATGGGGTGCTTCTCCAGGCCCCACATGCCGTTGTTGCCGCAGATCATGACGACCGGCAGGCGGTGGCGTACGAGGGTGTCGACGTCCATCAGGGAGAAGCCGGCGGCGCCGTCGCCGAGCAGGAGCACGACCTGCGAGGACGGACGGGCCAGCCGGGCGGCGATGGAGTAGCCGAGCCCGGTGCCGAGGCACCCGTACGGGCCGGGGTCGAGCCAGTTGCCCGGCTGCCTGGGCTCGACGTACTTGCCGGCGTAGGAGACGAAGTCGCCGCCGTCGCCGATGACCACGGCGTCGTCGGCCAGGACCTTGCCCAGCTCGCCGTAGATGCGCATGGGATGGATCGGGTCGGTGTCGGCGGCCAGCAGGCCGGCGTCGCCCTCGATCGCCGCGGCGGCGGCGTCGGCCAGCGTGGACAGCCAGGACGCGTACGAGCCGGGCTTGACCCCGGCGTCGCCGCAGGCCGCGCCGAGGCTCCACAGGACCACCGACAGGTCGCCCGCGGCCTTGGCGGCGGGTTGCATGTGCGTGGCGAGCTGCGAGGGCGCGTCGGCGATGTGCACGACGCGGGCCAGCGGCGCGCCGTCCTTGCCGCCGAACCAGCCGTAGCCGAGCCGGAAGTCGAGCGGGGTGCCGATCACGATGACCAGGTCGGCCTGGGAGAAGGCCAGGCCGCGGGCGCGGGTGACGAGCAGCTCGTGCCCGGCGGGCAGGATGCCGCGGCCCTGGCCGTTGGGGATGACCGGCAGCCGCCAGGTCTCGGCGAAGTCGCGCGCGGCCTCCTCGGCCCGGTCCATCCACACGTCGGAGCCGTAGACCAGCACCGGACGCTGGGCCTCGGCCAGCAGCCGGGCGATGGAGGCCAGGTCGTCGGGGTCGGGCTCCAGCGGCGAGGGCGACTGCGTGTGCACCTCGTGGGCGGGCGAGGGGGCGAACAGGTGGTCCATGTAGAAGTCGAGGAAGACCGGGCCGCGTTGGGGCGCGACGGCGGTGCGGAAGGCCGACTCGACGTCCTGGCCGACCGAGTCGGCGCCGGAGGCGGTGAACGACAGCTTGGTGATCGGGCCGAGCAGCGGCGGATGGTCCATCTCCTGGAGGGCGCCGCTGCCCCAGCGCGACTGGGGGGCGCGGCCGCCCATGACGACCACCGGCGAGCCGTTGAAGTGCGCGGTCGCGATGCCGCTGACGCCGTTGGTGATGCCCGGGCCGGCGGTGAGCACGGCCAGGCCGGGCTTCCTGGTCAGCCGGGCCGTCGCCTCGGCGGCGAAGACCGCGCTCTGCTCGTGGCGTACGTCGAGGATGCGCATGCCCTCGTGCACCGCGCCGTCGTACAGCGGGAAGACGTGGCCTCCCGACAGGGTGAACATGGTCTCGACGCCATAGGCCTTGGACACGGCGACGGCGACGTCACCGGCGTGCTTCGCAGACTCCATGCCGGGAACTTACCAACCAGTGATAAGAGTAAACAGATCCTCAGGCTTGCGTCTGGACTGGACCGGGTGCTCTGCCGCTATCCGCAGCAGACGCGGACCGAGCCCAGTGGCGCCCGTGCCTCGACCTTCCTGGGCGCGCCCGTGGACGCGTCGACCTCCACCTCGGTGCGCCGTCCCTCGGTCGTCACGTCGTAGGTCTCCGGCGGCAGGCGCAGCTCGACGTCGCCGGTGGCCCGCGCGACGGCCCTGACCGTGAGGGGCGGGCTGGCGAAGTCGAGCCGTACGTCGCCCGAGCCGGTCTCGACGTCGGCCCGGGTGCCGAGCAGCGAGTTGCCGTTGACGGTCCCCGAACCGGACCTGGCCCACAGCCCGCCAGTGATCCCGTCGGCCCGCACGTCCCCTGACACGGTGGTCAGCCGCACGGCGCCGACCACGTTGCCGACCGAGAGGTCGCCGACGGTCGTCCGGGCCTCGATCCCGGTCTCGAACGGCACCAGAAGCGTGTAGTCGGCCCGGCACACGGGACCGTCCGGGTCGCGCGAGGCCCCGCACCGGATGTCGAGCCGCAGGGTGTCGCCGTTCCAGTCCTCGGTGATCACCGGCCGGTCGATCGAGGTCCAGCCCACGTTCCGCGCGATCGTCAGCTCGCCCGCCGGGCCCGGGGCGATCTCCACGTTCACCTCGCCGCTGCCCGTCGTGACCTTCAGCGTGCTCAGCTCGAACGGCACCGACCTGACCTGCCTCTCCTGCGGCGCGGTGGCCCGGGCGAACCCGTTCCAGACCAGCAGGACGGACAGCAGCAGGGCGGCCACCGTGGCCACGGCTCCCGCCGTCAGCCATATGGCCCTCACGGCATGCTCCTGATCTTGAGGAACTGCAGGACGGCGAGGACCCGGCGGTGATCGCCCTCGGCGGGGGACAGGTCGAGCTTGGTGAAGATGTTGCCGATGTGCTTGCCCACGGCCCCCTCGCTGAGCACGAGCGCCTGGCCGATGCCGGCGTTCGAGCGGCCCTCGGCCATGAGCTTGAGCACCTCGTGCTCGCGTGGCGTCAGCCGTTCCAACGGGTCGCTGTCGCCGCGCAGCAGGAGCTGGGCGACGACCTCCGGGTCGAGGGCGGTGCCGCCGCCGGCGACCCTGCGCAGGGCGTCGATGAAGTCGGCCACGTCGGCCACCCGGTCCTTCAGCAGGTAGCCGACGCCGCCGGTCGCCGTGGCCAGCAGGCGGGCGGCGTAGCGTTCCTCGACGTACTGGGAGAGCACCAGCACGGGCAGGCCGGGATGCTGGCGGCGCAGCACGAGAGCGGCGCGCAGCCCCTCGTCGGTGTGCGTGGGCGGCATCCGGACGTCGGTGATCACCAGCTCCGGCCGGTGCTCCTCGGCGGCCCGCAGCAGGCCCTCGGCCTCGTCCACGGCCGCCACCACCCGCATGCCGGACGCGTCCAGCAGCCTGATCAGCCCCTCGCGCAACAGGACGGAGTCCTCGGCCAGCACTACTCGCACGGCAGGTCCACCTCGATCGTGGTCGGCCCGCCGAGCGGGCTGGACAGGCGCAGCGTCCCGTCCACGGAGTCGATGCGCTGGGCCAGGCCGCGCAGCCCGGTGCCGCCGTCGAGCCGGGCGCCGCCGCAGCCGTTGTCGTGCACCAGCACGTGCAGGCGGTCGCGCTCGCGCCGGGCCGTCACCTCGGCCCTGGTCGCGGCGGAGTGTTTGGCGATGTTGGTCAGTGCTTCGGACACGATGAAGAAGGCCACCGCCTCGATGGTCGGGGAGACGCGCCGGTCGATGTCGACGCGCAGGCGTACGGGAAGCGGGGCGCGGGCGGCGACGCCGGAGAGCGCCGCGTCGAGCCCCTGGTCGTTGAGCACGGCCGGATGCAGGCCGCGGACGAAGTCGCGCAGCTCCTTGAGCGCCTGCTTGGCCTCCTCGTGGGCCCGCTCGATCGCCTCGCGGGCGGGCTCGGGCAGGTCGGTGAGGGTGGCCCTGGCCAGGCCGAGGTTCATGGCGAGCGAGACCAGGCGCTGCTGGGCGCCGTCGTGCAGGTCGCGCTCGATCCTGCGGCGCTCGGCGTCGGCGGCGTCGATCACGCCGGCCCGGCTCTCGGTCAGCGTCTCGATGCGCTGCCCCAGCTCGTTACGGCTGGGCCCGAGCAGCGTGCGCGCCACCGACAGGTCGAGCGCCGCCATGCCCCTGGCCAGGAGGGGGGCGAGCAGCAGCAGTGCCAGGCCGGTCGCCATGGAGACCCCCGCGATGACCGGATCGCGCAGGTCGACCAGGAACACCAGCGGCGGCGCCTGTATGCGCGGTGGCAGGAACGCCAGCAGCCCCACCACGGCGCCGCCCCACGCCAGCGCGACGAGGAAGGCCGCCGCCGCGCCGACGAAGGGCGACAGCAGGTGGTAGGCGATCTGCCGCCAGGTGGTCGCCCTGCGCCAGCCGGCCGGGCCCACCGGCGGCGGGATGCGTACGTCGAGGAAGGCCGCGAACCTGGACCGCTGCACCCGGGTGAACACCGGGACGCCGCGCCGCAGCACCGGCGGGGCCACGGCCAGCAGCAACGTGAGCCCGCCGAGCACCATGGCGACCGGCAGCCCGATCATCACGTGGGACGTGTCGAGCCAGGCACGTGCCGACCAGGGACGGGGGACTTTCATGCGTCAAAGGTATTGACCCACCAGACCCCCGCGAAATGGGTCTGGTGTGCCGGTGGACGGTAGGGCTAACCCCACCCTCGAACCATTGCCGCGCACCGGACATCTCATTTCCAAACAGACCAAGGGGAGGTTCGCATGTTCGCAGCAGGGGTCGCCGCGCTGGCGGCCGCGTCCACGCTGCTGGGCGGGTTACCGCACGGCATGTTGTTCCTGGAGAAGCACCCGCCCGCCAGGCAGTGGGAGACCTACACCGTCAAGAACTCCGTCGAACTGCCGCTCCAGCTCGACCCGTGCCTGTCGTACCGCAGGCGGGACGGCGGCCGCCTGGAGGCGCGGGCCGTCCTGTACTCCAGCGAGGACGAGATGAAGTACGAGCAGCTCGTCGTCTACAAGGACGTCCGGCACGCCGAGGCCGCCATGCGCGTCCTGCGCGCTGACCTCAGGCGCTGCGCCGACGCCGGCAAGGGCGTCAACCGCCGCCGCTACTTCACCCGGCCCCTGGACGTGGGCGACGACGGCCTGCGCGCCGGCGGCCGCTTCTTCGAGAACGGCGAGCACGCGGTCGCCGTCAGGCGCGGCGCGGCCCTCTACATCGCCGGCGAGTCGGCCTGGCCGACCAGGAGCCTGCCGCTCAAGGGCTTCAAGGGGCTGATCGGACAGGCGCGCGAGATGACCGTCAGGGTCTGCCGCCTCCCCGAGGCCGCCTGCTAGAGCACCCCCACCCGCCGCTTGAAGGCGGACGGGTCGAACGAACCGCCCAGCGTGGCGCCCAGCCCCTCGCGCGCCGCCCGGACGAACGCCTCGCGGCCGAGTCTCCCGGCTCCCTCGGGCAGCACCCCCGCCAGCGGCCGCGCGGCCAGCATCTCCAGATCGGCGACGTTGCTCCGCTCGATGATCCCGGTCTCCGCCGGCCAGCGCCCGATCACCACGCCCGCCGGGTCGAGCCCCCGGTGCGCCAGGGCCTCCAGGGTCAGCGCCGTGTGGTTGAGCGCCCCGATCCCGGCCCCGGCCACCACGAGCACCTGTGCGCCCACCAGGCGGGCCAGGTCGGCGATCGTCGCGCCGTCCTCGTCGAACCGCACCAGCAGCCCGCCCGTGCCCTCGACGACGACCAGCCGGTTGCTCTCGGCCAGCTCCTCGACGAACCGGGCGGTGGCCGTCAGCGACACCGGCGGCACCCCGGCGACCCGCGCCGCGGCGGCCGGGGAGAGCGGCTCGGCGTAACGCGCCAGCTCGAACGTGGTGCTCACCCCGGACAGCCGGATCACCTCGTCGAGGTCGTGGCCGCCGCCGGTCTGCGCCGGCTTCACCACGGCCACGGACGACCCCCGCTCCACGGCCAGGGCGGCCAGCGCGGCCGACACGACGGTCTTGCCCACGCCGAAGTCGGTGCCGGCCACGACGAGAACGCTCATCGTCCCAGCCTAGAAGCCGCCGTCCGCGATCGCGGTCAGGGACGCCGCAGGCGCGTGACGAACTTGTACCGGTCGCCGCGGTAGAGGGACTGCGCCCACTCCACCGGGTGGCCGTCGGCGTCGAAGGCGTGGCGGGTCAGCAGGAGCATCGGCAGGCCCACGTCCACGCCCAGGGCCTTGGCGTCGTACGGGGTGGCCAGGACGGTCTCGATGATCTCCTCGGCGTCCGTGAGTCGTACGTTGTAGGCGTTGTGCAGCGTCTCGTACAGGGAGGCGTGCACCTCCAGCTCCCGGCGCAGGCGGGGGAAGCGCCGCGCGGACAGGTGGGTGGTGTCGATGGAGACGGGCTCGCCGTTGGCCAGCCGGAGCCGGTGGATGCGCAGCACCCGGCCGCCGGGGTTGATGGCCAGCCGCCGCGCGAGCGCCTCGTCGGCGGTGATGTAGCCGATCTCCAGGATCTTGGTGTCCGGCTCCAGGCCCGCCGTGCGCAGGTCGCCGATGTAGGAGGTGAGCTGGAGCACCTGCGCGACCTTCGGCTGGGCCACGAACGTGCCCTTGCCCTGGATGCGCAGCAGCCTGCCTTCGACGACCAGCTCGGTCAGCGCCTGGCGGACGGTGGTGCGCGAGGTCTCGAACCGCACCGCCAGCGTGCGCTCGGGAGGCAGGGCGGTGCCCGTGGGCAGGCTCTTGGTGAGCTCCAGAAGACTGCGCTTCACGTCGTAGTACTTGGGAACGCGGGGGCCGTCGTCGGTCACGCTCTCACCTTCACTTCTGGCACGGCGGTGAGGGCGTGTCTGATCACCGCGAGATCATCGGAACTCATATCGGCCCGAGCGGTCAACCACCTGGAGGGACGGCATATCCGCACGGAGCGCGCACACCACCAAGTACGCGCGAATCCGGGCAGCTCAGACTGATTGTGAAGGATATCCACAGCAGCGTGCGCGATCGCAACCGAGGCCGGTGCCGGGCCCGCGTCATCGAGGAGCCACCCGCCCGTGTCGATCACCTCCGGCATGCCCGTGAAGTCCCGTCATGGGGATCGGGCGAACCCCGCCGTGTGACGGTTCTCACACCATGAGATTCCCCGAAAGTCGCGCCGGGTGCACGGTGGCGCACCCGTGTGCGGTGCGCGGAGTCCTTCCCCGGCCAGGAGCTGCGCATTCGATCAGGGGGTCGGTTTGGCTGTTGGCGGCCGAAGCACGCATGATGCACTCGTGCCGACTCTCAGCGACCTCGTCGCCCGCTACACCGCACTCGACGAGGCGGACCTCGACTGGCTGCACTCACTGGTCTCCGACTGGCAGCTGCTGGCCGACCTGTCCTTCGCCGACCTCATCCTGTGGGCGCCGCTGCTCGGCGAGAACGGCTGGATCGCCATCGCCCAGATGCGCCCCACCACCGGCCCCACCGTCTACCACGACGACATCGTCGGCAGCATGGCCGCCAAGGGCGAGCGCCACCTCATCGACACGGCCTGGAACGAGCGCCGCATCTGCCGCGAGGGCGACCCCGACTGGTCCACGGGGGTCCCGGTCCGCGAGGAGACCATCCCGGTGCGCCGGGCGGTCGACAACGGCGAGGGCCGCTTCCTCGGCGTCATCCAGCGCTCCACGAACCTCTCCTCGGCCCGCACGCCGTCCCGGCTGGAGCTGACCTACCTCCAGAGCGCGTCCGACCTGGCGCAGATGGTCGCCGAGGGGCGCTTCCCGTTCTCGGGGGAGGAGCCGATCCTGGTCCGCTCGCCCCGCGTCGGCGACGGCCTGCTGCGGCTCGACCGGGCCGGGCGGGTCACGTACGCCTCGCCCAACGCCCTGTCGGCCTACCGGCGGCTCGGCCTGCACGCCGACCTGGTGGGCGCCGAGCTGGGCCGGGTGACGGCGACGCTGTGCTACTCCGACGAGCCGATCAACGAAGACCTGATGATCGTGGCCAGCGGGCGCGCGGCCAAGGAGACCGAGGTCGAGTCGGGCGGCACGATCGTGCAGCTCAGGGCGATCCCGCTGATCGTCGGCGGCGGCCGCATCGGCGCGCTCGTCCTCATAAGGGATGTCACCGAGCTGCGGCGGCGCGAGCGCGAGCTGATGACCAAGGACGCCACGATCCGCGAGATCCACCACCGCGTCAAGAACAACCTCCAGACCGTCGCCGCGCTGCTGCGGCTCCAGGCGCGGCGCCTTCAGGTGCCCGAGGGCCGCGAGGCGCTGGAGGAGGCCGTGCGCCGCGTCGGCTCGATCGCCATCGTGCACGAGACGTTGTCGCACGCGCCGGAGGAGTTCGTCGACTTCGACGAGATCGCCGACCGGGTGATCGCGATGGCGGGCGAGGTGTCGGCGGCCGAGGCGGCGGTCACGCCGAGGCGGGTGGGGGCGTTCGGCGTGCTGCCCTCGCTCATCGCCACGCCGCTGGCCATGGCGCTGACCGAGCTGCTGCAGAACGCGTTGCAGCACGGGCGTCCCAAGCGCATGGAGGTGGTGGTCGAGCCCGCTCCCGACCGGCTGAACGTCACCGTCTGGGACGACGGGCGCGGCCTTCCCGCGGACTTCGATCTCGACAAGTCCACCAGTCTGGGGCTGCAGATCGTCCGCACGCTGGTGGAGGGGGAGCTGTCGGGCAGGCTCACGATCGAACCGCGCGAGGGGGGCGGCACGCACGTCGGGTTGTCGATCCCGATGCCGTCCGCGTGAGGTTCCGCAGGTCCGGGCGGCCGCCTCAGAGGTGGCGCGCCCGGTCCGTACGAGCCTGGCCGCCGCGTACGCGTCGCGACGGGGTCTTGGCGGAAACGTCGATCACGCCAAGCTGGACGGCTCCTGCGGGGAACAGCGGGGTCAGGCGGAGGCGCGGGCGCGGGCGCGGGCGGTGCGGCGCTTGAGAGCGCGGCGCTCGTCCTCGCTCAGACCGCCCCAGACGCCGGCGTCCTGTCCGGACTCCAGCGCCCACTTCAGGCACGCGTCGACGGCCGGGCAGGACCGGCAGACCTGCTTGGCCTCTTCGATCTGCATCAGGGCAGGGCCGGTGTTGCCGATCGGGAAGAACAGCTCGGGGTCCACGTCACGGCAGGCAGCTCGGTGGCGCCAGTCCATGCGTCCACTCCTTAGTAGATGGAACCTTTGGTCGGCTCCGTGCGGCTACTTTGTGAAGAGTTTCACTAACTCGCGCGAACAATTACCCGCATCCAGGTGTTGGACCGGGGTTGTCCGCCTGACAGCCGGAGGGCCTTGGGGTTGTTAAAGGTCCTACGTTCCGACGTCAGTGTTGAGCCTTTCAGCCACGCAGAGTGCACGCAAGAGGGTTGGGGCGAAGTTTTGGGGGTTATGGATGTCGGATGCGTCACACAATGACCGAATGTAACCGGCTAGACCAGAACTTGTAACGCGTTCGGGGTAGACCGGAATGTTACGGATTCGCGTTCGCCCAGGTAGTCCCCGTCCAGCTGGAAGGCCACGGGACGGTCGGCGGTGAGGGTGAACTCGGCCTCGTCGTGCAGCTGGACGAGATGCTTGCCGGACGGGACGGCGTCACTCTCCGTGAGGATCTGCCGGATCAACCCGGCGATCTGGACCGGCCCCATCCGCCTCAGCCCGAGCAGGTCGAGCCCGGTCTCGAAGCTCGCCCACGGCGTCGGCGTCACCGGCTTGCCCCCCAGGTACGTCCACGGCGAGGTGTTGGTGATGATGGTCATGAACACGCCCTCGGCCGCCGGGATGCCCGGCCCGGTCAGGGTCATCGGAGCATGCCGCTTGTCCGTGGCCAGATAGTGCCGCAGAGCGGTGTTCACATACCGGGCCGGGGTAGCCTTCCTCCCCGTGCCCCGCAGGCCCTCCACGGCCCGCACGACCTCGGCGTCGTACCCCATGCCCGCGCAGAAGGTGAAATACCGGTTGTGCCCCTCCCACAGCGCCTGCCCCAGGCCCACGGTCCGGCGCCGGCCCTCGCGCAGCGCCTCCAGGACCGCGCCGGTGGCCTCGACCGGCTCGTTCGGCAGGCCGAGCGAGCGGGCGAACACGTTCGCGCTGCCGCCGGGGATCACGATGAGGCCGGGGCGGCCGGAGCTGGGGTCATCGGCCGGCGGGGTGTCGTGGCCGTTGACCGGGTTGAGCAGGCCGTTGACGGTCTCGTTGATCGTGCCGTCGCCGCCGAGCACCGCGACCACGTGGAACCCCTTGGCATGGGCCGTGGCCGCCAGTGTCGCGGCGTGCCCCCGGTAGCCGGTCTCCTCCACCGACAGCTCCACGGCCGCGCCGAGCGCGCGGATCAACACGTCTCTCGTGCGGGCGTTGGTGGTGGTGGCCTTGGGATTGACCAGCAACATTGCGCGCATATCGCCAGCGTAGCCGCTGATCGCCGACCTGCTCGGGGTGGGGGAACATCCCCGGCGGGACCGGACCCCGGGGCGGATAGGGTTTGGCTGTGTCGAAGCGTCCGTGGAGTTTGCTCGTCGCCGCCGTCGTCGTGGCCCTGGAGGGGCTCGTCGCCCTCGGGCTCGGGATCTACGTAGCGGTGGAGACGGTGGTGAGCACGCCTGACAGTCTCACCACGGCCATCGCGGAGTCGGCCTTCGGGCTGATGATCGGGGCCGGGCTGCTCTGGGTCGCCTGGGGCGGCCTGCTCCGGGCGGAGCGGTGGGGGAGGTCGCCGGGCGTGCTGGCACAGATCTTCCTGCTGCCCGTCGGGGTCACGCTCATCCAGTCGGACCAGCCACTGATCGGCGTTCCGCTGATCGTGGTGGCCCTGACCGGGCTGGTGGCGCTGCTCGCGCCCCCCACCACCCATGCTCTCTACGGGGACGGTTAGTCCTCCGCGGTCAGCCCCTCACGCAACTGGGCGAGGGTACGGGCCAGCAGCCGGGACACGTGCATCTGCGAGATGCCGAGCTCGGTCGCGATCTGCGACTGCGTCATGTTCCCGAAGAACCGCAGCAGCAGGATGCGCTTCTCGCGCGGCGGCAGCCGTTCGAGCAGCGGCTTGAGCGACTCGCGGTATTCGACGCCCTCCAGCGACTCGTCCACGATGCCCAGCGAGTCGGACACCGCGGGGGCGTCGTCGTCGCCGGAGTCGGGCGCGTCGAGGGACACCGTGGAGTAGGCGTTGGCCGACTCCAGGCCCTCCAGCACCTCCTCCTCGGTCATCTTGAGGTAGGCGGCCAGCTCGGCGACCGTGGGCGCGCGGCCCTCGCGCTGCGACAGGTCGCTGATCGCCTTCGTCAGCGAGAGCTTCAGCTCCTGCAGGCGGCGCGGCACCCGGACCGCCCAGCCCTTGTCGCGGAAGTGCCGCTTGATCTCGCCGACGATGGTGGGCGTGGCGTAGGTGGAGAACTCCACCCCGCGCTTGAGATCGAACCGGTCGATCGACTTGATCAGGCCGATCGTGGCGACCTGGGTGAGGTCGTCGAGCCACTCGCCGCGGTTGCGGAAGCGGCGGGCCAGGTATTCGACCAGAGGAAGGTGAAGCTCGACCAGCTCATCCCTGATGCGCTGGCGGCGCGGTTCCTCGGGACCCAGCTCGGCCAGCTCGGCGAAGAGCAAGCGGGCGCGAACCCTGTCGGGCACGGCGTGTTCGCTGGTGGCCATGGCTCCAGTCCTTTCCGTCACGCCGGCCTCGCTGCGCCTCGGCGCTTACGCAGGACGATCGCCATGCGGTCGGGGGAGTCGGTCACGGCGTCGACGTCGTCGGCCAGGGCGGTCAGGACCATCCAGGCGAAGTCGTCGCGCTTCGGGGCGGAGTTGCCTACCGTGGCCACCTCGACGCTGACCTTCATCACGTCGCCGGTCAGCTCGAACTCGGCGGTCAGGTCGGTGCCCGGGACCGCCTCGCTCAGCAACATGGCACACGCCTCGTCGACCGCGATGCGCAGATCTTCGATCTCGTCCAGGGTGAAGTCGAGCCGGGCGGCCAGGCCGGCGGTGGCCGTACGCAGCACGGACAGGTAGGCACTCGCGGCCGGGAGCCTGATGCTCACCACGTCACGGATGCCGGCCACGCCCTCCGGACGCGTCTCGGTTTCCTCGGTCACGTTCCTCCTCGCGTTTCCGACGCCAACTGCAACTTACCGCTCCCGGGAGGTGCTTGGCGGATTCAGACTCGCCATCAACGGAAAAGGCTCTGTGCGGTCTGGACCGCACAGAGCCTTTTGTGCCGATTTAGGCGGCCTTGGTCTCCCAGAAGATCTTGGAGATCTCGTCGATCTTGGCCAGGAGCTCGTCGGCCTTGCCACCGTCGACGGTGCCCTTGGCGGCCGCGGCGCCCGCCAGCTTGGTGGCCTCCCAGAAGAGCTGGTGCAGCTGGGGGTACTGCTCCAGGTGCGGCGGCTTGAAGTAGTCGGTCCAGAGCACCCACAGGTGGTGCTTGACCAGCTCGGCGCGCTGCTCCTTGATGATGAGCGCGCGGGTACGGAAGACCGGGTCGTCGCTGGCCTCGTACTTCTCCATGATCGCCTTGACCGACTCGGCCTCGATCCGGGCCTGGGCGGGGTCGTAGACACCACAGGGCAGGTCGCAGTGGGCGGAAGCGACATGCTTGGGTCGTAGCAGTCGTGCGAGCATCAGAAAGTCCTTCCTTGATGCTGAATCAGCTTGGTCCACAACCGACCTTACTCGGGTCCCAACGCCTGTGGAGTAGGGGGTCTCTGCCCATGAGAGTGCGTGTCGAGGGCGATTCGATGCGTCCCGCGCTGGTTCCCGGCGACTGGCTCCTGGTCCGCCGGGGAGCCGTCGTCCATCCCGGCGACCTCGTCGTGGCCAGGCTGCCCGGCGATCCCGATCAGCTCATCGTGAAACGCGCCCAGTGGCACGGCGAGGGCGGCTGGTGGCTGGAGAGCGACAACCAGCGCGCCGGCGGGCGCCGGGACAGCTGGGACTTCGGGCCGGTCGAGGAGATCGTCGGGCGCGTCGTGCTGCGCTACTGGCCGCTGGTGCGCCGCAGCTGA
The DNA here is from genome assembly GCF_053596455.1 of Nonomuraea sp. NPDC001699. Taxonomy (NCBI): domain Bacteria; kingdom Bacillati; phylum Actinomycetota; class Actinomycetes; order Streptosporangiales; family Streptosporangiaceae; genus Nonomuraea; species Nonomuraea sp. NPDC001699. The sequence goes on along the minus strand of NZ_JBSFGF010000021.1, from coordinate 126,707 downwards.
CCTCTCAGGCGACCGCTGCGACCCCGTGGGCGGCCCCTCAGCCTTCTTGGGCGCTCCTGCGGCGCCGGTAGGCCGCCACGTTCGCGCGCGTGGCGCAGCGGGAGGAGCAGTAGCGGCGGGAGCGGTTGGAGGAGGTGTCGAGGAAGGCGCGGGCGCAGCGCGGCTCGTGGCAGCGGCCCAGCCGGTCGGCGCCCAGCTCGGCGACGACGGCGGCCAGGCCCATCACCGCGCTGGCGGCGGAGTCCTCGGCCAGATGGAGGTGCCAGCCCTGGCCGTCGTGGTCCGACAGCCGCGGGTGCACCGGGTAGCGCACCAGCAGGGCGTTGAGGCGCTCGGCCACCGCGTGCGCGTCGCCCGCGGCGTCGAACACGGCGGCCAGCTCGGCGCGCAGGCCGGTCAGCTCCGGGGGCGGGGCGGGATCGTTGATCAGGCGGACCGCCCACTCCGCGTAAGAGGTCAGGTCCATGCGGGAGTATTACACGAGTTGCCGGGCCCCCGGCACCTCCGGGGGCCCGGAAGGGTCACTCCTCCGGGTGCAGCACCCGGTGCAGGAACGTGCGGGTGCGCTCGTGCTGCGGGTCGCCGATCACCTGGGCGGGGTCGCCGTCCTCGACGACGACGCCGCCGTCCATGAAGACCACCCGGTCGGCCACCTGGCGGGCGAAGCCCATCTCGTGGGTGACCACGAGCATGGTCATGCCCTCCTCGGCCAGCTTGCGCATGACCGTGAGCACGTCGCCGACCAGCTCGGGGTCGAGCGCCGAGGTCGGCTCGTCGAACAGCATCAGGTCGGGGTTCATGGCCAGCGCCCTGGCGATGGCCACCCGCTGCTGCTGCCCGCCGGAGAGCTGGGTGGGGTAGGAGTCGCACTTGGCGCCGACGCCCACCTTCTCCAGGTTCTCCCGGGCCACGACCTCGGCCTCCCGCTTGCCGCGCTTCAGCACCCGCTGCTGCGCGATCATGACGTTTTCCAGCGCCGTCATGTGCGGGAACAGGTTGAACTGCTGGAAGACCATCCCGATGCGGCGTCGTACGTCGTCGATGTCCACGTCGGGGTCGGTGACCTCCACGCCCTGCACGAACACTTTGCCCTTGGTGGGCTCCTCCAGCAGGTTCACGCAGCGCAGCAGCGTGGACTTGCCCGAGCCGGACGGCCCGATGACGCACACCACCTGGCCCGGCTCGACCGTCATGTCGATGCCCTTGAGCACCTGGTTCTTGCCGAAGTACTTGTGCAGGTCTCGTAGCTCGATGGCGTGCGTCATTGGCTCCTCCGCTTACGCCCCTCAAGCCGGGACGCGAGGTAGCCCAGCGGGATCGTGACGATCAGGTACGTCACGCCGGCGACCATGATGGGCGTGGCGTTGGCGTACTGGGAGGCCAGGTCGTTGCCGAACTTGGCCAGCTCGACGTACTCGCCGGAGACGCCCAGGAACAGCACCAGCGAGGAGTCCTTGAGCAGGGACACGAACTGGTTGGTGGTCGGCGGGATCACCATGCGGATGGCCTGCGGGATGACCACCGTCACCTGTGCCCGGGTCGCGGACATGCCCAGCGACCTGGCGGCCTCCGTCTGGCCCTTGGGGACCGCCTGAAGGCCCGCGCGGAAGACCTCCGCCTGGTAGGCGGCGCCGACCAGGCCGAGGCCCAGGATGCCCTGTCCGTACGTGCCGAACGGCACCTCGAACCCGGGCAGCGCCAGCGGCAGGAAGGTGATCATCAGGAAGATCAGCAGCGCCGGCAGGCCACGGAAGATCTCGATGTAGACGACCGCGATCCACCGGTACGGCCGCACCTGCGACAACCGCATGAGCGCCAGCAGCAGCCCGGCCACGAACGAGACGACGAACCCGCCCACCGTGTAGATGATCGTGTTGCGCAGCGCGACCGTGAACAGGTCGGGCAGCGCCTGCTTGGCGACGTCGGCCTTGGCGAAGTTCTGCGCGAGGCTGGCCCAGTCCGCGTACAGGACCACGGCGACGAGCGCGGCGGCCAGCACGACGTACTGGACCGTACGCGTGATCTGCTGTTTCTTCCGAGGGCTGAGCCCGGCACGGCCGGGCTCAGCGGTCTTCGGCTGGTCGGCCATGGATCAGCCCAGCTCGCCGGGCTTCTTGCCGAACCACTTCACGTAGATCTTCTCGTAGGAGCCGTCCTGCTTGGCCTTGGTGATCTCTTCGTTGATCGTCTTGAGCAGGGTCGGGTCGGCGCCCTTCTTGAGGCCGATGCCGTACTGCTCGCCGGTGTCCAGGCTGGCGACCAGCTCGAACTTCTCGGCGATCTCGGGCTTCTTCAGCCAGGTCAGCACCACGGGAAGGTCCTGGACGATCACGTCGGCCTGCCCTGCCTGGAGGGCCAGCAGCTCCTTGGCCGAGTCGGCGTACTCGGTGGGGTTGAAGCCCTGCTTCTTGACGTAGTCGAGGCCGGTCGTGCTGGCCTGCGCGCCCAGCTTGAGGTTCTTGGCCTTGACGTCCTCCAGCGACTTCGCGCCGGAGCCCTTCTTGGCCAGCAGGGCCTGGGTGGCGTCGAAGTAGGGCTCGGAGAAGTCGATGTTCTGCTTGCGCTCGTCGGTGATCGTCATGCCGGCGGCGGCCACGTCGCACTTGCCCGCGGCCATGGCGGCGCCGCTCTTGATCACCGCGAAGTCGATGTCCACGATGTTCTGGGTCACGCCCAGCTTCTTCGCGGCGAGGTCGACGATGTCCACGTCGAAACCGACGATCTTGCCGCTGTCGTCCTTGAACTGGAACGGCTCGTACGGGATGTTCGTGCAGACCGTGAGCTTGCCGGGCTGGACGAGCTTCACGCCGCCGGCCGCGGAGGAGCTCGCACCGGTCGTGCTGCCGGAGGTGCCTCCGGTGTCGCTGCCACACGCGCTGAGGGCGAGAGCGGCGGTCAGGGCGAGCGCGCCGACAGCGTAGCCACGGCGGCCCTGGGGGCTGAGGGCCATGTACGGCCTCCTCGAAAGAGTTATGCCACGTAACTTGCGTTTTGTGCAGTTTAAATGGGGTTTAGCAGCGGTCCGTCATCCTGCGTTTAACGATGCGTCAACGGAACGGCGTCGGCTCCGACACCATCGACCATCTCACCATGTGGCACTATGGGGAGACGGGTGACCCCCGTAACCCCTCAGAGACGACCGACGAGGGGAGCCCGGCAGCTACCGAAGCCGGCCCACTCGCGCTCGTACGCCGATGGTTTCGTCCGTTCCGATGAATACTGGGGTCGCTGTGTCTGCCACGCCCGCTTCTGCTTCCGTCGAATCGCTCGACCTCGATCCGGCCTTCGCGCTCCACCGCGGGGGCAAGCTGGAGGTCCGCTCGACCATTCCCGTCCGCGACGCCGACGACCTGTCACTCGCCTACACGCCCGGCGTCGCCCGGGTCTGCACCGCCATCGCCGAGACGCCTTCGCTGGTCAACGACTACACCTGGGTCTCCAACGTGGTCGCCGTCGTCACCGACGGCACCGCCGTGCTCGGCCTGGGCGACATCGGGCCGTCGGCCGCCATGCCGGTCATGGAGGGCAAGGCGCTGCTGTTCAAGGAGTTCGGCAACGTCGACGCCGTCCCGATCTGCCTCGACTGCACCGACGTCGACGCGCTCGTCGAGACCGTGGTGCGTCTCGCGCCGTCGTTCGGCGGCGTCAACCTGGAGGACATCAGCGCACCGCGCTGCTTCGAGGTCGAAGACCGCCTGCGCGACCTGCTCGACATCCCGGTCTTCCACGACGACCAGCACGGCACCGCCATCGTCGCGCTGGCCGCCCTGCAGAACGCCGCCCGCCTGACCGGCCGCACGCTCGGCGACCTGCGCGCCGTCGTGGCCGGCGCGGGCGCCTCCGGCGTCGCCGTCACCCGCATCCTGCTGGGCGCCGGCATCGGCGACATCGCGGTCGCCGACTCCAAGGGCATGATCTACGAGGGCCGCGAAGGGCTCAACCCGGTCAAGCAGGCCCTGGCCCGCGACACCAACCGGGCCGGCCACACCGGCTCCACCGAGGAGGCCCTGGCCGGCGCCGACGTCTTCCTCGGCCTGTCCGGCTCGACCGTCTCCGAGGCGGCCATCGCGTCGATGGCCCCCGACGCCATCGTCTTCGCCCTGTCCAACCCCACCCCGGAGGTCCACCCGGAGGTGGCCGCCAGGCATGCCAGGGTGGTCGCCACCGGGCGCTCCGACTTTCCCAACCAGATCAACAACGTCCTGGCCTTCCCCGGGGTCTTCCGGGGCGCGCTCGACGTGCGGGCCACGACCATCACCGAGAACATGAAGGTGGCCGCCGCCGAGGCGCTGGCCGCCGTCGTCGGCGACGACCTCTCGGCCACGTACGTCATCCCGAGCCCGTTCGACCAGCGCGTGGCCCCGGCCGTGACCGCCGCCGTGGCCGCCCAGGCCCGCGCCGACGGCGTCGCCCGCGCCTGATCCACCCTGTTGCGAGCGGGGGCCGATCGGCCCCCGCTCGCCGCCTTTTCGCGCTTCCTCGCAGGTCGGAGGGCATTGCTGTTTCCCGGCCGCGGCGTGGGTAGGTGAGTTCCCCGTCCAGGGGAACCGGATGCGGATCCGGATCCCGAGCAGGGCTGGCGGAGGGATTGCGATGGAGTTCGCGTGACCTTGGGGAACCGCCGGAAAGCCTTTACACAACGTGCTATAACAATAGCGCTCTGTAAGGATGTGGGCGCCGACTCCTGTGACGAGGAGAGCGATGGAACGCGAGCCTAATCGATTGCTGCAGCAGCTCATCGCGGAGGCAGGTTTCTCCCACAAGGGATTGGCCCGGCGCCTCAACGATCTCGGAGCCGCGCGCGGCACGCCGGGCCTCAAGTACGACCACAGCTCGGTGCTGCGGTGGATCGGCGGCCAGAAACCACGGGATCCCGTCCCGTGCCTGCTCACGGAGATCTTCGCATTGCGGCTCGGCCGCCCGGTGAGCTCGGAGGATCTGGGCATGCCGACCAACATCACGCCCCTCGACCTCGGTCAGGAGTTCACCCACACGTGGCAGGAGGGGGTCGCGACCGTGACGGCGTTGTGGCGGGCCGACGTAGAGAGACGGAGGTTTCTGATCGACTCCACCTTCGCGATCGGAGCAGGCTCCGTCGGAGCCATACGGTGGCTGACGGCGCCCGCCGACGGGCGTCCCAGCGGCACCGGGGCCCGCCGGGTGGGCCGGGCGGACATCGCCGCGATCCACGAGGTGACCCGGTCCTTCGGCGAGCTCGACAACCGCTTCGGCAGCGGCCGGGTGCGCTCGTCCGTCGTGAAGTACCTCGACACCGCCGTCTCCCCCCTGCTCAAGGACGGCAGCTACGGCGAGTCCACCGGCAAGCAGCTCGCCGCCGCGGCCGCCGAGCTGACCCGCCTGGCCGGCTGGATGGCCTACGACATGGAGCAGCACGGCCTGGCCCAGCGCTATCTCATCCAGGCCCTCCGCCTGGCCAGGGGCGCCGACGACCACACCCTGGGCGGCGAGATCCTGGCCGGCATGGCCCACCAGGCCATCTACATGGGCCAGCCCGCCCACGCGCTCGACCTCGCCAGGGCCGCCCAGCTCGCGGCCCGGCGGGCCGGCGTCCAGACCCTGCTGGCCTCCGCCCAGGTCCTGGAGGCCCACGCGCACGCCGGTCTCGGCGACCCCAGGTCCTGCGGCGCCTCCCTGCACCAGGCCGAGCTGGCCTTCGACGCCCGCAGGCCCACCGAGGAGCCGCGCTGGCTCAGCTACTTCGACGAGGCCTACCTGTCGGCCAAGTTCGCCCACTGCTTCCGCGACCTGGGGGAGGGGGAGCGCACCGTGCGGCTGGCGCGGCGCTCCCTCGACATGGACACCCGGTACGTCCGGGGGCGCATGTTCAACCTGTCGCTGCTGGCGGCCGGGCTGCTGGAGTGCGGCGAGCTCGACGAGGCGTGCCAGGCGGCGGGGAGCGCGCTCTCGCTGGCGGGGGAGCTGCAGTCGGCGCGGTCCCGGTCGTACGCGGCGGATCTGCGGCGGCGGCTGGAGCCGTTCAAGAACGAGCGGGCCGTGATGGCGTTGCGGGAGCGTACGCGCGAGCTGACGTCCGTGTGATGCCCCGGGCCGCCTTTCCTGGCGGTCCGGGGCTTCGCTGCGCTACTTGAGGAGTTCGCCGTTCGGGCCGACGATGCTCTTGGTCTCGGCGTAGTTGGCCTTGTTGTAGACGTCGGCCACCTCACCGTCGAAGTAGGCGGAGCTGATGTAGTCGATCCGGTCGTTGCCGTCCTGGTCGTGGAACATGCTCGTCACGCCGTTGACGTAGCCGGTGCGCTTGCCGTTGTCGTACTTCATGAGCCAGGGGCCGCCGTCGGCGCCGCCGGTCATGGAGCACTTGAGCACCTGGTGCTCCTCCACCCGGAAGGTGTTGACCTGGTACGTCTTCGTGCCGGTCTTGCCGGAGCACCACTTGGGGGTCACGCCGGTGTAGGGCTTGTCGCCGTCGGGGTGCGGGTCGCCGGGGTAGCCGAAGACGGTGACCTTCTGGCCGCGCGGCTGGTTCCACGCGAAGCCCTGACCGCCGACCACGTCACCGAGCCGGCCCATGTCCTTGGCCATTCCCATGAAGTAGTGGTCGCGGAAGTAGCGGACCGTCTTGCCCGCCTTGACCCACTGCTTGAGGTAGTAGTGCGTCTCGAACCAGCCGGTCTCGGTGCCGTTGGCGTCCTTGGTGACGTCGAGCTTGCCGAGGACCTTGCCGTCGGCCTTGTCGGCCACGAGCTTCTTGTAGGTCTCCTGGCTGATGGGCGTGGGGCCGACCTTCTCGTACTGCTCGCCGTTCTTGTCGTCCCGGGTGCCCGCCGGAGCCTTCGCGTAGTCGGCCTCGGTGACCTCGACCCTGGTCAGGGCCTTCTCGCCCTTGTAGTCGTGGCCCACCTTGTCCGGGGTGACGTCGAAGTCCTTCGACCAGTACGGTCCCGCCGAGCCGTACTTCTCCCGGCCGGTGTCGTACTCGTCCTTCTTGACCTCTTCCTGGTCGATCCACTTGTCCCCGCCCCAGGCGGTGAACTCGCTCTTGGTGACCTCTTTGCTGCCGGTCAGGGAGAAGCCGTTGTGCACCGCGACGAAGGCGAAGTCGCCGTCGTAGTCGTCGTAGGTGTCGAGGTCGTAGGCCGTGAAGGCGTAGGCGCCGACGTAGACGCCCCAGGGAGCCTTGCCCTGGTAGTAACCGGGGACGAAGATCCACTTGGAGTAGACGTCCTTGCCCGTCTCGTACACGCAGTGGCCGGCGGTCGCCACGAGGTTGCGGTAGCGGGCCTGGACGGAGGTGGCCGAGCACCAGCGGTGGCGCCCGGCGCTGTCGACGAAGAACACCTTGCCGATGGTCTTGGGCAGGTTGACGTTCTTGCTGGCGCTGGGCTTCGGCGTAGTCGTGGCAGCGGTCAGGCCGGGCTTGCCGTCGGGGGCGCCGTCCTTGCTCTGCGTGGCGACCAGCTTGGAGACGTCCTTGGCGTCCCAGTGGTACTGCGTCGCCTTGCGCAGGGCCGCGCCGTTCGCGCCCAGCCAGAACTTGGCGGTGCTGTACGCGTCGGCGGGCTTCGGCATGAGGTTGTCGCTGACCCAGCTGGGGACGGCGCTGGAGGGGTGAGCAAGCAGGGCGGCGCTCAAGCCGGCGGCGGCGAGGGGGATGAGCAGGCGCTTCAAGGGAGGCTCCACGAAGTTGTCAAGAATGGCGTAAAGACACTATCGACCCTTTAGTCACTCTGGTAAGGGTTACTGTCTCTTTCGCCAGAAAAGGCCGAAGGGCCCGGCAGATGCCGAGCCCTTCGGGTGAAGCTAGGTTGAGCGGAGGTTTGGACCCTCAGCCCGGGATCCGTCCGAAGATCAGCTGTCGGCCTTCGGAAGGATGCTGCCCGACCACACGTTCGCCGCGGCGGCGTAGACCGAGTTGGTCTCACCGTCGAAGTACGGGGAGGACATGTAGTCCCAGCGGTCGTTGTTGTCCGTGTCGTACAGAACGCTGGTCACGCCGTTGACGTAGCCCATGCGCTTGGCGTTGCTGTACTTGAGGAGCCACGGGGCGCCGTTGTAGCCGCCAGTGACGGCGCACTTCAGCGAGATGTGCTCTTCGATCTTCAGGCTCGGGACCTTGGTGGCCTTCGCACCGGTCTTGCCGTAGCACCACTTCGGCGTAACGCCGGAGTAGGGCTTCGAGCCGTCGGGGTGCTTGGCGTAGGGGTAGCCGAAGGTACGGACGTACTTACCGGTGGGCTGGTTCCACGCGAAGCCCTGGCCACCGACGTTGTCGCCGAGACGACCGGCGTCCTTGAGGTCGTGCTCCACGATGAAGTAGTGGCGCACGAGGTACTTGACCTCGGTCTTCTTGTACCACTGCTTGACGTAGGTGCGGAGGATGTACCAACCCTTGTCGACGGTGCGCTCGGAACCGTCAGAGAAGATGTACTTGTCGCCAGCCTTGAGGGCCTGGCCGAGCTCCTTGCCGTCCGCCTTGTTCTTGAGGAACTCCTCGTACTGGGTCTCGGAGACCGGCGTGAGCTCCCAGCCGAAGTGGTCGCCCCACTTCTCGCCATTCACATTGGCGGCGGTGGGGGCGGGGCCGACGACCCAGGTCTTGATGTCGACTTCTTCCTTCACCAGCTTCTTGGGTCCGGAGTAGTCGTGGCCGACACGGTCCTTCGTGTCGCCCTCTTCGACCTTGATCAGCGGGCCGTTCGGGTCAATGGCCTTCTGGCCGTACTTGACCGCGAGGTCGTCCCACTTGGCCTTGGTGACTTCCTCGTCCTGGAAGTACTTGTCGCCGACACCCTTGTAGCCGTCGAACTCGCTACGGGTGACCTCGGACTTCTTGGCGCCCAGCGTGCCGCCAACACCGTTGTAGACGGTGACGAACGCGTAGTCGCGGTCGAAGTCCTCGTAGTTCGAGAAGTCGTAGTGGGTGAAGGCCTGCTTGCCCACGTAGATGCCCCAGGGAGCCTTGCCCTGGTAGTAACCCGGGACGAACACCCAGCGGGACACGACCTCGTCGTTGGCGGCGATGTCGTACACGCAGTGACCAGCCGTCGCAACCAGGTTGCGGTAGTTCGACTGGATCGAGGTGCCGGAGCACCAGTACAGCTTGCCGTCGCGGCCCTCGAAGAACACCTTGCCGATGGACTTCGGCAGGTTCACGTTCTGCGACTTGACCGTGGTGGTCTTCTCGGCGCCGATCGGCGGGGTGGAGCCGGGCTTGCCGTCAGCGACGTACCCGCCCTTCTGCACGATCTTCTTGACGTCCTTGTTGTCCCAGTAGTAGGCCGTGGCCTGCCGCAGGGCAGCGTTGTCGGACTTGGTCCAGAAGTTCAGGACCTCGGCGGCCTTCTGCTGGCTGGCAGCCAGAGCGGCAGCGTCGACGTCCGGGTCGGCCTGGGCCGCACCGGCGAGACCGGCGGCCAGCAGACCGGTGGCCAGAATGGCGCCACCGGCGGGGAGGAGGATGCGCTTCAAGGTAACTCCTTGCGCTGTCGTGGAACGCTTCTTGCGTCCCATGCGTCAGTAAAGGGATAGCCAGGAACATACAGTGTCGATCTTGAGATCCGGTAGCCGCTTTGAGAGGAAAAGATGCGACAAGCCGGGCGTTATCGTTCTGTGATGTTTAGGCTGATGTTGCGCAGGAGTTGAATGAAGTCGGGCTTGAGACTGTTTGCCCTGATCAACATAAAGAAGGTGTGAGGAGGGCGGGCGGGCTCGCCGATCGCGCGCGATCCGGTCCGCTCGGGCGATGTGACGCAGATCACATTAGGTTGATGGCACCGATTCGGCGTCGCGTGCGTCCAACCGCCTTCACTTTCCGGGCCGGAAAGGCTGAAGGGCCCGGCGGGTGCCGGGCCCTTCAGTTGCTAACGGTTCTCACGAACGGTCAGAGCCGGTCGTTGGGAGAGCCGCCCTTAGACGATCTTGCCGGACCAAACGTTGGCAGCGGCCTTGTAGACGACGTTCGTCTCACCGTCGAAGTACGGCGAGGAGATGTAGTCCACGCGGTTGTTGCCGTCCTGGTCGTTGAAGGTGCTGGTGACACCGTTCACGTAACCGAGGCGCTTGGAGTTGCTGTACTTGAGGAGCCAAGGACCACCGTCGGCGCCCTCGGTCATGGCGCACTTGAGCGCCACGTGCTCCTCGATCTTCTTGGCGGCCGAACCGACCAGCTTCTTGGTGGTCTTGCCGTAGCACCACTTCGGCGTGACGCCGGTGTAGTTCTTGTGGCCGTCGGGGTGCGGCGCGGCCGGGTAGCCGAACACGCGGACGTCCTTGCCGGTGGGCTGGTTCCACGCGAAGCCCTGGCCACCGACGTTGTCGCCGAGGCGACCGTAGTCCTTGCCCGAGATGTCGACGACGTAGTAGTCCTCGACCCAGTACTTGATCTGAGCGGTGGTCTTGATCCACTTCTTGATGAAGAACTGCTGCTTGTACCAAGCGATCTCGGTCTTGCCGTCCTTGCCGAGCTCGGCACGGACCTCACCGAGGAACTTGCCGTCAGCCTTGGCGGACTTGAGCGACTCGTAGTCCTCCTTGCTGACGGGGACCTCGTTGCTCAGACGCTCGAACTTGTCGCCGTTGTCCCAGCCGGTGCCGGCCGCGGTGTACTGCGACTTGTAGACCTCGGCGCCGGTGAGCTGGACACCCTTGGTGGGGCCCTCGCCCTTGATGTAGGCGTCGATGTTCTTGTCGGTCACGTCACCCGGCTTGGCGACGGTCTCGACCTTGGGGTCGACAGCCTTCGACTTGAAGGGGCCGTCCTGGCCGTACTTCCCGAAGCCCTCGTCGAACTCTTCCTTGGTGATCGTCTTCTCTTCGACGTAGCCGATGCCGCCCTTGGCGACGTGCGACTTGTACTCGCTCGGCGTGACCTTGGTGGTCTTGCCGCTGAGGGAGACGCCGTTGTACACGGTGACGAACGCGTAGTCGCGGTCGTAGTCCTCGTACACGTCGAAGTCGTAGTGGGTGAAGGCCTGCTTGCCCACGTAGATGCCCCACGGAGCCTTGCCCTGGTAGTAACCGGGGACGAAGACCCACTTGGACAGGACGTCGGCGTTGGCGCCGGTGTCGTAGACGCAGTGACCGGCCGTGGCGACCAGGTTGCGGTACTTCGACTGGATCGAAGTGGCGGAGCACCACTTCTTCTCGCCCTTGCCGTTGACGAAGAACACCTTGCCGATGGTCCGCGGCATGTTGACGTTCTGCGTCTTGGCGGTGGTCTTCTTCTCCTCACCAATCGGGGCGGTGGACCCCGGCTTGGTGTCGGCGCTGTAGCCGCCCTTGCTCTGCAGCTTGGCGACGTCCGCCTTGTCCCAGACGTTGGACTCGGTGGCGGCCTTGAGGGCGGCACCGTTGTTCTCGGCCCAGAACTGGGCGATGGCCTTCGCGTTGGCCGCGCTCGCCGCCATCGCGTCGGTGGAGACGTCGCTGTCGGCCGAGGCCGTGCCGGCGAGGCCGGCGGCCAGGAGGCCGGTAGCCAGGATGGCGCCACCGGCGGGGATGAGGATGCGCTTCAAGGGAACTGCTCCTTGCTCTGTCGTGGGTCGCAACATGCGTCCCATGCGTCAGTAAAGGGATAGCAAGGAACATAGCCAGTGATCTCCGCAGGTGAAAGCCGTTCTGACGCGATCGGTAAGGGCCGCTTCCGCCGTTACCGTGCTGTTATCTGTCAGAGGCTTTAGCGTGATGTTACCGGAAGGTGATGTTTTCGCTGGCCCTGTAGGGAATTTGACCATTGGAACGAAAGTTCCGTTAGTGGCCTGTCGCTCTCTGTGACCGATTGAATGTGACTCAGATCACAGGAACCAGATTTAGGGCTCATCCGTCTAAATCGGTCCATCGTTCACAGGTGATCTTCAGGTTCGCGTCGGGAGCCCTCAGGATTCGACAATCTGGCCGATTTTGCAGGGGGTGTGGGGGCAACCTGACCGCTCGGTCCGTGTACCTTTTGTGCCTTTTGTCGGTATTGGGCATGGCGAAGCGCCGCCGGGATCTCCGGCGGTGTGTCTTCAAGGGGGAGCTCGTCCCCCGGGCGGCCCCGCGTTCGCGAGGTGTCAGGGCAGAAGGAGGGGGCGAACCGTCTGCCAGGAGGCTTCGTCGGCGGCGGCGAGCAGGCCGGCCTTGGGGATCGACGGGCTGTACGGGGTGCCGTCGAGGTGGCGGGCGGTTCCGCCGGCTTCCGTCAGCAGCAGGACGCCCGGCGCGTGGTCCCAGGGCAGCGTGCGGTGGAAGAGGAGGAAGTCCTGGTCGCCGTTCAGGAGGCGGGGGTAGTCCACGCCGGCGCACTTCGTGCCTGGCGTGAGGGCGGCAAAGCGGTGGGCGGCTGAGCTGACGTGGGCCTTGGTGGCGTCGTCCAGGAAGCGGGTGAGGGCGGCGCCACGGAGGTGGGCGGGGTCGGCGGGAGCGGGGGCGCGGTGGACGGGGATGCCGTTGCGCCAGGTTCCGGAGCCGAGCTCGGCGACGTAGACGTCGTCCTCGGCCGGGCGCACGACCCAGGACGCGACCGTCTCGCCGGACCGGACCAGGGCCGCCATCACCGCGTACTCGGGGCGGCCGGCGACGAAGTTGGCCGTGCCGTCCAGGGGGTCGACGAGCCAGGCCGTCGGGGCGTCCTGGAGGGCGGAGAGGAGCGCGGGGTCGGCGGCGGTCGCCTCCTCGCCGACGACGGGGGCGTCCAGGAGGTCGCGGAGGCGGCGGCTGATCAGGTCTTCGGCCTCGCGGTCGGCCACGGTGACCACTTCGCCCGGCGTCTTCTCGGAGACGTCACCGGCGGCGAGGGCGCGGAACCGGGGGAGGATCGCGATCTCGGCGGTCTCGCGAAGGATCTCGGTCACCGCGTCGATCAGCATGGGTGTCATGTTAGACATCGGGCCCTTACGTCACTAAAGAGGGGTTTGTCGGTAAGGGCGGTGGATCGGGCATGGGTGGGAGAGGTGTCGGTTCGGGCAGCAGATCACGCCGATCGTGAGGAACCGTCCGCTCTGGAGCCATTCGCCCCACTGCACGTCGATGCCTCGGGGGAGCAGGTCGAGGGCCGTCGCAAGCCGTTCCTCAAGGGGAATCCGCTCGGGCGGGTGGAGTTGGTCATGCGTCTTTCCGTACTCGGCCGCCATCCACCTGGTCGCCGGTTCCGGTTCCTCGAACGTGGCCGCGATGCGCGCCGCCGGTTTCGCCAGCCAGTCGCCCGTGCGCATCGGAGGGAGCGTCGAGGTGGGGAAATCGGGGGAGCTTGGACGGCGTTCGGCCTCGTTCCCGCGGTCGGCGCCGGAGCCGGTCCACAGGTAGGCGTGCCAGTGCATGGGTGCTCCCCTACGGTCGGCGGGCCGGCCCCGCCCGGGTCCTCCGGGCGAGGCCGGCCGTCTCGGGTCTTGGCTAGATGGTGGCGATCCCGGCGGCGCGAAGCTCGGTACCGGTGAAGCGGAGCGTCCCGGCGTCCGGGTTCTTCGAGTCACGGAGCGCGTAGGCGTCCTCGATGCCGGGAATCGGGGCGATCAGGACGCAGGTCTCCAAGTGCTCTTCCTGTTGATTGCCACCGCACAGTTGGGTGAAGGGCACGCCGTCGAGGCTGCCGCCATACAGGTCGGTCATGCTGCTTCCTTTCGTCAGGGCCGTCGGGGTGAGGAGGGACACGCTCATGGAGCTCGTCGTCATCGCGGCCGCGGAGGGAGCGATCGAGGATACAAGCAGTAGACATGATAAGACCTCTCCATACCTTGGAGGAGGTAGTCGCTCGTACTCGTAGGTTCCCCGCCCATTAGCGTTTCCGTATGGCCTTGCAGGATAGAAGTGACCGCATCGATCACGTCGGGCCAGACCTGGTGTGGCGGCAGCTCGCCGAGGACGTCGAGAGCGACATCGCCGCCGGGGTGCTCGCTCCGAACGCCAAGATGCCGACCGAGTTGGAGCTGGCGAGCCAGTATGGCGTCAGTCGAGTGACCGTTCGGCGCGCGGTCAAGGATCTGGCGGAGCGCGGCCTGCTGGTCGTCGTCCATGGGCGGGGGACGTTCGTGTCCCGCGCCTCCGCGCCTGGGGCGCCGGGTACAAGCGCTTGACTTGATGCTCTTGCGGGCGCAGGCATTCTGGGCGCCCATGCGCCGGTGTCGGCGCCGGCGGGTGACCGCGTCACCGTCCGCTGGTCATGGGCCCGGCCCTGCGTCCGGGGCGGACGGCCGGGTCGTTCTCTTCGGCGGCGTCCGGGAGAGCCCTGTGGCTTTGTCCGTGGTCACCAGCTGCGGACGCGGGGGCGGCGGCGCATACGTTCCAGCATCGCTTCGTTGAAGGCGGCGGACACGGATTCGAACTCACCGTTCTCGACCGCTCGGTCGACGTACGCCTTGACGTGAGGGTCGAGGGTGATCGTGACCTCTGGGCCCGGCAAGGCGGGGGCGGTGGTGGTCTCGCGGTGATCCTCGGTCATACCGACATCTTGCGCCACAAGCGCCGGCGAATCACGTCCCGAAGCGCTTCCGATTCGAGAGGTGGCGCAAGGGCCTGAGCCTGTGGGCGCGGCGCGCCCTCTTCGGTGAGGGGGGATTGGTGTGGACACAAGTGAGGGCCCCGGCGGCAAGGAGCAACGCCGGGACCCTCTTTCCCCTGGTGAGGGCTTACTTGTACAGCTCGCCGTTCGGGCCCACGATCTTCCCCGACGGGAAGTTGGTGGCTGCCTTGTAAACGGCCGCCGTCTCACCGTCGAAGTAAGGCGACGTGATGTAGTCGATGCGGTCGTTGCCGTCCTGGTCCGCGAAGGTGCTGGTGACACCGTTCACGTAGCCGAGGCGCTTGGCGTTGTTGTAGTTGAGCAGCCACGGCCCACCGTCGTACCCGGGGGTGACGGCGCACTTCAGGCCGACGTGCTCCTCGATCTTGAGCCAGGACGCGCCCACGGTCTTGGCCGTGGTCTTGCCGTAGCAGTTCTTCGGCGTCACACCGCTGTACGGCTTGTTGCCGTCGGGGTGCGGGGCCGCCGGGTAGCCGAAGGTGCGGACGAACTTGCCCGTCGGCTGGTTCCAGGCGAAGCCCTGGCCGCCCACGGCGTCGCCGAGCCGGCCGGCGTCCTTGGACAGCAGGATGTAGTAGTGGCCGCCCCAGGAGCGCTTCGGGCCGCTGAAGCTGTCGTAGTCCTTGCGGTCCACCTGCTTCACGCCGTCGAACTGGATGCCGTTGTAGACGGTCACGAACGCGTAGTCGCGGTCGTAGTCCTCGTAGTTGTCGAAGTCGTAGTGGGTGAAGGCCTGCTTGCCCACGTAGATGCCCCACGGAGCCTTGCCCTGGTAGTAGCCGGGGACGAAGACCCAGTTGGACAGCGTGTCGCTGTTGCTGTCCGTGTCGTACACGCAGTGGCCGGCGGTCGCCACCAGGTTGCGGTTGCCCGACTGGATGGACGTGGCCGAGCACCAGCGGAACTTGCCGGAGCCGTCGACGAAGAAGACCTTGCCGATGCTCTTGGGGAGGTTCACGTTCTGGGAGGCGCCGGCCTTCTGGGCGCCGGTGGGCGCGGTCATGCCGGGACGGCCGTCGGGGTCGTAGCCGCCCTTGGAGACGACCTTCCGCACTTCCTTGGAGTCCCAGGTGTACTGGGTGGCCTGGCGGAGCGCGGCGCCGTTCGAGGCGATCCAGAAGGAGGCGATCGAGGCGGCCTGCGAGTTGCTGCCGGCCATCGGGTCGTTGGAGACGTCGCCGTCGGCCTGGGCGGTGGCGGAGAGCCCGGCGGCGAGGAGACCGGTCGCCAGGACCGCGCCGCCGACGGGGAGGAGGATTCGCTTCAAGGTATCTCCAGGTTGCGCTGACAGGAGGCGCCTCTTGCACCCCATAACTCAGCAAACGGACGACCCGGAACCTATAACGCTGACAGTGCTTATGAAAATTTTAGGAAGATCGTGTCAGCGCTCCCAAGTGCCCCGTTACCGTGTCGAGATCAACGGATGGGCTGATCACCAGCAGTGATCACACCGTTTCATGTGACTTACGCCACATTTCCCGGTGTGGTGATCGCGGCGGCGCGTCGGTAGACCTCCGCGGTGGTCGTGTCGAAGTACGGCGACGACACCGCGTCGTAGGCCCCCTTGGCGTCCCTGTTCCAAGTCAGGCTGTTGACGCCGTTCAGGCTGCCGAGCCTGCGGGTGGCGTCGTAGTCGACCAGCCAGGGGCCGCCGCTGGCGCCGGGGCTGAAGTCGCACGGCTGCAGTCGCACGCCCTTCTGCAGGTCGAGCGCGGGGGCCACGGTCCAGTACGTGACGCCGCCCTGGCACGTCCGCAACGTCTTGCCGTCGAACGGGCGGGTGCCGTCGGGCTGTGCGCCGGCCGGGAAGCCGAAGGCGGCCACGGTGTAGGCGGCCGGCTTCTTGTTGATCTCCATGCCCTGGGCGCCCACGTTGTCCTGGAGCCTGCCGACGTCCTTCATCGAGTACGTGCCGTCCTTGGCCTGCTCCCAGACGAACCCGCGGTGCACGGTCACGAAGGCGTAGTCGTAGTCGTAGTCGCCCTTGCCGGGCCAGTCCTCGTGCAGGCTGAGCGCGGCGCCCACGTAGATCCCGTCGGGCGTCTCGCCGTTGGGGCCGGGGTTGGGGACGAAGATCCAGTATTCGGCGGCCTTGGCCTGCCGGGAGTCGTACGCGCAGTGCCCGGCCGTGGCCACGACGCTGCGGTTTCTGGACGCGACCGCGCTGGCCGAGCACCAGTACTCCTTGGTGCCGAACCGGAAGAAGACCTTGCCCATGGTCTTGGCGGCGCCGCCCTGCCTGGGAAGCACGGGCACCACGTCCTGCGTCGCGGACGTCCGCCGCGCCGTCGTGGCGGGCGAGATCGGGCCGGAGACCGCGCCGGCCGAGGACGTCGGGGCGGCCTGGGCGCCCGGCGTGGCGGGGCTGTAGTTGTCGGCCTGCTTGAGCCGGTCGGGCCGCCAGTAGTCGGCGACCTTCCTCATGTCGGTGGCGGTCCTGGCCAGCGTGACGCCGAAGACCTTGCTGGCCGACGCGCTCGTCCACGCGCTCGCCGGCGCGGCGTTCGCGATCCCCGTGAAGGCAGGCAGCAGCAGCAGCGCGCCGCCCAGGGCGGCCGCTGCCAGTTGCCTGGCCCGGGAGATCATGAAATGCCTTTCTTAGGGTCGTAAGGGTGGATTTTTCCAGATCAACTGCCTGTATTGCAGCCCGGATAGAGATTCGTTACCTGATCAAGAGTGCACCGTGTGCGATAAGGACACCATCAGCCGATCCCTCCCGATACGTCTAAATGATCACGCGTGTCGGTCGTTGCCGCAGGTCAGAGGGGTGATAGAGGCTTCGCGTATGCACCGAATTCTCGCCATCGCCGCGCTTTCCTGTGCGGCATTCGCGGCCGCTCCAGTGGCGTACGCCACGACCGGTCCGTCCGATGTCCAGACGTCGCACAAGGACCAAAGGCTTTTCCGGATCAGTGTGGGAGATCGTCAGGGCGTGCTGCAGTGCACGCCTGGCCGGGTCGCCCCGGGGCAGGTCGCCGCCTGCGCCGCTCTCGAACAGGTGCACGGGAACCCGGCCAAGTTGACCGGCCGTCCGGGCGTCTCCTGCACCGCCGACTACGAGCCGGTGGACGTACGGGCGTGGGGTGTCTGGGACGGCGACCGCTACCGCTACTCGCAGACGTTCCCCAACGCCTGCGCGCTCGCCGTCGCCACGGGACCGGTCTTCCGCGTCTGAACCAGGCCCCTGAGGGGGGCGTGGGACGCGAAACGGCGGGGGAAGGCCCCCGGATCCCGCCCGAGGGGGATCCGGGGCCTCGACCGACGGGCCGGATCGCGGCATGTCGCCGGTCCGCCGGTGGGTCAGGAAAACGTCGAGAACGCCGATGAATGGCACAACCCGTCGGCCAGGAAGGAACGAGAAAAAGCGGGCACCGGTTCGGTCCCGTTACGAAAAGAAGGCGTTCTCCCAGGTCAGAGTGGCGGTAATTAGCCTGTGGCAATACCGGTAACGCTTATTACCAAACGCCGACACTTATCAACCGAATGTTGTTCTGGTTGGATGTGCGCATGGATCCACGCACCCCCTGTCTCATCGGCATCGCCCAACGGACCATTCGCGATCAGCCCGGCCCCGAACCGCTCGACCTGTGGGAGTCGGTCGCCCGCGAGGCGGCCGAGGACGCCCGGCTCCCCCTCGGACGGCTCGACTCGATCCAGGTCGTGTACACCGACTCCTGGCAGTACGACTCCCCGACCGGACGGCTGGCCGAGCGTCTGGGCGCCACCCCGCGCCACCAGTCCTACTCCAAGGTCAGCGGCACGGCTCCGCAGCTCCTCGTCGGCGAGGCCGCGGCCCGGATCGCGGCGGGCGAGCTGGACTGCGCGCTGATCACCGGGGCCGAGGCGCTGGCCACCCGGCGGGCCTACCGGCAGGCGGGCGAGCACGTGCCGTGGAGCCATGCCGCCGACCCCAAGCCGCCCTACGGCTGGGAACGTCCGCCGCACCCCGCCGAGCTGGCGCACGAGCTGTTCCTGCCGGTGCACACGTACGCGATCATGGAGACCGCGCGGCGGGCGGCGGCCGGGATGACGGTCGAGGAGGAGATGCTCGACCGTGGACGGATGATGGCGCCGATGACCGAGGTGGCCGCGGCCAACCCGTACGCGTGGCGGCGGTCCGTGCGCACGCCCGAGGAACTGGTGAAGGGCAACAGATTCGTCGGCTGGCCGTACACCAGGAACACCGTGGCCGTCATGGAGGTCGACCAGGCGGCGGCCGTCGTCCTGACCTCCGCGGAGCTGGCCGACCGCCTCGGGGTGCCGGACGAGCGGCGGGTCCACCTGCGCGGCTGGGCGTACGCGGAGGACACCTGGGAGGTGGCGGCCCGGCCCGCGCTCGGCTCCTCGCAGGCGATCGGGGCCGCCGCGGAGGCCGCCTTCCGCCGCGCCGGGCTCGGCCTCGGCGACATGGACGCCCTCGACCTGTACAGCTGCTTCGCCGTCGCGCTGCGGCAGGCGTGCGACGCGATCGGGCTCGACCCGTTCGACCGGCGCGGCCTGACGGTCACCGGCGGCCTGCCGTACGCCGGCGGCCCGTCCAGCGACTACGTGCTGCACTCGACGGCCACGATGGCCGGGCTGCTGCGCGCGCGGCCGGGGCACGGGCTGGTGACCGGCGTGGGGATGCACCTGACGAAGCACACGTACGCGGTGTGGTCCAGCGAGCCGGGAGGGCTCCTGGGGGACGCCACGCCGGTGTTCACGGCGTCCGGGGTGCCCGTGGTGGACGCGTACGCCGGCCCTGCCGCCGTGGCCGGGTACACGGTCGCGCACGGCCGGGACGGCGGGCCGGAGAAGGGCATCCTCGTCGTGGACCTGCCGGACGGCGGGCGGGCGCACGCGCACGTGCTGGAGCCGGAGCTGCTGGCCGACGCCATGTCCAGGGAGCTGGTGGGGCAGCGGGTCGAGCTGGTCACCGACGGCAGGCTCAACATCGCCACCTGGTGAGCCCGGGAGGTTGTGAAGTTGTGACCTCGGACGGCGACTTCGCCGGGTCCGAGGGCTTGCGCGGGTGGAGGTCGCTCAACTGAACTGGGAGTGAAGGGCGCAACCCGCACTAACCCGGCGAGGCACGTCGTGTCCGACCAGTTCGACGTCATCGAGGCAGGTGGGCGTGGCCGCCGCCGATGGATCGGGCTGGCGTCGGTGGTGGCCCTGCTGGTGATCCCGGCCGTCAGCCTGCTGCTCAGCCGCGACCCGCAGCCGCCGCCGGCGCCGTCCGCCACCGCGCCCATCCGGTCCCTCACGACGATCGACAACGGCCCCAGCACCTTGCGGATCCCGGCCAGGACCAAGGGACGGGACGAGATCATCGACGTCGTCTTCCCCGACGGGCTGAAGGCCGAGGTGCGCTATCCGGCCGACCTCGACCTCAACGAGCTGGGGGTGCGGCCGTTCCAGGGGGCGTGGATAGACGGGCAGTTCCGGCAGTTCGGCGTGCCGTACAACGGGGTCGCCGAGGTGACCGGCGGCGGCCGGCCGATCAGGAGCTACGGCCCCGGCGTCACCCTGTGGCCGCGTCAGCCCGGCGGGGGGAGCGGGCAGGTGCTGCTGTTCTCGTTCGGACGGTGGCGGGTGGCGATGCAGGACCGGGGCGAGGGGCTGACCTTCGACCAGCGCACGGCCCTGGCGCGGGAGCTGCGCGGGAAGGTGACCAGGGACGGCTACCTCGTGCTGTCGGGCAAGGGGTCGGTGCGGCTGGCCGGGCCGGGGGCCACGGTGCAGGGGGATCCGGCCGGGCCGCAGCTCTGGTTCGGCGGGGGAGTGCGGGAGATGGTCGTGCTGGTGCCCACGCCCGACTGCGCGGAGAAGGCCCGGCTGCCGAAGGTGATCGAGGGGCGCGGGCGTCCGGGCGAGTGGACGTGCCGGGGGGACGTGGAGGTCGCCGTCGCCGGCCCCGAGGACTTCAGACGCCGCGCCCTGGCGGGGATCCGGGTGAAGGTCGAACGCTGACAGGCGGGCCAGGGGGCCCGGGTGAAGGTCGAACGCCGGCAAGGCGTCGCGCGGCGGGGCGGTGCCGTGGGTGGCGGTGGGCCGGTTAGTAAGGTGCGGCCATGTTCGCCGTAACCGCCACACAGACCGATCCCGACAATCCGCTCGCCGGGCTGACGCTCGGTGAGCACCCCGACCCCGAGGCGCCCGACGGCTGGACGACCGTCTCCGTACGCGCCGCCGCCCTCAACCACCACGACCTGTGGACGCTCAAGGGCGTGGGCATCAGGAAGGACCGCCTGCCGATCGTGCTCGGCTGCGACGCCGCCGGCGTGGACGAGGACGGCAACGACGTCATCGTGCACGCGGTCATCGGCACGGGCGCGGACGAGACGCTCGACCCCAGGCGCTCCCTGCTGTCGGAGGTGTACGACGGGACGTTCGCCGAGCGGGTGGCCGTGCCGCGGCGCAACCTCGTGCCCAAGCCGGCCGCACTCAGCTTCGAGGAGGCCGCCTGCCTGCCGACGGCCTGGCTGACCGCCTACCGCATGCTGTTCGACAAGGCGGGGCTCGAACCGGGCTCGACCGTGCTGGTGCAGGGGGCCGGCGGCGGCGTCGCCACCGCGCTCGTCGCGCTCGGCCGGGCGGGCGGCTTCCGGGTCTGGGCGACCAGCCGCTCGGAGGAGAAGCGTGAGCGGGCCCGCGAACTCGGCGCCGACCAGGTCTTCGAGACCGGCGCGCGGCTGCCCGAGCGGGTGGACGCGGTCATGGAGACCGTCGGCCAGGCCACCTGGGACCATTCGCTCAAGTCGCTCAGGCCGGGCGGCCGCATCGTGGTCTCCGGGGCCACCAGCGGCGCGGTCCCGCCCGCCGACCTCAACCGTGTCTTCTTCCTGCAGCTCTCGGTGGTCGGCACCACCATGGGCACGCGCGACCAGCTCCAGCGGCTGGCGGTGTTCCTGGAGCAGACCGGCGTGCGGCCGGTGATCGACCGCACGCTGCCGATGGCCGAGGCCCGCGACGGCTTCGCCGCCATGGCCGAAGGGGAGATCTTCGGAAAGATCGTCTTTGCCGGCTGAATAAGTGAAGGGTTACTTGTCCGCCTTCCGGGTGATACACGAAGAATGAGGCCGTATCACCCTGGAGGCGTCACCATGGACGTGGAGCCGTTCGGCCCGGGTTCGATGCACTGGGAGACCGCGGGCGAATACCGCAACCTGCTCGTGGCCGGCAGCGCGCTGGTCCTGCAGACCATGCATCCGGCGGTCGGCGCGGCCGTGGCACAGCACTCGACGTACAAGGACGACCCGTGGGGGCGGCTCAACCGCACGCTCGCCTCCGTCCAGAAGTGGGTCTACGGCGGGGAGGGCGGCCTGGCCGAGGGGCGGCGGCTGCGCGAGCTGCACCGGTCCATCAGCGGCGTGGACGAGCACGGCCGCGCCTACCACGCCCTGAACGGCGAGGCGTGGGCCTGGGTGCACCTGTCGCTGTTCGAGCGGTTCGTCACGCTCAACCGCTACTTCGGCACCCCGTACACCGAGGAGCAGCAACGCCGCATGTACGCCGAGTCGCGCCGGCTCGGCGCGATCCTGCACGTGCCGGAGCGGGAGATGCCGGCGGATCTGGAGGCGTTCTGGCGCTACTTCGACATGATGATCGCCGAGCGGCTGGAGCCGCACCCGACCGCGCTGGAGGTGCTCGCCGTGATGCGCGGCACGCCCGCCCCGCCCGGCCTGCCGAGGCCGCTGCGCCGCCTGTGGACGCCGGTGGGGCTGGGGTCGGGGGAGTTCAACCACTTCGTCACCGTCGGCACCCTGCCGCCGGCCGCCCGCAGGAAGCTCGGCCTGCGCTGGACGGCCCGGGACGAGCGGCGGCTGCGGCACCTCGGGCACGCGGTGGCGATGCTGACCGCGCGCCTGCCCGAGCGGTTGCGCTACATGCCGGTCGCCTACCACGCCCGCAGGGCGGCCCGCGGCCTCGAACGCCCGGCACGCTCACTGCGCTCCGCCTGACGACGCCTCACCGGCGGCCAGGCAGGCGGCTCAGCGGCGGCCAGTGGCGGCCAGTGGCGGCTCAGCGTTCGAGGATGTCGCGGATGCGGGCGGACGCCTCGTCGAGCACGGCGTGCAGCTCGGCCAGCTTCTGCGTGGTCAGGGCGGCGTCGGCGGCCTCCGTGCGGGCCTGGGCCACGAAGTCGGCCAGCAGCTCGCCCAGCTCGCTGTCGAGCTCGATGCGGCGCACGGTGTCGCCGCCGAGCGTGGTCCAGATGTCCGACCAGATCCGGCGCCACTCGCCGGCCAGCCGGTCGCTCTCCACCTGCCACTGGCTGGCGTGCGCCATCCACTGCCGCTTCTGCTGCTCCTTGAGCTGTTTGAGGTCTTCGGCCCGGGTCTTGGCGCTGTCGCGGGTGCCGGTGCGGACGTCTTTGGCCATCCGGGTCAGCTCGTCGCGCAGCGACTTCACCGTGTCGCGGACGTCCTCCTTGACCTCGCGGGCGATGTCGCGCACCGAGGCGGAGATCTCCTGCTCCAAGTCGTCGAGCTCGTCGAGCCGGGCGTTGAGCTCCTCGCGGCCCTTGTCGGTGATGGAGAAGACCTTCTTGCCGTCGACGACCTCGTGCGTGACCAGGCCCTCCTCCTCCAGGCGGGCCAGGCGCGGGTAGATCGTGCCGGGGGAGGGCGAGTAGACGCCGAGGAAGCGGTCCTGGAGCAGCCGGATGACCTCGTAGCCGTGCCGCGGGCTCTCCTCCAGCAGCTTGAGCAGGTACAGCCGGAGCCGGCCGTGACCGAAGACAGGGCTCATTCCTTCTCTCCCTTGAGCAACGCGACCTCGCCCGAGACGGTGTACGCCGACAGTGAGGCCATGCCGCCGCCCAGCCGCCCGGACAGCGTCTTGGAGCCGGGGCTGTTGGCCGCCGACAGCCCGTCGAACGTCGAGCTCAGCCGGCCGGAGGTGGATCTCATGCTGACGTCGGACTCGGCGTTCTCCGGCACCCGCACCAGGATGGCACCCGAGACGCTGTTGAGCGTCACGTGACTCGTTGGCCGGAGCCTCAGGTCGGCGGTGATGCGGCCGGACACCGTGCTGGCCTTGAGCCGGCGCGGGCTGCCGTCGGCCAGCGTCAGCTCGCCCGAGACGGTCTTCAACGCCAGGTCGCCCTCCATGGCCCGGCTCTCGATCGAGCCGGAGACCGTCGTGGCGCTCACCTCGCCGCTCACGCCGTCGAGGACGACCTCGGAGGACACGCTCTTGACCCGGGTGGAACGCTCGAACCCGGCCAGCACCGTGGACGCCGAGACCACCTCGGTGCTCACCCTGCATCCCTTGGGCACGGTGAGGGTCAGGTTGGTCCTGCGCCGGTCGCGCCGCAGCCAGGTGAGCAGGCCGTCCAGGGTCAGGCCCTCGTAGGTGACGACCAGTTCCTTGGTCACCGCGTCGTAGCTGACCAGCAGCGGCGCGGCCGACTCGATCTCCGTCAGCTCCAGCGTGGGCGGGCCCTCGCTGGCCAGGACGGCCAGCCTGCCCGCGACGATCCGCACGTCAAGTGACTCCACCGGCCCGAACGTGAGCTGCTCAGGGGCCTCCAGCGTCCACTTCTCCATGAACGTATGCCTCCTCGACGAGTACGTCTGCTACAAGAACACGATATGTCGCGTTACTCGAAAACTCAAGATGTATCGCGTCTGGAGGGCCGGTTCGCGTCAGTCGTCGTCCTCGTCGTCGAGGCGGGCCAGCCAGGTGGCCAGCCGCTCGATCGGGGTCTCGAACTCGGGGTTGAGATCGACGAACTCGCGCAGCCGCTCGCCCAGCCAGAGCACGCTGACCTCTTCCTCGCCCCGCCGATCGACCAGCTCCTCGATGCCTCGATCGGTGAAGTACATGGGTTTCTCCTTCGTGCGGGCAGGGCCTCACCCCCACCGGTCAACACAGAAGCCCCCGGCCGGACGGCCGGGGGCTCTCTGGCGGCCTGCTCAGCCGAAGAGCTGGTGGAGGATCTCCTCCAGCTCGGTGTCGTGCGAGTTGTGCGAACCCGTCGCAGGCGAGCTGTTCGGGGTGCGCGAGACGCGACGGAGAGACCGGCCGCCGAGCGTCTGCGGGTCTTCGGCCAGCTTCAGCGTCAGGTAGGGCCACGGGCCCATGTTCACCGGCTCGTCCTGTGCCCACACCAGCTCGGCCTGCTGCCCGTAACGGGCCAGCTCGGCGGTGAGCTCCTCGGTCGGGAACGGGTAGAGCCGCTCAAGCCGGACGATCGCGACGTCGTCGCGGCCCGTCTTGTCACGCTGCGCGGCCAGGTCGTAGTAGAGCTTGCCCGAGACCAGGACGACCCGGGTGACCTTGGCCGGATCGACCGTGGTGTCGCCGATGACCGGCTGGAAGGTGCCGGTGGTGAAGTCGGAGGCCTTCGACGTGGCCGCCTTGTGCCGCAGCAGCGACTTGGGCGTGAAGACCACCATCGGCTTGTGCCGGTTGGACTCCACCTGCCAGCGCAGCAGGTGGAAGTAGTTGGCCGGCGTGGACGGCTGCGCGACCGTCATGTTGTCGAGCGCGCAGACCTGCAGGAACCGTTCGATCCTGGCCGAGGAGTGGTCGGGACCCTGACCCTCGAAGCCGTGCGGCAGCAGCAGCACGACCGACGACCGCTGACCCCACTTCTGCTCACCGGACGAGATGAACTCGTCGATGATCGTCTGGGCGCCGTTGACGAAGTCGCCGAACTGCGCCTCCCAGGCCACCAGGGCATCGGGACGCACGACGCTGTAGCCGTACTCGAAGCCGAGCGCCGCGAACTCGCTGAGCAGCGAGTCGTAGATGTAGAACTTCGTGGTGCCCTCGTTGAACTGCTTCAACGGGGTGTGGTCGGCGCCGGTCATCCGGTCGACCAGCACCGCGTGCCGCTGGGTGAACGTGCCGCGCCGGGAGTCCTGGCCGACCAGGCGCACCGGGTGGCCGTCGATCAGCAGCGAGCCGAACGCCAGCGTCTCGCCCATCGCCCAGTCGATCGAGTCGGTCTCGACCATCTGGCCGCGGCGCTGCAGCACCGGCGCCAGGCGCGGGTGCGGCGTGAAGCCGTCGGGCAGGTTGAGCTGGGTGTCGACGATGCGCTTGAGCGTCTCGTCGCTGATCGCCGTCGGCGTGTCGGCGTGGGACCACTTGACGACCTCGGCCGGGGGCACCCGCATGGCGGCCGCCTCCTTGGGCTTCTTGGCCGCCTCGCGCGTCTCGGTGAACGCCTGCTCCAGCTTGGCCTGGTAGTCGCGCAGCGCCGACTCGGCCTCCTCGACCGTGATGTCGCCCCGGCCGATCAGCGCCTCGGTGTAGAGCTTGCGGGTCGAGCGCTTGGCGTCGATCAGGTCGTACATCAGCGGCTGGGTGAAGGCGGGGTTGTCGCCCTCGTTGTGGCCGCGGCGGCGGTAGCAGATGAGGTCGATGACGACGTCCTTGCGGAACGCCTGGCGGTATTCGTAGGCCAGCTGGCCCACGCGCACCACGGCCTCGGGGTCGTCGCCGTTGACGTGGAAGATCGGCGCCTGGATCATCCGCGCGACGTCGGTCGCGTAGACCGACGAGCGGGAGGAGGCCGGCGAGGTGGTGAAGCCCACCTGGTTGTTGACCACCACGTGCACGGTGCCGCCGGTGCGGTAGCCGCGCAGCTGCGACAGGTTGAGCGTCTCGGCCACCACGCCCTGGCCGGCGAAGGCCGCGTCGCCGTGGACGAGGACGGGAAGGACGGTGAAGCCCTCCTCGCCGCGCTCCAGGAGGTCCTGCTTGGCGCGGACGACGCCCTCCAGCACCGGGTCGACCGCCTCCAGGTGGGAGGGGTTGGCCACCACGGACGCGGTGATCGTCTTGCCGCTGGGCGCGGTGAACTCGCCGCTCGCGCCCAGGTGGTACTTGACGTCGCCGGAGCCGTGGGCGGTGCGCGGGTCGATGTTGCCCTCGAACTCGCCGAAGATCTGCGCGTAGGACTTGCCCACGATGTTGGCCAGCACGTTGAGCCGGCCGCGGTGGGCCATGCCGATGACGACCTCGTCGAGGCCCTCGTCGGCGGCATCGCTGATCACCGAGTCGAGCAGCGGGATCAGGGACTCGCCGCCCTCCAGCGAGAAGCGCTTCTGGCCGACGAACTTCGTCTGCAGGAACGTCTCGAACGCCTCGGCGGTGTTGAGCCGGGACAGGATGTTGAGCTGCTCGTCGCGCTCGGGAGAGGCGTGCGGCTTCTCCACCCGCGCCTGGATCCAGGCCCGCTCCTCGGGGTTCTGGATGTGCATGTACTCGATGCCGACCGTGCGGCAGTAGGAGTCGCGCAGCACGCCCAGGATCTCGCGGAGCTTCATCAGCGCACGGCCGCCGAAACCGCCGGTGGCGAACTCGCGCTCAAGGTCCCACAAGGTCAGCCCGTGGGACTGGATGTCCAGGTCGGGGTGCTTGCGCTGCTTGTACTCCAGCGGGTCGGTCTCGGCCATCAGGTGGCCGCGCACGCGGTAGGCGTGGATCAGCTCGATGACCCGGGCCGACTTGGCCACGTCGTCGTCGTGCGAGGCCGAGATGTCCTGGACCCAGCGCACCGGCTCGTACGGGATGCGCAGCGCCTCGAAGATCTCGTCGTAGAAGCCGTCCTCGCCGAGCAGCAGCCGGTGGATCTGGCGCAGGAAGTCGCCCGACTGGGCGCCCTGGATGATCCGGTGGTCGTAGGTGCTGGTCAGCGTCATGACCTTGGAGACGGCCAGGCGCGAGAGCGTGTCGGGCGAGGCGCCCTGGTACTCGGCCGGGTACTCCATCGCTCCGACGCCGATGATCGTGCCCTGGCCCGGCATCAGGCGCGGGACCGAGTGGACCGTGCCGATCGTGCCGGGGTTGGTCAGCGAGATCGTGGTGCCGGAGAAGTCGTCGACGCCCAGCTTGCCCGCGCGGGCCTTGCGGACGACCTCTTCGTAGGCCACCCAGAACTGGCGGAAGTCCATCTCCTCGGCGCCCTTGATCGAGGGCACGAGGAGCTGGCGCTCACCGTTGCTCTTCTGGACGTCGATCGCCAGGCCGAACCCGACGTGCTCGGGCTTGACCAGCGTCGGCTTGCCGTCGATCTCCGTGTAGGAGTGGTTCATCTCCGGCATCGCCTTCAGCGCCTTGACGATCGCGAAGCCGATCAGGTGCGTGAAGGAGATCTTGCCGCCACGCCCCCGCTTGAGGTGATTGTTGATCACGATGCGGTTGTCGATGAGCAGCTTGGCCGGGATGGCCCGAACGCTGGTCGCCGTGGGGACCGTCAGGGACAGGTCCATGTTGGCGGCCGTGCGTGCGGCGGCGCCGCGCAGCTTCACCTCCTCGGCGCCCTTGGGCACCGGGGTGGCCGGCTGCTTCGGCTTCTCAGCTGCCGGAGGCGCCTTCGGGGGCGCCTTGGGAGGAGCGGGCGCGGTCGCAGTGCCGTTCGCCGCCTCCCTGACCGGGGTACGGCCCGGCCCGCTATCAGGGTTGTAGTCAGCGAAGAAGTTCCACCAGGCCTTGTCGACAGACTCTGGATCTTGAAGGTACTTCTGGTACAGCTCGTCGACAAGCCACTCGTTCTGACCAAAGCTTGCCAGCGGGTTTGTCCGCGACGACTCAGACGACACGGCGGAAATCGCCCTCTTCCGCAGATCGGCGTTGATGTTAGAGAACCTGTCCAAGGCTACTCGCCCGGACCGGCAGCGCGCGCCGAAGAGCACGTGCCGCCCCGAACGATCCTCTCAGGACACGCCGAAGAGGTCACGCCCGCCTAGTCAATCCAGGGAGAGTCGCCATTGTTACTGTTTGGTATCAACGTGTGGCCGCCAGGTTTATTTCCCGCCGGGCGCGATTCTGCTGGTGATCCGCACCCCGGGTGACAGCTGCGACAGCAGGTCCGCCAGCTCCTTCCCGGCCTGCTGGAGCTCCTCCATCGACATCGGCTCAAGGCGTTCGAGAAGGAAGATCGCGTTGGTGGTCTCCTCGGTGAGCCGGGTGCGCGCCACCTGACGCCAGTTCCACCGCCGGCAGGTCACGCCGGCGTCGTCGCGCCAGATCACCTCGCCGGGCTCGGGCTGCCCGAGCGCCTCCTCCGAGTGCTCGTCGCCGGTCGCCCGTACCAGCCGGGCCGGGCCCTGGTAGCGGTCGAGGTCCTCGCCGCCGATGGGCAGCGCGTGCTTGACGCTGATCGTGTTGTACGCGTCGACCACCCGGTTGATCTCCGGCAGCGGCATGCGCCGGGTCAGGGCGTCGACCGAGGGCCTGGTGCGCTGCGGCTTGGCGCCGAAGGCGCGGTAGGCGTCCTTCCAGGCGTCGATCTTGTCGCTCTGCACCTCGGCCTGCGACGCCTCGGCCAGCCAGGCGCGGGTGAGGTCGTCGGTGGGGCCGTTCCGCAGGTCGTGGGCCAGCATGACCAGGACGGCGAAGTCGGGGCGCAGGGCGAGGACGGCGTCGTCCACGCGGATGTCGTCGAGCATGCGCCCAGTTTAGAAGGCCGGGAAATTCGCAAAAATCACTTTGCAAAAAAGCCTTTGCGGTCTAGGGTCGTCCTCATGGAGGAGCAGT
The DNA here is from genome assembly GCF_053596455.1 of Nonomuraea sp. NPDC001699. Taxonomy (NCBI): domain Bacteria; kingdom Bacillati; phylum Actinomycetota; class Actinomycetes; order Streptosporangiales; family Streptosporangiaceae; genus Nonomuraea; species Nonomuraea sp. NPDC001699. Next base: position 97,756 of record NZ_JBSFGF010000021.1, on the reverse strand, counting down.
ACAAGATCAGTGACCCGCAGGTGCTCAAAGTGGTCGCCCACCCCCTGCGGGTGCGGCTGCTCGGGCTGCTGCGCAGCGACGGCCCGGCCACCGCCAGCGAGCTGGGGCGCAAGGTGGGGGAGAGCTCCGGCTCGACCAGCTACCACCTGCGCGAGCTGTTCAAGTACGGCTTCATCGAGGAGGACCCCGACCGGCGCGACGGGCGCGAACGCCGCTGGCGGGCCCGCCACCGCTACACCTCCTGGGACAACAGCGAGCTGTCCGGCACCGACGAGGGCCGCGAGGCGGTCCGGATCATGCGCATGCGCCAGGTCGAGGTGCTCGCCCGCGTCAACCAGGACTACGACGAGCGCGAGTGGTCCCCCGAGTGGGTGCGGGCGGCCGGGCTGAGCGACGACATCGTCGAGCTGCCCGCGGCCGGGCTGAGGGAGTTCAACGACCGGGCCATGGAGCTGCTGCGCGACCTCGCCGCCCGCTACTCAGGCGACCCCGAGGCCCGCCAGGTCAACATCTGGATGGGCGGTTTCCCCCGCGACGGTTTTCCCAGCGACAAGGAGCAGGACCGATGACCGCTCGTTCCGCGTTACGGCGCTACATGCTCGTCAGCTTCCTGACCTGGCTGCCGCCCGGGCTCATGGTCGCCTGCATGGTGCTGCTGATGACCGACAGGGGGCTCGGCCTGGCCGAGATCGGCCTGTCGGTGACCGTCTTCTCGGTCGTCACCGCGAGCCTGGAGCTGCCCACGGGCGGCCTGGCCGACGTCGTCGGGCGGCGGATGGTGCTGGCCTGCTCGGCGGTCTTCACCGTGGCAGGGCTCGCGCTGATGAGCGTCTCCACGGCGTTCTGGATGTTCGTGGTCAGCGGCGTGCTCAAGGGGGTGGCCAGGGCCCTGTCCAGTGGTCCGGCGACCTCCTGGTACGTCGACACCCTGCACGAGCTCGAAGGCGAGGGCGCCGACCTCAAGCCGGGCCTGGCGCGCGGCGGCGCGATGGAGTCGGCGGCCCTGTGCGTCGGCGTGCTGGTGGGCGGCGCGGTGCCGCTGCTGGTGCCGCCGGGGCTGATGACGCCGCTGGCCGTGCCGCCCCTGCTGGGGGCGGCGGCGGCCGTCGTGCTGCTGGTCGTGGTGGTGTTCGCGCTGCCGGAGCCGGCGCACGCGCGGCGGTCGCTGGGCGGCGTGCTGCGCGAGGTGCCCGCCACGGTGGTCTCCGGGATCCGGCTGGCGGCCGGGGGCGCGGTGCTGCGCCGCCTGATGCTCGCCGCCGCCGCGTCCGGTGTGCTGCTGATGACGATCGAGCTGCTGACCCCCGGGCGGCTGGCCGAGCTGGCCGGCACCGCCGAGCGCGGCAGCCTGGCCTACGCCGTCGTGGCCGCCCTGGGCTACGCCGCCAGCGCCACGGGCAGCGTGCTCGCCCCTCGCGTGGCGCGCCTGGCCAGGAGCTCGGCCCGGGGGGCCGCCGCGGGCGCGGTGCTCTGCGCGCTGTCGGTCGGCTCGCTGGCCGCCACCGCCGGGCTGGACGGCGTGCCGGGCCTGGTGACGGCCGGGCTGGCCTACCTCGTCATGTTCGCCGGGCTGTCGGTGACCGGGCTGCTCTGCCTGGAGATGCAGCACAACGCGGTGTCCGCCGCCGAGCGCACCACGGTCACCTCGACGTCCTCGCTGTCATTGCAGGCGGGTGGGGTGCTGGCCAACTCCACGCTCGGCCTGCTGGCCGCGCAGACGGGGGCGTCCGCCGCCTGGTGGGTGGCCTCGGGGGTGGTGCTGGCCTCGGCGCTGCTGTTCGTGGCGATGCCGAGGCCGGGGGTCACAGGCTCCAGTCGAGTTCCGGCCCTACCGGAACGATCCTGCTCGGGTTGATGTTCGTCTGGGTCAGGTAGTAGTGGCGCTTGATGTGGTCGAAGTCCGTGGTGTCGCGGAAGGCGGGGATGGCGTAGAGCCTGCGGGCGTACGCCCACAACGCCGGATAGTCCGTCAGCCGCCTGATCGAGCACTTGAAGTGGCCGTGGTAGACCGTGTCGAACCTGACCAGCGTGGTGAACAGCCGCACGTCGCTGTCGGTGAGCGTGTCGAACAGGAACTCCGACTCGGCCAGGCGCACCTCCAGCAGGTCGAGCGTGGTGAACACGCGTGTGACCGCGTCCTCGTACGCCTGCTGCCCGCGCGCGAAGCCGGCCTCGTAGACCGCGTTGTTGAGGCCGTGGTAGAGGCGGTCGTTCATGATGTCGATGTCCGGGCGCAGGCGTTCCGGGTACAGGTCGGGCGCGGTGCCCCACGACGTCTCCAGATCGAGGGTGATCTGTGGGAAGTCGTTGGTGACGATGCGTTCGTCCCGGGCGTCCCAGACGCAGGGCACGGTGTAGCGGCCCGTGTAGCCCGGTTCGGTGGCGTGGTAGAGCTCCGACAGGTACAGCGGGTCCCCGTCGGGGATCCGCCAGCCCTTGTCGTCGCGGACGGGGTCGACGATCGTGACGTCCAGCAGGTCCTCCAGGCGGAGCAGGGCGCGGACGATCAGCACGCGCTGTGCCCACGGGCAGGCGTAGGAGGCGTAGAGCCGGTAACGGCCGGGCTCGGGCGGTCCGAGCCGGTCGGTGAAGCGGTTCGGCTGCCGGACGAAGCGGCCATCGTCTGAGATCTCGCGGCTCAGCTTCATGACCCCTAGTAGAACATGATTCGGGACCAGAACTATATTCGGGGCCATGGCGAAGTTCGTGGTGACTCCTTCCAGCGTGGCGCAGCGTGAGGCATGGGTGAGCGGGGCGGTTCCCGAGGTCGAGCGGGTCCGGCCGGGGTTGTGGTCGATCCCGGTGCCCATTCCGGTCAACCCGCTGCGGTACGTGCTCGTCTACGCCCTTGAACTGCCCGACGGCGTGGCGATCGTGGACGCGGGCTGGAACACCGACGAGGCGTACGACGCCCTCGCCGCCGGGCTGGCCGTGGCCGGTTACGGGATCGCCGACGTCAAGGCCGTCCTGGTCACCCACCTGCACCCCGACCACTACGGCCTGGCGGGGCGCGTCCGCGAGGCGTCGGGCGCCTGGATCGGGCTGCACCCGGCCGACGCGGGCCTCGTGCGCGAGCGGTACGACGACGACGCCATCGACTCGCTCGTCCAGCGCGAGCGGGCCCTGCTCCGGCGCTCCGGCGTGCCCGACCTGAGCCTGGACGAGCTGGCCGGGGCCTCCATGATGATCAGGCACATGGTCACGATGGCCCGTCCCGACCGGCTGATCGAGGACGGCGAGGACCTCGGGCTGCCCGGCTGGGACCTGCGGGCCGTCTGGACCCCCGGGCACACGCCCGGCCACCTGTGCTTCGTCTCGCCGGGGCGCCGGCTGCTGCTCTCCGGCGACCACGTGCTGGCGAAGATCACGCCGATCGTGGCCGTGCACCCCCAGTCGGGCCCGGACCCGCTGGCCGACTACCTCGGCTCGCTGGCCGCCGTGCGCGACCTGGACGTGGACGAGGTGCTGCCCGGCCACGAGTACCGCTTCCTGGAGCTGGCCGGACGCGTCGACCACGTGCTGGCGCACCACGACGAGCGGCTGGCCGAGATCGACCGGGTCGTCGGCGAGGACGACGGCGTGACCTGCTGGGAGGTCGCCACCCGGCTGAGCTGGTCGCGGCCCTGGGAGACGATCCCGCCGTTCATGCGCCGCGCGGCCAACAACGAGACGCTGGCCCACCTGGTGTGGCTGGCCGGACGGGGCAGGGTACGCAGGGAGGAGGGCGAGCCCGAGCTCTGGAGACGCGCCTGAGCCGGTCGGTTATCGTACTCCTACCAGAATGTTGTTCTCTTGCTCTGGAGGTTCGATGCTTCGGTTCGATGACAGGGTCGCGATCATCACGGGCGCCGGGCACGGCCTCGGCAGGGCGCACGCGCTCCTGCTCGCCGAGCGGGGCGCCAAGGTCGTGGTCAACGACCTCGGCGGCGCCCTCGACGGCACCGGCGCCTCCACCGGCCCGGCGGCCGAGGTGGTCGAGCTCATCACCAAGAACGGCGGCCAGGCCGTCGCCAACGCCGACAACGTCGCCACCCCCGAGGGCGCGAGGGCGCTCGTGCAGACGGCCGTCGACGCGTTCGGCGGGGTCGACATCGTCGTCAACAACGCGGGCATCCTGCGCGACCGGTCGTTCGGGAAGATGACGGTCGAGGACTTCGACGGCGTGCTGGCCGTGCACGTACGCGGGTCGTACCTGGTCAGCCAGGCCGCGTACCCGCTGATGAAGGAGGCCGGGCACGGCCGGATCGTCAACACCTCCAGCCCGGCCGGCCTGTTCGGCAACTTCGGCCAGGCCAACTACTCCACGGCCAAGATGGGCCTGGTGGGCCTGACCAAGACGCTGGCCATCGAGGGCGCGCGCAACGGCATCAAGGCCAACGCCATCGCGCCGATCGCCTGGACCAGGATGACCGAGGCGCTGCTGCCGGCCGAGTTCGAGGCGAAGTTCACGCCCGAGCGGGTGAGCGCGCTGGTCGCCTACCTCGCGCACGACTCGTGCGAGTCGAGCGGAGAGGTGTTCACCGTCGGCGGCGGGCGGGTGGCCCGCGTGTTCGTGGCCGAGGGGCCGGGCTGGAAGACCGACGACCTCACGCCCGAGGCGATCGCCGACAACTGGGGATCGGTGATGGCCGAGCAGCCGTACGTGCTGACGGCCGGCGACTCGATGAAGGCCATGCTCTAGCGCCCGCACCTGCCGGAAGCCGGTCACCGCCCGTCCGGGCGGCGGCCGGCTTCCGCGCGTTCGGGGAGGTTTCGGCGGGCGTCACATAACAGGCTTTGTTCGATCTTCGGCATAAGTCTGGGAAGTTCGGTCGAATCAGACTCTTGATTTGCCGCATGAGTGATCTTATTGTTCCCGCATGACCCCCCAGCCGGGCTCGGCTGCCGACGTCCTGACGCTCATCAGCGCCGGATCGGCGACCACCCGTTCCGATCTCGCGCGCCTCACCGGACTGGCCAGATCCACGATCTCCCAGCGCGTCGACGCGCTCATCGAGCGCGGCCTCGTCGAGGAGACCGAGAGCGGCGAGTCCACCGGCGGCCGCCCGCCCCGCCAGCTCCGCCTGCACACCGAGCAGCACGCCTTCGCCGGCGTCGACCTCGGCGCCACCCACTGCCGGGTCGCGCTCATGGACCTGACCGGCGGCCTGCTGGCCGAATGCGAGGACCCGCTGGAGATCGGCGAGGGCCCCGAGAAGGTGCTCGCCCACGTCGACCAGCGGCTCGACCGGCTGCTCGCCGAGGTCGGACGCCCGCGCGCCGCGCTGCGCGCGATGGGCATCGGCGTGCCCGGCCCGGTGGAGTTCGCCACCGGCCGCCCCAACAACCCGCCGATCATGCCCGGCTGGAACGACTACCCCGTCCCCGAGTACTTCGACGGCATCCAGGTGCTGGTCGACAACGACGTCAACGTCATGGCGCTCGGCGAGCACCGCAACGCCTTCGCCGGCACCAGCCACCTGCTGTTCGTCAAGGTCGGCACCGGCATCGGCTGCGGCATCGTGGCCGACGGCAAGCTCCACAGAGGGGCCCAGGGCTCGGCCGGCGACATCGGGCACATCCGCGTCAGCGGCCACGACGACGCCGGCTGCCGTTGCGGCAACAGCGCCTGCCTGGAGGCCGTGGCCGGCGGCGCCGCCATCGCCCGGCGGCTCGCCGAGCTCGGGCTGGCCGCCGAGAGCGGCGCCGACGTCGTCGCGCTCGTCCAGTCGGGCAACACCCAGGCGCTGCGGCTGGTCAGGGAGGCCGGCCGGCTCATCGGCGAGGTGCTGGCCGGGCTGGTCAACTTCTTCAACCCCGAGGTCATCGTCATCGGCGGCGCGCTGTCCCGCGTCCACGAACACCTGCTCGCCGGCATCAGGGAGACGATCTACCGCCGGTCGCTGCCGCTGGCCACCCACCACCTGTCCATCACCCCGAGCCGCACGGGGATCAACGCCGCCGCGCTCGGCGCGGGCCTGCTCGCCATCGAGCACTACCTGTCACCGGACAACATCAACCGCATCGTCAACGCCTGAAGGGGACCCGATGCTGGTCATGAAGGGCATCGTCAAACAGTTCCCCGGCGTGCGCGCGCTCGACGGGGTCGACCTCGACGTACGGGCGGGCGAGGTGCACTGCCTGCTCGGCCAGAACGGCGCGGGCAAGTCCACCCTGATCAAGGTGCTGGCCGGCGCCCACCAGCCCGACGAGGGCACCATCGTCTTCAACGGCGCGCCGGTCCGGCCGAGCAGCCCGATCGACGCCATCCGGCTCGGCTTCGCCACCATCTACCAGGAACTCGACCTCGTCGACGGCCTCAGCGTCGCCGAGAACATCTTCCTCGGCCACGAGCACGCCCGCTTCGGCTTCGTCAACCGCCAGGCCGGCCGCCGGGCCGCCCGCCAGGTGCTGGAACGGCTCGGCCACGGCGAGATCCGCCCGTCCACCGAGGTCGGACGGCTCTCACCGGCCGCCAAGCAGGTCGTCTCGATGGCCCGCGCCCTCTCCCACGACGCCCGCCTGATCATCATGGACGAGCCGTCGGCCGCCCTGGCCCACGACGAGGTCGCCAACCTGTTCCGCATCATCCGCGAGCTCACCGCCCAGGGCGTGGCCGTCGTCTACATCTCCCACCGGCTGGAGGAGATCCGCGAGATCGGCGACCGCGTCACCGTGCTCAAGGACGGGCGCACCGTCGCCGTCGGCCTGCCCGCCCGCGACACGCTCACCGCCCGGATCGTCTCCCTCATGACCGGCCGCAACGTCGAGTACGTCTTCCCGCCCCGCCCCACCCGGCCCCCCGGCGAGGAGGTGCTGCGCGTCGAGAACCTGACCGCGCCCGGCCTGTTCGCCGACGTCTCCTTCTCCGTCCGCGCCGGGGAGATCGTCGGGCTGGCCGGACTCGTCGGCAGCGGACGCTCGGAGATCCTGGAGGCGGTCTACGGCGCCCGTCCGGCCTCCGGCCGCGTCACGCTCGCCGGCCGCCCGGCGAGCCGCCGCGTGACCGGCGCCGTCCGGCAGGGCATGGGCCTGGCCCCCGAGGAACGCAAGGCCCAGGCCCTGATGCTCGACCAGAGCGTCACCGCGAACATCACCCTCGGCACGCTGCCGGAGTTCTCCAGGTTCGGCTGGATCGACCGCCGGCGCGAGCGGGCCGAGGCCGCCCGCCTGGCCGAGCTCCTCGACATCCGCCCGCCCGACCCCGAACGCCCGATCAGGACCCTGTCGGGCGGCAACCAGCAGAAGGCCGTGCTCGCCCGCTGGCTGCTCGGCGGACGCAGGCTGCTGCTGCTCGACGAGCCCACCCGCGGCGTCGACGTCGGCGCCCGCGCCGAACTGTACGCCGTCATCCGCGACCTGGCCGACCAGGGCATCGGCGTGCTGCTGGTCTCCAGCGAGGTGCCCGAGGTGCTCGGCCTGGCCGACCGGGTGCTCGTGCTGCGCGAGGGCGCCGTCATCCACCAGGGCGAGGCGGCCGGCCTGGACGAGCACCGCGTACTCGACATGATCATGGATGGGAGGGCCGCGTGATGAGCGACCCCATTGAGGCGCCCGAACGACCCGCCGCCGGGGTCGCCCGGCCGAGACCGTCCCTGCTGAGCGGGATCGCCGAGGTCCGCCATCTCGGCCTGCTCGGCGCGCTGGCGCTGCTCGTGGTCGTCGGCCTCGTCACCCGGTTCGACAACTTCGCCACCACCTCCAACCTGGTCAGCATCCTCGCCCTGGCCGCCACCATCGGCGTGATCACCGTCGGGGCCACCTTCGTGATCATCGGCGGCGGCATCGACCTGTCCGTCGGCGCGGTCATGGCCCTGGCCTCGGTGTGGGCGACCACACTGGCCACCCAGTCGTACGGGCCGGTGGTGATGGCCGTCTGCGCGATCCTCGTCGGCACCGGGGCCGGGCTGGTCAACGGGCTGCTGATCGCCTACGGGCGGATGGTGCCGTTCATCGCCACCCTCGCCATGCTCGTGGCCGCCCGCGGCCTGGCCCAGCGCATGTCCAACAGGAAGACGCAGCTCATCCAGGTCGAGGGCATCGTGCAGCTGTCCACCACGCGGCTGCTCGGCATCCCGCTGCTGGTCTACGTGTTCGCCCTGGTCGTGGTGCTGGGGTGGATCGTCCTGAACCGCACCACGTTCGGCCGCCGCACGTACGCGGTCGGCGGCAACCCCGAGGCGGCCAGGCTGGCCGGCATCGACGTACGCAGGCACACGATGCTCCTGTACGCCCTGTCCGGCTTCTGCTGCGGCGTCGCCGCGATCCTCATCATGGCCCGCACGACGACAGGCTCGTCCACCCACGGCGACCTGTACGAGCTCGACGCCATCGCCGCCGTCATCATCGGCGGCACCCTGCTCACCGGAGGCCGGGGGACGATCATCGGCTCGATCCTGGGCCTGCTGATCTTCACCCTCATCACGAACCTGTTCATCCTCAACGGGCTCAACACCAGCGACCAGCTGATCGCCAAGGGCCTGATCATCGTCGTCGCCGTCCTTCTCCAGCGGCGGAACCTGAAAGCGAGAGCAATATGAGTGAGAACGTCGCGCGCAGGGGATTCCTCGTCGGCGGGGCGGTGCTGTTAGCTGCGGGCTGCACCAGCAACGAGCCCGCGGCCGCACCCACCTCGGCGGCGCCCGCGCCCGCTCCCGCCGCGAGCGGCAACGACGAACCCGGTCAGAAGGTGACGATCGGCTTCTCCGCCCCGGCCGCCGACCACGGCTGGATCGCGGCCATCGCCAAGAACGCCGAGGCCGCGGCCAAGCAGTTCGGCGACGTCGACTTCAAGCCCGTCGAGCCGACCAACGACATCAACCAGCAGATCTCGGCCGTCGAGTCGCTGATCGCGGCCAAGGTGAACGCCCTGGTCATCCTGCCGAACGACGGCCAGCAGCTCAACCAGGTCGCGCTGCAGGCGGCGCAGGCGGGCATCCCGGTCATCAACCTCGACCGGGTGTTCCCGGACAAGCTGGCCTACCGCACGTGGATCGGCGGCGACAACTACGGCATGGGCGTCGCGGCCGGGCACTACATCGGCAAGCAGCTCAAGGACAAGGGCGTCGCGAACCCGGTGATCGTCGAGATCCAGGGCATCGCCACGCTGCCGCTGACCCAGGACCGCAGCAAGGGCTTCGCCGACGCGCTGAAGACGTACGGGTTCAGTGTCACGGCCAAGCAGGACGCCAAGTTCACCGTCGAGACCGGCAACCAGGTGGCGACCTCGCTGCTGCAGGCGCACAAGAAGATCGACGCCCTGTGGAACCACGACGACGACCAGGGCATCGGCGTGCTGGCCGCCATCAAGGAGGCCAACCGCGACGAGTTCGTCATGGTCGGCGGCGCCGGCTCGCTGAACGCGATGAAGGAGATCCAGGCCGGCACCTCGGTGCTCAAGGCCACCGTCACCTACAGTCCCACGATGGCCTCCTCGGCCATCAGGCTCGCCAGGTTGATCGCGCAGGGCAAGGGCATGAGTGATCTCGTGGAGAACCAGGTCCCCCAGTCGATCACCCTCGCGTCGGAGACGATCACCAAGGAGAACGTCGACAAGTATCTGGCGCTCGGATTCGAATCCTGATCGGGGGTTGCATGTCAGACAAGACCACCATCGGCGTGGGCATGATCGGCTACGCGTTCATGGGCCGCGTCCACTCCCAGGCGTGGCGGAGCGTCGGCGCGTTCTTCGACCTGCCGCTCACGCCGCGCATGGCGGTGCTCGCGGGCCGGTCGAAGGAGCACACCGCGGCCGCGGCGGCCCGGCTCGGCTGGGCCGACGTCGAGACGGACTGGAGAGAGCTCGTACGGCGGGACGATGTGCAGATCGTCGACATCTGCACGCCGGGTGACTCGCACGCCGAGATCGCCGTCGCCGCGCTGCGCGCCGGCAAGCACGTGATCTGCGAGAAGCCGCTGGCCAACACCGTCGCCGAGGCCGAGGCCATGGTCGCGGCGGCGGCCGAGGCGCCGGGCAGGAGCATGGTGGCCTTCAACTACCGGCGGGTCCCCGCGGTCGCGCTGGCCCGCCGGTACGTCGAGGAGGGCAGGCTCGGCGAGATCCGGCACGTACGGGCCCAGTACCTCCAGGACTGGATCGTGGACCCGGAGTTCCCGCTGGTGTGGCGGTTGCAGAAGGACAAGGCGGGCGCGGGGGCGCTGGGCGACATCGGCTCGCACATCGTGGACGCCGCCGAGTTCGTCACCGGCCAGCACGTGGTGGGCGTGTCGGGGCTGACGGAGACGTTCGTCAAGGAACGTCCGCTGGCCAGGGAGTCGGCGGGGCTGGGCGGCTCGCGTACCGAGGAGCGGGGGGTGGTCACCGTCGACGACGCCGCGCTGTTCATCGGGCGGATGTCGGGCGGCGCGCTGGCCTCCTTCGAGGCCACCAGGTTCGCGACCGGGCGCAAGAACGCGATGCGCATCGAGATCAACGGGCAGCTCGGCAGCCTGGCGTTCGACTTCGAGTCCATGAACGAGCTGTGGTTCAGCGCGGGCGGGGGCGGGTTCGAGCGGATCCTGGTCACCGAGCCCGACCACCCCTACGTCGGCGCGTGGTGGCCGCCGGGGCACGGGCTCGGCTACGAGCACACCTTCACCCACGAGATCAAGGACTTCCTGGAGGCCGTCGCGGCCGGAACCGACCCTTCGCCGTCGTTCGCCGACGGGCTGCGGGTGCAGCGCGTGCTGGCGGCGGTGGAGGCGAGCGCGGCCGACGGCAGCCGGTACACCCCTGTGGAGGACTGATGAGACCAGTAACGCTGTTCACCGGGCAGTGGGCGGACCTGCCGTTCGAGGAGGTGTGCAGGCTGGCGGCCGAATGGGGCTACGACGGCCTGGAGATCGCCTGCTCGGGTGACCACTTCGACGTGGCGCAGGCCGTGGCGGACCCGTCGTACGTGGAGCACAAGCGCGCCCAGCTCGACAAGCACGGCCTGAAGGTGTGGACGATCTCCAACCATCTCGTCGGCCAGGCCGTCTGCGACCATCCGATCGACGAGCGGCACAAGGCGATCCTGCCCGCGCGCATCTGGGGCTCGGGCGACCCCGAGTCCGTACGGCGGGCAGCGGCCGAGGACATGAAGGACACGGCCAGGGCGGCGGCGGCGCTCGGCGTGGACACGGTGGTGGGGTTCACGGGGTCGTCGATCTGGCACACCGTGGCCATGTTCCCGCCGGTGCCGGCCTCGATGGTGGAGGCCGGGTACCAGGACTTCGCCGACCGCTGGAACCCGATCCTCGACGTGTTCGACGAGGTGGGGGTGCGGTTCGCGCACGAGATCCACCCGAGCGAGATCGCCTACGACTACTACACGACGCAGCGGACGCTGGAGGCGATCGGGCATCGGCCGGCGTTCGGGCTGAACTGGGACCCGTCGCACATGGTGTGGCAGGACCTGGACCCGGTGGCGTTCATCCTCGACTTCAAGGACCGGATCTACCACGTGGACTGCAAGGACACGCGGGTGCGGATCGGCGACGGGCGGAAGGGGCGGCTGTCGTCGCACCTGCCCTGGGCGGACATGCGCCGGGGCTGGGACTTCGTCTCCACCGGACGCGGGGACGTGCCGTGGGAGGACTGTTTCCGGGCGCTCAACGCGATCGGGTACGACGGCCCGATCTCGATCGAGTGGGAGGACGCGGGCATGGACCGGCTGGACGGGGCCCGGGAGGCGTTGGGGTACATCAGGAGGCTCAACTCCATCACGCCGCCCGCCACGTCCTTCGACGCGGCCTTCTCCACCACGTAGGACGCCCGGCCCCCGGGGGGCCGGGCTAGACGTCCGGGGTGGCGGTCTTCTTCGTGGCCGGGCTCCGCGCGGTCATCAACCCGATGATCATCGCCAGCCCGTAGACGAGGAACGGCCACCCGAACGGCCGGCGCGGCCCCCAGCCGTCGAAGGTGGTCGCCACCCCCACCAGGGTGACGGCCGCGGCCGAGAGCCACCCGAGCACCCGGCCCGCCGTACGGGTGCGCCGGCGTGCCAGCAGGACCGCCAGCAGGGCCGCCATGACGACCCCCGGCCACGCCATGAGGACGTAGTCCCAGCTGTAGGGGTAGTCCCATCCGTAGGCGGGGTCGTCGTACGGCCTCGGACGGACCGCCTGGAGCAGTGTGCCGTTCAGGGGGCCGGCGGCGAGGTAGAGCGGGAAGGCCATGACGATCATGGCGAGGTCCCCGTACATCACGTCGCCCAGGTTCCCGTCCTGGGTCAGCCAGGTCAGCGTCAGCACCGCGGCCCCGTACGCGCACGGGACCAGCGCTGCCGACAGGCCATGGACCCTGGCGATGGCTGCGACCATCAGACGCCTTCCCCGACCACGTCGCCGCTCCGGCGGAGCTGGAGGGTCCCAAGATAGAGCGCCCGCCCGGCTGCGGACCGGCCAATGCGCAACCCTTGCCCGAACCCGGGTCCCGGCACACGCCGGGGCCGGCGGCGGGCTCAGCGCGCTCGGTGTGGGTAAGAGCTGAGGTGCGCCGCGATCATCGCGTCGATGCCCGGCCCCGTCCGGGCGCCGAGCCCGTCGTCCAGGACAGGAAGAGGAGATCCGACCATGCCCGAACCCGTGACCATCGTGATCGCCGGTGGCGGCCTCGCCGCCGCCAAGGCCGCGGAGGCCCTGCGCGAGGAGGGGTTCGACGGCCGGCTCGTGCTGGTCGGCAGCGAGACCCATCTGCCGTACGAGCGGCCGCCGCTGTCCAAGGACTACCTCCAGGGCGGCGCCGAACGCGACAAGATCTTCGTCCACGACCGTTCCTGGTACGCCGAGCACGACGTCGAGCTGCGGCTGGGCGTCGAGGTCACCGCCATCGACCCCGGCGGCCACCAGGTCACGCTCACCGGCGGCGAGCGGCTCGGCTACGACAAGCTGCTGCTGGCCACCGGCTCCCGGCCGCGCCGTCCCGGCATCCCCGGGGCCGACCGGTCCGACGTGCTGTACCTGCGTACCGTCGACGACAGCGAACGCCTGCGCGCCACCCTGGCCCGCGCCGGTCGCGTCGCGATCCTCGGAGCCGGCTGGATCGGGCTGGAGGTGGCCGCCGCGGCGCGGGCCGCCGGGGCCGAGGTCACCGTGATCGAGACGGCGTCCGCGCCGCTGCTGCGCGTGCTGGGGCCGTACGTCGCCCAGGTGTTCACCGCGCTGCACCGCGAGCACGGCGTGAACTTCCTCTTCGACGCCCGCCCCGCCGAGATCACCGACTCGGGGGTCCTGCTCGAAGGCGGCGCCCACGTCGAGGCGGACGTCGTCGTGGCCGGCGTCGGGGCCGACCCGGACACCGCCCTCGCGCGGGCCGCCGGGCTGACCGTCGAGGACGGCGTCAAGGTCGGGGCCGACCTGCGCACCTCCGACCCCGACATCTTCGCGGCCGGCGACATCGCCAACGCCTACCACCCGCTGCTGGGCCACCACGTCCGGGTCGAGCACTGGGCGAACGCGCTCAACCAGCCCGCCACCGCCGCCCGCGCGATGCTCGGCCGGGAGGACGCCTACGACAAGCTGCCCTACTTCTTCACCGACCAGTACGACCTGGGCATGGAGTACGTCGGCCACATCCCGCCCGGCCACACCCCCGACGTCGTGGTGCGCGGCGACCTGGACGCCCGCGAGTTCATCGCGTTCTGGCTGGACGAGGAGGACAAGGTGCTGGCCGCGATGAACGTCAACGTCTGGGACGTCACCGACCACACCCAGGCCCTCATCCGCTCCCGCAAGCCCGTGGACCGGGCCGGGCTCGCCGACCCCGCCGTCCCCCTCGACACTCTCCTGCCGTCCTGAGCCGCCCTCGACGGTCGGCCCCGCCGCGCGCTCAGAGCGCGTAGAACAGGCCGGGGTCGGCCGCCAGGGACGCCTTGACGGTGCGGCTCCACTCGTCCACGACCACCTCCCACCGGCCGGCCTCGACGCCGTCGAGCGCGGCCCCGGCCACGTCCGCGGGGTCGAGGGTCGGGCCCTCGTAGCCGGCCATCATGTCGGTGTCGGCGGCGCCGAGGTGCACGCCGGTGACGAGGGTGCCCTGGGCGCGCAGTTCGAGGCGGACGCCGTTGGTCAGGCTCCACGCGGCCGCCTTGGCGGCGCTGTAGGCGATGCCCGCGTTGTTGACCAGCAGGGTGACGTCCTGGCCGGCCTCGGCGGCGGCCGACACGGAGGCCGGGTCGGTGATGTCCAGGCGCAGCACCTCGACGCCCGGGAGGTCGACGAGTTCGGGCCTGCGGGCGGTGGCGTACACCTTCTTCGCCCCCCGCTCCAGCAACTGGGTGACGAAGTGGCGGCCGATGCCGCGATTGGCGCCGGTCACGAGGGCGACGGATCCGGAGATGTCCATGACTGCCTCCTGGCAGGTCGGTGTCGGGTTCGGGGATACGCTAAAACCTGACGTTGACGTGAGAGGCAAGTATTGTGAGCAGGATCACGGCGGGAGCCGCCATGCGCATCGGCGAGCTCGCCACCAGGGCGGGCGTGAGCGTACGGGCCCTGCGCTACTACGAGGAGCAGGGCCTGCTCGTCTCCGAACGCAGCTCCGGCGGCCAGCGGCACTACCCCGAGAGCGCGGTGGAACGCGTCTGGCTGATCAGGCAGCTCTACGCGGCCGGCCTGGCGAGCCGGTCGATCGTGGACCTGATGCCGTGCGTGGAGAGCGGCCAGGTGACCCCGGAGCTGCTCGGCCGGCTCTCGGCCGAGCGGAGCCGCATCGAGGACCGCATCGGCGAGCTGGTCAAGGCGCGCGACAAGCTCGACTCGGTCATCACGCTGGCCGCCAAGGCCGCCCACGAGGGAAAACCCTGCCCCCGGTGACGCCTGACGGCCGGGGCGGCACGGTGGGGGCGGGGGCCGCTCCCGAGGCCGTGCCGCCGCCGGGGGCGGTCAGCGGACGACGCGGCAGATCAGGGCGTCGGACGTGCCGCGCAGCGCGGACATCACCACGTCCGTCGTGAGGAACTTGCAGGCCAGGTAGGGGTCTCCGGAGCCCGCGTAGGCCCTGGTGCCGCCGGGGCCTTCGGTGTAGCAGCGCAGGCCGCCGGACTCGTAGAAGCCGATCCACGAGGCCGAGTTGACCTTGGCGTGACAGTAGTCGCCGATCGAGAGCGGCCCGAAGGGCACGTCCACGACGGCCGCCTGGGCGGGCGCCGCGACGGCGAGCAGGGCGGCGGAGGCGAGCGAGAGCAGGGCGAGGCCGCGACGAAGCATGGATACTCCTTGGGGGGTGTGGGCACTCAACCCGGAGTATCTATTAGGAAAGTTTCCTTAGCAATGGGCTGCGACAGCAAGGGGATGCGACCAGGGTCGCCGATCGCGCCGCGACCGCGAAGGCCGGAAACCGGGGGCCCGGTTTCCGGCCTCGGCGGGCCGGGGGGCGGTGTCAGTCCATGATGACGATCTGGCGCAGCACCTCGCCGCCCCGCAGGGCTGCGACGGCGTCGTTCAGGTCGCCGAGCCGGATGCGGGCGCTGATCAGCGATTCCAGGTCGAGCTGCCCCGCCTTGTGGAGCTTGGCGAAGTACGGGAAGTCGTGCCGCACGTCGGCCTCGCCGTACAGGCTGGACAGCAGTTTCTTGCCCTCGAACAGCAGGCTGAAGGCGGAGATGGAGACCATGTCGTCCACCGCGCCGGCGCCGACCACGACCACGTCGCCGCCCGCCCGCGTGATCTGCCAGGCGCTCTGGATGGTCGCCGCCTTGCCGACGACCTCGAAGCCGTAGTCGAAGCCGCTGCCGCCGGTCAGTTCGTTCAGGGCCTCGGGGACCTGCTCGGGCGTGATCGCGTGCGTCGCGCCGACCTTCTTGGCCAGGGCGTGCTTGGACTCCAGCGGGTCGATGGCGAGGATCGTCCTGGCGCCGGAGAGGCGGGCGCCCTGGATGACCGACAGGCCGACGCCGCCGCAGCCGATCACCGCGACCGTGGAGCCGGGACGCACCCTGGCGGTGTTGATCGCCGCGCCGACGCCGGTCGTGATGCCGCAGCCGATCAGGGCCGCCGCCTCCCACGACACGTCCTCGTCGATCTTGATCGCGCCCTGCCAGGGCACGATGACCTCCTCGGCCCAGGTGCCGCAGCCCGCCATGCCGAACGCCGTCGCGTTGTCGCCGCCGAAGCGGAAGTTGCCCTTGCTGAAGGACTCGATGACGTACTTCATGCACATGTACGGCTGCCCGCCCACGCACAGGTCGCAGGTCTGGCAGGCCGGGCGCCAGCTGATCACGACGTGGTCGCCCGGCGCGACCGACGTGACGTGCTCGCCCACCTCGACCACCTCGCCCGCGCCCTCGTGGCCCGGGACCAGCGGCACCGGCTGCGGAAGCACGCCGGACATGGCCGACAGGTCCGAGTGGCACACGCCTGTGGCTCTGATCCGTACGCGGACATCGGTCGGCCCGACGGGGGCCAGGGTGATGTCGTCGCGGATGTCCAGCTTGTCGTTGCCTACGGCGTGCAGGATCGCGGCGCGCATGGGGTTCCTCCTCCGGCTACGGCTAGTCCTCTAGCGACAGGGCGGCTTTCGGGCAGGACCTGACCGCGCTGCGGACGCGGTCCCGCATTTCGGGGGGTGGTTCGGGGAGCAGGATGTGGAGCTGGTCGTCGTCATCGACCTCGAACACCTCGGGCGCGAGGCCCATGCACACGGCGTTGGCCTCGCAGACCAGTTCATCGACCTTGACCTTCATGTGAGCCTCCTGTGATCCCATGAGACCACTTTGGTGCGCTCGACGACGTAGGCGATCCGTTTCCTCCCGGTCTGCTCGACGTACGGGCTCAGCAGGTCGTCCGGGACGCCCGGCGTCATCCTGCGGGCGATCGCCATGCCGATGCCGAGCACGCGGTCGCGGTCGTCCACCTGCTCGGCGACGCCGTACACCAGGACGCCCCGGAGCTCGTCGTAGTCGTCGCCCGCCTCGACCAGGCAGCTCACCCGCGGGTCGCGGGCCAGGTTGCGTGCCTTCTGCGCCTTGCCGTACGTCCAGAAGGCGATGCGGCCCTCGTCCAGCCCGTAGAACATGGTCACCAGATGCGGTGTCCCGTCGGGGTTGATGGTCGCGAGCTGGACCTTCCGCGAACCCTCCAGGAACGCCGTGACCTCGTCGTCGGACATCGCGATGCGAGCGCGCTGATTCACGTGCCAAGTAGAACAGGTTGCAAAGAAGCACGGCAAGAGGTCGCTGGAATGTTGTTCGGTTCGGCTAGGGTGCATGCCTATGACGATGCCGCCGGAGCTGCTCCTCGCAGCGGAGCACGCCAAGGGATTCATGCCGCCGAAGGAGGGTCTGGCCCTGTTCGAGGCGGCCTGCCGGTACGGCGGTCGCGGCCCGGTCTGCGAGATCGGCACCTACTGCGGCAAGTCGGCGATCTACCTCGGCGCGGCGGCCCGGCACGTCGGCTCGGTGGTCGTCACCGTCGACCATCACCGGGGCTCGGAGGAGATCCAGCCGGGCTGGGCCCACCACGACCCGACGCTGATGGACCCGCGCTTCGGGCGGATGGACTCGCTGCCCGTCTTCCGCGCCACGATCGCCGCCGCCGGGCTGGAGGACGAGGTGATCGCCGTCGTCGGGCGGTCCGACCGGGTGGCCGCGTTGTGGAACACGCCGCTCGGCATGCTCTTCATCGACGGCGGCCACTCCGAGGAGCCGGTCACCCGCGACTACGAGGGCTGGGCGCCGCACGTCATGGAGGGCGGCGCGCTGGTCTTCCACGACATCTACCCCGACCCGGCCGACGGCGGGCAGGCGCCGTACCGGGTCTACCTGCGGGCCCTCGCGTCGGGCGCCTTCCGCGAGGTGTCGGTGGAGGGCTCGCTGCGCGTCCTCGAACGCGTGGCCCCGGGCATCTAGCCGAGGGCTCGCCGCGCGTCCTCGAACGCGTCGGACCTGGCATCCGGGCAGAAGCGTTCCGGAACGCGTCTAGCCGCGGTGGCGGCGGTTCCACGACCTGCGGGTGTGGGCCTGCCAGCGCTGGAAGTCCTCGTGCGTGTGGGCGTCGTGGCCGAGGGCGAGGAGCGCCTGGTCGGTCCACGCGGCGGCCTCGTCGGGCGCGACGGCGGCCAGGATCGGCACGGCCAGCCGCGCGTGGTCCGGCAGCGCCCCCGACCGCAGCCGCGCCGTGACCGCGAAGGCGCAGCCCTGCGCGAGGTGGGCGCGGAAGCCGTCGGCCCCGGCGTGCTCGGTCAGCCACCACAGCTCGTCGCTGTCGGCGCCGCCCGTGTACGTGGCCGCGAACCCCACGCCGCTCCACAGGTCGGCCCGTCGCGTCGCCGGGAAGCTCGCGATCCGCGCGCCGACGTCGTCCGGCGAGGCGCAGTCGTGGTACCACAGCAGCCGTCCGAGCCCCTGGTCGAAGACCGCGCAGTGGGCGCGGGTGAGTAGGTCGGGCATGCTCCTGCGGCCGACCATGCGGTCGGCGCGCGACAGGCTCCACTGGAAGCCGAAGCCGTCCACGGCCAGCCAGCGCATCAGCGGGTGCGCCCGCCGCGCGCCCCAGACCGGACGCAGCCGCAGCAGCGCGTAGCCGCGTCCGGCGCCGACGTACGCGGCGTGGCGGTGATGCTGGGCGGGGCCGGCCAGTAGCTCGTGAAGGCGCCGGCCCCGGGTCAGGGTGAGCAGGTCGAGCACGGTGCAGGCCGCCGCCGCGCCCTCGTAGCCGTAAGGCCGCTGCTCAGGTGATAGTTCTTCGATCTTCTCGACTTCCCGCGACATCACCGCGTTGAAGCCGAATACGTACGACTTTTCGGCATCCGCGAAGACTGTTCGGGGAGCCCCGGCGCGCGACCGGAACCTGCGCCGGCTCAGATCGGACTCCGAAGGATCCTTGGTCAGAAACCTCCGCAGCCCCCTCGCCGGGGACAGTGTCGGCTCGATCCTGACCTGGTCCAAGAACGCTGTTGTGCCCGTGTCGCCCACGCTTCCCCCGAAGACGCCTCCTACGGCCAGACACGAAGCTAGTAACCCCATTGCGCCGTTCACCGGCGGCGCACCGGATGTCCCCGGCAAAGAACCCGCAAAAGCCCTTGCGCCCTCTCCGGCGGGTCAGCCGGGGGGCGCCGGCCTGAAGGACTGCCGCTCCACGCACCCGCACGCCTCCGGATCGGACACCGACGTGCCCGCGATGTCGCGGAACAGCCCGGAACCGGGGGAGAGGCGCTGCAACGCGTCCGCGGCGAGGATGGCCGCGGCCGCGGTGTAGCCGGAACGCTCGTGCGGGAAGTGCTTGCGGTTGACGAACTGCCAGCCGGTCCAGTACGAGCCGTCCTCGTGCCGCAGGTGCTGCACGTCGGCGAAGAGCGCGGCGGCCCGCGTACGGTCGCCCATGGCGTCCAGGGCCAGCACCAGCTCGCACGTCTCGGCCCCGGTCACCCACGGCTGGTCGGACACGCACCGGATGCCGAGTCCCGGCACCACGAACGTGGACCACTCGCGTTCCAGCAGCTCGAACGCCTGCCGGCCGCGTACGGCGCCGCCGAGCACCGGGTAGTACCAGTCCATCGAGAACCGGCTCTTGTCGGCGAACGCCTCCGGGTGCGCCGACAGCACGTGGGCGAGCCGGTCGGCGGCCAGCTCCCAGTGCGGCTGCGGGTCGCCCAGGTGGTCGGCGAGCAGCACGCCGCAGCGCAGACCCTGGTGGATCGAGGCGCACCCGGTCAGCAGCGCGTACGCCGCGGGCCGGCCGTGGGCGTCCCGCTCCCAGACGATCTCGCCGCGCTCGGTCTGCAGGCCCACCACGTAGTCGAGGGCGGCCTTGACCATGGGCCAGTACCGCTCGGCGTGCTCGCGGTCGCCGGTGACGAGATGGTGGTGCCAGACGCCGGCGGCCACGTAGGCGGCGTGGTTGGACTCGCCGCCCGCCTCGGCCGCCACGCCGTCGAGCAGCTTCATCGGCCAGGAGCCGTCGGGGCGCTGGTGGCGGGCCAGCCACTCCCAGCCGCGCCGCACCGGCTCGGCCAGCCCGGCCACGCACATGCCCATCAGGCACTCGACGTGGTTCCACGCGTCCACGTGCCCCTCGGGCCAGGGCACGCCGCCGTCGTCCTGCTGGATGGCCGCGATGCTGAGGGCCGTGCGGACGACCTCCTCGCGGGAGATCATGGCTTCTTGACGTAGAGGACCACGCTCTTGCCGATGAGCGGGTTGAGCAGCGCCTCGGCGATCCTGGTGGCGGCCGGCCGCTTCATGATGTCCCACACCAGCAGCTCGTGGTACGCCTTGGCGACCGGGTGGTCGTCGTTGTTGACGCCCACCGCGCACTTGATCCACCAGTAGGGCGCGTGCAGGCCGTGGGCGTGGTGGTGCGGGCCGATCTCGAAGCCGACGGACTTGAGCTTGGCCGACAGCTCGGCCAGCGTGTAGATCCGCACGTGGCCGCCCGGCGCGGTGTGGTAGTCCTCGTCCAGGGCCCAGCAGATGCGCTCGGGCAGGAAGCTCGGCACGGTGATCGCCGCGGTGCCGCCCGGCTTGAGCACGCGGAAGATCTCCCGCATGGCCGCCATGTCGTCGGGGATGTGCTCCAGCACCTCGGCCGCGATGACCCGGTCGAAGCCGCCGTCCTCGAACGGCATGTCCAGCGCCGTGCCCTGGACGGTCTCGCCGGTCGCGCCCAGCGGCACCTCGCCCGCCTTGTCCATCGCCACGAACATGGCCGCCACGTTGTCCAGCTCGGACTGGTCCATGTCGAAGGCGACGACGTCGGCGCCCTGGCGCAGCACCTCGAAGGCGTGCCTGCCGCCGCCGCAGCCCAGGTCGAGCACACGCACGCCGGGGCCCACGGGGAGCCGGTCGAAGTCCACGGTCAGCACTTTGTCGCTTCTCCTTGATCAGCTCTTGGGGCTTTTCGTACGGGGGTCAGCGGCGGCTCTTGTGCGCCGCCATCGCCTCGCGGTACGCCTCGACCGTCCGCTTGGCGACGACGTGCCAGGTGTAGCGCTCCATGACGCGGTCGTAGCCGGCCTTGCCCACCCGCTCGCGCTCCTCGGGGGAGTCGTGCAGGCGGCGCAGCACCGCGGCCAGCTCCTCGGCGTCACCCGGCGGGACCTGGACGGCCGCGTCGCCCACGACCTCGGGCAGCGCGCCCGTACGGCTGGCCACCAGCGGCGTGCCGCAGGCCATGTGCTCGACGGCGGGCAGCGAGAAGCCCTCGTACAGCGAAGGGACCACCGAGATCTCCGAGGTGGCGATCAGCTCGCCCAGCTCGTCGTCGGAGATGCCGTGCACGAAACGCACCCGGTCCTGCAACGAGAGCTCCTGGACGAGCCGCTCGGTCGGGCCGCCGGGGGTGGGCTTGCTGACGACGGTCAGGTTCACGTCGCGCTCGGTGGCCAGCTTGGCGACCGCGCGCAGCAGCGTGGCCACGCCCTTCATCGGCGAGTCCGCGCTGGCGACCGCGACGATCGAGCCCTTGCGGCGCGGCTTGTCCGGGCGCGGGTGGAAGTAGCGGGTGTCCACGCCGAGCGGGATCAGCCGCATGTTGGCCTGCGGGACGTTGAAGTCCCGGTGGATGTCGGCCAGCGACGACTCGCTGACGGTGAGGATCGGGCTGAGCCTGGGGGCGACGCGGGACTGCATCTTCACGAACCCGTACCAGCGGCGCATGGTGAGCTTCTTGTAGCCGGTGGCGGCCTCCAGCTCGATCCGCCGGTCGACGCTGATCGGGTGGTGGATCGTGCCGACCACGGGGAACAGCTTCTGGATGCCGAGCAGGCCGTAGCCGAGGGTCTGGTTGTCCTGGACGACGTCGAAGTCGCCCACCCGCTTCTTCAGCTCGCGGTAGGCGCGCAGGGTGAAGGTCAGCGGCTCGGGGAAGCCGGCCGTCCACATGGTGCCGACCTCCAGGAGGTCGATCCAGTCGCGGTACTCGGCCAGCTTCGGCGTCCTGAACGGGTCCTCGTCCCGGTAGAGGTCGAGGCTGGACACCTTGCGCAGGACGACGCCCTCGTCCAGCTCGGGGTAGGGCGGTCCGGAGAACACCTCGACGTGGTGACCGAGCGCGACCAGTTCACGGCTCAGGTGCCGGAGGTAGACGCCCTGCCCGCCGCAGGTGGGCTTGCTGCGATAGGACAGCAGCGCGATCCGCAGCGCCTCGCTCACGGACACCCCTTTCTCCGCCGGTAGGCCCATGTTTTCTGCGGTAAGGCCCCAAGAGGCGGGCGTGTACCGTGAAAGATGACCTTAGTCCGAGAAGGCTACCATTCGGTAGGTCACCTGGAATTGTTCACAACAGTCTCCACAGGCCGTGCGAACTGCGACATTAAGGTAACCGAGCGTGGTTCGGTGAAACATGTTCTAGGTGGCTTGGTGCTGCGTCCAGGCGCTTAGCTGTACATTCCCGTCCCAAAGGGACGCGGTGCGGGCCACCGTACCTACGTGATAGTTGGAGGACCCCTTGGCCAGGCGCGCTCTGATCACCGGCATCACCGGCCAGGACGGTTCCTACTTGGCCGAGCACCTGCTCGACCAGGGGTACGAGGTGTGGGGGCTGGCCCGCGGACAGGCGAACCCGCGCGTCTCGCGCATGCGCAAGCTGCTCGCCGACGTCCAGGTGGTACGGGGTGACCTGCTGGACCAGGGGTCGCTGATCTCCGCGGTGGAACGCGTTCAACCCGACGAGGTGTACAACCTGGGGGCGATCTCGTTCGTGCCCATGTCATGGGAGCAGGCCGAGCTGACCGCCGAGGTGACCGGGATGGGCGTCCTGCGGATGCTTGAGGCCATCCGGGTGTGTTCGGGCGTGTCGAGGGGTGGGGGATCGTCGCCGTCGGGGCAGATCCGCTTCTACCAGGCTTCGTCGTCGGAGATGTTCGGGCAGGTCACCGAGACGCCGCAGACCGAGCGCACCGCCTTCCACCCGCGCTCGCCGTACGGGGTGGCCAAGGCGTACGGGCACTTCCTCACGCAGAACTACCGCGAGTCGTACGGGATGTTCGCGGTGTCGGGCATCCTGTTCAACCACGAGTCGCCGCGCCGCGGCGCGGAGTTCGTGACCAGGAAGGTCACGCTCGGGGTGGCCCGGATCAAGCTCGGGCTGGCCACGGAGCTGCGGCTGGGCAACCTGGAGGCGCGTCGCGACTGGGGCTACGCCGGCGACTACGTCAAGGCGATGCACCTGATGTTGCAGGCCGCCAGCCCCGAGGACTACGTGATCGGCACCGGGCGGATGAAGTCGGTGCGCGAGCTGGTGGAGGCCGCCTTCACGGCCGCCGGGCTGGACTGGGAGCGGCACGTGGTGGTCGACCAGGCGCTGCACCGGCCGGCGGAGGTGGACCTGCTGTGCGCCGACCCGAAGAAGGCGCGGGCGCAGCTGGGGTGGGAGCCGAGCGTGTCGTTCGACGAGCTGGTCGCCATGATGGTCGAGAGCGACCTCCGCCTCCTCTCCGCCGGCGGCGACCCCGACCAGGACAGCTCCTGGCCGTAGACCGGACTGCTTCCGGTCGTTGTTTCCCGGGGTCTGTGCGGTTGTGGCCGCCTGTTCCGGTGCGGGTTCTGCTGTCTCTTCACGGCTTCGCGTGGTCGGGCCATCCGCCGTACTGCGGCTGAGGGCCCTCCAGGGGCACGGCCGCTGACCCTTCACCGGTGACCCGCCGTCACGCGGCGCTCTGTGGGCCCTCTGAGTTCTCACGGCGATCCCGTGGATCCCATTGACAAAGAGGATTTTTACGTAAAAGATTGGTTTTGCGATGAGAGATGTCCTGTATCTGGAGCAGATCGAGCAGGCCGAGGCGCTGCTCAAGCCGCAGCGGGTCGAGGTGCTGAGGCAACTGGCCGAGCCGCGCACGTGCTCGGAGGTCGCCGAACGCCTCGGGCAGACGCCGCAGCGGGTCTACTACCACGTCAAGCGGCTGGTTGAGGCGGGCCTCGTGGACCTGGTGTCCGAGCGCAAGGTGCGCGGCATCCACGAGGGCATCTACCAGGCCGGCGCCCGCTCGTACTGGCTGTCACCGCGGCTGGTCGGGCGGATCGGGCTGCGCAGGGCACGCGACGAGCTGAGCCTGGGCTACCTGCTCGACCTCATGGAGGAGGTCCAGGCCGACATCGCCGCGCTCGACCGGGACGCGCCCGAGCTGCCGTCCATCGGCCTGTCCGGAGAGATCCACGTACGTCCGGAGAGCCGCCAGCAGTTCCTGAACGACCTGCAGGGCATGCTGCAGGAGCTTTTCACTCGCTACGGCGGCGCTGAGGGTGACGCCTTCAAGCTCGCCGTCGCCTGTTACCCCAAGGGAGAAGAGCATGAGTGAGCCGATGATCGCGAAGGTCCGCGTCCACGCGCCGGTCAAGGAGGTGTGGCACGCGCTGACCGACTCGGCCGCGGCGCGCGTCTGGCTGGCCGAGCACGCCGAGGTGGACCTGCCGGACCGGTTCGAGTTCTGGGGCCGTACGACGCCGGAGGGCGACGCGCCGCACCAGCGGGTGCTGTCGGCCGACGACCGCAGTGTGCAGTTCGCCTGGCTGCTGGACGGGGTCGAGACGACCGCCGGCATCACGGTCGAGGAGGACGGCGAGTCGGCGACGATCGTCTCGGTGTCGCAGTCGCACTACGACTTCCAGGACGTCGTCACCGGCGCGAGCATCCGCGGCGTGCTGCAGACGTACTGGTACCAGGTCCTGGCCAGCCTGGCCGAGCACGTCGAGGGCCGGCCGCTCACGCCGCGCGTCGACTTCACCGCGCGCGAGCTGCGCGCCGAGGTCACCATCGACGCGGCGCCCGCCCAGGTCTTCGAGTCGCTGATCGACTCGGAGACGGTCACCAAGTGGTTCGGGTTCCCGATCGAGATCGAGCCGTACGTCGGCGGCCGGTTCGCCATGGGCGGGTTCGCGAACGACCCGTCGCCGGCCAAGGTGCTGGAGCTGGAGCCGGAGCGCCGGTTCTCCGTCGACTGGGGCGGCCCGGGGGTGAGCTCGTGGGAGCTCGCCGGGTCCGCCGGCCGGACGCGGCTGACGCTCGTGCAGAGCGGCTTCGACGCCGAGCGCCCGCCGTACGCGGCCTGGGGCGGGATGTTGTCCGGGGTGGCGGAGCTGCGGCGCTTCCACGAGGTGCCGGACTGGCGTCCGATGTGGGTCGAGGCCTGAGCGGTTCAGCCGGGTTTGTCGTGATCGGCGTCCGGCAGGTGGTCGAGGACGGTCTCGGCGATCGTCGCGAGCACCTCGATCTGCTCCGGTGAGAGCAGGTCGATGAAGTGCCTGCGGACGGACGCCACATGGGCGGGCGCCGCCTCCTGGATGGCCCGCAGCCCTCCCTCGGTCAGCACGACCACGGCGCCGCGCCCGTCCCCCTCGAAGCCCTCGCGCGTGACGAGCCCGCGCTGCTCCATCCGCGAGATGTGCCGCGAGAGGCGGCTCTTCGACCAGAGCATCCGGTCGGCCAGCCTGGTGAGACGCCACCGGTGGTCGGGCGCGGAGGTCAGCGCGGACAGGACGTCGTAGTCGGGGGCCGACAGCCCTGAGTCGCGCGCGAGGTCGCGGCTGACCTGGGCATCCAGCAGCAGGCGCATCCTGCGGTAGCCGATCCAGGCCCGGAACTCGGCGTCGTCCAGCCAGTTGGGCTCCATGTCCCCGGAGTTTAGTTGACGTGTAACCGACCTCAGCTCTAGGTTTACATGTAAACCAATCTGGAGGAGGCACGTCGTGTTCGGACTGGGCATATCGACCTCGGCGGGGCCGGGGGCCGATCCTGTGGGGGACGCTCGCGCGGCCGAGGAGCTGGGCTTCGACTTCGTCTCGGCCTCGGACCATCCCTGCGGGAGCGAGCCGACGTACGAGCTGTGGACGATGCTGACCTGGGTGGCCGCCGCCACCTCGCGGATCAGGGTGGCGACGCGGGTGCTGGGGGTGCCGTACCGGCCGCCGGCGATGGTCGCCAAGATGGCCGAGACGCTGCACCGGCTCTCCGGCGGCCGGCTGATCCTCGGGCTCGGGGGCGGCTACTCCGACGAGGAGTTCCGCGCGTTCGGGCTGGGCGTGCCCACACCCCGCGAGAAGGTGGACGGCATGGTGGAGGCCATCCACGTCATCCGCGGCCTCTGGTCCGAATCGCACTTCACGTACGAAGGCTCTCGCTACCACACCGATCGGGCCACCATCGAGCCCAAGCCCCTCAGCCCCATCCCGATCTGGCTGGGCACGTACGGACCGCGCGCCCTCGACGCCACCGGACGGCTGGCCGACGGCTGGATCCCCTCCCTGGGGTTCGCGCCGCCGGAACGGGCGGCGCCCATGAGGGAGCGCGTCCTGTCGGCCGGTCGCCCGGTCGAGTGCGTGTACAACGTCGCCTTCCGCATCGGCGCCGCCGCCGAGGGGGACGGGATGGTCGCGGGCTCGGCGTCGGAGGTGACCGGCCGCCTGGCGGAGTTCGTGGCCATGGGGTTCACGTCGATGAACTTCACGCCGGTCGGCCCCGACCCGCGCGCCCAGGCGGAGCGCCTGGCCGGGGAGGTGCTGCCCGCCCTCCGCGCGCTGACTTCCTGACCGGCGGCGGGACGCGCGGAAGACGATCCGGGCCTGCGGCGAAGGATGGGTGACAGTCCACCACTTCGTGAAGGCGCCTGATGACGGAGACGACAACGTGATCGCCGAAGCGGGCGAACAGCTGACCGACGCCGAGCTGGTCGCCCGGTACCGGCGGGACCCCGAGCTGTTCACCATCGTGCACGATCGCCACTACCGCGACATCTACCTGTACGTCGCCGGCCGGCTGGACACGCAGATCGCCGAGGACATCACGGCCGAGACGTTCTTGCTGGCCTTCGACCAGCGCGACCGGTTCGACCCGGAACGCGGGGGTTTGCGGCCCTGGTTGTTCGGCCTGGCCACCAACCTGATCGCCAGGCACCGGCGCAAGGAGGTCCGCCACTACCGGGCGCTGGCCCGGCTGGGCACGGAACCCGCCGTGGAAGGCCATGAGAACCGGGTCGTGGCCTCCGTCGCTGCCCAGCGCATGCAGCCCCACCTGGCCAGGGCGATCGCCGCGCTGTCCGGGGGCGAGCGCGACGTCCTGCTGCTCGTGGCCCTGGGCCAGCTCAGCTACGACGAGGTGGCCCAGGCGCTCGGCATCGCCGCCGGCACGGTCGGCTCCCGGCTCAGCCGGGCGCGCGCGAAGATCCACGCCCTTGTCGACAAGGAGACCGCTCATGGATGACCTGAACGAGCTCGCCACCCTGCTGGCCAAGCCCGAACCGGCCACCGAGGCGATCGCGCGCAGCAGGGGCCGCCTCCAGGACAGGATGCGCGGCCGTACGGCGCGGCGGCGGACGGGGTGGCTCGTGCCGTCGCTCGCCCTGGCCGCCGCCGCCGCTGTCGTCACGGTGCTCGCCACGGGCGTGATCGCGCCTGCCGGCACACCGGCCTCGGGCAAGGACGTCCTGCTCATGGCCGCCGCCAGCGCCGAGCGTACGCCCGAGGGCGCCGGCCGGTACTGGCACGTCACCCGCGAGTACCGGGACGCCGACATCCCCTCACGGGAGAGCTGGACGACGCGGGACGGGCGTCGCTGGTCCAGGGGCCGGCCGGACGCCCCCGCGGGTGTCGTCGTGCCCGACCCGAACCCGCTCAGGCTCAAGGGGGCCGAGGTGAGCATCGAGGAGCTCGAAGGGCTGCCGACGGAGCCGGCCGCCCTGATCGCCCGGATCGCCGCCCTTCCCGGGCTCGCCCGCGCCATGACCTCCTCCGAGCAGCGTGGTGACCCGCTGTTCTCACTGGTCGCGCTGATCTCGGAGCTGCCGGCGCCGCCGGAGGTCCGGTCCGCGGCGTTCCGGGCACTCGCCGCGACACCCGGGGTCGAGAACGCGGGCGAGGTCGAGGACGGGCAGGAGCTGCGGTTCCCCAACCCCGACGGCGGCCCCGAGATCAGGACGGTCGTCGACCCTGCGAGCGCCCGGGTGATCCGGACCAACTACCTCTACGGCGGCGACGGGGGAGTGGCGTGGGGCCCGAGCTTCGTCTGGGTCACCGCAGGCTGGACCGATCAGCCTCCGCGCTGACGTGGGGTGGGCGCCGGTTGGGCGGGCGGGCTTCGGGAGGGCGCGGAGTTCGCTGGTTTTCCACAGAACGTGGCTCGGCTCTGCGGGGGCCTGGGGAAGGCCGTCACCCTGGGCCCGTGAACGGCTCACTCTCGTTGCTCGGCCGCGCCGAGCGCATCACCCGGTCCTGCCGGCAGGCCGTCGCCTGCCGGCAGACGGCCGCACATGTCTGGGGCCTGAGCGTGCCCTCCGTCCAGGAGGCCGACTGGCCGGTAGAGGTGATCGCCCCCGCTCACCTGGCGATCCCCGGCTGCGTCACGTACGTGGGCGAGCTGCCCGCCGACGACGTCACCGACCATCGGGGCGTCCGGCTCACCACCATGGCGCGCACGGCCCTCGACTGCGCCCGGTCGCTGCCGCGTCCGGAGGCCGTGGCGGCGCTCGACCAGTTCGCCCGGCTGGGGGTCGACATGGAGGCCCTGTGGCGTCGTCCGCTCAACTCCTGGCGGCTGCGCGACACGCTGAGCCTGGCCGACGCGGGTGCCGCCTCGCCCCGGGAGAGCTGGCTGCGGGTCATCCTTGTCGACGGCGGCCTCCCCCGGCCCACGACGCAGCTCGCCGTGGACCTGGGCGGCGGCAGGCGGGCCTACCTCGACCTGGGGTGGGAGCCGTACAAGGTGGGGGTCGAGTACGACGGCCGGGAGCACCACACCTCGCCCGAGGACCGGCGGCGCGACGACGACCGCCGCGCCGAGCTGCGGAGGCTCGGCTGGCGCGTGATCGCCGTACGCCGCGACGTCATCCCCGGCCAGATCGCCGGCCTTCTCCGCCACGTCGCCGACGCGCTGATCCAGCAAGGCTGGCAACCGGGCCCGGAGGGCACTGTCCACGTCCTTCGCCAGATCCGCGCGGCCCGCCGCAGGACCCACCGCCATCCCCGGCACCGGCGCTTCTCGTGAGGGCGTTCCCGGTGCCTACGGGAGGGTCAGGCGATCGTGACCGGCAGCTCCTTGATGCCGTTGATGAAGTTCGAGCGCAGGCGGCGGGCCGGGCCGGCCTGGCGGATGCGCGGGCGGCGCCTGGCCAGTTGCTCGAACAGCACGCGCAGCTCCAGCTTGGCGAGGTGGTTGCCGAGGCAGAAGTGCGCGCCGCCGCCGCCGAACCCGATGTGCGTGTTGGGCGTGCGCCCGATGTCGAAGACCTCCGGGTCCGGGAAGACGGAGGCGTCCCGGTTGGCGGAGGAGTAGAAGACCACGACCTTGTCGCCGTCCTTGACGGGCTGCCCGCCGAGCACCTGGTCGGCCATGGAGGTGCGCCGGAACAGGTTGACCGGCGACACCCACCGGACGATCTCGTCGGCCGCCGTCCTGGCCAGCGTGGGGTCGGCGACCAGGCGGTCCCACTGGTCGGGGTGGTCGAAGAGGGCCAGCATGCCGCCGGAGGCCGCGTTGCGGGTGGTCTCGTTGCCCGCGACGATCAGCAGCAGGACGAAGAGGTCGAACTCGTCCTCGCTGAGGTTTTCGCCCTTCTCATCGGGCTGGAGGAGCTTGGTGATGATGTCGTCCTTGGGGCTGGCTCTGCGCTGCGCCGCGAGCTCGTTGGCGTAGGCGTACACCTCCATGGCCGCGCCGGAGCCCTCCTCGGGCGTCGCGGCGTAGTCGGGGTCCTGGGCGCCGATCATGCGGTTCGACCAGGAGAACAGCTTGTCGCGGTCGGTCGCGGGGGCGCCGAGCAGCTCGCAGATCACGTACAGGGGGAGGGGGGCGGAGACCTCGGTGACGAAGTCCACCTCGCCGGAGCACTTGTCGAGGAGGTCGTCGCAGATGTCGCGGATGTGCTGTTCGAGGGCGCCGATCGTCCGGGGGGTGAAGCCGCGGTTGACCAGCGAACGCCGCCTGGTGTGCTCGGGCGGGTCCTGGTTGAGCATCATCAGCCGCTGGAGGGCGATCTGGTCCTCGGGCATCTCGTCGAAGAGGGCGAGCTTCTTGGCCGAGGAGAACAGCTCGGAGTGGCGGGACACGTGCACGACGTCCTCGTAGCGGGTGACCGCCCAGAACCCGGGCTCGCCCTCGTGCCAGTGGACGGGGGAGTTGGTGCGGAGCCAGGCGAGCTGTTCGTGGGGTGGGCCGGAAGTCGCGTAACGGTCCCTGTCGACGAGGTCGATATGCACTCGCGGTCACCTCTTGATCAAGCGCTTGTTTTATATGTACTGAAACGTGTTCTATTACGCCACTGTACGCCCGTCAAGTAGCCCCGGTCGGCCCCGAGCTCCCGTCCGACCGGACACCTCGATGTAACCCCGCAGAACGCCACCCCTGACTGCCGTCCTCTCGCCCGTCCTCCGGGGGGCGGTCAGGGGTGGGGTGGTCGGTGGCCCTGAGGCGGAGGGCGAGGCGCTCACCGGCCGAACGCCTGCTCTACGTGCTCCAGGCCGTCGCACTCGGCTTCGCGTGCGCGGCGGCGCGGGCGCGTACGGGCACGTTGTGGATGGCGGTCGGCGTGCACACCGGCCACCTTCTGCTCCCGACGAGGCCCCTCCACCACGGCGTGCAATTCGTCATCCCGGCCTGCGCGCTCACCGTCACCGGGCTGCTGCTGCTCCGGCCACGACGCAGGGGAGCGAGCGTGGGAAGGGGTGTCGTCCCGGTGTAGTGCCCGCGGGCGCACGTGCGAGACGACCACCGCACAGGGCCCCCAGCCCCCGTTCCACGCCGAGCGGCGCACCTCTGAGGCACGTCCGATGTTTTCCAAGGCGAGGTGATCGGCAGAGAAGAGGAAGCCGTCGGAGCTGTGGGGGCTGGGTTGGGTGGTTTGCTTGGGGTTCGAGGTGTGGGTTCAGGTTACGGATCGGATGTATCCCGCTGGACGCCCTTGACATGCGCCGCCATCCCGCAGCAGCATCTGAGACACAGACATCCGATGAATGACTGAAGGGTGCGGTGTGAAGCTGCTGCGAGTGGGACCTGTCGGGCAGGAGCGGCCGGTGGTGATGGACGCCTCCGGCACCCTGCGTGACATCGGGGAGCCCGAGATCGACGGGGCTTTTCTCGCCTCCGGGGGAGTGGCGCGCGTGCGTGCCGCGCTGGAGCGTGGCGACCTGCCCGTCGTCGACGCCGCCGGGCTGCGGGTGGGCGCGCCGATCGCCCGTCCGGGCAAGGTGGTCTGCATCGGGCTGAACTACCGCGACCACGCCGCCGAGTCCGGCGCCGAGCCGCCCGCCGAGCCCGTGGTGTTCATGAAGGCCGCCAACACCGTGATCGGCGCGTACGACGAGGTGCTGGTGCCGCGTGGCAGCGTGAAGACCGACTGGGAGGTGGAGCTGGCGGTCGTCATCGGCAAGCAGGCCCGCTACCTCGACAGCCGGGAGGAGGCCCTCGACGTGATCGCCGGATACGCGATCTCCAACGACGTCTCCGAGCGTGAGTTCCAGCTCGAACGCGGCGGTCAGTGGGACAAGGGCAAGTCGTGCGAGACGTTCAACCCGCTGGGCCCCTGGCTGGTGACGGCGGACGAAGTCGGCGACCCGCAGAGCCTGGGGCTGCGCCTCTGGGTGAACGGCGAGCAGCGCCAGGACGGCGCCACCAAGGACATGATCTTCGACGTGGCCGAGATCGTGCGCTATCTGAGCCGGTTCATGGTGCTCGAACCCGGTGACGTGATCAACACCGGCACCCCGGCCGGGGTCGCGATGGGCATCCCCGGACAGCCGTACCTGCGCGCCGGTGACGTGATGGAGCTGGAGATCGACGGGCTCGGCCGCCAGCGCCAGACGGTGGGGCAGGGCTGATGTCGTACAGAATCGTCGCGCTGGAGACGCACGACGTGCGCTTCCCCACCTCGCGCGAGCTGGACGGGTCGGACGCGATGAACCCCGACCCCGACTACTCCGCGGCGTACGTGGTGCTGAGGACCGACGACGGGGTCGAGGGGCACGGGTTCGCGTTCACCATCGGGCGCGGCAACGACGTGCAGACCGGGGCGATCCGGGCGCTTGAGTCGTACGTGCTCGGCCGGGACGTCGAAGACCTGGGCGCCCTGTACAAGGAGCTGGTCAACGACTCGCAGCTGCGGTGGCTGGGGCCGGAGAAGGGCGTCATGCACATGGCGATCTCCGCCGTGGTCAACGCCCTGTGGGATCTGAAGGCCAGGCGGGCGGGCAAGCCGGTGTGGCGGCTGCTGTCCGAGATGTCCCCCGAGGAGATCGTCGGGCTGATCGACTTCCGCTACCTGAGCGACGCGCTCACCCGGGACGAAGCCCTCCAGATCCTGAAAAACGCGGAAGGGGGGAAGGAAGAGCGGATCCAGCGGCTCATCGAGACCGGCTACCCCGCCTACACCACCTCCCCCGGCTGGCTGGGCTACGACGACGACAAGCTGCGACGCCTCTGCAAGGAGGCGCTCGACCAGGGCTTCGGCCAGATCAAGCTCAAGGTCGGCGCCGACCTCGACGACGACCTGCGCCGCTTCCGCGTGGCCCGCGAGGTCTGCGGCCCCGACTACCCGATCGCGATCGACGCCAACCAGCGCTGGGACGTCGCCTCGGCCATCGAGTGGGTCGGCGCGCTGAGCCCGTACCGGCCGCACTGGGTGGAGGAGCCGACCAGCCCCGACGACGTGCTCGGGCACGCCGCCATCGCCGAGGGCATCAGGCCGGTCCCGGTCGCCACCGGCGAGCACGTCCAGAACCGCATCGTCTTCAAGCAGCTCCTCCAGGCCGGCGCGATCTCCTTCCTGCAGATCGACGCGGCCAGGGTCGGCGGGGTCAACGAGAACCTGGCGATCCTGCTGCTCGCGGCCAAGTTCGGCGTGCCGGTCTGCCCGCACGCGGGCGGCGTCGGGCTGTGCGAGCTGGTGCAGCACCTGTCGATGTTCGACTACGTGGCCGTCACCGGCACGATGGACGGCCGCGTGATCGAGTACGTCGACCACCTCCACGAGCACTTCGTGCACCCCGTCGTCATCGACAACGGCCGCTACGCCGCCCCCATGGCGCCCGGCTTCAGCGCCGAGATGCACACGGCGTCGATCACCGCCCACACGTTCCCCGACGGCGAGGTCTGGAGGTCCGCGTCATGACACTCAAGGCCATCGTGACCGGCGGCGGTTCGGGCATCGGCCTGGCCACCGCCACCCTGCTCGTGGCGCGCGGCATGAAGGTCGCCTGCCTCGACCTCGTCCCGCCCGGCGACCCGTTCGTCGGGATCAAGGCGGACGTGGCGGACGACGCGTCCGTGCGCGCGGCGGTGGCCGAGGCCGCCGAGCGGCTGGGCGGCATCGACATCCTGATCAACAACGCGGGCGTCGGCGCCCAGGGCACGGTCGAGGACAACCCGGACGAGGAGTGGCGGAAGGTCTTCGACGTCAACGTGTTCGGCATGGTGCGGGTGAGCCGGGCGGCGCTGCCGTACCTGCGCGAGTCGCGGCACGCGGCCATCGTCAACACCTGCTCGATCGCGGCCACCGCGGGGCTGCCGGACCGGGCGCTCTACAGCGCGACCAAGGGCGCGGTGTTGTCGCTGACCCTCGCCATGGCCGCCGACCACGTCCGCGAGGGCATCCGCGTCAACTGCGTCAACCCGGGCACCGCCGACACCCCGTGGGTGGGGCGGCTGCTCGACTCGGCCGACGATCCCGAGGCCGAACGAGCGGCGCTGAACGCCCGGCAGCCCATGGGCCGTCTGGTCAGCGCCGAGGAGGTCGCCGCGGCGATCGCCTATCTGGCGGGTCCCGAGGCCGCCTCGACCACCGGCACCGCGCTCGCGGTCGACGGCGGCATGCAGGGGCTGCGGCTCCGGCCAACCAACCAAGGAAGGTAACCCCCCATGAAGATCGGTCCGGTGGTCGCGAGCGCGGCCCTGCTGGCGGTCGTCGCCGCCTGTGGCTCCAGCGGCACGAGCGGCACCAGCGGTTCCACGGCGGAAGGGGGAGGCGGCGGCAAGGTGGGCATCGACCACCCGCGCGCCGACTCCGACTTCTGGAACTCCTACATCAAGTACGTCCCGCAGATGGCGACCGAGCTCAAGGTCGACCTGATGCCCGCCACGAACTCCCAGAACGACGTCTCCAAGCTGGTCAACAACGTGCAGGCGCTGGTCGGCCAGGGCGCCAAGGCGATCGTCATGGCCCCCCAGGACACCGGCGCCATCGCCAACACGCTCCAGCAGCTGGAGAACAAGAAGATCCCCGTGGTGACCGTGGACACCCGCCCCGACAAGGGCAAGGTCTACATGGTCGTCCGCGCCGACAACCGCGCGTACGGCACCAAGGCGTGCGAGTTCCTCGGTGAGAAGCTCGGCGGCAAGGGCAAGGTCGTGCAGCTTGAGGGCGCGCTCAGCTCGATCAACGGCCGCGACCGGTCCGAGGCGTTCAACGAGTGCATGAAGAGCAAGTTCCCCGGCATCACGGTGTTCAGCGAGCCGACCGAGTGGGAGGGCAGCAAGGCGGCGTCCATGCTCCAGACCCGCTTGGAGCAGAACCCGGACATCAAGGGCATCTACATGCACGCCGGCGGCGTGCACCTGGCCCCGACGTTGCAGGTGCTCAAGCAGAAGAACCTGCTGGTCCCGCCGACCGACCCCAAACACGTCTTCGTGGTCTCCAACGACGGCATCCCGCAGGAGTTCGAGGAGATCCGCAAGGGCAACATCGACGCCACGGTGTCGCAGCCGGCCGACCTCTACGCCCGGTACGCGATCTTCTACGCCAAGGCGGCGGTCGACGGCAAGACGTTCCAGCCGGGCCCGACGGACCACGGCAGCAACATCATCCAGCTCCCCAACGGCTTCGAGGACCAGCTCCCGGCGCCGCTGGTGACGAAGGACAACGTGGACGACCAGAACCTCTGGGGTAACCAGGTCAAGTGATGAAATATCACGTTGAAGCCCGAAATGTCGTCAAGCGTTTCGGCCCGACCACCGCGCTGAACGGCGCGGAGATCGCCATCGCCGAGGGCCAGACCCACGCCCTCGTCGGCCGGAACGGCGCGGGGAAGTCCACCCTCGTGTCGATCCTCACCGGGCTCCAGCGGCCGGACGAGGGCGAGGTGCTGTTCTCGGGAGAGACGGCGCCCGCCCTCGGCGACCGCGACGCCTGGCGGCGGCGCGTCGCCTGCGTGTACCAGAAGTCCACGATCATCCCGGCGCTGACGGTCGCGGAGAACCTGTTCGTCAACCGCCAGACCGAGCGCGGCCGGGTGATCAACTGGCGGACGCTGCGGGCCAAGGCGCGCGAGCTGCTGGACACGTACGAGGTGGACGTCGACCCGCGGGCGCTGGCCGGCGAGCTGAGCGTCGAGCAGCGGCAGCTCGTGGAGATCGCGCGGGCGCTGTCGTTCGGCGCGCGCTTCATCATCCTCGACGAGCCCACCGCCAGGCTCGACGGCCCGGCCATCGAGCGGCTGTTCACCCGCATGCGCTCGCTGCGCGAGCAGGGCGTCACGATGATGTACATCTCCCATCACCTGGACGAGGTGTACGAGATCTGCCAGAGCGTCACGGTCTTCCGCGACGCCCGGCACATCGTGACCCGGCCGGTCGAGGGCTTCCCGCACAACGAGCTGGTGGACGCGATGACCGGCGAGGCCACGGCCGCCTACCAGGCCCGGCAGCGCACGCCGGGCGAGGCGGTCGTGCTGGCGGGCACGGGCCTGTCGCTGGCCGGCCGCTACCAGGACGTGGACATCGCGGTCAGGTCCGGCGAGGTCGTGGGCCTGGCCGGCTCGGCGAGCAGCGGCAAGGTCGGCCTGGCCGAGACCCTGGTCGGGCTGCGCAAACCGGACGCGGGCACGGTCACGATCGACGGCGACCAGGTCAGGCCGGGCGACGTGCCCGCCGCCATGCGGGCCGGGCTCGGGTTCGTGCCCGAGGACCGGCATCACGAGGGCTTCGTCCCGATGTTGTCCGTGGGGGAGAACGCCACCCTGCCGATCGCCCACAAGCTGGGCCCCTACGGCATCGTCTCGCCCGCGCGGCGCCGGGCCAGGGCCGTCCAGATGATCGAGAGCCTGGACATCAAGACCGAGGGGCCCGACCAGCCCGTCGGCGACCTGTCCGGCGGGAACGCACAGAAGGTCGTGTTCGCGCGGGCGCTCGTGGACGACCCGAGGGCCCTGGTCGTGATCAACCCGACCGCGGGCGTCGACGTCAAGGCCAAGCAGGCCCTGCTCGGCGCGGTCGAGGACGCGGTCGGCCGGGGCGCGGGGGCCGTCGTGGTCTCCGACGAGCTCGACGACCTGCGCATCTGCGACCGGGTGCTGGTGATGTTCCACGGCCGGGTCGTCAAGGACGTGCCGCGTGGCTGGACCGACCACGAGCTCGTGGCCGTGATGGAAGGCATACAAGAGTGACCACATTGACTGCTCCGGCCCCCCGGCTGCGGCTGGCCAGGTTCCGCGACCTGACCCTGGTGCCGGTGATCCTGCTCCTGCTCGTCGTGGGCGCGTTCCTCGACCCGACCTTCCTGACGGCGGGCAACCTGACGAACGTCCTGCAGCAGCAGGCGGCGATCTCGCTGCTCGTGCTGGCCGAGGCGATGATCCTGATCGCCGGGAAGTTCGACCTGTCGCTGGAGTCGACGGTCGGCAGCGCGCCCAGCATCGCCGTGATGCTGGTCGTCCCGGCGTCGGCGGGCGGGTTCGGCCTCGGGCTGCCCGGCTGGCTGGTGATCCCGCTGGCCCTGCTCGTGGGCGCGGCCATCGGCGCGTTCAACGGGTTCCTGATCATCAGGTTCCAGCTCTCGGCGTTCATCGTCACGCTGGCCATGCTGATCATCGTGGACGGCCTCCAGCAGGGGCTCACCCAGGGTAAGACGCTGTTCGAGCTGCCCGACTCGTTGCTCTACCTCGGCAGCGCCACCTGGCTCGGCCTGCCCGCCGCCATCTGGATCGCCGCGCTGCTGTTCGCCGCCGGGGTCTTCGGCCTGACCTACCTCAGGCTCGGCCGCGCCCTGTACGCCATCGGCGGCAACGCCGACGCCGCCCGCGCCGCCGGCATCCGGGTGGACCGCGTGCTGTTCGGCGTGTTCGTGCTCGGCGGCATCCTGGCCGCCACGGCCGGCATTCTGGAGACCGGACGCCTCGGCGGGATCGGCAACGAGATGGGCGACGGCTGGATCTTCATGGTCTTCGCCGCGGCCGTCATCGGCGGCGTCAGCATGGACGGCGGCAAGGGCACCGTCCTCGGCGCGCTGACCGGCGTGCTGGTGATCGGCCTGGTCCAGAACATCCTGACCCTCATCGGGGTCTCCGGCTTCTGGCAACCGGTGATCTACGGTGGCATCATTCTGATCGCACTGATCATCAGCAGGATCGCCGGCGGAAAGGCGCAGGACTGATGGAACGCCTCGCCCTCCGCACCAGGCTCAAGGCCGGGTGCGAGGAGATCTACGACAGGGAGCACGCCGAGATCCCGGCCGCTCTGGAGTCCGCCATGCGCGCCAACGGCGTGATCTCGTGGCGCATCTGGCGCGACGGCCTTGACCTGTTCCACTTCGTGGAGGTCGAGGACTACGCCGCGCTGCAGGCCGCGCTCAAGGACGACCCCGCCGACCAGGCCTGGCAGCGTCAGATGAACCGCCTGCTCGACGGCGACTTCGACAAGTCGGCGGGCGGTTTGCGGCCGGTCTGGGAGATGACGTGATCGACCTGCCCCGCGTCGGCTTCGGCGGCGCCCCGATCGGCAACCTGTACCAGGCGGTCTCCGGCGAGCAGGCGCGCGCCACGGTCGACGCGGCCTGGGACAGCGGCGTGCGGCTCTACGACACCGCGCCGCACTACGGGCTCGGGCTGTCCGAGCGCCGCCTGGGCGCCGCGCTCGCCGAGCGGTCGGGCTACGTCCTGTCCACGAAGGTGGGCCGGCTGGTGGTGCCCTCGCAGGTCCGCGAGGACGACGAGATCTTCGACGTCCCCGTCGGGCTGGGCCGCGCATGGGACTTCTCGGCCGACGGGGTGCGCGACTCCCTGGAGGACTCCCTCGCCCGGCTCGGCCTGCCCGAGATCGACATCGCGCTCATCCACGACCCCGACGACCACGTGGAGCAGGCGCTCGCCGAGGCGTACCCGGCGCTGGCCGAGCTGCGGGAACAGGGCGTGGTGAAGGCGATCGGCGTCGGCATGAACCAGTGGCGGGCGCCGCTGCGGTTCGTCCGGGAGACCGGGATCGACGTCGTCATGCTCGCCGGCCGCTACACGCTGCTCGACCAGTCGGGGCTGCCGCTGCTGGAGGAGTGCGCCGAACGCGGCGTCAGGGTGCTGGCGGCCGGGGTCTTCAACAGCGGCCTGCTGGCCACGCCGACGCCGTCGGGCACCTTCGACTACGCGCCCGCGCCGGCGCCGCTGCTCGACCGGGCCGTCCGGATCGCCAAGACCTGCGAGCGCCACGGCGTCACCCTGCCGCAGGCGGCCATGGCCTTCCCGCTGCGGCATCCGGCGGTCGCCTCGATCGTCCTGGGCGCCCGCGCGCCCGAGGAGGTGCTGGCCAACGCCACCCTGTGGTCCCGCCCGGTCCCCGAGGACCTGTGGCTGGAACTGGCCGACGAGGGCCTGCTGACGGCCTGACCGCGACGCCGGCGGCGTCAGGAGGGGATGAACAGCCAGGACCTGGACGTGCCGGGCTCGTAGCGGGAGTCCAGGCGTTTGGCGACCACGCCGGGCAGGCCCTGCTCGCGTGCCGCCTGCCGCACCGGACCGGCCTCGCCGGGCCACGAGGGCGCGGTCTGCCAGCGCGGACCGGCCAGCTCCAGCGCCTCCAGGGCGGCCCGCCGGTCGGCGAACGGCTCGTCCAGCAGGGAACGGCCCTCGTCGTACAGCAGGTCGTGGACGACCAGGATCTCGCTCCCGCCCAGCGTGACCACCTCGCCGTCCAGCACCGCCGTCCGGCTGCCGAACGACTCGGCCAGCGGACGCAGCCAGGGGTGCTCGCGGGCGGCCGTCGTGCGCCCGCCGTCGATGGGGACCAGGAGCCGGCGTCCGCGCCAGGCGAACTCGAAGGCGTAGGCGGCGGCGTCCCTGGGCGGCCGGACGCGCTCGGTGGGCAGCATGGGCTCCACGTCGGGGAACGGGTCGCGGACGGGGGCGTCCATGCGGTGGATCATCCAGTTCTTGCCCCGCGTCCGGAACAGCACGAACCGGCCGGAGGCCCGCCTGCCGTGCAGGACGAACTTGACCTCCCGGTCGGACCACTTCTCGGTCTCGTACGTGCCGGTGTCCCAGACGGTCATCGTGCCGCCGCCGTACTCGCCCTGGGGGATCTCGCCGTGGAAGGTGAGGTACTCCATCGGGTGGTCCTCGGTGTGCACGGCCAGGTGGTTGGTGCCGGGGTCGGCGGGCAGGCCCTTGGGGACCGCCCAGGAGGCCAGCACGCCGTCGTGTTCCAGCCGCAGGTCCCAGTGCAGGGACCGGGCGTGGTGCTCCTGGATGACGAACGCGGCGCCGCCACCGTCCTCGGGGGAGGTGGCGGGCACGGGCTCGGGGGTCCGGCTGGGGTCGCGTTTGCTGCGGTATCGCTCCAGTTTGTCGGGCACGACACGGGTACTACCCGGGGAGCGGTCCCGCGTGCCGATCAGTCGAGCGCTTTGCGCAGCCACGCCTCCACGCCCGCGACGTGCACGGTGGCCCAGGAGCGCGCCACGTCCGGCTGGCGGGCGGCGATGGCCTCGTAGATCGCGGTGTGCTGCTCGCGGGTCTTCGTCATCGCGCCCTCCTGGGTGAGGCCGCGCCACACCCGGGCCCGAGTGGTCGGACCTGACAGGCTCTCGATGAACGAACACAGCACGCTGTTGCCCGACCCGCGCGCGATGCGCTGATGGAACTCCAGGTCGTTGGCGACCAGCTCCTCGACCGTCGGCTCGGCGGGCAGCGAGTCGAGGATGAGCCGCAGCTCCTCGATGTCCGCCTCGCTCATCAGCTCGGTGGCCATGGCCGTCGCGGCCGGCTCAAGGATGCGCCGGACCTCGAAGAACTGGATCACCGTGTCGTCGCGGTGCAGGTCGAGCACGAACGACATGGTGTCGAGCAGCAGGTGCGGCTCCAGGCTGGTGACGTACGTGCCGTCGCCCTGGCGTACGTCGAGCACGTTGATCAGGGCGAGCGCGCGGACGGCCTCGCGCAGCGAGTTGCGCGACAGGCCGAGCCGCTCGGCGAGGTCGGCCTCCTTCGGCAGGCGGTCGCCCGGAGTCAGCTCGCCGGAGAGGATCATCTGCTTGATCTTGTCGATGGCCGCGTCGGTGACCGCCACACTCTTCTCCCTAGACATCGGATGTCTAGGAGTCTAGAGCCTGGAAGCGTACGGGATCGACGTTCGGGACGCGGCGGATCAGACCCCGGGTCTCCAGCGTGCGCAGATGGGCCGCGGCCTCGCCGGCCGCCATGCCGCGCAGCACGGGGGCCAGGTCGTCCCAGGGCCGGTTCCAGGTCATCATCGCGGCGACCTCCCAGATGGTCAGCGGTCGCGACCGCTCGGCCAGGAGGGTGCGCAACCGGATCAGCTTCTCCTCGTGATGGTGGCGGATCTCGGCGGCGCGTGCGGCAACATCAGGAAATATCCACTCATGTGCGGGCAAAGCGTCCAGGGGGCCCAGCTCGCCGACCCGGTCGAGCGAGTCCATGAAGTCGCCCAGCGGATCGACGTCGTCCCGGTCGTAGGGATAGATCCCGATATGCGGGGTGATGTCGGGAAGGACGTGGTCGCCGGTGAACAGCCGGTCGGCGTCCTCCAGGTGCAGGCAGATGTGGCCCGGCGTGTGACCGGGGGTGTGCACGGCCCGCAGCTTGCGGCCCGGCAGGTCCACCAGGTCGCCGTCGCGCAGCTCGCGGTCGGGCAGCGCGGGCGGCGTCGGCCGGGCGCCCATCGCCTCGCGCGCCTCGGCGGGATCGGCCCCGGCCCGCCGGAGCATGTCGGACTGGAAGCTCGCGTGCTCCTCCGCGGCGAGCCCGTGCATGAGCCGGACCAGCGCCGCGTCCGCCTCGTGCATCGCGATCCAGGCCCCGGACGCCTCCTTGACCTGCCCGGCGAGCCCGGCGTGGTCGGGATGGAAGTGGGTGACGACCACACCGCTCACGGCCGCGACGTCGAGCCCGAGCTCGGCCAGGCCGCCGCTGAGCGCCTCCCAGGCGTCGGGATGGTTCCAGCCGGCGTCGACCAGCACCGGCCCGCGCGGCGACTCGACGGCGTAGACCAGCGTGTAGCCGAGAGGATTGCCCGGGATGGGCACCGGCACGCTCCACACCCCGCCGCCGAGCTCCTGCGGCCGCTGCTCCGAGTACGGCCTGCGCCTGGTCTTCCCCACCGGTTCCCCCGATCGAGCACGTGCGTTGAATGGTAGATCAGGCGATGCGTTCGAGGATCGTCGCCGTGGCCAGTGCGCCGCCCGCGCACATCGTGACCAGCGCGGTGTTGCCGTCGGAGCGTTCGAGCTCGTGCAGGGCGGAGGTGATGAGCCGGGCGCCGGTGGCCCCGACGGGATGGCCGAGCGCGATGGCCCCGCCGTTGACGTTGACCCGGTCGAAGTCGGGCTCGTGCGCGGCGGCCCACGAGAGCACCACGGACGCGAACGCCTCGTTCACCTCGAACCTGTCGATGTCGCCCATGGTCATCCCGGCCGCCGCCAGCACCTTCGCGGTCGCCTCCACGGGACCGTCGAGGTGATAGTACGGCTCGGCCCCGACGAGCGCCTGCGCCAGGATGCGCGCCCTGGGCCGCAGCCCCTGCCGGCGGGCCTCCTGCTCGCTCGTCACCAGCACGGCGGCCGCGCCGTCGGAGATCTGCGAGGACGTGCCGGCCGTGTGCAGGGCGCCCTCGGCGACCGGCTTGAGCCCGGCCAGGCTCTCCACCGTGGTCTCGCGTAACCCCTGATCTCTGCGTACGGACCCGACGGGCACGATCTCCCGGTCGAACCGCCCGTCGGCCCACGCCTTGGCCGCCAGGCGCTGCGAGCGCGCGCCGAACCAGTCGAGCCGCTCCCTGGTCAGCCCCCGCCGCCGCGCGATCCGCTCGGCCGCGGTGAACTGGTCGGGCAGGTCGATGCTCCAGTCGTCGGGACGCGGCCGGGCGGGCCGCACGTTGCTGCCGAGCGGCGCCCTGCTCATGACCTCGACCCCGCACCCGATGCCCGCCTCGATGACGCCCGCCCTGACCAACGCCGCCGCCAGGTGCACGGCCTGCTGCGAGGAGCCGCACTGGGCGTCGATCGTGGTGACCCCCGTCTGGTAGGGGAGCCCGGCGTAGAGCCAGGAATGGCGGCCGACGTGACCGCCCTGCTCACCCGCCTGGGTGACGCATCCGGCGAACACCTGGCCGACGGCGGCCGGGTCGACGCCGGCGCGCTCGACCAGCCCGTTCAGCGCCG
Source organism: Nonomuraea sp. NPDC001699 (assembly GCF_053596455.1). Classification (NCBI taxonomy): domain Bacteria; kingdom Bacillati; phylum Actinomycetota; class Actinomycetes; order Streptosporangiales; family Streptosporangiaceae; genus Nonomuraea; species Nonomuraea sp. NPDC001699. The sequence continues at coordinate 55,506 of NZ_JBSFGF010000021.1, read as the reverse complement.
CGGCCAGGACCTGCTGCGGCTTGAGCCCCGACAGCCATCCCGCCTTCTTGCCGATGGGCGTGCGAACGGCCTCGACGATCACCGGTGTACCCACAGTCGCCTCCAGAACGTTGCTCTGGCCGCGACTGTAACGCGTTCTACTTTCCGGTGGAAGCCTCGCTTCCGGCGGGGATCTCGGCACGCAGCCCGAAGGTGTCGAAAAGCTGCAGGTCGAAGAACATGGCGACGTGGTTGATGCCTTCGTCGCGCAGCGCCAGCACCATGATCGCGAAGGGGCGGTAGGTGTCGCCCTCGCGGAAGTAGACGGCGAACGCGGGCTGGCCGTTGGCGGCGACCGGAAGCAGCTTGAGGTCGTGGGGCCGGCTCGCGGGGCACTGGTTGGAGACCAGCTCGCCGATCGCGTCGGGGCCTTCGTACCAGCCCACGTAGGGCGGCATCTCCCAGATCACGTCTTTGGTGAACAGCGAGACCAGCTCGTCGACGTCGTAGTTCTCGAACGCGGCGACGTAGCGGTCGAGCAGGTGGCGCTGCTCGGCCGACAGCGGCTCGACCGGGTCGTCGAGAGTCGGCGAGACCTCGCTGAGCTGCGCGCGGGCCCGCTGGAGGATGCTGTTGACGGCCGCCGTGGACAGGCCGACCGCCTCGGCCACCTCGGCCGCCCGCCACCTGAGCACGTCGCGCAGGATCAGCACCGCGCGCTGCCGGGGCGGCAGGTGCTGCAGCGCGGCGACGAGCGCGAGCCTGATGCTCTCGCGAGAGGTCACGATCGAGGCCGGATCGCCGCCCGCCTCGACCCCGGCCAGCGTGTCGGGCACCGGCTCCAGCCAGGGCACCTCGCCGTCCTGGACCAGCGGCGCGCTCGCCTCGGTGCTCGGGGCGCCGAGGCCGGTCGGCAGGGGCCGCCGGCCGCGGCTGTCGAGCGCGGTCAGGCAGGCGGTGGTGGCGATGCGGTAGAGCCACGTACGCAGCGACGACCGCCCCTCGAACCCGTCGTAACCCCGCCACGCGCGCAGATACGTCTCCTGCACGAGATCCTCGGCGTCGTGCACCGACCCCAGCATCCGGTAGCAGTGTGCGAACAGCTCGCGCCGCATCGGATCGGCCAGCCGGAGGAAGTCGTCGCTCGTCGGCTTGTCGCTCATGCCCCCTGTATAGCTCCCGCCACCGACAATTTCGGTGGCGGCCCCGGCCGCTTTTAGGGCATGACGGAGATGTCCGACAAGAGGCTAGATGTCGGACAGGAGGCGATTCGCGGCGGTCTCGATGCGCCGCTGGATCTGGTCGTACGTGCGCCGACCCCGCAACATCTCCAGCAGCTCCTGCACCCACACGCTGGCCAGCGAGCCCGCGAGGTCGAGCTGCTCCTCGCCGGCCTGGTCGACCGTCAGCCCGTCGGCGGACACGCGTAGCAGCAGGCCCGTCATGCGGTCGCCGAACGGTGTCTGGACCTCGGCCATGATCAGCGACCGGATCAGCGCGTCGGCCAGCTCCGGCTCGCGCATCAGCCCCCGCGTGGCCCGCATGAGCACGTCGACGGCCCGGCTGGCCGGCGTGGAGGCCCCGGGCGGGCGGCGCTCGATGCTGCTCTCCAGCAGGTCGATCTCCTCGCCCACGACCGCCACGACCAGGTCCATCTTGGACGGGAAGTAGCGGTAGAGCGTGCCCAGCGCGACGCCGGCGCGCTCGGCGACCGTGCGCATCTGCATGGCCTCGACGCCGCCGCGCGAGGCCAGCGCGGCGGCGGCCTGGACGATGCGCTTGCGGCGTTGGTGCTGGCTGCGGGTGCGGACACTGCGACCGCCCGCCGCGGCGCGGCCCTCGGCGGCCCCCTCGGTGTCGCTGGGGGGCGCGGAGAATGACCCGGGCGAGGTACGCATAAGAACACGTTATCTGATTTCTCGACAACGCGGCTTGTTACTCGCGAGTCACAAACAGGCCGTATCGGCCCATGTCTACGGCGTTACAGGACTATGTCGGAACATGGCGAACAAGGCCGGCACTGGACAGATATTAGAATCTGTTCTAGTTTGCCATTCGGCTTACCTAGCGCTTGCTGGAGGCTCGATGATCGCGCAGACGCTGGCGGCCCTGCTCCTCGACCGGGCGCAGGACGACCGACCTGGGCTGATGTTCGAGGGCGCGGTGTGGTCGTGGCGCGAGCACGTCGCCCGCTGCCGGGCGGCGGCGGCCTGGCTGAGCGGGCGCGGCCGGGGTCTGCATGTGGGCGTGCTGGGGGAGAACGTCCCGGAGCTGCTCTTCCTGCTCGGCGGCGCGGCGCTCGGCGGGCACGTGCTGGTCGCGCTGAACCCGACACGCCCGGTGGACGAGCTGATCCGGGACGCCCGCGCCACCGACGTGGACCTCCTGCTCTGGGACGCCCCTTTTGCGGGCCTGGCCCGGCCGGTCGCCGAGGCGCTGGGTTTGGAGAGCCTGCCGCTGTCCATGGTGTCGTCCCTGGGGGAGGGCGAGGGCCGGGCCGCCGAGCCGGGGCCCGGCGACCTGGTGATGCTGATCTTCACGTCGGGCACCTCGGGCCGGCCCAGGGCCGTCCGGATCACGCAGCGCAAGCTGGCGCTGCCGGGGCTGAGCCTGGCGGCGCTGCTCACGCCCGAGGACGTCGTCTACTGCTCGATGCCGCTGTTCCATTCCGGGGCCCTGATGGCCGCCTACGCCCCGGCCGTGGCCTCGGGGGCGGCGCTGGCCGTGCGCAGGCGGTTCTCGGCCTCCGGCCTGCTGCCGGACGTACGGCGGCACGGCTGCACGTACCTGCACTACGTCGGCAAGGCGCTCTCCTACGTCCTGGCCACGCCCGAACGCCCGGACGACGCCGACAACCCCCTCAGGATCGCCTTCGGCAACGAGGGCAGCGCGGTCGCGACCAGGCGGTTCGGCGAACGGTTCGGCTGCCGGGTGATCGACGCCTTCGGCTCCACCGAGACGGCCATCTCCTTCACCCCCGACCCCGGCGGCCCGCCCGGCAGCCTCGGCAGGCTGGGCGCGGGCGTGGAGATCCTCGACCCACTCACCGGACGCCCGTGCCCGCCCGCCCGCATCGAGGGCGGCCGCCTGCTCAACCCGGACGAGGCCGTCGGAGAGCTGGTCAACACCTCCGGCCCTGGCCTGTTCGAGGGCTACTACAACGACCCGGACGCGGACGCCGAACGCGTCAGGGACGGCGCGTTCTGGTCCGGCGACCTGGCCTACGCCGACCCCGCCGGGCACGTCTTCTTCGCCGGGCGCGGCACCGAACGCCTGCGCGTGGACGGCGAGAACCTGGCGGTCGCGCCGGTGGAGGCCGCCCTGCGCGAGTTCGGCGGCGTGGTGGAGGCGGCGGTCTACCCGGTGCCGGACGCGGCGGCCGGCGACCAGGTGATGGCGGCGCTGATCCTGGACGGCCCCTTCGACGCCGGGGCGTTCACCACGTTCCTGGCAGGTCGGACCGACCTGGGCCCCAAGTCCTTACCCCGCTATATCCGGATTTGTAGTGAACTTCCGCTGACCCCTTCTCACAAGGTCATCAAGCGGATCCTGGCCAAGGAGGCGTGGCGGACCGGCGACCCCGTCTGGTGGCGGTCCCCGGCCGGGCTGCGCCCCCTGACCGGCGTGGACGTCAAGGCGATCGAGGACGAGTTCGTCGAGCACGGCAGGCACCACCTCTTGGAGAGCTGATGGATTTCAACCTGGACGAGACCCAGCAGGACCTGAAAAAGCTGACCACCGAAGTTCTGACCAGGGAGGAGGCCGCCGCCGGGGAAGGGACCGGAGCCGCCGGGAAGGAGGGCGGCGCGACGGCCGGGGACGGGCTGTGGCGGGCCGGGCTCATGAGCGTGTGCGCGTCCGAGGAGGCGGGCGGCGCGGGGCTCGGACCGGTCGAGATGGCCGTGGTGCTGCGCGAGGTCGGGGCGCGGGCGGCGGCCGTACCGGCGTTGCCCGTCCTGGTGAGCACGCTGGCGCTGGCCCGTCACGGCAGCCCTGACCAGCGGCGACGGGTCACGCGTGGCACGCTGGCCCGCCGCGAGCCCGGCCGGGCCCCGGCCGATCCGCCCGAGACGGCCGCCCGCCGCGAGGGTGACGGCTGGTCGCTGACCGGGCGGAAGGTCTCGGTGCCGTACCCGGCGGACGACGTCCTGGTCACCGCGGACGAGGGGCTGTTCCTGGTGGCGTCGCCGTCCGCGAGCCCGGAGTTCACCTCGACCGGCGAGCCGGCCGCCACGGTCCTGCTGGACGGCACGCCCGCCGAGCGGGTGGCCGGGCCCGAGGCCGCCGCCGACGCCGGGCGGCTGTTCACCGTGGCCGTCGCCGCGCAGGCGAGCGGCGTCCTGGCCGGGGCGCTCGACCTGACCACCGCCTACATCAGGACCAGGCGGCAGTTCGGCCGGGCGCTGGCCGAGTTCCAGGCCGTGACCATGCAGATCGCCGACGTCTACATCGCGGGACGGGCCCTCGACGTCGCCATGTGGTCGGCCGCCTGGCGGCTGGGCGAGGGGCTGCCCGCCGACGAGGACGTGGCGCTGGCCGCGTTCCACGTCTGCGAGGCCGTCAAGGCCCTCTACACCTGCCAGCACCTGCACGGCGGCCTCGGACTGGACGTCACCTACCCGCTGCACCGCTACTTCGCGCAGGCCAAGCACCTGTCCCACCTGCTCGGCGGCGCCGACGCCCAGCTCGACCTGATCGGAGCCCTCGTCTGATGCTGATCGACCTGACCCCCGAGCAGCGCGCGCTCCGCGACGAGCTGCGCGAGTACTTCCGCGGCTGCCTGACCGCCGAGGACCGCGCCAAGATCGCCGACGATCCGTTCGGCGAGGCGTACATGGAGCACTGCCGCCGACTCGGCCGCGACGGCAAGCTCGGGCTGGGCTGGCCCAAGGAGTACGGCGGAGGCGGCTACGGCCCGCTGGAGCAGCAGATCTTCGCCAACGAGATCGCCCGCGCGGGCGTGCCGTACCCGATCATCACCGTGCAGACGGTGGGCCCGACGCTGATGCAGTACGGCACCCAGGAGCAGAAGGACCGCTTCCTGCCGCGCATCCTGGCCGGGGAGTGCCACTTCGCGATCGGCTACAGCGAGCCCGAGGCCGGCACCGACCTGGCCTCCCTGCGCACCACGGCGGTGCTCGACGGCGGCCACTACGTCGTCAACGGCCAGAAGATCTTCACCAGCGGCGCGCACTACGCCCAGTACATCTGGCTGGCGGCCCGGACGAACCCCGAGGCCAAGAAGCACAAGGGCATCACGATGATGATCGCCGCCACCGACGACCCCGGCTTCTCCTGGACCCCGATCGTCACCATGGACGGCCGCCACCACACGAACTCCACCTACTTCTCCGACGTCCGCGTCCCGGTGGACATGGTGGTCGGCGAGGTGGACCGCGGCTGGGACCTGATCGTCAACCAGCTCAACCACGAACGCGTCACCCTCGGCCCCGCCGGGAACCTCGGCCAGACCTACGACCGCTTCCTCGCCTGGGCCAGGCACGCCGGGCTGACGGACAACCCGGACGTACGCCGCGCCCTCGCCCGGGTGCGGGCCGCCTTCCGTACGAACGAGCTGCTGAACTGGCAGGTGGCGGCCAACATGGACCTCGGCTGGCTGGGCGCGCCCGACGCCTCGGCCACCAAGATCTACGGCTCCGAGCGCATGCAGGAGATCGGCCGGCTGGTCTGCGACGTCGTGTCCAGGTACGGCGACCCCTCGGACCCGGAGACGGCCGAGCTGGCCGAGCGCATGGACCACGGCGTCAAGGGCGCGGTGGTGCTGACGTTCGGCGGCGGGGTCAACGAGGTGCAGCGCGAGCTGATCGCGATGCTCGGCCTGAGCCTGCCGAGGCCGCCGCGATGACCGACCCGATGACCGACCCGATGGCCGTCGCGATGACCGCCGCGATGACAGACGCCGAGTTGCGCGAGCTGGCCGGCAAGCAGGTGGCGATGGGGGAGCTGCGCGGCACCCCGGCCGCCGACCCGGTGAACGCGCCCATGATCCGCCACTGGCTGGAGGCCATGGGCGACGCCAACCCGCGCTACCTGGAGGAGGGGGTGGCCCCGCCCGCGATGGCCCAGGTGTGGACCATGCAGGGGCCCGGCTCGCGGGCCAAGGACCGCTCGCCGGTGGACGACCTGCTGGCCGCGCTCGACGCCGCGGGCTTCACCGGGGTCGTGGCGACCAACTGCGAGCAGACCTACCACCGGTACGCCGGGATCGGCGAGCTGCTGACGCCCGCCACCCGCTTCACGTCGTTGTCCGGCCCGAAGCGCACCGCCCTGGGTGAGGGCTACTTCGCCACCTGGAACGTCACCTGGTACGGCGACGACGACCGGCCCGTCGCCGAGATGCTCTTCCGGGTGCTGAAGTTCCGTCCCAAGGCTCCTGCCCCGCGCGCGCGGGAGCCGTACCCGCTGCGGCCGGCGGTCAACAGGGACACCGCGTTCTTCTGGGAGGGCGTGCGGGACGGCGAGCTGCGCGTCCAGAGCTGCGCGGACTGTGGCGAGCTGCGGCACCCGCCCGGCCCGATGTGCCCGGCCTGCCGTTCGGCGAACCGGTCGCACGTCGTCGTGAGCGGCCGCGGCACCCTGTACAGCTACGTCGTCCACCACCATCCGCCGGTGCCGGGGCGCGAGGTCCCGTTCGTGGTGGGTGTGGTGGAACTGCCGGAAGGAGTGCGGATCGTGGGCAACGTCGTGGACTGCCCGGCCGAGAAGGTGGAGGTCGGGATGGCCCTGCGGGTGACGTACCGGTCGATGGACGACGAGCTCGTCCTGCCGATGTGGACGCCGGAGGAGCCGTGACCCCCGCCACCGGCACGGCCCTGCCCGAGCTGACCGTCGACCTGACCCCGACGACGGTGATCGCCACGGCCCTGGCCACCAGGGACTTCACCCCCGTGCACCACGACACCGCCAAGGCCCGCGCCCAGGGCTCGAAGGACATCTTCCTCAACATCCTCACCACCATGGGCCTGGTGGAACGCTATGTCACCGACTGGACGGGCCCGGAGGCGGTCATCACGAGCATCAACGTCAGGCTGGGCGTCCCGGCGTACGCGGGGGACCGGCTGAGCTTCAGCGGCGTGATCGTCGAGCGCGACGGCGACCGGTACACCGCGCAGGTGCGCGGCCGGGTGAGCCTGGGCGACCACGCCACCGGCACCGTCACCTTCGTCCTGCCGGGGAGCGCGTGATGCCGGGCGGGCGCGCGGCGATCGCGGGCATCGGCGCCACCGAGTTCAGCAAGGACTCGGGCCGGTCGGAGCTGCGGCTGGCGGCCGAGGCCGTGCTCGCCGCCCTGGACGACGCCGGGGTGCCGCCGTCCGAGGTGGACGGCATGGTCACCTACACCCAGGACTCCAACCAGGAGATCGCCGTCGCCCGGGAGACCGGGGTCGGCGACCTCACCTTCTTCTCCCGCGTCGAGTACGGCGGCGGCGCGGCCTGCGGCACCGTCGCGCACGCGGCCATGGCCGTGGCCACCGGCATGGCCCGCACGGTGGTCTGCTACCGGGCCTTCAACGAGCGCTCCGGCCGCCGCTTCGGCCAGCCGAACGCGCGGCTGACCGGGGAGCCCACCTCCCAGGGCCTGGAGATGAGCTGGCACGTGCCGTACGGGCTGATGACCCCGGCCGCGTGGGTCGCCATGTTCGCACGGCGGTACATGCACGAGTTCGGGGCGACGTCGGAGGACTTCGGGCGGGTGGCGGTGGCCATGCGCCGGCACGCCGCCACGAACCCGGCCGCCTGGTTCCACGGGCGTCCGATCACGCTGGAGGAGCACCAGGCGTCCAGGTGGATCGTGGAGCCGCTGCACCTGCTCGACTGCTGCCAGGAGAGCGACGGCGCGGTGGCCCTGGTTGTGACATCCGCCGAACGCGCCCACGACCTGCGCAGATCGCCCGCGGTGATCACGGCGGCGGCGCAGGGGGCGGGCGCGGGCCAGATGATGATGACGAGCTACTACCGGGACGACATGAGCGGCCTGCCGGAGATGTCCGTCGTCGGCCGCCAGTTGTGGGAGATGTCCGGGCTGTCCCCACAGGACATCCAGACGGCCATCCTGTACGACCACTTCACCCCGTTCGTCCTGGCCCAGCTGGAGGAGCTGGGCTTCTGCGGGCGCGGCGAGGCCCCGGACTTCCTGCGGGACGGCGGCATCGAGCTGGACGGCCGCCTGCCCGTCAACCCGCACGGCGGGCAACTGGGCGAGGCGTACATCCACGGCATGAACGGCATCGCCGAGGCCGTCCGGCAGGTCCGCGGGACGGCCGCCAACCAGGTGGCCGGGGTGCGGAACGTCCTGGTCACGGCGGGGACCGGCGTGCCGACGAGCGGCCTGATCCTGTCGTCTGCGTGACATTGTGTTAGCAATTGGATGCTTAGGGTAATCGCGTCTGTATGAGTGGATTCTGGGGGGTCCTGGCGCAGCCGGAGCTGAAGATCGACTGGACCAGGATGCCCACGTACAACACGATCATGGCGGTCGCGGCCGGCGTCGGGTTGCTGCTCGTGGTCTCCTTCGGCCGCCGGCTGCTCAGAGGCGACCCGCTGGAGCACGTGGAGGGCTGGGCGCTGGCGTTCGGCGCGATGGGGGCCGTCCTGACGGTGACCGGGCTGCACATGACGCTCACCTGGCCGCTGGCCGGGCAGGGCTTCCCGTTCGACAACATCATCTTCGGGGAGCCCTCGCTGGCGTTCGGCGTGCTGCTGCTGGCCGCCGCGATCTACCTGTGGAAACGCTGGGCGCTGGTCGCCGTGGCGCCCGACCGGCGCAAGCTCGTGGCGCGTACGGCCGGGCCGATCTCGCTGTTCGTCTTCGCCATGGGGCTGGCCTGCTTCGGGATCGCCGCGGCGGGGTGGACGTACATGTTGTTCGCCGCGCCGCCGCAGGAGCCGATCTCGGGGGCCTTCGCCGGCATGCCGCTGCTGGAGGCAACCTTCATCTCCGGCCTGTACGTGCTGGTCGGTGTGGGGGCGGTGCTGTTCCCGTTCGCGCTGCGGGCCAGGGGTGGCCCGGTCACGACCGTGACCGGGGTGTGCTGGGGGGTCGCCGGGGTGGCGTTCCTCCTGTTCGGCGCGCTGAACTACTTCACGCACATCGGGCTGATCGTCAACACCATGTAGGCGTTCACGGGCCCAGGAACATCGGCACGGAGAAGAACACGATCATCGCGATCGCCACGCAGATCAGGAACCCGATCAACTCCCAGGCCCAGTCGTGGTGCCGTTCCCTGCGCCGCTTGAGCGCCTTCTTCCTGGCCGCGGCCTTCTTCTTGCCCGACGGCTGCTTGCGGGCGCCGGGCTTGGCGCCGCCTCTCCCCGGTGAGCGGGCCGGTCCGGCGCCGGGCTTGCGGCGGGACGGGCCCTGGAGGTCGCGGATCGGATCGGGGTGGAGTTCGCGGTCGGCTGCGAGCTCGCGGGCGAGCTCGAAGGCGAAGTCCGCGGCCCGGCTCCGCTCGCCGGGCGCCGCGCCGGGCCGGTTGACGTCGGACAGGCCGGAGCCGGACAGGGGGGATTCGGACAGGTCGGAGCCGGACAGGGCCGGGTCGGACAGGGCCGGGTCGGAGAAGGCCGGGTCGGAGGCGGCCGGGCCGGACGGGGGCTCGGGCGCGGGCATGCGGTAGACCGGCTCGGCGGTGGCCCTGGACCTCGGGGTGAACAGCGGCGCGGCCTCCTTGACCGGCTGCTCCGCCGCGAGGGGCCGCTGCGGCGCGGGCCGTTGCGGGACGGGACGTTGTGCGGTGGGGCTTTGTGCGGCGGGACGCTGCGGGGCGTGGGGCGGGTCCGTGCGCGGCGGCACGTCCCTGATGGCGGGCATCTCCAACGTCACCGGCTCGTCGTCCAGCACGTCCGCGGGCACGGGCGTGCCCAGGAAGAAGGGCCGCTCCCCGGGCGGCGGAACGACGGCCTCGGGCGCGGCGTCCGCCACGGGAGGTGCGGTGAAGTCGCCCGTACTGAAGGGCTGGAGTGAGGGCTCCGGCAGGGCCTGCGACGGTTGCGGGCGTCTGGTGAGGAACGGCCGCACGGCCGCCGCCCGCGCGGCCGGGTCCCGCAGCGGCCCCATCGAGTCCAGCGCGCCCAGCGGGTCGCGCAACTTGGGCATCGGCGCGGTCGTCGCCTCGTGCACGGACGGCCGCTCGCCGGAGGGCGGCGTGAGCAGGTCCGCCGGGAAGATCCCGGTGCTGGTCGCCGGGTCGGCCTCGGCGAGCGGCAGCGGCCACTGCGGCGGCGCGGGCCAGAGCGGCTTGACGAACAGCGGCCCCGGCTCGGCGGGAACCGACCCGGCGAAGTGCACGCGCAGGATCGCGGGCGGCTCCGGCCAGGGCAGACGTCCGAGGACGTCCCGCAGCGGCGCGACCGCGAGCGCGCCGTACACGTCGGACAGCGGCTTCGGCACCCGCCCTTCGGCCAGCGCGGCCAGGGCCATGCCCAGGACCTGGCGGAAGCGGTGGCTCGCCCCGACGACCAGCTCCTCGGCGGTGTCGGGCGCGACGTCGAGCACCCAGGCCAGCTCGGCCCTGCTCAGCTCGCACACCGCGCACAGCACGAGCACCTCGCGCTGCTGCGGGCGAAGCTCGCGCAGCACGCGCTCGACCAGCGCAGAGGCCGGGTCGACGAGCGGGTCCACGACGGGAGGGGTGTAGACGACGTCCCGCCGGTGGATCTGGCGGCGGGCGTAGGCGTACAGGGCGGCGCGGGGCGGGACGGCGTCGGGGACGCCGGCGAGCACTCCGCCGAGCACGGACGCCAGGACGTCGGACGCAGTGCCCGGATCGCCGAGCTGGTCGGCGCAGTACGCGAACAGCCCGGCGGCATGGCGGTCGTAGAGCTCTGCGATCAGTTCTGCGCGGGGGCGCTGACCGGTGAGCGGCTGGGGCACGGGGCCGATCCTCTTGCTAAATGTGCGGACGCTGAGGTGAGGGGTACGCGTCTGGAGATTGTGGAGGTAATCATGCCAACTCACCCAGGTCCGGCGCACCACTTGATCGGAAATTTCGGTAAATCTCCCTGGTCAGTGAAACGCTTAAGCCGTCCCCCGTGGGGACACGGGGGTCCGGGCCGCCGTAGTCTTGTGGGCCACCGAGATCATGCGGCGGTCGTGGCAGGGGGGCCGCGGCCCTGCCATCGAGCGAGAGGTCACGCGTGATCACATTCGACGCTGTCACCAAACGCTATCCAGACGGCACCACCGCCGTGGACGCACTCAGCCTTGAGGCGCCCACCGGCGAGATCACCGTGCTGGTGGGCCCCTCGGGCTGCGGGAAGACGACGTCCCTCCGGATGATCAATCGCATGATCGACGCCTCCGAAGGACAGATCCTCCTCGACGGGGTGCCCGTGAGCGGCATCGACCCGCCCACGCTGCGCCGCGGCATCGGGTACGTCATCCAGCAGGCGGGTCTCTTCCCGCACCGGAAGATCGTCGACAACATCGCGACGGTCCCGTACCTGCTGGGCTGGGACAGGAAGAAGGCCCGCGCGCGGGCCATGGAACTGCTCGAACGCGTCGGGCTCGACGCGGCGTTCGCCGACCGCTACCCGTTCCAGCTCTCCGGCGGGCAGCAGCAGCGCGTGGGCGTGGCCAGGGCGCTGGCCGCCGACCCGCCGGTGCTGCTCATGGACGAGCCGTTCAGCGCGGTCGACCCGATCGTCCGCACCAGCCTCCAGGACGAGCTGATCAGGCTCCAGGCGGAGCTGAACAAGACCATCGTGTTCGTCACCCACGACATCGACGAGGCGATCAAGCTCGGCGACCGCGTGGCCGTGCTGCGCGTGGGCGGACGGCTGGCCCAGCTCGCCGACCCCAAGACGCTGCTGTCGGAGCCGGCCGACGACTTCGTCCGCGAGTTCCTGGGCCACGACCGGGGCATCAGGCGGCTGCAGTTCATCTCCACGAAGGGGCTGAGGCTGCGTACCGACCTGACCGTGCGCGAGCGGGCGGCGAGCGACGAGCCGTGGCTGCTGGTCGTGAGCGACGACGACCGGCCCGTGGGCTGGTTCGCCGGTTCGCGGCCCGAGGAGCTGGAGCCGTACGGGACGTTCGTGCTCGGCCGCGACTCGATGCGGTCGGCGCTGGACGCGGCGCTGCTGTCGCCCTCCGGCTGCTCGGTCGCCGTGGACGAGGACGGCAGGGTCGTCGGCGTGGCCACCAGGGAGGCCCTGGACGAGGCGCTGGCGGAGGCCGCCGATGCGTGAAGGTCCGCCCAGCATCTGGGAGTGGATCGCGCGCAACTGGGACACCGGCCGCGCCGACAGCATCAGGAACCTGCTGACCGACCACCTGACCATGTCCCTGGTGCCGATCCTGGCCGCGCTGGTGCTCGCGTTGCCGCTCGGCCTGGCCTGCGTGCGCTGGCGCTGGCTCTACCAGCCCACCTCGGGCCTGATGAACGTCGTCTACGCGCTGCCGTCGCTGCCGGTGTTCATGCTGCTGATCTCGGTGACCGGGCTGTCCCAGACCACCGTGATCATCCCGCTGACCTTCTACGGCATGGCCGTGCTCATCCCCGCCGTGGTCGACGGGCTGAACTCGGTGCCCGACCATGTCCGACAGTCGGCCGTCGCCATGGGGTTCACGCCCATGCGCCGCCTGCTCCAAGTCGAGCTGCCCATCGCCACGCCGGTGGTGCTGGCCGGGCTGCGCGTGGTCGCGGTCTCCAGCATCAGCCTGGTCAGCGTGGGCGCGCTGATCGGCCAGGGCGGGCTCGGCGGGTTGTTCACCCGGGCCTACCAGAACCCGTTCATGCCGCCGGTGATCACCGGCATCGTGCTGATCGTCGCGCTGGCGCTGGTCGCCGACGGCCTGCTGGTCCTGGCCCAGCGACTGCTCACCCCCTGGGTACGCGCGCGGAAGGGGACGTCGTGAGCTGGTTGGGCTCGTTCTTCGGCTGGCTGGCCGACTTCTTCGGCACCGGGGCGAACTGGACCGGCCCCGACGGCATCCCGGCGCGGCTGCTGGAGCACCTGGAGTTCTCGGTCCTGGCGCTGGCGCTGGCGATGCTGATCGCGGTGCCGCTGGGCCTGGCCATCGGGCACACCGGCCGGGGCGAGGTCGTGGTCGTCATCTCGGCGAACCTGGCCAGGGCGCTGCCCACGCTCGGCCTGCTGGTGCTGTTCGTGCTGCTGCTGGGCACGTCCTCGATCTGGCCGGTGATCATCCCGTTGGTGCTGCTGTCGGTGCCGCCGATCCTGGTCAACACCTACGAGGGCATCAAGGGCGTCGATCCGGAGCTGCGCGACGCGGCGTACGGGATGGGGCTGCGCGGCGGGCAGGTGCTCGGCCGGGTGCTGGTCCCGGTGGCGCTGCCGCTGATCCTGCTCGGGCTCAGGCTGTCGGCGATCCAGGTGGTCTCCACCACGACGGTCGCCGCGTACACGGGGCTCGGCGGGCTCGGCCGATTCGTGATCGACGGTTTCGCGACGAAGGATTACGCGAGCGTCGTGGGGGGTTCAGTACTGATTGTGCTGTTCGCGCTTGTCGTGCAGATCGTGTTCGCCCTCATCCAGAGGGTGACCGTTTCGCCGGGGGTGAGCCAGAGACTGAAGGTTCGATAGTCTCCGGTATTACCTGCCGCTTTAGAAGGGAAATTCGAGATGAGACGCATGATCGGCACCGCGGCGGTGCTCGTGTCGGCGACGCTGGCGCTGGCCGCCTGCGGTGGCGGTGGGGGCGGTGGGGGCAACCCGCTCGACACCACGAGCGCGGCGCCCAGCGGGTCGGCCGCGGCGGCCGGGGGCAAGGCCGTCATCGGCTCCTTCGACTTCGACGAGAGCGTGCTGCTCGCGTCGATCTACGCCCAGGCGCTTGAGGCCAAGGGCGTGCAGGTTGAGGAGAAGCCGCGCATCGGCAGCCGCGAGGCGGTCTACGACCAGGTCAAGAACGGCGGCCTGACCATCGTTCCCGAGTACAACGGCAACCTGCTGGCCTTCATCGACCTGAAGAACACCGCCTCGACGACCGACGAGGTCAACGCGGCGCTGAAGGAGAAGCTCCCGGCCGAGCTCGAAGTGCTCGACTCCTCCCCGGCCGAGGACAAGGACAGCCTCTCGGTCACCAAGGAGACCCAGACCAAGCAGTCGCTGAACAGCATGGAGGACCTGGCCAAGGTCTCCAAGAACATGGTGGTCGGCGGCCCGCCGGAGTTCAAGAAGCGGTGGGAGGCGCGCTTCAAGGAGGTCTACGGGATCGAGTTCAAGCAGTGGGAGCCCAAGGGCCCGGCCACGGCCGACGCTCTGAAGGACGGCTCGATCCAGGTCGGCAACGTGTTCACCACGGACCCCAAGATGCTGGCCAACAACCTGGTGCCGCTCCAGGACACCAAGAACATCTTCCCCGCCCAGAACGTCACGCCCCTGCTGTTCAAGGCCGGTGCGAACGACGCGATCCGCACCACGCTCAACGGCGTCTCGGCCAAGCTGAGCACGCAGTCCCTGCTCGACATGATGCAGAAGATCTCCGTCAACAAGGACGAGCCCGCCACGGTGGCCAAGGAATGGCTGACCTCCAACGGCCTCGCCTGACGCCCGCGGCGGGGGCCTCCGGGGGGAGGTCCCCGCTGTGAGCGAGTTCACGGAGGCGATGGCGCAACTGGCCGCGGGCGTCGCGGTGATCACCGTCCAGGACGGGCGGGACGACCTGGGCGTGACCGTCTCGACGCTGATGTCCGTCTCGGCCGAGCCGCCGCTCGTGCTGGTCAGCCTGGCCTCGCGCGGCTATCTCTGCGAGGTGCTGCTCCGGCAGGACCGGTGGGCGGCCTCGCTGCTGTCCTCCGGCCAGGCCGCCGTCGCCAGCCGCTTCGCCACCGCCGGACGTCCCAGCGCCCGCCTCCTCGTGGCGGGCACCCCCCACCACCGGGGGACGCACACCGAGGCGCTGGTGGTCGAGGGCGGTGTGGCGGCCCTGGAGGCCGAGACGACCCAGGTCGTCCCGGCCGGCGACCACACGCTCTTCGTCGCCCAGGTGCTCGCCGTCCCCTATGTCACCCCCGGGCTTCAGCCACTGGTACGGCTGCGCGCCCGCTACCGGCCGATGGGATGATGCATGCGCAGTTTCCTCTTCCTCCTGGGCAGCAGCCGCCGTGACGGCAACACCGAGACCCTGGCCAGGCACGCCGCGGCCACTCTCGCGCCGGACGTCCGGCAACGCTGGCTGCGCCTGGACGACCACCCGCTCCCGCCCTTCCAGGACATCCGCCACACCGGCGACGGCGTCTACCCCGTCCCCGAGGGCGCGGAGAAGCTGCTCGCCGAGGCCACGCTCGACGCCACCGACCTGGTGATCGTCTCCCCGCTCTACTGGTACAGCGTCTCCGCCACCACCAAGCTCTACCTGGACTACTGGTCGGCCTGGATGCGCGTCCCCGGGTACGACTTCAAGGCGCGCATGGCGGGCAAGACCGTCTGGGCGGTCACCACGATCAGCGAGGAGGACGAGTCCGTGGCCGATCCGCTGGTCGGCACGCTGCGCCTGTCGGCGGAGTACTTCGGGTCGTGGGGCGGCGCGCTCGTGGGCTACGCCAACCGCCCCGGCGACATCCTGCGCGACACCGGCGCCCTGGAGCGGGCCGCGGCCTTCTTCAGCCCCGGTGCTCGAAATGCGGATACAGGTTCGTCTTCCTACCGGCCTTGACCAGCGTCTCGACGACCCGGCCCGTGAGGTCGACGACGCCCACGCCGTCCTTGACCGGGGCGAGCAGGTGCCGCTCGTCGTACCAGCCGAGCGTCGGGCCCCACACCGGGCTGAAGGCCAGCTTGATCTGGGTGACGGCCTTGCCGGTACGGGTGTCCCAGACGCAGGCGGCCTTCTCCAGCGAGGTGCAGGCGGTGACGAAGCGACGGCCCGACGGGCTGAACGCGCCGAGCCCGGAGGCGGCCGGGCGTCCCCGCACGTCCCAGGTCCGGGTGACGGCGCCGGTGAGGTCGTAGCGGCGGACCGCGGAGGAGCCGTTCTTGCCCCAGCGCACGACCACGCCCTTGCCGTCGTGCGTCCACTGGAAGCCGCCCACGGTGATGAGCGCCTTCTCGATCCGGACGAACCGGGCCTCCAGCGAGGGCACGTCGATCAGCACGATGCCCGCCGAACGCGGCTCGCCGCCCGGCTCGAACACGTTGAGCAGCAGGCGGCGGCCGTCCGGCGACCAGGTGGGCCAGAGCGTTTGCAGGTACTGGCCCTCCCGCTCGGGGTCCTCCGGCACGGGCAGCTCGACCTCGCTCTCCTTGCCCGACCGGCGGTCCAGGAAGGTCACCTTCGGCGCGCCACTCGCACCGTCTGCCTGCTTCACCTGCCAGCGCTCGTCCGGGGAGACGCTGACCGCGCCGTCCACCCGGGTCCAGGCGCGCTTGGCCGGGTTCCCAGATCCCCGTGGATCAGGGTGGATACAAGATCAAATTATCTGATGATGTACCAACCGGGCAAAGAGAGCGGGCCGGTGGCGGGCAGGCCCAGTTCGGCCGACAGGCGGGCCAGCGGGCCCCAGGCGTCCAGGCGCATCCTGGCCAGGGCGGCGGACTTGTCCTCGCTGGACTCCGGGCCCCGCAGGCGCTCCAGCGGGTTGAGCCTGGGGTAGACCCGCACGGGGGCGTCGTCGGCCAGCCCGGCGCGTTCGCGGGCCAGGCCGAGGGCGTGCTCAAGGCCGCCCAGCTCGTCCACCAGGCCGTTGGCGTGGGCGTCCGCGCCGGTCCAGACGCGGCCTCTGGCCAGCTCGTGGGCGCGTTCGCGGGTGAGGCCGCGGCTCTGGGCGACCTTGCCCACGAAGTCGTCGTAGATGCGGTCGAGCCAGGCGTTCACCCGGTCCCACTGCTCGGGGGAGAAGCCCCGGGCGGTGGAGAACATGCCGGCGTTCACCCCGTCGGCGACCAGTTCAGTATTTATCCCGATTTTTTGGAGCAAGTCAGCCATGACGGGCTTGCCGCCATAAACGCCGATCGAGCCGGTCAGGGTGCCGGGCTGGGCCACGATCACGTCGGCGCCCATGGACACGAAGTAGCCGCCCGACGCCGCCAGGTCGCCCATGGAGACGATCACCGGCTTCACCCGGCGGGTCAGCGTCACCTCGCGCCACACCGTGTCGGAGGCCACGTACGAGCCGCCGGGGCTGTCCACGCGGAAGACCACGGCCTTGACGTGCTCGTCCCGGCGGGCCGCGCGCAGCGCCGCGCTGATCGTGTCGGAGCCCATCGCGCCGCCCCCGCCGAGCGGGCTGCGTCCGCTGCGGCCGCTCCTGATCTGGCCGTGGCCGTGCACGAGCGCGATGCTGTCGGCCATTGGGTGCGGCAACTTCCGCACCGCCGCGCTCCTGGCGTACCGGGAGACGAACAGCAGGTGCGCCTCGCCGCCCGCGGCCTGCCTGACCTCGTCGTACACCTCGTCGCGGTAGGCGAGGGCGTCCACCAGGCCGGTCTCCTGCGCCTCGGACGCGGTGAAGGGGCCGCGGTCGATCAGCTCGCGCACCTTGCCGGGGTCGAGCCTGCGGCCCTCGGCGATGCCGCGGACGAGCTGCTCGGCGACCGACTCCACGATGCGGGTCATCGACTCGCGGTGGGGCTCGGTCATGTGCTCCTGGGTGAAGGTGTTGACCGCGGTCTTGTACTCGTGCCGCTGCCCCGCCTCCACCTCCACGCCCAGCTTGGTCAGCGCGCCCTTGAGGAAGCGCTGCTCCATCGCCACGCCCGTGAGCCCGACGTCGCCGCTGGGCTGGAGGTAGACCCGCTCGAACGCGGTGGCCAGGTAGTAGGGGACCGTGCCCCCGCTGAACTCCCCGAACGTCTCGGCGTAGGCCACGGTCAGCTTGCCGGAGGCGCGGAAGCGGGTGACGGCCTCGCGCAGCTCCTGCACCATGGCCAGGCCCAGGGGGTTGCCGCCGAGCTTGACCACCAGCGCCTTGACCCTGGAGTCCCGGCCGGCCCGCCGGAGCCCGGACAGCACGTCCGACAGGCGGGTCCTGCGCATGGACAACACCGCGGCGACCGGGTCGGCCGGCGGTCCCTCCGTGAGGCCCTCGGTGAGATCGAGCTCCAGGACCAGCGGGCCGGTGCGCCGCTGGCGAAGCTTGTCGACGGTTTCGAAGATCGCCCTGCCTGCGTCCATATAGCCACCCTAAGCGACACATTTCGGGTGGGGCGTGGAAGAGGGTGGTTTGCAAGGCTTCGTCGTGGAAGGGCCGGATCGGGCGTCCGGCCCTTCCGGTCTCAGGCCCTGGGCGCGCCCTGGGCCGTGGCCGCGAACACGTCGATGCGTGCCGTGCGCACCTGGGCGCCTCCCGAGGCGTAGCCGATGCTCCGGCCGGTGGACTGCAACCGCTGGAGGAGCTGCGCCACCGTGAGGTTCGGGTACGCCTGCCGCATCAGCGCGAACGCCCCCGTCACGTGCGGCGTGGACATCGACGTGCCGCTCTTGTCGGCGTAGGTGTCGTCCGGGACCGCGGACCTGATGCCCACGCCCGGCGCGAACAGGTCGAGCAGCGTGCCCCGGTTGGAGAAGCCGGCCACCGCGTCCCGGTCGTCGGTGGCGCCCACCGCGATCGCGGAGGAGATGCAGGCGGGCGCCGAGACGCCGTCGGGGAAGCCGTTGTTGCCGGCCGCGACCACGGGCGCGACCCCGAGGGAGATCAGCGCGTCGAAGTCCGGCTTGAGCCCTGCCGCGTTCGGGTCAGAGTCGCAGCTCGCCCGGTAGGGCCCGCCGCCGCCCAGGCTCAGGTTCGCCGCGGCGACGTGCTGGGCCGCGGCCACCCGCGCTACGTACTCCAGCGCCAGCTTCTGGTCGGAGGTGTAACTGAGGAAGCAGGGCGCCTGGGAGCCGATGACCGCGCACGTCATCGCGCTGTCGATGCGGCTGAACACCTGGATCGGCAGGATGCCCGCGCCGGGCGCGACGCCGTCGGAGGGGGCGCCGGTCGTCATCCGGCCGGCGGCGATGCCCGCGACGTGGGAGCCGTGCGAGCAGGCGTTGACGCCGTCCACGACGCACTGGGCGGTCTCGGCGTCGGCGGCGCCCGGGCCGGTCTGGCTCGGCTGGTTGTTCGGGCAGAGCGAGACCGATCCGTCGCTCGCGTCGGAGGAGGAGAAGCACGCCTCGTCCACGATCCGGCCGGCGAAGAACGGGTGGTCGCGGTCGATGCCCGTGTCGAGGATGGCGACCGTCGTGCCCCGGCCCGTCCAGCCGGCCGCGTTGGCCCGGTCGGAGCCGATGAGCCGGGTGCTCGTGTCCAGGACGGCCGGCCGCAGCTCGTCCTTGTAGACCGCCTGGACGCGCTCGTCGTTGCTGAGCTGGGCCAGGGTCTTCCCGTCCAGCTCGGCGACGAAGAAGTGGGGGGACTGGGCCGCCTCCAGGACCCGGCTGCCCTCGGAGGCCTGTTCGAGGTCCTTGGCCACGGCCTGCACGTTCTGACCCGGCTTGAGCTGGATGATCGAGCGCACCTTGCTCTTGGCCTGGACCTCCGCGACCAGCGCGGGGCTGATGACCGGGTCGCCGGTGTCGTGCGCGTCGGCGTGCACGGGTGGCGCCGTACAGAGCACGGCGGATGTCGCGGCCAGCGCGGCGGCGCAGGCCGACAGGGACCGTAGCCTCACTTATTCCTCCGAGGATCGTCCGATGTGAGGTGTCCATCCCCGGGTGTGACAAGTGCGATGTGCGTGACCTATGTGAAAGCAGGGAAAGCTGAGTGCCTTTTTGCCTTGCGGCGGGAAAGCGCGAGGGCCGGTCGGAGGTGACCGGCCCTCGCCCTGGTGAAGCCGCTCAGAGGGATCTGAGCACGTTCTTCGTCGCCTTCTTCAGCGCCGCCTTGGACGCCGAGCCGCTCAGCCGCACCTTCTCCGCGGCGGTCAGCACGGTGGTGCCGTTCGTGCCGTGCGCCCAGTTCAGCCAGGCCGTCAGCAGCGCGCCGTCCAGCTTGTCCCTGGTCGTCTTCGTGCCCTTCAGCACCCGGTACGCCTTGCCCAGCGACGACGCCTTGGTCAGCTCCGGGAACACCTTGCTGGCCTTGCCGATCAGCTTCAGGTAGCAGTTGAGCGTGTTGTCGGGGATCGTCCCGCTGCTGCGGTGGATCTCCACGGCCCACTTCCCGGCCGTCATCCGGGCGCCGGCCGTGCCGCGCGTGCAGACGGCGGCGGCCGAGGGGGCGGGCGTCGGCGTGACGGTCACCGTGACCGTGACCGTGGGCAGCGGGACCGGCGTGGCCGAGGACGTCGGGGCCGGCGCGGGGTCCCGCTCGTCCGTGGGGTCGGGCTCGGGCGTGGGGCCGCTGCCGTCCGTCGGGTCGGGTCCGGGGCCGGCCGTCGGCGCCTGGCTGATCGGCGGCTGGGTGGGGGTGCCGGCCAGGGCGGCGCCCACGTCCAGGCGGGGGGTGGTGACCTGCGCGCCGTTGGCCTCGTACTGGTAGGGCCGGCCCGTGGTCTTCAGCGTGTTGATCAGGTCGGCGATGGGCGTCTGCGGCGAGGCCGCCTTCATCAGCGCCAGCGCGCCGGCCACGTGCGGCGTCGCCATCGAGGTGCCGCTGTGCACGGCCATCTGGTTGTCCGGCACCGAGGACTGGATGTCCACGCCCGGGGCGAAGAAGTCGACCAGCGAGCCCCGGTTGGAGAAGTCGGCGATGGCGTCGGCACCGTCGTTCGCGCCGACCGCGACCGCCGAGGAGACGCAGGCGGGGTAGGAGGCGCCCTCGAAGAACTCGTTCCCGGCGGCGACCACGGTCGCGATGCCCTTGGCCAGCAGGGCGTCGATCTTCGGCTTGAAGACCGCGCCCTCCTCGGTGGCGTCGCAGTCGGTCTCCGAAAGCGCGCCGCCCAGGCTCAGGTTCACCGCCGCGATGGGCTGGGTCAGCGTGGTCACGTAGTCCATGGCCAGCCGCAGCGACGACTCGAAGGCCAGCAGGCACGACGACTCGCCCATGCAGATGTCCTCGTCGTTGACCCGGCTGAACACCTGCACAGCGATGATCCCGGCGCCCGGGGCCACGCCGCCGCTGCCCGCCGCGATGCCGGCGACGTGCGTGCCGTGCTCGCACAGGTTCACGCCGCCGGACAGGCACTTGGCGGTGGTGGCGTCGGCCGCGCCCTCGCCGGTCTGCTGGGGCTGCCCGTTGGGGCACAGCGACTCCACGCCGCTCTCCACCGCCGAGAAGCACGCCTCACCGGCGAGCCGGCCCGCGAAGTACGGGTGGTCGCGGTCGATCCCGGTGTCCAGGATGACGACGTTCTGGCCCGCGCCGGTGAAGTTCTTCTCGTGGGCCTTGTCCGCGCCGATCTGGGTGATGTTGGAGCCCACCTCGGCCGGCGCGTACGTCCGGTCGCGGTGGATGGAGGTCACGCGCGGGTCCTCGGCCAGCCTGGCCAGCTCCTCGGCGGTGCCCTCCACCACCATGAACGGCTGGCTCTGCGGCTGCAGCAGCACGTCGACGCTCTGGGCCGCCGCCGCGCCGGCCACCGGCTCGTGCTGCGCCGCGTCGGTCAGCTCCACGATGGCGCGGGTGGTGTCGCCGTCGAGCGCGAGGCCCTCCTCCAGCTTGCTCTGGGAGGGCGTCGGCGTCGGCGTCGGGTCGTCGGCGAACGCCGGGACCGAGGCTGATAACAGGGCCAGCACGATCGAGCTCACGATCAGGGGGCGAAATCGCACGCGTCCTCCGAAGGGGATGATCTCGGAGTTTAGGGCGATTTATCCCGCCAGCACAGGGTCCAGCCCTGTTTCTCACCGAACTTTCAGCGCACGCACCTCAAATGTTCAGCGGATCGGCCGGCGCCTCCTTGGTCAGCCACACCGCGCCCATCGGCGGCACTCGCAACGTCGTGGAGAACGGCAGCCCGTGCCACGCCTCGGCCTCGGCCTCGACCCCTCCCATGTTGCCCACGCCGCTGCCCCAGTAGTCGTAGGCGTCGGTGTTGACGACCTCCGCCCAGTGGCCGCCGTACGGGAGGCCGAGCCGGTAGCTCTCGTGCGGCCCGCCGCTGAAGTTGACCACGCAGGCCGCCGCCGACCCGTCCGCCGCGTACCGGACGAACGAGAACGTGTTTCCGGACGCGTCGTCGGCGTCGATCCAGCGGAACCCCTCCGGCCTGCCGTCCTGCTCCCACAGCGCAGGGGTCTCCTTGTAGAGCCTGTTGAGGTCGCGGACGAGCCGCTGGACGCCCTTGTGCCCGTCGAACTCCAGCACCCACCAGTCGAGCCCGCGTTCCTCCGACCACTCCGAGCCCTGGCCGAACTCGCCGCCCATGAACAGCAGCTGCTTGCCCGGATGCGCCCACATGAACGCCAGCAACGCCCTGAGCTGGGCGAAGCGCTGCCATTCGTCCCCCGGCATCTTGCCCAGCAGCGAGCCCTTGCCGTGCACGACCTCGTCGTGCGACAGCGGCAGCACGTAGTTCTCGGAATAGGCGTAGATGAGGGAGAACGTCATCTGGTGGTGGTGGTACTGGCGGAAGATCGGCTCGCGGCGCAGGTATTCGAGCGTGTCGTGCATCCAGCCCATGTTCCACTTGAACCCGAAGCCGAGCCCGCCCAGGTGCACCGGCCGCGAGACGCCGGGCCAGGCCGTCGACTCCTCGGCGACGGTCGAGATGCCCGGAGCCTCCCGGTAGCAGACCGAGTTCATCTCCTTGAGGAACTCGACCGCGTCCAGGTTCTCCCGGCCGCCGTAGACGTTGGGGGTCCACTCGCCCTCGCGGCGCGAGTAGTCGAGGTAGAGCATCGAGGCGACCGCGTCCACGCGCAGGCCGTCCACGTGGAACTCCTTCAGCCAGTAGAGCGCGTTCGCGACCAGGAAGTTCTTGACCTCCCTGCGGCCGAAGTCGAAGACGTAGGTGCCCCAGTCGGGGTGCTCGCCCCTGGCCGGGTCGGCGTGCTCGTACAGCGGGGTGCCGTCGAAGCGGGCCAGAGCCCACTCGTCCATGGGGAAGTGGGCCGGCACCCAGTCCAGCAGCACGCCGATGCCGCGCTGGTGCATGCGGTCCACGAAGTGCCGGAACTCGTCAGGGGTGCCGAACCTGGCCGTCGGCGCGTAGTAGGACGTCACCTGGTAGCCCCACGAGCCGCCGAACGGGTGCTCGGCGACCGGCAGCAGCTCCACGTGCGTGAACCCCATGTCGGCCACGTACTCGGAGAGCTGGTCGGCCAGCTCCAGGTACGACAGCCCCGGCCGCCACGACCCGAGGTGCACCTCGTAGACGCTCATCGGCCCGAGCTGCGCCGGCCGGTCGTGCCGCTCGGCCATCCAGTCGTCGTCCGCCCAGGTGTAGGAGGACTGGTCGATCACGGAGGCGGTCATCGGGGGCACCTCGGTCCGCCGGGCCATGGGGTCGGCCTTGTCGCGCCAGAGGCCGTCGGCGCCGAGGATCTGGAACTTGTACCGCTCACCGGCGTCCAGGCCGGGGACGAACAGCTCCCACACGCCCGACCGGCCGAGCGAGCGCATCGGGTAGGCGGTGCCGTCCCAATGGTTGAAGTCGCCGACGACCCTGATGCCGCGCGCGTTCGGGGCCCAGACGGCGAACGCGGTGCCGGGCACGTCCTGGTGCTCCATCACGCGGGCGCCCAGGACCTCCCACAGCCGCTCGTGCCGCCCCTCGCCGATGAGGTGCAGGTCCACCTCGCCCAGCGTGGGCCAATGCCGGTACGGGTCCCTGACCTCGTACGGCTCCCCGCCGGCGTACCGGACGCGCAGCTTGTAGTCGGGCACCTTGTCCAGCCCGCCGACCGTGGTCTCGAACACGCCGTGGGCCTGATGTCTCATGTCGTGGGCCGTGCCGTCGTCGAGCACCACCTGCACCCGCTCGGCCAGCGGGCGCAGCGCGCGGAACACCACGCCGCCCGAGACGGGATGCGCTCCGAGCACGGAGTGCGGATCGTGGTGTGCCCCGCCAGCCAGGCGGTCGAGCTCTGTCCTCATGGGCATGCTCCCAACCCTGCCTTATGATGACCGTCCATCTCAGGCACTGCCCGCTTTCACGGTGACAATCACCGAATGTGCAAAATCCCGGGATGATCGCAGAAGTAGGCGGGATCGTCATGGATGATCCTTGGCCGTGTCGTGGCTGGACACGCCCTGAAGAGCGCGGGTCACCCCCCTGCGGCGTCCTGGAGAAGATTGTCCACCGTCATGCCGGCCCCTTCGGCGAGGCCGGTCGCCAGCGCCGCCGCTCCCAGGCTCGCGATCACGAGCGCCGTGATCCGGTCCACGTCGCCCCGCTCGCCCGCCGGAAGCGGCGCGCCGACGGACGCCCTGAGCGCGGCGGCCTTGCCCAGCAGCCGGGCCGCGTCCTCGTGCCGCCCGCCGAGCGCCCGCGCCCCAGCCAGGCCCTCCAGTCCGAGGGCGGTCGCGCGCGGGTCGCCGATCTTGCGCGCGGCGGCCAGCCCGCGAAGCTGGAACTCCAGCGCGCCCGCCGCGTCGCCGCGCAGCTCGGCCACGAACCCCAGCTCCGCCAGGATCAGCGCCGCGCCCGGCTCGCCGGAGACGTCCAGCACCCAGTCCAGCCAGGTTGTCAGCAGCCGTTCGGCCTCGTCGAGGCGTCCCTGCCGGCGCGCGCCGAGCGCCAGCCCGATCTCGGCGAACTCCTCGGCCGGACGGTTCGACTGCGACACCGCCAGCCGCCTGGCCCGCTCGTGGTAGTCCTCGGCCGCCGCGTGGTCGCCGCGCAACATGGCGATCCGGCCCAGACGGGACAGCGCGTCGGAGACCGAGCTCCACAGGCCCAGCTCCTCGGCCATGCGCAGGCCCTCCGCGCGCAGCCCGGCGGCGCGGTCGTAGTCGCCGATGATCTCGGCGTGGCTGCCCAGGCACTCCGCCGCCCGCAGCTCGCCCCAGCGGTCACCGGCCCGCCTGAACAGCGCGAGGCCGCGCTCGCCGGCGTGCCGCATGCCCTCCAGGTCGCCGCGCATCCCCGCCCACCTGGCGCTGACGGTCAGGGCGGCGGCCATGCCCCACTCGTCGTCCAGCTCGCCGAACTCCGACAACGCCGTCTCGACCATTCCTGCGCTGACCGAGAGGTCGTCGTACCCGAACAGGGCGAACCCGACGAACCACCGCGCCCTGGCCCGCTCCCGGGCGTCCTCGATCGCCGGGAACAGCTCCGCCACGTCCGGGCCCGGCGGCTGTCCCACCAGCAGCCGCATGCCCGCCAGCCACGCCCTGGCCCGCGGGGCGCCCGGATCGTCGTCCGCCTCATCGTCCGGCGGGATCGCGAGCGCCGCCTCCAGTGCCCGCTTGCCCTCGCCCAGCCGGCCGCTCAGCACCCAGTACCAGGCCAGGGCGTTCACCAGCCGCAGCGCCTCGGCCGCCGCGCCGAGCCGCACCGCCGTCTCCAGCGCCGCGCGCAGGTTGCCGCTCTCCGCGTCGAGCCGGGCAAGCGCGCGCCGCTGCCCGTGCCCCCGCAGGTACGGCTCCGCGCGCTCGGCCAGGCCCGTGTAGTGGCGCACGTGCCGGAGCCGGACGTCCGCCGGCTCGCCCGCCGCGTCCAGCCGCTCCACGCAGTACGCCGCCACCGACTCCAGCAGCCGGAACCGGGGTTCCCCGTCGCCCCACGCCCGCACCACCAGCGACCGGTCCACCAGCCTGGCCACCGCGTCCAGGACGTCGACCCCCGGCTCGGCGCAGACCTCCTCGGCCGCCTCCAGCGTGCACCCGTCGGCGTGCACGGCCAGCCGCCGCAGCACGACGCGCTCGTCCTCGCGCAGCAGCTCCCAGCTCCAGTCGATCATCGCGCGCAGGGTCTGCTGCCGCGCGGGCGCGCCGCGCCGGCCGGAGGCGAGGAGCCTGAACCGGTCGTCCAGCCGTTCGGCGAGCTGGCGCGGGGTGAGCGTGCGCATCCGGGTCGCGGCCAGCTCCAGGGCCAGCGGGATGCCGTCCAGCCGGGCGCAGATCTCGGCGACGTCGGCGTCCGGCTCGATGCCCGCGCGGGCGGCGAACAGCTCCGCCGCCGCCTCCCGTCCCAATGGCGGGACGCTCCACAGGGCCTCGCCCTCGATGCGCAGCGACTCCTGGCTGGTGGCCAGGATCCGCAGGCCGGGGGCGGCCCGCAGCAGCCGTCCGGCCAGCGCGGCGACCTGCTCGACGACGTGCTCGCAGTTGTCCAGGACGAGCAGCGTCTCCATGCCCTCCAGGACGCCGGCCAGCCGGGCGGTCAGGTCCTCGGCGGCGCCGGCCACGTCGTCCCGCAGGCCGAGCACCCCCGCGACCGCCTCGGCCACCTCGACCGCCGGCGCCCCGGCGCGCAGCCCGGCCAGCTCCACCAGCCACACGCCGCCGCCGAAGCCCGCCGGGCCGGGGGAGTCCGCCGCGGCGAGCGCGAGGCGGGTCTTGCCGACCCCGCCGGGGCCCGTGAGCGTGACCAGCCGGTTGCCCCGCAGCAGGGCGCGCACCTCGGCCACCGCCTCCTCCCGCCCCACGAGGCCGGTGAGCGGCGCGGGCAGGTTCGTCCGCCGCCGTCCAGGCCCGTCGAGCGCCGGGTCCTGCTCAAGGATCGCCTGGTGCAGCGCCACCAGCTCGGGACCGGGATCGAGCCCCAGCTCGTCGGCCAGCCGCGTCCGCAGGTCGGCGTAGCCGGCCAGCGCCTCGCTCTGCCGCCCCGCCCGGTACAGGGCCCGTACGTGCGCGGCCCGCAGCCGCTCGCGGAGCGGGTGCTCGGTCACCAGGTCGGTCAGCTCGGCCGCCAGCAGCGCGTGCTCGCCCAGCCCGAGCCGCGCCTCGGCCAGCTCCTCCACGGCCACCAGCCGCTGCTCGTCGAGCCTGGCCACGGCCGTCCTGGCGAACTCCTCGTCGGCGAACTCCGCGAACGCGGCCCCCCGCCACAGGTCGAGGGCCTGCCGCAGCAGCCCGGCGCGGGTCCGGGGGTCGGCGCTGCGTTGCGCCTGCCCGACGAGGGCCGCGAACCGCCCGGCGTCCACGGCCTCGGGCTCCACCCGCAGCAGGTAACCCGGCGCCCGGTAGGCCACCAGCTCCCGGTCGCCCAGCGCCCGGCGGAGCTGGGACACCTTCACCCGGAGCGCGGCCAGGGCGTTCGCCGGCGGCCTGCCGCTCCACAGGTCCTCGATCAGCCGGTCGGCGGAGACCGGCCGTCCGGCGTGGATCAGCAGGTCGGCCAGCAGCGCCCGGACCTTGACCTCCAGCACCTGGACCGGCTCGCCCCCGGGCCCCCACACGGCGAGCGCCCCCAGCACCCCGAACCGCACTCCGCCCCCCATAAGCAACTCCGAATCAGACCATAACCCCCCGCAGGCAGGGTGAACGCATCAGTCAAACACTAAGGAATCACGAAATGTCACAAGAAATTTCGGTCATTGGGCTCGGCCTCATGGGCGCGGCGCTCGCCGGCAGCCTCCTGGACGCCGGGCACCGCGTCACCGTGTGGAACCGTTCGGCGGACAAGGCCGACCCCCTGGTCGCCAGGGGCGCCACCCGCGCCGCGACGGTGGCGGAGGCGGTCGCGGCGAGTCCGCTGGTGATCGTCTGCGTGCTCGACTACCCGGCCGTGTACGAGCTGCTGGCCGACGCCCCGCTGGAGGGCCGCGTGGTGGCGAACCTGACCACCGGCCGGCCCGTCGAGGCCCGCCAGGCGGCCGAATGGGTGGCCGCGCGCGGCGGCGAGTACGTGGACGGCGGCATCATGGCCGTGCCCCAGATGATCGGCCGGCCCGGCGCGCTCGTGCTCTACAGCGGTTCGCAGGCGGCGTACGACCACTACGAGGAGGCGTTCCGCGCCATGGCCGAGCCCCGCTACGTGGGCACGGACCCCGGCATGGCCCCGCTCCTCGACCTGGCCATGCTGACCGGCATGTACGGCCAGATCGCCGGCGCCCTGGAGGCGATGGCGCTCGTCGACGCCGCCGGTTATCCGTTGACCGACTTCACCAGCACCCTCCTGGTCCCGTGGCTCAACGCGATGGCCTCCCTCCAGCCGGAGTGGGCCAGGTCCGTCGAGTCCCGCGACTACACGACCCTGATGTCGAACCTGGAGATCAACAGGTCCGGCATGGAGAACCTGGTGCGCGCCTTCAGGGAACAGCAGGTCAAGCCCGACCTCCTGCTGCCGATGAAGACCATCATCGACCAGCGGGTCGCCCGCGGACACGGCGCCGAAGGACTGCCCGGCCTGGTCGAAGAGCTGCGCTGAGCCCGAGTCCGGCATCGGACCGGCCGGCAGGGTCAGGAGGGGCGGGGCTGGAAGGCGGCCAGGGGGATGGAGACCCAGGACGGGCGGTTGCGGGCCTCGTAGACCACTTCGTACACCGCCTTCGACAGCTCGAACGCCCGCAGCAGCGCCGCGTCGCCCACCGTGATCACGCCGCCTCCCTCCCGGTACCCCTCCAGGAAGGCGGTGCGGTTGCGGTCGGCCCAGGCCTCGGCCCGGGGCAGGAGCTCGGCGGCCTGCGAGTGGCCGGCCAGCAGGTGCCTGGCCGCGTAGTCGAACGAGCGCAACATCCCCGCCACGTCCCGCAGCGGCGACGACAGCGCCCGGCGCTCGGCCAGCGGCTGCCCCGGCTCGCCCTCGAAGTCGAGCACCACCCAGTCGGTGGGCGTGCGCATCACCTGGCCGAGGTGGTAATCCCCGTGAACACGCTGCACGGGCACTTCCCTGGTGAGCAGTTCCACCTGGTGATAGGCGTCCTCCAGGGCCGGCATGTGCGGCCGCAGTTCGGGCACCTCGGCCACGGCCCGGCCGAGCTGCCGCCGGAACCCCTCGGCCATGCGTTTGACCTCGTGGATCTCGACCAGCCCGGTGGGGAAGGCGGCGGCCAGCTCGTGGTGGACGCGGGCGGTGGCCACGCCGAGCCGTACGGACTCGGCGGCGAAGTCGCCGCCCGCCTCGGCGGCGGTGACCTCCGGCAGCGACGCGTACAGGTCGCGGACGCTGGTCAGCGCGAGGTCCCAGCCGTCGTTGGCGTTGGACAGGTACTCCTGCATGAAGGCGAGCGTGGTGTCCGTGCCGTCCAGGTCGGCCTCGATCCACCCGTACGGCTGGGCGATGTTCGGCGCGTGCCGGGCGGCCAGGGCGCTGATGATCTCCAGTTCGGGATTGACGCCGGGGATCAGCCGCCGGAACAGCTTGCAGATGTAGGAGTCGCCGTACACGAGCGAGGTGTTGGACTGCTCGGCCCCCAGCACCAGGCTGCGCTGGCCGGTGTCGATGGTGACGCCGGGCGCGTGCCGCATGCGCAGCCCGCTGCGGGTCTCGTCGCCCGCCATGCCCTCCAGCAGCCAGCTCATGCTGTCCGCGTCATGGACGGCGTCGTAGAAGAAGGTCTCGCCGAGACTGCCGATGAGGGCGTGGTTGAGCCGGTCGGGCAGCTCGTGCCGCTCGCCCATGAAGATCTGGTACCGGTCGCGCGAGCCTTCCTGCCAGACGGCCACGATCAGGTGCCGGAGTCCTGGCGTCAGCTCGACGTCCGATTCGATCGACAAACGGTCGATCGGGCGCCCCTTGCCGCCGAACCATCGTTGGCGGCCGATCCATGCGGCAAGGAGCTCGTCTATCACGCCCTACTCCTCCTGGGTGTGTGCCGGTGGGAGTGTGAACCAATAGAACCCATGCCCGGGAAGCGTCAAAAGATACGGTAGTTCGCCAATTGCCGGGAATGGGACCCCTCCCATGGTTTCCACGGGGGAGACGCCGACGAATCTGCGCAGGTCAAGCTCGACCGGCTGCGGGAAGCGCGACAGGTTGTTGACGCACAACATCCGGTCGTCGCCCAGCTCCCGGACGAACGCGAGCACGCTGGGGTTGGAGGAGTTCAGCTCGGCGAACTCGCCGAGCCCGAAGACGGGGTGACGCTTGCGGATCTCGATCATCCGCTTGGTCCAGTGGAGGAGCGATCCCGCGTTCTTCTGGTGGGCCTCGACGTTGATGGCCTGGTAGCCGTAGATCGGGTCCATGATCACGGGCAGGTACAGCCGCCCGGGGTCGCAGTCGGAGAACCCGGCGTTGCGGTCGGGGTCCCACTGCATCGGGGTACGGACGCCGTCGCGGTCGCCGAGCCAGATGTTGTCGCCCATGCCGATCTCGTCGCCGTAGTAGAGCACGGGAGAGCCCGGCAGCGACAGGAGCAGCGCGGTGAACAGCTCGATCTGGTTGCGGTCGTTCTCCAGCAGGGGCGCCAGCCGCCGGCGGATGCCGACGTTCGCCCGCATACGGGGATCTTTGGCGTACTCGGTGTACATGTAGTCGCGTTCTTCGTCCGTCACCATTTCGAGCGTCAGCTCATCATGGTTGCGGAGGAAAATCCCCCATTGGCAATGTTCCGGAATTTTCGGCGTTTGTGCCAGGATTTCAGAGATGGGGTAACGCGACTCCCGGCGGACCGCCATGAAAATGCGGGGCATGAGCGGGAAGTGGAATGCCATGTGGCATTCGTCCCCGCCGCCTACTGGATCGCCGAAATATTCCACCACGTCCGAAGGCCACTGATTCGCCTCGGCGAGCAGCACCCGGTCCGGGAAGAGGCGGTCGACCTCGCGCCGGATGCTCTTGAGGTATTCGTGCGTCCTGGGCAGGTTCTCGCAGTTGGTGCCCTCCTCCTCGAAGAGATAGGGCACCGCGTCGAGGCGGAAGCCGTCGATGCCGAGGTCCAGCCAGAACCGCAGCACCTCCAGCATGGCCTCCTGCACGTCCGGGTTCTCGTAGTTGAGGTCGGGCTGGTGGTGGAAGAAGCGGTGCCAGTAGTACTGGCCGCGCACCGGGTCGTAGGTCCAGTTGGACGTCTCGGTGTCGACGAAGATGATCCGGGCGTCCTGGTACTTCTCATCGGTGTCCGACCAGACGTAGAAGTCGCCGAACGGGCCCTCCGGATCGTGCCTGGAGGCCTGGAACCAGGGATGGGCGTCGCTGGTGTGGTTCATGACGAGGTCCGCGATCACCCGCATGCCGCGTTTGTGCGCCTCGTCGACCAGCTTCACGAAGTCCCCCAGGTCCCCGAACTCGGGCAGGATCTTCATGAAGTCGGCGATGTCGTAGCCGCCGTCACGCAGCGGCGACTCGTACAGGGGCAGCAGCCAGAGGCAGTCGACGCCCAGCCACTGCAGATAGTCGAGTTTGCTGATCAGACCTCTGATGTCTCCGGTCCCGTCGCCGTTGGAGTCGGCGAATCCCCTGATCAGAACCTCGTAGAAGACGGCGCGCTTGTACCAGTAAGGGTCGCGCGGTTTTTCCTCGTCAAAGGTGTTGGGAATGGGTGTGGCGCTCATGAGCTCCCCCACGAGGGGCTCATGAGGAGGGCGCTTTCACACACGTTGAAGACTCCCCGCTGAATTCTGTTCTACCGTGGCGCGGCTCGTACGGTGAGAATGTGGGCAGGCTGGATGTGAGGGTCGAGACGCACATAGTTGCTCTGCCTCCAGCGGTAGGACTCGCCCGACAGTTCGTCGTCCACGACGAATTCGGCGTTCCAGTCGAGACCGATGGCGGGCAGGTCGAGATCTACCGTCGCCTCGTGGGTGTGGTACGGATCCAGATTGACAACCGCCAGAACGACGTCGCCCAGCCCGTGCCTTCGTGTGGCCGTGTCATAGGCGCCCGGAAGCCGTTTGGAGAAGCAGACGATGTCCGGATGGTCGACCCTGTGGAACCGTAGGTTACGCAATTCCTGCAACGCCGGATGCGCTCTTCGGAACAAATTCAGATGGGTGATGAGCGGGGCGAGGGTCCTTCCGTCGCGTTCGGCCGCCGCCCAGTCGCGTGGCTTGTACTGATATTTCTCACTATCAAGGTATTCCTCACTCCCTGGGCGCACAGGAACGTTCTCGGCGAGTTCGTACCCGGAGTAGACCCCCCAGGTCGGCGACGCGAGAGCGGCCAGCACGGCCCTGATCCTGAACGCCGGCACGCCGCCGTGCTGCAGGTACTCGTGCAGGATGTCCGGGGTGTTGACGAACAGGTTCGGCCGCAGGAACGCCGACGTCTCGTGCGCGAGCTCGGAGAGGTACGTCTCCACGTCGTACTTGGAGTTCTTCCATGTGTAGTACGTGTACGACTGGTGGAAGCCGGCCTTCGCGAGCGTCTGGAGCATCGCGGGCCGGGTGAACGCCTCCGCCAGGAACACCACGTCCGGATCGGTGGCGTGGATGTCGGCCAGCATGCGCTCCCAGAACGACACCGGCTTGGTGTGCGGGTTGTCCACCCGGAAGATCCGCACGCCGTGTTCCATCCAGTGCCGCAGCACCCGCCGGACCTCGGCGAAGATGCCCTCGGGGTCCCTGTCGAAGTTGATCGGGTAGATGTCCTGGTACTTCTTCGGCGGGTTCTCGGCGTAGGCGATCGTCCCGTCCGCCCGGATCGTGAACCACTCCGGGTGCTCCTTGACCCACGGGTGGTCCGGCGCGCACTGCAGGGCGAAGTCGAGCGCGACCTCCATGCCCAGGGCGCGGGTGCGGCTGACGAACTCGTCGAAGTCCTCAAGGGTGCCCAGATCGGGATGGATCGCGTCGTGACCGCCGTCCTCGGAGCCGATCGCCCACGGCGAGCCGGGCTCGTCGGGCTCCGGGCTGAGCGTGTTGTTGCGGCCCTTGCGGAAGGTCTGGCCGATGGGGTGGATCGGCGGCAGGTAGACGACGTCGAAGCCCATCTTGGCGATGGCGGGCAGCCGCTTGGCCGCCGTCTGGAAGGTGCCCGACTTCGAGACGCCGGTCTCGCTGACGACCGCGCCCTCGGACCTGGGGAAGAACTCGTACCAGGAGCCGTACAGCGCCCTGCGCCGGTCGACCCTGACCTTGTACGGCTTCGCCCTGGTCACCAGCTCGCGGAACGGGTGCGCCGCCAGCAGCGCGGCCGTCTCGGGGACCTGGGCGATGGACAGCCGCGCCCGCGGGTCGAGCTCCTCGTCACGCAGCGTGGCCGCGACCGACAGCAGCGCCGCCCGGTGCCCGCACGCGCTGTCGCCGTTGCCGTTGCCCTTGCTGTTGCCCATCCCGTTCCTGGAGTGGCCGTTCGCGGCGCCCGCCTGGCCGCCGGGGAGGGCGGGGCAGTCGGCCGTACGGACGGCCTTGGCGGCCCGCTCGAACAGGCGGGCCCCCTCCTCGCACATCAGGTCGCTGTCGAGCCCGCGCGGGATCTTGATCTCGGCGTCGTGCAGCCACGAGCTGATGGGATCGCTCCACGCCTCCACGCGGAACATCCAGTCGCCCTCGGCCGGCATGCACACGTCCACACCCCAGCGGTCGGTGCCGGGGGCGAGCTCGCGCATGGGTCTCAGGCGGCCACGCTGTCCATCGGGCGAGGTGAGCACCACGCCCGCGGCCACGGCATCGTGGCCCTCTCGGAAGACGGTGGCCGAGACCTGGAAGGTCTCGCCGGCGACCGCCTTGGCGGGCCACTGCCCGCAGTCGACGACGGGGGAGATGTCCGTGATGGGAATTCGTCCGATCATCGCAATCGCAGGGTTTGCGACGGCGCGCTCGGCGCCGCCGGAGGCTTTCCGTATGTGCAAGATTTCGCAACCGTGAGGGACCGCTGGATACGGCCTACCCCGGCAGTAACGATCCTTGCACGTAAATACTGGACAGCAGCGGATAGACCTCCCGAGTGTGTTCCCGGGAGAGCCAACAAAGAGGAAAGTTGCCCCAATCGTCCGACTTCATGCTTGTTGCGGGCCGGGGTTTGAAGGTGCTTCTTGGGGGTGAAGGACTGAGAGGTCCCTCCTAGCCCGTAGGGTGCAGAAACGTGAGAGCTATCCGCCGGTTTACCGTCCGCACCGTCCTGCCCACGGAGCTGGCCGCCCTGGGCGAGCTCGTGCACAATCTCCGATGGTCCTGGCACCCGGAGACACTCGACCTCTTCGCCGAGGTCGACGCGGCTCTGTGGGAAAAGGTCGGCCACGATCCCGTGGCCCTGCTCGGCGCCGTCACACCGGCCCGGCTCAACGAGCTGGCCGCCGACCGCCGTTTCCTCCGCCGTCTCGCCGACGCGGCCGACGACCTGCGCGAATACATGACATCGCCGCGCTGGTACCAGACGCTGCCCGACGTCGCACGCGCCATCGCCTACTTCTCCCCCGAGTACGGCATCGCCGCCGCGATGCCCCAGTACTCGGGCGGTCTCGGCATCCTCGCCGGCGACCACCTCAAGGCGGCCAGCGACCTGGGCGTGCCGATCCTCGCGGTCGGCCTGCTCTATCGCCACGGCTACTTCACCCAGTCGCTCTCGCCGGAGGGCTGGCAGCTTGAGCACTATCCGGCGCTCGACGCCGGCGGGCTGCCGCTGACCCTGCTGAAGGACGGCGACGAACCCGTCAAGATCCGGCTCGGCCTGCCCGAGGGCCGCGTCCTGCACGCCCAGGTCTGGGTGGCGCAGGTGGGCCGGGTGCCGCTGCTGCTGCTCGACTCCGACGTGGCCGACAACGACACCGCCGCCCGCGACGTCACCGACCGCCTCTACGGCGGCGGCACCGACCACCGGCTCATGCAGGAACTCCTGCTGGGCGTGGGTGGCGTACGCGCGATCAGGGCCTACTGCCGCGTCACCGGCCACGCCGAGCCCGAGGTCTTCCACACCAACGAGGGCCACGCCGGCTTCCTCGGCCTGGAGCGCATCCGCGAGCTGACCGAGTCGCGCATGTCCTTCGACGAGGCTCTGGAGGCCGTACGCGCGGGCACGGTGTTCACCACGCACACGCCGGTGCCCGCGGGCATCGACCGCTTCCCCAGCGACCTGATCGAACGCCACTTCGGCGGCGAGGCCGCCTGGCCGACCGTGCCCGTCGAGCGCATCCTGGCCCTGGGGGCCGAGGCCGAGCCCGGACGGTTCAACATGGCCGTCATGGGCATGCGCCTGGCCCAGCGCGTCAACGGCGTCTCCGAGCTGCACGGCGAGGTCAGCCGGGAGATGTTCAAGGACCTGTGGCCCGGCTTCGACCTCGACGAGGTGCCGATCGGCTCGATCACCAACGGCGTGCACGCGCCCACGTGGGTCGGGCGCGAGTTCATGGAGCTGGCCGGCCGCGAGCTGCCCTCGCTGATCGAGCGGGCCCGCGGCTGGGAGGGCGTCCAGAAGATCTCCGACAAGGAGATCTGGGAGATCCGCGGCAAGCTGCGCAGGCGGCTGGTCGAGGGCGCCCGCGAGCGGCTGCGCAGGTCGTGGCGCGAGCGCGGCGCCTCGGTCGCCGAGCTGGGCTGGATCGACGACGCGCTCGACCCCGACGTGCTGACGATCGGCTTCGCCCGGCGGGTGCCGTCGTACAAGCGGCTCACGCTGATGCTGCGCGATCCCCGGCGGCTGGCCCGTCTGCTGCTCGACCCGGACAAGCCGGTGCAGATCGTGATCGCCGGCAAGGCGCATCCGGCCGACGAGGGCGGCAAGAAGCTGATCCAGCAGATCGTCAAGTTCGCCGACCAGCACAACGTGCGCCACCGGATCGTCTTCCTGCCCGACTACGACATGACGCTCGGCCAGCTCATGGTCCAGGGCTGCGACGTGTGGCTGAACAACCCGTTGCGGCCGCTGGAGGCGTCCGGCACCTCGGGCATGAAGTCGGCGCTGAACGGCGGGCTCAACCTGTCGATCCGCGACGGCTGGTGGGACGAGTGGTACGACGGCACAAACGGCTGGGCCATCCCCACCGCCGACGGGGTCAGCGACCCCGACCGGCGCGACGAGCTGGAGGCCGGCGCCCTGTACGACCTGATCGAGCACGAGGTGTCCGACCGCTTCTACGACCGGCCCTTCGACGAGCTGCCGCGCAGGTGGATGGAGATGGTCAAGCACACCCTGGCCTCGCTCGGGCCCAAGGTGCTGGCCGGGCGCATGCTCCGCGACTACGTCGTGGGCCTCTACACCCCGGCTGCCAAGTCGGCCCGCGCGCTGTCGGCCGACTCCTACGCCGCGGCCAGGGCGTTCGCGGCCTGGCGGGTGCGCGTCACGCGGGCCTGGCCGGGGGTGCGGGTCGAGCATGTCGAGGCGTCGGGCGTGGGCGACACCCCTGAGGTGGGCGCCGCGGTCGAGCTGCGGGCCACGATCGCCCTCGGCGACCTGGAGCCCGGCGACGTGCTGGTCGAGGCCGCGTACGGCAAGGTCGGGCCGCACGACGAGCTGGTCCACCCGCGCTACGCCCGGCTGGCGGTGGAATCGCTGGAGGACGACGGCCACGCCCACTACACGGGCCGGGTGCCGCTCGACCGTACGGGGGCTTTCGGGTACACCGTCCGGGTCGTCCCGCATCACCCGTTCGCTGCCACTCCGGCGGAATTGGGGCTGATCGCCGTCCCCGAGGAGCCGGTAGGTATGACGAACGGTACGTTGCGCTGATATATCCGGACGAGGTCGGGCCGGTGGTCGAGCGGTGCATAATCAGGACCGTGGACGACAGCGGGAACGGCCTGCGGGCCGACAATC
Organism: Nonomuraea sp. NPDC001699; assembly: GCF_053596455.1. Lineage (NCBI taxonomy): Bacteria > Bacillati > Actinomycetota > Actinomycetes > Streptosporangiales > Streptosporangiaceae > Nonomuraea > Nonomuraea sp. NPDC001699. The sequence continues at coordinate 19,215 of NZ_JBSFGF010000021.1, read as the reverse complement.
TGGTGGCCACGGTCCGCGGTGTCCTGCCGTCCCTGACGCCTGCCGCGCAGACCGTCGCCCGGCTCATCCTGGAAGATCCGGCGACGGTCGCGCGCAGCACCATCACCGAGCTGTCGGCCGCCTCCGGCACCAGCGAGGCCACGATCGTGCGCACCGCGCGGCTGCTCGGCTTCGCCGGATACCCCCAGCTCAGGCTGGCCCTGGCCGCGGCGGCCGCGCAGCCCGACCGGCTCGTGCCCGGCGACCTGGCGCCCGACGACCCGCTGTCGGAGGTCATCCAGAAGGTGGCCAGGGCCGAGTCGGAGGCCATCAACGACACCGTCGCCCAGCTCACCAGCGAGCGCCTGGGCCTGGTCGTCGACGCGATCGTGGGGGCCAGGCGCATCGACGCCTACGGCGTGGGCGCCTCGGGATTAGTCGCCGAGGACGTCGCCCAGAAGCTGCTGCGCATCGGCCTGTCCAGCCACGCCTTCCAGGACGCGCATCTCGCCCTGACCAGCGCCGTCCTGCTGAAGACGGGCGACGTGGCGATCGGCATCAGCACCTCGGGGGAGACCCCCGACGTGATCGAGCCGCTGCGCCGGGCGGGTGAGGCGGGGGCCACCACGGTGGCCGTCACCAACAACCCGCGCTCGACGATCGCGGAGCTGGCCGAGCACGTGCTGATCTCGGCCGGGCGCGAGACGGAGTTCCGTCCCGGCGCCCTGGCCAGCAGGATCAGCCAGCTCCTCGTCGTCGACTGCGTGTTCGTCGGCGTCGCCCAGCGTACGTTCGACTCCTCTCAGGAGGCGCTCGCGAGCACCAGGCGCGCCGTCAAGGAGTTCACCCGGAGAACGTCACCTGCACGTCGTCAGCCTTGACGTACATCACGCGGTGCCCGAACTGGATCTCCAGGTACTTCGTCTTCCCCCTGACCACCTTGTGGTCCTCCAGGTTGAACGTGACCGCCCGGAAGTACTCGGCGGCGGCCGGCCCGGCCAGCGTGTACTTCTCGCCCGCCGAGAACGTGTACTGCAGCGGCGTCACCGCCTGGTACGGGATGTCGGCCGGATACGCCTCCTGCTCCGGATAGGCCCGCCCGAACACCGGTACGGTCGCCTTGCCCGGCTTCGGCGTGACGACCAGCCCCATGGACGGGACCGCGGTCGGGGCGCCCGCAGGGTTGTTGAACCACGCCTTCTGACCGAGGTACCAGATGGCCGTCCAGTCGCCCTGACGGTCGGCGACGGCGAAGCGCTGGCCCGTGCTGGCCCTGGCGCTGTGGTCGTACACGCTGTAGAGCGAGCCGCCGGTGGGGTGCTTGCCGATGTCCTTGATCAGCGGGGCGTCCTCGCGCGGCTCGGTGCGCAGCCACACGGTGCCGGCGCTGAGCGGCGGGCAGGCCGCCTCGGGGTTCTTGCGGTCGCAGCCGTAGAAGTAGGGCTTGTTGGTGGCGAAGTCCGGCTTGATCATGACCGAGCCGGACTTCGGACCGCCGAGCTGGTGCAGCGGCGCGCCCATGAGCTGGAAGTAGTGCGCCCAGTCCCAGAACGGCCCCGGGTCCTCGTGCATGCCGCGCACCGTGCTCGGGATCGTGCCCGGGACGTTGTCGTGGCCCAGGATGTGGGCGCGGTCGAGCGGCACGCCGTGCTTGAGCGCCAGGTAGCGGACGAGCCGGGCCGACGAGCGGTACATCGCCTCGGTGTACCAGGTGCTGCCCTCGGCCAGGAAGCCCTCGTGCTCGATGCCGACGGACTTGGAGTTGATGTACCAGTTGCCGGCCTGCCAGCCGACGTCCTTGGTCTTGATGTGCTGGGCGATGTGCCCGTCACTGGACCGGACCGAGTAGTGCCAGCTCGCGCCGTAGTTCGGGTCCTGGTTGAGCTTGATCGACGGGAGGAAGTAGCCCTCCATGTCGTGGATGATGATGTAGTCGACCTTCTGGCTGACCGGCCGGTTGGCCAGGTCGTAGTGGCCGTAGTCGTCCGGCGGGAGCTCCTGGTAGGCCGAGGGGATCCACTCGCAGGAGATCGAGGCCGGGCACTCGACGCCGTCGCGCCTCGCGGGGCGCAGGCCGAGCTTCTCCAGCCACTTCTCGATCTTCTCCAGGTCCGGGACCTTGGGCAGGGTGACCTTCTGCCCGTCGTCCGTGGTGCGCTCGGCGCCTTCCTGGATGGTGGTGTAGACCTCGTCGGCGAAGAACTTGGCCGCGTCGGCCTCTTCGGCGCCGGAGTACTTGGCGACGGCTCCGTACCATTCGCCCGGGTTGGCGCTCAGGGGCGCGCCGAGGCTCTTCTGGTAGTCGGCGAGCAGCGCCGCGCCGCCGCGGATGTTGGCCGCGTCGTCGGTGCGCAGGCGCTCGTGGCTCTCGCCGGTGAGCTGCGCGGCCCGCTCCATCGTGCGCAGCGAGGCGGGGATCTCCGCCGGGGCGGGGGCCGGGGTGGCCGCGAGCGGCCTGGTCTCGTCGCCGCGGGCGTCCTCCTCGCCCTCTCCGTGGTGGTTCGAGGTGGTGTACGCGGCCGCGTCGGTCAGGTGCATGGGGCCGAACCCGGCGTTGTTCGACGGCTGGCCCGCGTGTGCCTCCCACCGCGATTCCAGGTACGAGACCCCGAGCAGCACGCTCTGTGGGACCTTGAATTCGTCGGCCGCCGCGGCGAATGCCTGCTGCCGGTCGGCGGGCTCTTCGGCGGAGGCCGAGGGCACTTGGGTTAAGGGCAACAAGGCGACGACCGCGATCGCCAGCGCTCTGCGCATGAACCGCTCCTTGACTGGGGGGTGGTGCGCGATCAGCGTCTCAACATTTTCCTTCTCTGGCGAGAACTTTGCGAAGATATTTTTCATCGCTTAACGGCCCGCCGGACCGGGCCCGGCAGGCCGATACGAAGGACTACCAGGTGAGGGGCTGGGTAGGCGGGCCTACGGAGGAGAGGGGGAGCTGTCATGCCTCGACCCGGAAGTCACTCCTACGACAACGAGCGCCGCCGGCTCCGCAAGCAGCTGGACCGGCAAGGGCTGAGCGAGCAGGAGCTCAAGAAGCGCGTGGCCAGGAAACTCCAGTCGGACCCGGCCAAGAGCCCGCGCAAGGTGGGCGGCGACCGCGCCGAAGGGCCCAAGTCAGAACGGCCCCACGGCGGGGAGCGCTGAGCGCCTCATGACGGAGATCATCGACCGTGAGGGCGTCCAGGACCTGCTGGCGACGCGCGGCGCCCAGCTCGCCGAGGTGCTGCCCGAGCGGGAGTACGCCTGGGCGCACCTGCCCGGAGCCGTGCACCTGCCGCTCGGCTCGCTCGACCGGCTGGCCGACGACCTGCTGGACCGGTCGCGCCCGGTCGTCGTCTACTGCCACGACTGGCTCTGCGACCTCAGCCCGCGCGCCGCTCACCGGCTCGTCCGGCTCGGCTTCGCCGACGTGCACGACTACGGCCTCGGCAAGATGGACTGGCTGTCGGCCGACCTGCCGTACGAGGGGGAGGCCGTCCTGGTGGGCTCGGGCGCCCGGCGCGACCCGGTCACCGCCGATCTGGAGGACCCGCTGGAGGAGCTCAGCGAACGCATCGTCGCCGACCCGGCCGGGCTCGCCGTCGTGGTGGACAGGGACGACGTGGTGCAGGGGGTCATCGGGTCGCGCCAGCTCAAGGGCGCCGACCTGACCGGCACCGCCGAGGCCGCCATGGACACCGGCGTCACCACCGTACGGCCCAGCGAGCAGCTCGACGCCCTGGCCAGGCGCATGGAAGGCGCGAACGTCGACCACGTCGTCGTCACCCGCGCCGACGGCACCCTGGTCGGGCTCTACGGGCTCGGCGACCTGCGCGAACCGGGCTGGGAATCCGATCTCGGATAGCGGACGGGATTTGGAGCCGTCACCGGGCGTCTGCTAGCGTCAACAGCATGTCAGTGATCAGCCGATTTTGGCGCTATGTGGCGGCTCCGGGTGGAGCCGAAGGTCACATGCGCTGACTTACTGATCACCCGGAGCCCAAAGGCAGAGACGTCCGTCTCTGCCTTTCGTCGTTCAGGCGGACGGCTCCGGGGGCCACGGATGTGGGCCGTACCGCCTTCGCAACTCCCATCGAAAGCGGAGGACACAGCCCATGACCACGACCAGCGACCTGCGTATCAACTCGTTCGAACCCCTGCCCACGCCCCGCGAGCTGATCGGTGAACAGCCGCTGGGCCCCGAGCGCGAGGCCCTGGTGGCGGCGAGCAGGAACGCGGTGCGCGATGTGCTCGCCGGCGACGACGACCGCCTGCTGCTCATCGTCGGCCCGTGCTCGGTCCACGACCCCGAGGCCGCCCTCGACTACGCCCGCCGCCTGGCCGCCGCCACCCGCGACCTTGGGGACGCCCTCTGCGTCGTCATGCGCGTGTACTTCGAGAAGCCGCGCACCACCATCGGCTGGAAGGGCCTGATCAACGACCCGGACATCGACGGCGGCCACGACGTCCAGCGCGGGCTGCGCCTAGCCAGGACGGTGCTGCTCGACGTGCTCGACACCGGGCTGCCGGTGGGCTGCGAGTTCCTGGAGCCCACCAGCCCGCAGTACATCGCCGACGCCGTCACCTGGGGCGCGATCGGCGCCCGCACGCCCGAGAGCCAGGTGCACCGCCAGCTCACCTCCGGCCTGTCCATGCCGGTCGGCTTCAAGAACGCCACCGACGGCGACGTGCAGGTCGCCATCGACGGCGTCAAGGCCGCCTCGCACCCGCAGGTGTTCTTCGGCATCGACGACGAGGGCCGGGCCGCGGTCGTCTCGACCACCGGGAACCCCGACTGCCACGTCATCCTGCGCGGCGGGCGCACCGGCCCGAACTACGACCCCCAGTCCATCGGCGACGCCCTCGCGCTGCTGGCCAAGGCCGGGCTGCCGGAACGGCTGATCATCGACGCCAGCCATGGCAACAGCGGCAAGGACCACGTACGGCAGGCGGCGGTGGTCCGCGAGGTGGCCGGGCGCCTGGCGGCGGGCGAGCAGGGCATCGCGGGGCTGATGGTGGAGAGCTTCCTGCTGCCGGGGCGGCAGGAGCCCGGTCCGGTGGAGGGCCTGACGTACGGGCAGAGCGTCACCGACGCCTGCGTGGGCTGGGACGAGACCGAGCGCCTGCTGGTCGAGCTGGCCGACGCCGTGCGCGCCGGCCGCGAGGCGCACTGACGGCCTCCCGGCGGCCCTGAGCTGCCGGGCGGGCCGCCGGGAGCGTCCGTCAGGGGCTGCGGTTCAGGTACGGCGGTCAGGTACGGCGGTCCAGCCGGAACGTCGGATGCCCCGGCGTGCCCGGCTGGGCGTCCAGTGACTTGTCGTCGAGGATGGGCGCCGCGTCCTCGGCCACGAAGACCCGGACGTCCTCCTGTTCGATGACCTGGTCCCCGGCGTACGGCGTGCTCGCGAGCGACACCTCCAAGGTGCCCGCCTCGTCCGGCTTGGGGGAGATCCGCAGGCCGGCATTGGCGGGCACGTCCTCGCCGACCATCAGGTCACGGATGGCGACCACGGCGTTGTCAGTCAGGGTCAGCACGATGAGCTCCTTCCCGCTGGAGAACCCCCGCCTCCCCTGCGACCAGGGCGGCAAACGCGCCGGGCCGGGATGAGCGCCCGCCACGGGGGTAGCGGAGCGTCATGGCTGACAAGGACAAGGGCGTGCTGGACGCCCTGCTCGAACAGTGCGGCCAGACGTTCGCCGGGGAGGCGGGCATCAAGCTCGCCGACCGGCCGCGGCCGCTGTACCAGCTCCTCGTGCTGGCCACGCTGCTGAGCGCGCGGATCTCGTCCGGGGTGGCGGTGGCGGCGGCGCGCGAGCTGTTCGCGGCCGGGTACCGCACGCCACGGGCCATGGCGCGGGCGAGCTGGCAGGACCGCGTGGACGCCCTCGGCCGCGGCCACTACAGGCGTTACGACGAACGCACCTCGACCATGCTCGGCAAGGGGGCCGAGCTGCTGCTCGACCGCTGGAAGGGCGACCTGCGCAGGTTGCGCGACGAGGCGGGGGGCGATCCCGGGCGGATCGGCGAGCTGCTGCGGGAGTTCCCCGGCATCGGCCCGACCGGCGCCGACATCTTCCTGCGCGAGGTCCAGGGCGTCTGGCCGCAGGTCGCGCCGCACCTGGACAGACGGGTGCTGGACGGCGCCGCCCGGCTGGGGCTGCCCCGACAGGAACGCGGCCTGGTCCGCCTGGCCGGCTCCGGCGACGAGCTCGTCCGCCTGTCGGCGGCGCTGGTACGCGTGTCGAACAGCGAGAAGACCGCCGACGCGGTGAGGTCGGCCGCAGCGGGGTGAGCGGGGAGCGCTCTGTTAGGTTCGCCTCATGGGTGAGTTTGTGAGCGTCGAGGTGGCCGACCAGATCGCCACGATCCGTCTTGACCGTCCGAAAATGAACGCGCTCGACGTCCAGACGCAGCGGGAGCTCGTCGAGGCGGCGCTTCAGGTCGATGCCGACGACCAGGTGCAGGCGGTGATCCTCTACGGCGGCGAGAAGGTCTTCGCCGCCGGCGTGGACGTCAAGGAGATGGCCGACATGTCCTATGCCGACATGTCCACCCACTCCCGCACGCTCCAGGCGTGCTTCACCACGGTGGCCCGCATCGGCAAGCCGGTCATCGCCGCCGTCACTGGCTACGCCCTGGGCGGCGGCTGCGAGCTGGCCCTGTGCGCCGACTTCCGGGTCGCGGGCGAGTCGGCCAGGCTCGGCCAGCCGGAGATCCTGCTCGGGCTCATCCCGGGCGCGGGCGGCACCCAGCGCCTGCCCCGCCTCGTCGGCCCGTCCCGCGCCAAGGACCTGATCTTCACCGGCCGGCACGTCGCCGCCGCCGAGGCCCTGGCCATCGGGCTGGTCGACCGGGTGGTGCCGGACGAGCAGGTCTACACGGCGGCCCTGGAGTGGGCGGCCACGTTCGTCGGCGGGCCGGCCGTGGCGCTGCGCGCCGCCAAGCAGGCCGTCGACCAGGGCGTCGAGGTGGATCTCGCCTCGGGCCTGGAGATCGAGCGCCTGCAGTTCTCGGGCCTGTTCGCCACCGACGACGCCCGGATCGGCATGCGGGCCTTCACGGAGAAGGCCAAGCCCAAGTTCACCGGACGGTGACCGTCCGGCCGCCGTACGAATACAACCCTTTGGAGTAGGCCGTCCAGGGGGGAGCGGGTTTGCCAGTATGGTGGCGTTCCATGATGCGCGTCCCGGTCCCCGCCCGGCTGCGTCAAGCCGTGCGTTCGTGGTTCGACTCCCGTTACATCTCCGTCGCCGACCACCGGCAGGACATCCGGGACGCGCTCTGGGAGGTCCAGACCCTGCGCAGGGAGATGGCCACCCTGCACGGCGAGGTCGAGCGCCTGCGTGACGCCCGCCCGCCGCTGATCACCCCGCTGATCGACAAGGCCAAGCTGGACGACGCGCACCGGCTGGCGCAGGAGACCGCGAAGGCCCTCGACGGCGTGCTCCAGAACGAGGTGCTCGTCTGGCAGGCCGTCGACGACCTGAGAGCCCGCGTCCCCGGGGCCGCCGAGGGGGGCCGGCCGTGCGCGTGACCTGGTCCGGCGGCGAGCTGACCTTCCGCCTCGACCCCGAGGACGAGATCACCGGCAGGGCGGCCGACGACCACCCCGTCAAGCTGGCCACCAACTCCTGCTCGATCGGCGGCGTGCCCGCCGACGCCCACCCCGACCTGTTCGCCGTGGCCGCCTGGACGATCGTGGCGCCCTGGACCAGGCGGCGGATCACCTTCGACCGGGCCGTCTCCGCGGAGGTGGCCGGAGCCCTGCACGACGGCTGGGGCATCGAGGCCGGGCCGGTCGGCGCCGAGCCGCGCCGGGCCGGGGACAGGCTCGCCCTCTCCTACAGCGGCGGCGCCGACTCCGTGGCCGCGGCGGCCATCCATCCGTCGGCGCCGTTCGTGCACTTCCGCCGGGTGCCGCATCCGAGGGTGCCCAACCGGTGGACGCACTACCGCTCCGACGTGCTGGCCAAGCTCGCCGAGCGGACCGGCCGCGAGCTCACCACCGTCACCTCCGACCTGGAGTTCACCCTCGCCGAGCCGCGTCCGGGTTATCCGGAGCACCACGCCGTCGCGGCGGGGGCGCTGCTGCTGGCCGACCGGATGAACCTCGGTGGCCTGGGCTTCGGCTATGAACTCGGTTCACGCTGGCTCGGCGGCGACCGTTACTTGTTGCGGTTCACGCCTGACAACCCCATGTGGGCGCCGCACGGCGCGTGGGGCCGGTTGTTCGCCGCCGCGGGCGTGCACATCGTGCTCCCGGTCGGCGGCGTGAGCGAGGCCGTCACCATGCGGCTGGCCCTGAACTCAGAGCTCAAGGACCAGGTGCGCTGGTGTCTGCGCGGCACCGACGGCCCCTGCCGCACCTGCGGCAAGTGCCTGTACAAGGAGCTCATCCAGGCCGCCGTCGAGCGCCGTCCCCTGGACACGCCCGTCACCGCCGACCGTCCCGTGGCCCGCAAGTGGCTGCAGCCGCCGCCCTACGGCGGCCAGGAGATGATCGAGTACGGCCTGGCCCGCGTCCCCGGCATCGAACGGTCCCTGTTCGCCAAGGCCCTCGACTACTTCGAGGCCACCGAGGAGTCCACGAGCTGGCTCGACCACTGCTACCCGCCGGCGATCGAGGAGATCCCCGAGCCGTGGCGGACGGAGGCGGCCGCCTTCCTGACCTCCAAGGTCGGTCTCATGACCGAGGCCGAGGTGCGGCAGGTGGAGACGTGGGGCGCGTGACCGTCCACGGGACGGATCCGGTGACGTACGAGGAGTTGACTGCGTGAAGGTTTATCTGTCGGTGGACATGGAGGGCGTGACGGGGTTGACCGACCCCGAGGAGATGCACGCCGGCAAGCGCGGCTACGACCGCGGCTGCGAGCTGATGACCGCCGACGCCAACGCCGCCGTCGAGGGCGCGTTCGCGGCCGGCGCCGGGTCGGTGCTGGTCAACGACGCGCACGGGTCCACCAAGAACCTGCGGATCGACCTCCTGGACCCGCGGGCCACCCTGATCAGGGGGCCGGGCAAGGCCCAGCGCATGGCCCAGGGGCTCGACGGCACGTTCCAGGCCGCGTGCTTCGTGGGCTACCACGCCAGGGCCGGCGTCCAGCACGGCGTGCTCAACCACACGTGGATGGGCAAGGAGATCCAGAACGTCTACCTCAACGGCGAGCTGTGCGGCGAGACCCGGCTGGTCGCGGCGTGCGCGGGCTTCCACGGCGTGCCCGTGGTGCTGGTGACCGGGGACGAGGCCGTCGGCGAGGAGGCGCGCGAGCTGCTCGGCGACGTCGAGACGGTCGCGGTGAAGAAGGGGATCGACAAGTTCTCGGCCGAGTTGCTGCCGCCGAGCGTCGCCCAGGCGAAGATTCGTGAGGCCGCCGCTCGCGGGCTTTCCAGGTTGAGCGACTTCACGCCCTACCGGGTGGAGGCGCCGTACACGCTGGGAGTGGAGTGGAACTCGACCGCCATCGCGGCGGCGGTGGCGCTGGTGCCCGGCGTGAAGACCGTCGGCTCGCGGCACACCGAGTTCACCACCGACGACTTCCGCCAGATCATGGCGTTGCTCGGGATCTTCGCCACCATCGGCGGCCAGGTGGCCTGCGGCAGCGGGCCCTACGGCTGACATGTCGGTAACTGCTGACCTAGGGAGCGGGTGACGGTGGAAGGCGCGGCGCTGACCCGGCGGGGGCTGCTCGTCGGGATCGGGGCGGTGGGCGGCGCGGGCGCCATGTACGCCGCCATGGGCGCGCTCGGGCTCGCCCCCTCCGAGCAGGACAAGGAGTTCGCCGCGCCGCGCCCCGGCGACTTCTCCCTGCGCGGCAAGGGCGCGGCCAAGGTGGTGATCCTCGGCGCGGGCGTGGCCGGGCTGACCGCCGCGTACGAGCTGGGCAAGGCCGGTTACGACTGCACCCTGTTGGAGGCCAGGGACAGGGCCGGCGGCCGGAACCTCACGCTGCGCGGCGGCGACCGCCTGACCGAGCTGAACGGCCCGGCCCAGGACGTCAGGCTCGGCGAGGGCGTCTACTTCAACGCCGGGCCCGGACGCATCGCCCCCTGGATGGTCACCCTCGACTACTGCCGCGAGCTGGGCGTCCCGATCGAGACGTTCGTCAACAACAACGCCTCCGCGTACGTCCACACCAACGGCAGGACCGTGCGGGCTCGCACCGCCCGAGCCGACATGTACGGATATGTCGCAGAACTGCTGGCCAAAGCCACAAATATCGGTGCGCTCGACAAGGCGATCACCGCCGACGACCGGCAGCGCCTGCTCGAATTCCTCCGCCGGTTCGGCGACCTGGGGCCCAAGCTCGACTACGAGGGCTCATCCCGGCGCGGGTTCACGAAGTACCCGGCGCTCGACACCGGAACCCCCGTCCCGCCCCCCGGCACCCTGCACGACGTCCTGGCCGCCGCCACCGGCCGCGCCATCACCAACGACTTCGGCTACGACATGGCCACCCCCATGTTCCAGCCGGTCGGCGGCATGGACGCGATCGTCAGGAAGCTGACCGAGGCCGTCGGGGCCGACCGCATCAGGACCGGCGCCAAGGTCACCAGGATCACGACCCTGGACGACGGCGTCGAGGTGGCGTACAGCGGCGGCAGCGTCAAGGCCGACTACTGCGTCGCCACCCTCCCCCCGCACCTCCTCGCCAAGATCCCGCACAACCTCGGAGCGCAGATCACCAGCGCACTGAGCACCCCCATCCCCATCGCCGCCGGCAAGATCGGCCTGGAGTACGGCAGGCGCTGGTGGGAGCTGGAGGACCGCATCTACGGCGGCGTCACCGAGACCGACCTGGACATCACCCACATCTGGTACCCCTCCCACGGCTACCACTCCGAACGCGGCCTGATCGTCGGCTACTACAACACCGAGCAGAACGCCGAGCTGTACGGCTCCCTCACCCCCGAGGACAGACGGCGCAAGGCGCTCACCCAGGGCAGGAAGATCCACGGCGACAAATACCGTCAGGACCTCCTGTCCAGCGTCTCCATCGCCTGGCACCGTCAGGAGCACATCCAGGGAGGCTGGATGTACTGGCCCTCCTTTGATTCGTCCTTCACTCTTCTGCAACGCCCCGCCGGAAGGGTTTACTTCGCGGGCGACTGGCTCACCCACTTGATCGCCTGGCAGGCAGGCGCCATGGAGTCCGCCCGCAGCGTCGTCACCCTGCTGCACCAGCGGGTGTTGCAGTCCACGTGACGTCGCACGCTGCTTTCGCGACCGGCATAGGGTCGGTCGGGGAAGAGCGATCGAGGAGACGAGGATGACGTTGCACTGGGTGCCCGCGACCGACCGTGGTGACCTGCTGGCCGAGCCGGTGGCGCTCGCCGTCCCGGGCATCGAGGGTGCCGAGGTGACGGAGATCGACCCCGACCTGGCCGACACGGCCGCGTTCTGCGAACGCTACGGCGTACGGCTCGACGAGTCCGCCAACTGCGTGGTCGTGGCCGCCAAGCGCGGCGGCGAGACGCGCTACGCCGCCTGCATGGTGCTCGCGACGATGCGCGTCGACGTCAACGGCGTGGTGCGCAGGCACCTCGACGCCCGGAAGGCGAGTTTCGCGCCGATGGCCGACGCGGTCGAGCTGACCGGCATGGAGTACGGCGGCATCACGCCGCTCGGGCTGCCCTCCGACTGGCCCGTCCTGGTGGACGAGCACGTCGCCGCCCATCCCAGGGTGGTGATCGGCAGCGGCCTGCGCAGGTCGAAGCTCGCCGTCCCGGGCGCCACGCTGGCCGGGCTGAAGGGCGCCGAGGTCCTGTCCCTGACCACCTGAAGGCGCCGAAGCCGAACTGAAGCCAATTCGAGACCGTTGGATGGGAAACCGATGAGGCCGTATCGGACGTTGTACGACTGGGAATGTGGCCTCATGGTTCATCTCGTGGGCGGGGATTAAGCCGGTATGGTGCTTCATGCCATGAACGATGACCGACTAGGCCCTTACCGGCTGCTCAGGCGGCTCGGTGAAGGCGGGATGGGCGTTGTCCACCTCGCTGTCGACCCTCAGGGCCGGCAGGTGGCGGTCAAGGTCCTGCGCGGAGAGGTCGCCGGTGACGAGGTCGCCAGGCGGCGGCTTTCGCGTGAGGTCGAGACCATGCGCCGGGTCCGCAGCAAATTCATTGCAGAAGTGGTCGATGCGGACGTAACCGGTCATCGTCCCTACATCGTCACGCGTTACGTGCCCGGCCGTCCTCTCGACGAGATCGTCAAGGACGACGGGCCGCTCGACCTGCCCGCGCTGGTCCGGATCGCCCATGGCGTGGCCTCGGCGCTGTCGGAGGTCCACTCCGTCGGCGTGATCCACCGCGACCTCAAGCCGGGCAACGTGCTCATCCTCGACGGCGAGCCGGTCCTGATCGACTTCGGCATCGCCCAGGCGGTCGACGCGACCCGGCTGACCCAGACCGGCATGTTCATCGGCACGCCCGGCTACCTCGCGCCCGAGATCATCGAAGGCCAGGAGGCCGGCCCCGAGGTCGACATCCACGCCTGGGCGGGCACGCTGCTCTACGCCGCCACCGGCCAGCCGCCCTTCGGCAAGGGCACGCTGGAGATGATCTTCTACAACATCACCGCCGGCAAGGCCGACATCAGCGGCGTGCCGTCCGAGCTGCAGCCGCTGCTCAAGGCGGGCTTCCAGCGCAACCCGGCCAAGCGGCCCAAGGCCGCCGACCTGGCCGAGCAGACGGCCCGGATGTTGCCGAGGCCGCCGCTGGGCGGGCCCGACGAGATCTCCACCGTGCCGCGGCCCGACGCGCCCGAGGACTACCCGACCAGGCGGGCGCCGTTCGTGGGGGAGAAGCCCTCCTACGACGTCTCCACGCCGCCGATGACGCCGCGCCGGCTGATCGACGGCCAGGAGCAGCCGGTCCAGCCGCCCGCCGACCCCCACTTCGTCTCGCTGCTGCCCAGCCAGGGACCGCCCGCCCAGGGGCTGCCCGTTCAGGGACCGCCGGCCCAGGGGCTTCCCGGCCAGGGCCTGTCCGGGCAGGGCCTGTCCGGGCAGGGCGCCGGGCCGGCCGACCACGGCGCGGAGCTGCCGGGCGCGGGTGACCCGTGGCCGACCCGCCGGGTGTCGCCGGAGGAGCTTCGCCAGATCCAGCGCGAGGCCGGGCCCAGCCAGCCCTGGCCGCAGCAGCAGCCTCCGCTCCACCCCCAGCCGCAGTCGCACCCGCAGATCGACCACCACGAGGCCGACGTGCCCACCCGGCGCGTGCGCCCGGACTCGGCCGAGTTCGGCCGGCTCAGCTCCGGCCCCCAGCCGGTGGACCACGGCCGGTACGCCGCCGGCCCGGAACCCGTGAACCACGGCCGCGCCAACGCCGTCCCGGAGCCGATGGACTACGGCCGTGCCAACGTCGTCCCCGAAGCCATGGACTACGGACGGGTCAACGCCGGCCCGGACGCGATCGACCACCGGCGGGGCAACGCGGCGGCCGAGCAGCACGACTACGGCAGGCCGGGCCCGGTGCCCGCGCAGCCGCCGCCCTACATCCCGGTGCAGCAGCAATATCCGCCCCATGACCCGCAGGCCGCTCACGAGCCGTACAACCCGGGCGCGCGTCCGGGGCAGACGTTGCAGCGCTCGAAGGCGTACGGGGTGGCGAGCGCGATGTTGCTGATCCTCATGATCGTGGCGGCGGTGACGGCGCCCGTCCTCGTGGCGGTGGTGGCGATCCCGATCGCCGTGCTGCTGCGGGCGGCCGACCTGGCCCAGCCGGCCTTCAACGGCCGCCGGCCCGCCGGCGCCGCCGCGCTCGACGTGCTCAGGGTCTTCGCCCGGCCGCAGGCGCTGGCCAAGTCCGTCGGCATCACGCTCGCCCTCGTCCTGTACGCCCTCATCCTCGGCCTGCCGGTGACGCTGCTGCTCAGCGTGGTGGTCAAGATGGACTCGGCCAACGCCCTCGCGTGGGGCGCCGCGGTCGCGCTCTGGACCCTCTGCGCGGGGCCGGGCGTCGAGGGCCCGGGGCGGCAGATGCGCAGAACGCTCTCATCGCTCGTACCCTCGAGAACAGCGGCCATGGTGATGGCGGGAGTGCTGGCGGTGGGCGCCGCGCTCTCGCTGATCCTCGCCTATGGCACGTTCGGGGACACGCCAAGGGGGAGTGTATGGAGTCCGCTGGACGTCACACCCGTGACGAAGCAGCTCACCAGCCTGAAGGGCGGCTGAGCCGAGGAAGGTGGCGATGAGCATCCAAGCGCCGGAACGCCTCGGCCCCTACCGCATCGTCAGAAAGATCGGCGAGGGCGGCATGGGGGTCGTCCACCTGGGTCTCGACGGTGAGGGCCGCGAGGTCGCCATCAAGGTGCTCCACCCGCACGTGGCCGCCGACCTCAAGGCCCGCGACCGGCTCACGCGCGAGGTCGAGACCATGCGACGGGTGCGCAGCCCGCACGTCGCCGAGGTCATCGACGCCGAGCTGGTGGGGGGCCAGCCCTACGTCGTGACCCGCTTCGCCCCGGGCCGCACGCTGGAAGAGACCGTGCTGAGCGAGGGCGCCCTGGAGGCGCGGCAGGTCATCAGGCTGGCCCAGGGGCTGTGCCAGGCGCTGGTCGCCATCCACGCGGCCGACGTGATCCACCGCGACTTCAAGCCGTCCAACGTCATGCTGGTCGACGGCGAGCCGCTGGTCATCGACTTCGGCATCGCCCACCTGGTGAACGCGACCCGGCTGACCCAGACCGGCATGTTCGTCGGCACGCCTGGCTACCTGGCGCCCGAGATCATCCGCGACAGCGACATCACCCAGGCGGCCGACGTGCACGCGCTGGCCTCGACGGTGTTCTTCGCCGCCACGGGCGCGCCGCCGTTCGGCACCGGGACGTTCGAGGCGGTCTGCTTCAACATCATGGAGGGGCGGGCCCAGCTCGACCGGGCGCCCGCGTGGCTGCGCGGCTGGTTGTCGCGCGCGCTGCGGGTCGACCCCACCGCCCGGCCGAGCGCGCAGGAGCTGCTGCGGATGGCCAGGGAGCTCGACCCGTCGGTGACCACGTTCAACGAGTTCGAGGGGCCGACCGGCACCAAGCGCATCGGCAGCGGCACGCGCGCCATGGACACGTTCTCCGACCTGCTGCCGCCGGTCGAGTACCGCAAGGCCGCGCCGCCCCCGCCGCCCCCGCCGCCCGCGCGGCGCGACGAGCGGCCGCCGCCCTACGTGCCCGCGCCGACGTCGGCGCGCCCGGTGCCGCGCACCGACCAGCGCGTGGCGGGCTACCCGGCGCCGCCGCCGCAGCCGCGCCCCTACACGCCGCCGCCCCAGCCGCGCAGCCACGTGCCGCCGGCGGAGCGGAAGAGGTATCTGTTCGGCGCCCAGGTGACCGGGCTGCTGCTGCTGGTCACGCTGGTGGCGCTGACGGTCATGATGCCCGTCGTGGTGGGCGCGGTGGCCGTCGCGCTTGCGGTGGTGCTGCGCGTGGGCGAGTACCTGTTCGGCGACATGGTCAAGCGCCGCCAGATCCGCGGCAGCAGCTCGGCCGATCCGCTGCTCGCGCTGGTCGGCACGCCGTGGGCGCTGGTCAAGGCCGCGCTGGTGACGCTGGTCCACGTGCCGCTCGCGCTGCTGTTCGGCGCGTGCGTCTGGGGCGCGCTCCACTGGGCCGGCGGCATGGGCACCAACCAGGCCGCCGCCTTCGCCGCGGGCGCGTTCGCCGGCGGCCTGTTCGTGCTGCCGGGCGGCGGCGCGCCGCGCAAGGCCGTGACCCGCACGCTCACCGGCGTGCTGCGCAGCCCCGGCGCCGCGCTGGTAGCGGTCGTCGCGGTGGGCACGGCGGCGCTGTTCGCGGCGATGTTCGCGCTCGGCCAGGACCCGGTCTGGGCGCCCTGGCGGGCCCCGCAGAGCGTGATCGACGGCCTGGCGAGCGACGCCAGGCAGAGCACGATCGGGCTGATCACCGGTCTGATCGAAAGTCTGCTCGACGGACTGGGGTTGGGCTTCCTGACTCCGTGGTCCTGAGTGTCCCCGTCGGCGTGGCGGGGGAGAGATGAGGTATGAGCGAGCGCCTCGGCCCCTACGAGCTTCTCTCCCGGCTCGGCGCGGGCGGCTTCGGTGAGGTCCATCTGGCGCTCGACGCCCAGGGGCGCACGGTCGCGGTGAAGGTGCTGCATCCGCACGTCGCGGCCGACGGCCTCGCGCTCGGCCGCCTCGACCGCGAGGTCGAGACCATGCGCCGGGTCGGCGGTCCGCACGTCGCCGAGGTGCTCGACGCCTCCCTCGACGGCTCCAGGCCCTACCTGGTGACCCGCTACGTCCAGGGCCGCCCGCTCAGCGCCGTGCCCGTGCCGGTCGCCGACCTGGCCGCCCTGGCCTCGGGGCTGGCCGACGCGCTGCTCGCCATGCACGAGTCCGGGGTCGTCCACCGCGATCTCAAGCCGGCCAACGTGATGATGAGCGAGGACGGCCCGGTCGTCATCGACTTCGGCATCGCCAGCGCGCTCGACTCGCTGTCGGTCACCGCCTCGGGCGCGGTCGTCGGCACGCCCGGCTACCTGGCCCCGGAGATCCTCGAAGGCGGGAGCGCGGGCGTCGAGGCCGACGTGTTCTCCTTCGGCGCGACGCTGGCCTACGCCGCCACCGGACGGCAGCCGTACGGGCAGGGGCCGGCCTCGGCGGTGGCCTACCGGGTGGTGCACCACCCGCCCGACCTGGAGGGCGTGCCGGAGTGGCTGGCGCCGCTGTTACGCGAGTGCCTGTCCACCGACCCCGCCGCGCGTCCCACGGCCGCGCGGATCTGCGCCCGGCTGGGCGTCGCCGCCGTCCCGCACGTACGCCCGGCCGGTCCCCGTCCCTCGGCCACGGCGGTGGGTCCCCGGCCGGCCGACGACATGAGCACGAGAGAGTGGCGGCCGGGCGACAGCCGTCGCAGGTCGGTCGAGGAGTCCAGGGCGCGGCACCGGGAGAAGGTGCGCAGGCGATGGCTCATCGGCTCGGGCCTGTTCGTGTCGCTGCTGGCGGCGGCCGCCCGCGGGCCGCTGCCGGAGGTGGCGCTCTTCCTGCTGGCCGCCTACGCGCTGGGGGTGGTGAGCGACGCCGGGGTGGCGCTGTTCTCGCGGGGGCCGTTCCGGCAGAGCCGGATGGTGACCGACCTGGTGAGCGTGGCGGGGGTGGTGGGGCTCTGTTTCGGGCTCGCCGCGGTGTTCAGCACGTTCACACTGGCCCTGTTCGCGGGTACGGCTCTGGTGGTGGGCATCGTGTTCCTGTTGTCCGCCTGACTTCCCCATGGGGGCGGTCGGACCGTACCGAATAAAGTTCGGTATGGTGGGAACGGGAGGGCTTTTCGCGGGAACCGCCGGTTTGCGCGTAAGCTACCCACGGGTAACATGACCGCGGGAGCCAGGGCACGACTCTGACCCACCCCGTGTCAGGAGCCCGTCGGGAACCTGGCAGTCTGGTCAGCATTGCATTCGGCGCCTATCGCAGCGACGCGGTGGGCGCACGCGAACACGGGAGGTCGGCCACCGGCCATGAACATCGTCGTCTGCGTGAAGCAGGTCCCCGATACGGCGACCGAGCGCAAGCTGCGGTCCGATGACAACACGCTCGATCGTGACGCCGTCGACGGCGTGGTCAACGAGCTTGACGAGTACGCGGTCGAGGAGGCGCTGAAGCTCAAGGAGGCGCACGGTGGCGAGGTCACCGTGCTCACCATGGGCCCGGGCAAGGCCACCGAGACCATCCGCAAGGCCCTGGCCATGGGCGCCGACAAGGCCGTCCATCTGAGCGACGACGCGCTGCACGGCTCCGACGCGCTGTCCACCTCGTACGCGATGGCCCAGGTGCTCAAGAAGATCGGGTTCGACCTGGTCGTCCTGGGCTCCGAGTCGACCGACGCCCGTACCGGCGTGCTGGCCGCGATGCTGGCCGAGCGCCTGGGCACGGCCCAGCTCACCCTGGCCAACAAGGTCGAGGTCGAAGGCTCCTCGATCAGCGTCCAGCGCATCACCGACTACGGCTACGACAAGGTCCAGGCCACGCTGCCGGCCGTCGTGTCCGTGGTCGAGAAGATCAACGAGCCGCGCTACCCGTCCTTCAAGGGCATCATGGCGGCCAAGAAGAAGCCGGTCGAGACGCTGGCCATCGCCGACGCCGAGATCGACGCCGCCCAGGTCGGCCTGGGTGCCGCCTGGTCCGAGGTGGTCGACTTCGCCGCCGCGCCGCCGCGCGCCGCCGGCACGATCGTCAAGGACGAGGGCGACGGCGGTTCCAAGGCCGCCGACTTCCTCGCCTCCAAGAAGTTCATCTGAGAACGGGGGTTTTACTGATATGTCGGAGATTCTCGTTCTCGTGGAGCAGGTCGAAGGCGAGGTCAAGAAGGTCACGCTCGAACTGCTGACCCTGGCCCGCTCGCTCGGCACGCCCGCCGCCGTCTGGGCCGGCCCCGGCCTCGGCGACGCCGCCAAGGCCAAGCTGGCCGAGTACGGCGCCGAGAAGATCTACGACGCCGCGTCCGCCGACATCGTCGACCACGTGGTGGCGCCCAAGGCCGAGCTGCTGGCCCAGCTCGTCGCCGAGAAGTCGCCCGCCGCGGTGCTCGTGGCCGCCACGGCCGAGGGCAAGGAGGTCGCCGGTCGCCTGGCCGTCAAGACCGACTCCGGCGTCATCACCGACGCCGTGGGCCTGTCCGAGGGCTTCGTGGCCGACCAGTCCATCTTCGGTGGCGGCGTCAACGTGCACTCCAAGGTGCGCAGGGGCACCCCGATCGTCGCCGTACGCCCGAACTCGACGGCCCCGCAGGCCGCCGCGGGCGCCGGGGCCGTCGAGGAGGTGTCGGTCGCGCTGAGCGAGGCGGCGAAGGCCGCCCGCATCGTCGAGCGCGTCAAGCAGGAGAAGGGCGCCAGGCCCGAGCTGACCGAGGCCGCGATCGTGGTCTCCGGCGGCCGGGGCGTGGGCTCCGCCGAGAACTTCTCCGTCATCGAGGGCCTGGCCGACGCGCTGGGCGCGGCCGTGGGCGCCTCGCGCGCCGCCACGGACGCCGGCTGGTACCCCCACCAGTTCCAGGTGGGCCAGACGGGCAAGACGGTCTCGCCGCAGCTCTACATCGCGGCCGGGATCTCGGGCGCCATCCAGCACCGGGCCGGAATGCAGACCGCGAAGACCATCATCGCGATCAACAAGGACCCGGAGGCGCCGATCTTCGAGCTCGCCGACTACGGGGTCGTGGGCGACCTGCACCAGGTCGTCCCGCAGCTCACCGAAGAGGTCGGCAAGCGCAAGTAGCGTCGAACGGAAGCGGCGCCGCACGACGTGCGTGCCAG
>NZ_JBSFGF010000020.1:0-187887 GCF_053596455.1 Nonomuraea sp. NPDC001699 | reverse complement strand
TTCTTTCGTTGTGTCTTAATTCTTTCAGCCGTTCAAGTCTCTGTCAAATTGACCGGACTTGCTCGACCTGCGGTAATTAAGTCGCGCCCCGTTTCTGGGACAACCCCTCTAACTTACCAGCTCATTCAGACCGCTCTGAACCGTCTTGAATGAACCAGAGGAAGTGGGTTTTGCCGGGCTTCTCTTGAGGCTCTTGCGAGCCCCTCGGCCGCCCTGCGCGAAGCAACTCTAGCAGTCTCCCGCGCCTACTTCGCGCCACACAGGTAATCGTAGGGTCCTTCCCTGGCCACAAGATCGTCAAACCTAGGTCATCCCGGGGCATGTCCGCCCGTACGACACCCGGAGTCAAGCCGTCAGCAAGTCATCCGCAATCGCCCCTCGGTACGAAGGTATCCACGAGCAGACTGCGCTCTCGGAGGTGCCCGCCATGACCCGCTCGGAGTTCGACGACATCCGTGCCTTCCTCGCCGACCCGGCGACTCATGCGGGAGACCTCCTGCGGATCGCCCGAACCCTGATCGAAGACCTCGAACACGCACGTGTGCGCGAGGCCGTCCTGCGTACCCACTACCTGCGGCTGCTCACGGCGGCGCAGGCGACGGTGGCGGCCGACATGGTCGGCGCGCCCGACCCGCTCGCCTTCCTCACCCGCGAGCTGGCCGTCCGCGGCCAGCTGCCCGCGGACGAGGAGGACGTTCAGCGCATCCTGGCCGACGCGCGTACGGCCGAGGCGCTGCTCGCCTGCCTGCAGGAGGAGCAGCAGCCGCAACAGCCGCCGGTCGTGCAGGTGCGCGGGATGCGACTGCGGCGGTGTGTCGGGGCGCACCGGACGCTCCCCCGCTGAGCCGGCGGTCCCCCACAACCAATCATTCTGGGCTGTTCCACCCGGTACGGCAGGCTTCGACCGGATGAGGACTGTGGCCATACCCGGCCTTGGCTACCCGGCTGTAACACTGCACTTATGTGGCAACGGGGGCTGAACTGGTCGGCAATCATCCTGGTCGGGATATTTGGTCTGATGTGGATCGGTGTTGTGATCTATGCAGATCAGACGTCTTCGGTGTGGGTGCGTGCCGCTCAGGTGCTGTTCGGGATCCTGTTGTTCGGGTGGGCTGTGCTCAAGGCGATCGTCATGGTCAGGGATCAGGAGGGCTGAAACCGGTACCCCATGCCGGGTTCGGTCAGCAGGTGCACCGGGTGGGCGGGGTCGCGTTCGAGCTTGCGGCGCAGTTGGGCCATGTACTGACGCAGGTAGTGCGTCTCCTTCAGGTAGTTGGCGCCCCACACCTCGGTCAGCAGCTGCCGCTGGCTGATCAGTTTGCCGGGATTGCGGAGCAGGATCTCCAGGAAGTGCCACTCCGTCGGAGTCAGCCGTACGCCGCCTGAGATCGTCTTGTCGGCGAGGTCGATCACGTGGTCGCCTAGCCGCACCGTCGCGGGTTCCTCTTCGTGCTGGTTCGTGCGGCGGGTCACCGCGCGGATGCGGGCCAGCAGCTCGTCGATGCCGAACGGCTTGGTGACGTAGTCGTCGGCGCCGGCGTCGAGTGCGTCCACCTTGTCCGTGCTGTCGGTACGTCCCGACAACACGATGATCGGGACCTTGGTCCAGCCCCGCAGCCCCTCGATGACCTCGACCCCGTCGAGGTCGGGCAGTCCGAGGTCGAGGACGACCAGGTCGGGATGCCAGTCGGCGGCCTGGCGCAGCGCCGACGCGCCGTCGGGGGCGACCGCGACCTCATAGTGCCTGGCCGCCAGGTTGATGCGCAGGGCACGCAGGATCTGGGGCTCATCATCGACGACGAGCACACGGGTCACGGGGCCCTCCTCAGTGAGACGGTCATGGTGAGCCCTCCTCCGGGGGTGTCCTCAAGGAGGAGCGTGCCGCCCATCGCCTCGGTGAGGCCGCGCGAGAGTGCGAGACCGAGGCCCACGCCGGTGTGGTTGTCGCGGTCGCCGAGTCGTTGGAAGGGCAGGAACACCCTTTCATGTGCTTCTGGAGGGATTCCTGGCCCCCTGTCGATGATGCGCATCTCGACGTGTTCGCCGTGCCAGCTCGCGGTGACGAGCACGGGCTCGCCTTCGGGGCTGTAGCGGACGGCGTTGGCCATCAGGTTGACCAGGACGCGTTCGAGCAGGGCCGGGTCGGCCTGGAACTCCGGCAGGTCGACCGGAAGGTCCCCTTTGACGCGGTCGCGCAGCGGGCCGAGGTCGTCGATGGCGCGAGGCAGCACGTCCTCGACGGCGACGGGTCGCAGGGTGACGCCCAGGACGCCGGCCTGGAGGCGGCTCATGTCGAGCAGGTTCGAGACGAGCCGGTTCAGTTTGATCAGGGACTCGTGGGCGGTGGCCAGCAGTTCGGCGCGGTCTTCGTCGGACCAGGCGATGTCGGTGTTGCGCAGGCTCTCCACGGAGGCCATGGCGGAGGCGAGCGGGGTGCGCAGGTCGTGGCCGACGGCGGCGAGCAGCGCGGTGCGCATGCGGTCGGCCTCGGCCAGCGGTTCGGCGCGCTCGGCCGCCTCGCGCAGCCGTTCCTGGCGCAGGGCGACGGCGGCCTCGGCGGCGAACGCCTCCAGGACGCGGCGGTCGCTGGCGTCGAGCAGCCGGCCGCGGGTCGCGAGCACCAGCCGGTCGTCGATGGTGACGACGCCGCGCCCGCCGTCCGCAGCAGTGGCGGGCGGGGCGGTGATCGGGGGGCCGCCGGACGTGGCGACGATGCGCCAGTCCCCCGGCGGGTCGTCCCGTTCGAGCAGGGTGACCGCGGTCAGTCCGAACGTCTCGCGCAACCGTCCGAGCAACGAAGCGAGCGCCGACTCCCCGCGCAGGACGTGTCCGGCCAGCGTGGAGAGCACCTCGGCGTCCGCTCTCGAACGGACCGCCTCCCTGCGGCGCCGGGCGGCCACGTCCACGACGGTGCTGACCATGGCGGCGACCAGGACGAAGATGGCCAAGGAGAGCACGTTCTCCGGCTCGGAGATGGTCAGGGTGTGCACCGGCGGCGTGAAGAACCAGTTGAGCAGGCCGAACGCGAGCACCGCCGCCGTGAGCGCCGGCCACATCCCGCCCACCAGCGCGACGCCGACGACCAGCAGCAGGAAGAGCAGGATCTCGCTGGGCAGGCTCAGGTCCAGCGGCGCGATCACGCCGGTGAGCGACGGCATCGCGACCAGGGTCAGCGCCCAGCCGGACAACCTTCGCGTACGCGTCAACGCGCCCCTGGACGGCGGCCGGCCGGAGCCCTTCCTGACGGCTTCGTGCGGGACCATGTGCACGTCGATCGAGCCGGACAGCGTGGTCGTCGTCATGCCCACGCCTCGGGTGAACAGCTGCGCGAGCCGTCCCCGCCGGGAGGCGCCGAGGACGAGCTGCGAGGCGTTCACGCCGTCGGCGAACTCGATCAGCGCACGCGGGATGTCGTCGCCGACCACCTGGTGGTAGGTGCCGCCGAGGTCCTCGACGAGTTTGCGCTGGCGTACCAGGTTGGCGGGATCGCTCCCGGTGGACAGGGCGTCGGCCCGGGTGACGTGCACGGCGAGGAGGTCGGCGCCCTTGGTCCTGGCCGTGATGCGGGCGGCGCGGCGGACGAGGGTGTCGCCCTCGGGGCCGCCGGTGAGGGCGACGACCACGCGTTCGCGGGCCTCCCAGGTACCCGCGATGTCGTGGTCGGCCCGGTACGCGGTGAGTTGCCGGTCTACCCGGTCCGCCACCCAGAGCAGGGCGAGCTCCCGCAGGGCGGACAGGTTGCCGACGCGGAAGTAGTTGGCGAGGGCGGCGTCGACGCGTTCGGGCGGGTAGACGTTGCCGTGCGCGAGCCGTCGGCGCAGGGCCTCGGGTGACATGTCGACGAGTTCGAGCCGTTCGGCCCGCCGTACGAGGTCGTCGGGGACGGTCTCGCGCTGCGGCAGGCCGGTGATCTGCTCGACCACGTCGCGCAGGGACTCCAGGTGCTGGATGTTGAGCGTGGAGACGACGTCGATGCCGGCGTCCAGGATGTCCTGGACGTCCTGCCAGCGTTTGGCGTGTCGGGAGCCGGGCGCGTTGGTGTGGGCCAGCTCGTCGACCAGCACGACCTTGGGGCGGCGGGCGATGACCGCGTCGGCGTCGAGCTCGGTGAACGTGGCGCCGCGATGGGGAAGGGTGCGTCCCGGCACGATCTCCAGGCCGTCGAGCAGGCGGGCGACCTGGTCGCGGCCGTGGGTCTCGACATGGCCCACGACCACGTCACGGCCGCGCTCCTTGGCCCGTCGCGCCTCGCCGAGCATGGCGTACGTCTTGCCGACGCCGGGCGCCGCGCCCAGGTAGACCCGCAGCCGCCCGCGCGACGTGCTTCCCATTCCTCCAGGTTACGGCTGGTATGGCGGAGCGACTCCCCAGCCCCAGTGCGGCACCGGGGCTTTCGGTGGCGGGGTCGCGCCGGGCTGGGAGTTGTGCACGGCCAGCCGGGTGCCCCACTCGATGTAGCCGGCGAACGCTGCCCTGAACTCGGGGTCGTCGGGCAGGCCGACCTCGTCGGCGGCGTCCATGAGGAGGTTCACCCAGCGGCGGCGCTGCGGCTCGGTGATCGCCCGGCCCAGGTGGTGGGCAAGCATGTGGGAGTATCCGCCGCGTTCGTGGGTGTACCGGTCGGGGCCGCCGAAGACCTCGCTGAGCCACATGGCAACGTATTTGGGATGGTCGGCGTCCATGTGGGCGAACAGCGGACCGATGAGGTCGTCCTTCAGGACGGTCCGGTAGAACGTCACGGTCAGTCGTTCGAACGCCTCGGTTCCGCCCGCCCACTCGTAGATGGTCGGAACGTCTTTTTCCGTCATGTAATCATGTAATCAGGACAGAGGTCGTACGACAAGCCTGGGCACGATCTAGGGCCGAAAACGACGAAGTCCCTGGTCGCCGTGTGGCGACCAGGGACTTCGGATTGGTAGCGGGGACAGGATTTGAACCTGCGACCTCTGGGTTATGAGCCCAGCGAGCTACCGAACTGCTCCACCCCGCGTCGGTGTGTTGTTTCAACTATACCGCCCTTTCGGAGTCCCTCGACCCGGTCGGCCTTGTCCGGGCGCGTCGGCGGCGTGATCATGGGCCTCATGCTGCTGAAACCTCTCCCGGCACGCCGCTCTCTTCCGCGTCGCAGGAGTCTCCTCGTGGCGGTGCCCGTGGCGGTGGCTCTGCTCGTCATGGTGCCGATGTGGGGCAACGACCTCCGCTTGGCGGACATGGAGAATCGGGTTCTCGCCCATCCGCTACCGCCTGGCACCTCCTTCAGCGCCTCCGGGGCGCAGGGGTCGGTGGGGGTGCAGGAGGGCAACGGTGACCACTGTGACTTCCTCGTCAGGTTCTCGTTGCTCACCAGCCTGCCCGAGGCCGAGCTCACGAGCTATTACGACAAGGCGGGCGGCCGGGTGTACTTCAGCGACGGCGATCCCGCGGCCGCCGTGGTCGAGTTCCTGGAGACGGACGACGCCGGATGGGATCTGCGGTGCCGGTGAAAAAGCAACGAGGCCCTGGCCGTCGGCCAGGACCTCGAATCTTGGTAGCGGGGGCAGGATTTGAACCTGCGACCTCTGGGTTATGAGCCCAGCGAGCTACCGAACTGCTCCACCCCGCGTCGTTGTCTTGCTTCTCAAGCCTATCGGCGACGCGGGGCGGGCGCAAACTGAATGGGCTAGGTCGTGCCTCCGGCCTGTGTGCCCGACGGTGTAGGCGTCGGCGTGGACGTTGCCGGCGGTGAGGCCGACGGGGAGGCCGACGGTGACGCCGAGGGAGAGGCCGACGGGGAGGCCGAGGGCGACGGGGTCGCCGCCGGCTGGACGTTGGCGCTCTCGATCTGCTTCAGCGCCTCCTCCAGCCGCTTCTGCGCCTTGCCGTACTCGTCCCAGTTCGGGGGGTTGGCCTGGAGGGCCTTCTGGGCGTCCTCGTAGGCCTTCTGGGCGTTGGAGATGGCGGTGTTCATCGCCGACGTGTTCGTCTGGTTGGGCGTGTTCTGCTGCGGCTGGGTGTTCTGCTGTTGCTGCTCGCCGCCGAACACCTGCTCCAGCGCCTGGTCGAGAGTGTCACCCGAGCCGACCTTGTTGCCGAACGCCACCAGCACCCGCCGCAGGATCGGGTACGGCTCCTGGCCGGTGCCCGCCTTGGTCTGCACGTAGACGGGCTCGATGTAGATCAGCCCGTTCGCGTACGGCAGGGTCAGCAGGTTGCCGTACCTGACGTTGGCCTGGCCGAGGCCGAGGGGGCCCAGCTCGCCCGAGAACTTGTTCTGGAAGTTGTTCTGGGCCTGACCGGGGCCGGGGACCGTGGTGTTGGACGGCATGCGCAGGATGCGCAGCTTGCCGTAGTCCTTGCCGACCGTGGAGCCCGCCGCCATGAACGCCGCCAGGTTGGGGCCTTCTCTGGGGACGAAGGTCGTGGTCAGCGAGAACGACGGCTCGGACTCGTCGGGCATCGTGGCCGTCAGGTAGTACGGCGGCTGCTTGACCGACTGGTTGCCCTGCGACGGGTCGCTGGGGATGTTCCAGAAGTCCTGGGCGCTGTAGAAGGCGGCCGCGTTGGTGACGTGGTAGCGCGACAGCATGTAGCGCTGGACCTTGAACAGGTCTTCCGGGTAGCGGACGTGCGCCTGGAGTTCGGGGCTCATCTGCGAGGCGGGCTTGATCGTGCCGGGGAAGGCGTTGGACCACGTCTTCAGCACCGGGTCGTTGCCGTCCCAGGCGTAGAGCGTGACCGTGCCGTCGTAGGCGTCGACCGTGGCCTTGACCGAGTTGCGGATGTAGTTGATCTCGTCCTGCGGCTGCTGGGCGACCACGCGACGGTCGGTGGCCAGGTCGCGGGTCATGTCGCCGAGGCTCTCGCTCTGCGAGTACGGGTACGCGTTGGACGTGGTGTACCCGTCGATGATCCAGGTGATCCGGCCGTCGACGATCGCCGGGTAGGCGTTCCCGTCGAGGGTCAGGAACGGCGCGACCTTCTCCACCCGCTCCCGCGGGTTGCGCACGTAGAGGATCTTGGAGTTCTCGTTGATGTCGCCCGACAGCAGGATGTTCATCTCGCCGTACTTGGCGGCGTAGACCAGCCGGCTGAGCGCCGAGCCGATCGGCACGCCGCCCTTGCCGGTGTAGGTCGTGTTCTGCTGGCCCGTCTGGCCGCCGGAGACCGGGTAGTCGAGCTCCTGTGGCTTGCTGGGGTTGCCGCCGGCGATGACGTACTCGGTGGAGCCGGGGTTCTCACCGAAGTAGACGCGCGACTCCTTGAGCCCGGTCGCGGCGGCGAGGTCGCCGGTGACCGGCATGTCCTTGCTGTCGTAGGCGGGCAGGCCGCCCGCGTCGACCTGGTTGCCCGGCGCGGAGACGAAGCCGTAGCCGTGGGTGTAGACCAGCGCGCGGTTGATCCAGTTGTTCTGGGGCGCGGGCGGGCCGAGCAGCTCGCGGACGCCGACCACGTGGTCGACCAGCTTGCCGTCCTTGCCCGGGTAGCGGTCGACGTCGAGCTGGTCGGGGAAGCCGTAGAAGCCGCGGATGCGCTGGGTCTGCTCGAACGTGGACGACACCAGCGCCGGGTCGAGCAGGCGTACGCCGGTCACCGACTCGTCGCCGCCGGCGCTGACCTTGGTCGGGTCGGCCTGGGCGTTGTAGTCGATCACTTCGGCGTTCTGCACGTCGTAGGCTGATCGGGTGGCTTGGATGTTCCGGTCGATGTAGAGGGCTTCCTTGCCCTGCTGGTTGGGCTTGACCTGGAACTGCTCGACCAGCGCCGGGTAGACGCCGCCGATCAGGATCGCCGAGAGCACGAGCAGGCCGAACGAGACGCCGGGCAGCATGCCGCCGGGGCGCACGACACCGGCGAAGAACAGCACGGCACAGATCAGCGCGATGATCGCGAGGATGTTCTTGGCCGGGAGCACCGCGTTGACGTCGGTGTAGGACGCGCCGTGCACGTAGCCCCGGTCGGAGAAGACCAGACCGAACCGGTCGATGTAGTAGGCGACGGCCTTGAGCAGGACGAACACGCCGAGCAGCACGGAAAGGTGGATCCGCGCGGCCTTGGAGGCGTGCACGCCCGGCGACTGCAGCCGGAAGCCGCCGTAGAGGTAGTGGGTGATCGTGGCCAGGACGATCGAGATGATCACGGCGGTGAACAGGAAGTTCAGCACCATCCTGATGAACGGGTAATCGAACATGAAGAAGGAGATGTCCATGCCGAACATCTCGTCCTTCTTGTCGAACGTGGCCCCGTTCACGAACTGCAGCCACGTCTTCCACTGCCCCGCGAACGAGGAGCCGGAGAAGAGCGCGAGCAGGCCCATGCCGACGATGAAGATCAGCTTGCGGTGGGGGTCGAGCGCCATGCGATAGCGGTCGGCTCCGCTGCCGCCGCCGAACACGGCGGGGCCGAACATCGGCCGGGTGCGGAAGGCCAGCAGCATGTTGCCGCCCACGATGCCGACCATGAGCACCGCTCCGACGAGGAACAGCACGATCTCGGTCAGCAGCACCCCGGAGAAGACCGACGTGTAGTTGGTCGCGTCAAACCACAGGTAGTCGGTATAAATCCCAGAAAAAAGAAAAAACAGGGCCACGATCGCGACCAGCGCGATGGCCACAGGCAGAAGCAGCCGCGGCCGGCGTGGCAAGCGCATCGCCCTGCCGGCCCCTGGGGTCCGGAAGCTCAAGGCCAACCCCTCGTCGTGATGAAGAAACGGTCCGTGTCTGGCAACTTACACCGCAGCGCCAGCCGTACGGCTAACGCACGGCGCTCGCCGGAAGTTTCATCCGGCCTCACAAGCGGGCACATTGCCCTTTCCGGTGCGCAGCGCGTCGAGCGCGAGCACCGCGTCGTGCAACGTGTCGGCCTTGACCAGGCGCAAGCCGTCGGGGACGGCCTTCATGGCCTCGGCGCAGTTGTCGGCGGGGGTGAGGAAGACGGTCGCGCCCGAGTCGCGGGCTCCCACCATCTTCTGGGCGATGCCGCCGATGGGCCCCACCTGGCCCTCGGTGTCGATGGTGCCGGTGCCGGCGATGCGCTTGCCCCCGGTGATCTCGCCCGGGGTCAGCTTGTCGAGTATGCCGAGCGAGAACATCAGCCCGGCGCTCGGCCCGCCGACGTCGCCCACGTTGATCTCGACGTCGAAGGGGAACTTGAACTTCTCCTGCATGAGCACGCCGACGAGGGGCTTGCCGTCCTTGCTGGCGATCGGCTGGAGGGAGACGTCGAGCTTCTGGCTGCCCCTGGTCACGTTGAAGGTCACGGTCTCGCCCGGCTTGTGGGCCTTGACGGTGTCCCCGACGAGCTGGGAGTCGGTGGCCGGCTTGCCGTCGACCGAGTTGATCTGGTCGCCCTTCTGCAGCTTGCCGTCGGCGGGCTTGCCCTTCTCGGTGGACAGGACCGTGACGACCCGCTCGTAGGGGATCTTGAGCTCGTTGAGCGCGGCGGCCTTGGCCGAGTCTTGGGAGTTGGTCATCTCGACCGCGTTCTCCTCGTCGACCTTCTTCGCGTCGCGGCCGGGCGGGAAGATGGTCTCCTGCGGGACCACCGCGACGGTCGGGTCGATCCAGCCGCGCAACGCGGTCAGCAGGTCGATCTGGGCGGCCGGGCCACCCTGGTAGGCCACCGTGACCAGGCTCAGCGCGCCGCTGGTCGGATAGGTCTGCCGGCCGCTGATCGAGATCACCGGCTTCTTGTCGATCTCGCCGATGGTGTTCTCGGTGGGGCCGGGGCTCAGCACGACGTACGGCACCGGCCGGAACGCGCCCACGACGCCCAGCGCGAGCACGAAGAAGCCCGCGAGCAGCAGGGTGAGGACGCGTCGTGACATGGTGATGAGCTTATTCGCAGGCGCCGACCCACTCGGTCTCGCCATCGGCGAACACCTGATGTTTCCAGATGGGGACCTCTGACTTGAGGTCGTCGATGAGCCTGCGCGAGGCCTTGAACGCCTCGTCGCGGTGTGGCGAGGCCACGGCGACGATCACCGCCGTGTCGCCGAGCCCCAGGTCGCCGACCCGGTGGACGGCGGCGATCGCGGTGACGGGGAAGTCGGCCGCGACCTTCTCGGCGACCCGGCGCAGCTCGTCGGGCGCCGAGGGGTGGGCCGAGTAGGAGAGCCGGGTCACGGGCTTGCCATGGTCCCGTTCGCGCACCGTGCCGATGAAGATCGCGGTGCCGCCCGCCGCGTGGTCTTCCACCGCGGCCAGCACCTCGCCCACGGACAACGGGGTGTCACGAATGCCGAGCAACCGGATGACGTCCACGGAAAGAGCCTAACCTCACGCTCCTACTGGCGACGCTTTTTGCGCACCTGTCGGACGATCGCCGCGGTGCCGATGACGGCGACCGTGGCGCCGGCCGCGGTGAGCGTGGCCTCCTTGACCGGCAGCCGCCTGCCGACCACGGTGGTCCTGTTCTCGCGGAGTTCGAGGAGCTGCCGGAAGGCGGCGTCGTTGGTCCACGTGGGTTTCCAGCCCGCCTCGCGCAGCGCCGAGCAGTCGACGACCCACGGATAGACGACGTAGTGCAGGTCGGTGGCGGGGGCCGGGGTGATGCCGAGCCGGTGCAGGCGCTGCGCGGTGCCGAACGTGAGCCCGGCCGGCAGCTCGAACCGCCGGATTCCGGACAGCTCCTCGACCTGCTCCTGCTCCAGCCAGCCGTCGGAGCCCACGGCCACCACACCGGTGACGACCCCCTTGGCGGCCAGTTCCAGCGCCGAGATCAGGTCGTCGATGTGGCAGAACTGCCAATGCGGGTTGCAGCCCTTGACCGTGAGCAGCCTCGGCGACTCGAAGTGCCGGGTGATGACCGTGTCGACACCCGGGCCGACGACCGCCGCCGGGCGCAGCACGGTGACGTCCAGGCCCGGGTGGCTGCGCAGCGACCTGCGGACCAGCGACTCGATCTCCAGGTAGTCGCCCACGACGCCGGTGTCGGGCTCGGCGGCCACCGGGGAGTCCTCCGGCAGGGGGACCTCGTTGTCGGGCGCGGCGCCGTAGACCATGGCACTGGTGACCAGGATCACCCGCCGCACGCGGGCGGCGGCGCAGGCGGTGAGCACCGTTTGCGCCGCTCTGAGGTTGTACGCGCGCCGCGCCCCGGGCTCGGAGTCGACGGCGTAGTCACCGGCCAGATGGACCAGGACGTCGATGTCGGAGATCCGGTTCGCCAAGAGCGGATCCCGTACGTCGATCACTCTCCACGTGGCTTCCTGAACGTCGCCGCGCTCCTCGTCGATGGCCACCACTCTGCGGAAATCCGCGGAGGATACGAGCCTCACGAGCAACTCGCGGCCGATGCCGGAGGCCGCGCCGGTGACGGCGACGACGGGTTGGCGCGGGCGTTTCGAGGTAGGCACCAGGTCCTCACTTTGCACTGATCCGCCGTAGGACGACTAACGTGGCGGATGTGGACTCCTCCATCCTGCACGAGGTAGAGCGGTGACTGACCTGCCAGGTCGCGAAAACGACCCTAACGAGAACCCGTTCGCCATGTTCGGCAACCCTGAGCAAATGGCTCAGGCGATGCGCCAGTTCGCCGACATGTTGTCGGCGCCTCAGGGTTCAGGCCCTGTCAACTGGGACATGGCCAAGAACATCGCACGACACGCCGTGGTCGCCCAAGGCGATCCGAGCGTCATGGAAGGCGAGCGCCGCCAGATCGTGGAGGCGCTGAGCCTGGCCGACCTGTGGCTGAACGAGGCGACGACACTGCCGAGCGGCGTGTCCAACCCGCAGGCCTGGAGCCGGTCCGAGTGGATCGAGAACACGGTCCCGGTCTGGCGGAAGCTTTGCGAGCCCGTTGCCGAACGCATGGTCGAGACCATGGGCGGCGCGCTCGGCGGCTCCGGGCTGCCGCCCGAGGCCCAGCAGATGGCCGGGCCGCTGATGGGCATGCTCAAGCAGATGGGCGGCATGATGGTCGGTCAGCAGATCGGCCAGGCGCTCGGCTCGCTGGCGCGCGAGGTCATCGGCACGACCGACATCGGCCTGCCGCTGTCCGGCACGGCGGCGCTGCTGCCCGGCGGCATCGCCTCCTTCAGCGAGGGCCTTGAGATCCCCGCCGACGAGATCAGGCTCTATCTGGCGTTGCGCGAGGCCGCGCATCACCGGCTGTTCCAGCACGTCCCGTGGCTGCGCTCGCACCTGCTCGGGGCCGTCGAGGAATACGCCAAGGGCATCACCGTGGACACCTCCGCGCTGGAGGAGCAGATCCGCGGGCTCGACATCAACAATCCCGAGGCGATCCAGGAGGCGCTGAGCGGCGGCGGCCTGCTCAAGCCCGAGGAGACCGAGCGGCAGAAGGCCGCCCTGGCCCGTCTGGAGACGATGCTCGCCCTGGTCGAGGGGTGGGTGGCCACGGTGGTCGACCGCGCCGCCGACGGCAAGCTGCCCTCGGCCGTCGCGCTGGCCGAGACCGTACGCAGGCGCCGGGCGACCGGCGGGCCCGCGGAGCTGACGTTCGGCACACTGGTCGGGCTGGAGCTGCGGCCCCGGCGGTTGCGCGAGGCGGCGGCGCTGTGGCGCGCGCTGGAGACCGAGCGCGGCGTCGACGGCCGCGACGCCCTGTGGGGCCACCCCGACCTCATGCCGACGGCCGAGGACCTCGACGACCCCGACGCGTTCGTCCGCGGCGAGGCGGCCTGGGACATCTCCCAGCTGGAGGCCAAGCCCGACAACGAGAACGGCGGCGAGGACGGCGACCAGGACGGCGGCCGGTGACCCTGCACGACGACGCGGTGGCGGTGCTGTCCTCGTGGACCGCGCCGACCTCCGGGGAGGAGGCGCTGCGCGCCGAGTTCCTCGGCCATCTGCGGACGTACGACGACGCCATGTGGCGCGCGTGCGCGCCCGGCCACCTGACGGCCACGACCGCCGTGCTCAGTCACGACGGCGCCCAGGTGCTGCTCACGCTGCACCCGAAGGCCGGGCGCTGGCTGCCCATGGGCGGCCATTGCGAGGACTTCGACGCCACGCTTGAGGCGGTGGCGCTGCGCGAGGCCACCGAAGAATCGGGAATCTCCGGACTTGAGCTGCTGCCCGGGCCGCTGGCCGTGGACAAGCACGAGGTCTGGTGCCACCCGCCGCGCAGCTGGCACCTCGACGTCGAGTACGCGGCCGTGGCCCCTCCCGGCGCCGAGGCCGTCATGAGCGACGAATCGCTCGACCTGCGCTGGTTCCCCGTCGACGAGATCCCCGAACCGACCGACGAGGCCACGCGCCGGCTGGCCGCACGCGGACGCACCGCTCTCGGCTCGCGCTCCCGTTCGCTGGGCTAGAGTCCTTCGCATCGTTCCAAGGGGGGCCGCGTGGAGACTTCCGCCGTTGGCGGCACGATCGTGACGCCTGGCCGCAAGCCGCGCAAGCTGCCCGGCAACGTCCTGACCTGGCTGGCCGTGACACCCTTCGCGGCCTGGGCCGTGGCCCGGGTGGCCGGGCTGGAACGAGGTTCGCTGCCCACGCAGCTCATGACCGCGACGCCGTACGCGGCGGCCGGGTCCCTGGTCCCCCTCCTGATCGCCGCTGTCGGGCGCAAGCGGGCCGCGACGGCCGTCGCGCTGCTCACCACGACCGCGCTCGGGTTCAGCGTCCTGCCCCGCGCGCTGGGCACGGCCGAGGCCACGACCGGCAGGCCGTTCAAGGTCATGACCATCAACATGCTGTTCGGCAGGGCCGACGCGCAGGTGATCGTGAATCTGGTCCGCGAGTTCCGGCCCGACGTGCTGAGCACGCAGGAGCTGACGCCGGCCGCCGTGGCCGACATGGACGCGGCGGGCCTTAAGGAACTCATGCCTCACCGCGTACTTGAGGACGAATGGGACGCCGGCGGAAGCGGCCTCTACTCCAGGCATCCGCTCCAGCCGCTCCCGGACCTGGTCCCACCCGTGGGGCACAAGATGCCCGCCGCCATGGTGTCGCTGCCGGGCGGGAAACCGATCGAGTTCGTGGACGTCCACCCCTACCCGCCGCTCGGCCCCAACGTGGTCAACTGGAACGAGGCGCTCTCCAAGCTGCCTTCCGCCAGCCGCGAAACCGTGCGGATCCTCGCCGGCGACTTCAACGCCTCGCTCGATCACGCCTCACTGCGCAGGCTGCTGGCCCGGGGGTACAAGGACGCGGCCGATCAGGTGGGCGCGGGGCTGATCCCCACGTGGCCGGCCAACAAGCGGGTGCCGCCGATCATCACCATCGACCACGTGCTGGTGGACGAGCGGGTGGGGGTCAGGGAGGTCAGCGTGCGCGACGTGCCGGGCACCGATCACCGGGCCGTGCTGGCCGAGCTCACCGTGCCCTGAGGCGTGGTCAGCGGCTCGTGATCAGGGCGCGGGTGTTGTCCCAGCCTTCGAGACCGGGGTCGAGGCGTTCGACGTCGTCGAGGGTGCGCAGCCGATGCCAGCCCGAGATGGTGGCGACCCTGCGCGGGCCCGGCGCCTGGGCGCGGACGGTGGCGACGACGTCGGGATCGTCGAGGTCGGGATCGGCCCAGCCGGGAAGCGGGAGCGAGCAGGCCAGCGCCACCGCGCCGCCGCCCGCCGCCGGGCAGACCGTGATCTCGGCCCGGCCCAGTTCCCTGAACAGCTTGCCGACCAGCAGCGAAGGCAGGTCGGGCGCGTCGGCGTTGATCACGGCGGCCTGGTCGCCGGACAGCCGGCCGAGGACCGCGCGCAGCGGCTCGTCCTCCGCGATCGTGACGATCTCCGTGCCGGGCCAGACGAGGTCGTCGAGGCCGGGGACTGCGGTGATCAGGACCGGGGTCACGAACTCCAGGCCGGCGACCATCTCGTAGGTGTCCTCGGCCACGGCCTCCAGGAACTGCCGTGGATCGACGCCGGGGGGCGCCGCTTCGGCCATGTGGCCGCGTACCAGGACGGCGACGATGCGCGTCAACACTCCTCCGGTGCCGTGGGGGCCGCCGCGGAGAATCCTTCGAGGAAGCCGCGTGCCCGCTCCGCCTTCGGATACTGTTCTACCAGCGCCCAGAACCTGGGGCCATGGCTCGGCACGATCAGGTGCGCGAGCTCGTGGATGATGACGTAGTTGATGACCCACTCGGGCAGGCCCTTGAGCCGGGTCGAGATCCTGATCGTCCCGTTCTCCGGGGTGCAGGAGCCCCAGCGGTGCTGCTGGTTGTCGACCCATCGGACGCTCACGGGGTCGGGCCGGCCGTCGAGGTACTTCACCGACAGTTCCCTCGCCCGTTCGAGCAGGGCCTCGTCGGTCGGCCTTCTTCGTTCTTCCTTGGCGGCCAGCCGGTCGAGCATCCGGCTCACCCATTCATCCGCGTCTTCGCCGCTCAGCCAGGCTGGCAGGAGCACGATCGTCTTGTCGCCGTCGCGGTAGGCGGAGACCGTACGCCGGCGACGAGAACTGCGACGGACCTCGACTGTCTCGGGGGGCACATAAGCACGTTAGCCGAGACTGACGAAATTCCACAGAGGGTGGACGTTGTTTCTGCTGGTCAGATGATTAAGAGCCGGTGAATTTGGGCATGCGCCTTTCCCGATGCGCCGACAGGCCCTCCAGCAGGTCCGATGATGCCATGGTCACGGGCTGGGCCAAGGATTCCCACCTCAGAGCGGCTTCCAGGTCTTGATGGTCTTGGTTCAGCGCGACCTTTGTGAGGCGGGTGGCAACTGGAGCCATCTCTGCGATCTTCTTGGCGATGACCGAAACCTCGTCGAGAAGGTCATTCTTCGGGAAAGATTGATTTACCAAGCCTTTATCTGCCGCTTCCGTACCCGTAAGCGCGCGGCCGGTCAGGAGCATCTCCCGGGCCAGTCCGGCGCCGCCTCTTCTGGGCAGCAGATAGGTGGCGGCCATACCCGGATGCAGGCCGAGCCGGGTGAAGGGGGCCAGCAGTTTCGCGTCGTCGGCGGCGTAGACGAGGTCGCAGGCCAGGGCCACGCACAGGCCCGCGCCGACGGCCGGGCCGTTGACGGCGGCGACGGTCGGGACCTCCAGACCGGCGATCATGAGCCAGGTGCGGTAGAAGGCCAGCATGCGGTCGCGCAGCGGCGGCACGGCCTCGGCGCCCCGCTCGCCGATCCATGACAGATCGCCGCCGGAGGAGAACGCGCTGCCCGCGCCGGTGACGACGACACAGCGCAGGTCACGGTCGGCGGCCAGGGTGGTCATGGTTTCGCGCCATTCGGCCGTCATGGTGTCGGTCATGGCGTTGCGCAGGTCTGGGCGGTTGAGGGTGAGGAAGACGACTCCGTCGTCTTGGCGGTCGACCAAGAGCTCGCTCATGCGGCGAAGCGTAACGCCCTGCGGCGGCCGGATGCGGTTCGCGGCCGCCGCAGGGCGTTGGATACGCTCCCTGGCCACCCCGGGGCGTTGGATGCGGAGCTCGGCCGTCGCAGGGCATTGGATCCGGTCCCCAGCAACATCGGATGCGGTCCCTGGTCACCGCTGGGCATTGGATCCAGTCCCCCGGCGCCGCAGGGCGTTGGATGCGGAGCCCGGCCGTCGGCGGCCGGGTGCGGTTTCGGGCGAGCGCTGCGTTCTACGGGGTGGCGGGTTTTCCACAGGGCAGGCGGCGCGGTCGGAGATTGTCCACAGGCGGCGCGGAAGCCGCTCGGGATCTTGGTCGGACGTGCGAACCTTCCGGCCATGAGGCCACGTGTGAAGCCGGCCCTCCGGCGCATCCTCCGCGACGAGCACACCTTGCAGTACGGCGTGCATCCCCTCCGGGCCATCACGCTGACCGGCCTGACGAGATCGGTGCGTCAGTGGATCGAGGGGCTCGACGGCACCCGCGACCTGCGGCGGGTGCTGCGCGACGCGGCGGCGGCCGGTCTCGACGAGCCGTGTGCTCAGGCGTTGCTCGACTACCTTGCCACGCGGGGCGCCCTTCACGACGCCGGTCCGTTCCCTGAGCCGCTGCGGGAGCTCTCCCTCGCCGAGAGAGATCGGCTGAAACCGGACCTCGACGCGCTCGACCTCGCCTCCAACGGCCCCGAGGGCGGCGTCGAGCTGCTGCGACGCCGCCGGGAGGCCAAGGTCCGGGTCTACGGGGCCGGGCGCGTGGGGGCGCAGATCGTTGCCCTGCTGGCGGCGGGTGGGGTGGGCGACATCCGGGTGATCGATCCCGGGCCGGTCCGTCCGGGTGACATCACGCCGGGGGGCCTGACGTGGGCCGAGGTAGGGCTGTCACGGGAGGAGGGCGCGGCGGCGGTCGCCAGACGGCTCCTCGCTCCCCCGCCGAAGAACGCCGCTGCCACTGCCGCTCCCTCTCCCGGTCCCGCTCCCGGTCCCGGGGCCGGGTCTGGGGCCGGGGGCGGGGGCCGGGCACGAAGTCGCACCTCGTCCTCACAGCCAACGGTTCGGAGCGCGGCGCCGTCCGGTGGGGGCCGACCTGTGCGCAAGGTTCCTGCGCCGTCCGGGGGCGTCGGCGGCCAGCCCAGGCGGCCGGGTGTCGCGGCGGCCGGCACTGCCGCTGCTCGGCCGACGCGCTCGGACGGCGCGTCGCCTCGTACCGGCGGCGCGCGTGTCTCCCCTGCTGGGCCGCCCTCCTCGCCGGGGGTGGAGGAGCGAGGCGTGCCTGAGGTGGGTCAGGATGTCGTCCCGTCCTCGAACGTCCTGGCCGGCGCTCCTCATCTGGGGGACGGGACCGCGCGTCCCGATCTCGTCGTCCTGGCGCCCGTCGGGCCTCTTGACGGGGTGCTGGTCAACGAGCTGGCCGACTTCGGCATCCCGCATCTGCTGGCTTCGGCCTTCGAGGGGCACGGGTCCGTCGGCCCGCTGGTGCTTCCGGGGGAGACGACGTGCCTGCACTGTCTCGACCTGACGCGCCGGGATCACGACCCCGCCTGGCCGATCGTCACCGCCCGGCTGGGGGGCTATCCGCCCGGAGAGATCGCCTGCGACACGACTCTCGCCACGCTCGTCGCGGCCGCGGCGACCGGCCATGCGCTTGCTCATCTCGAAGGCCGCGCGTCCTCTGTGACGAACGGCACAATGGACGTAATGCCTGATTGGTGCTGGAAAACGCGGTCGTGGAGCAGTCATCCGCAATGTCGTTGTATGCGAAACAATCCTTATTCGCTAACAATGGACATGTCACCTACCAGCGACTGACGTGCTCAGGGGACGACCACGAAGGGGGGAAGCGGCATCTCGGGAGAGGTTCCGCGCATGAGTGTGAGCGATCTTCCGCGCCGGGCAGTCACCCGCTCTGCCAAGTTGGCCACCCTTCCGCTCGGGTTCGCCGGGCGGGCCGCCCTCGGCCTGGGCAAGCGCATCGGCGGCAAATCAGCAGAAATCGTGGCCCAGGAGGTTCAGCAGCGTACTGCCGAGCAGATTTTCAAGGTGCTCGGCGAGCTCAAGGGCGGGGCGATGAAGCTCGGGCAGGCATTGTCGATCTTCGAGGCGGCGCTTCCGCCGGAGATCGTCGGTCCCTACCGGGCGACCTTGACGAAACTCCAGGACGCCGCCCCTCCGCTTCCGGTCGCCACCGTCCACAAGGTGCTCACCGAGCAGCTGGGGGACGATTGGCGCAAGCACTTCCTCTCGTTCGACGACCGGCCCACGGCCGCCGCCTCGATCGGCCAGGTGCACAAGGCCGTCTGGAACGACGGGCGCGAGGTGGCCGTCAAGATCCAGTACCCGGGGGCGGGCAAGGCGCTGCTCGGCGACTTCACCCAGCTGGCCCGGCTGGGCAAGATGTTCGGGGCGCTGCTGCCGGGCCTTGACATGAAGGCGCTGCTGGCCGAGCTGCGCGAGCGGATCGCCGAG
This sequence comes from Nonomuraea sp. NPDC001699, assembly GCF_053596455.1. Taxonomy (NCBI): domain Bacteria; kingdom Bacillati; phylum Actinomycetota; class Actinomycetes; order Streptosporangiales; family Streptosporangiaceae; genus Nonomuraea; species Nonomuraea sp. NPDC001699. The sequence goes on along the minus strand of NZ_JBSFGF010000020.1, from coordinate 169,177 downwards.
GAGCTCGACTACCTTCGCGAGGCCGAGGCCCAGCACGCCTTCGCGCTGGAGTTCAACGGCGATCCCGACTTCCACGTCCCTGACGTGGTGGCGGCCAACGAGATGGTGCTGGTCAGCGAGTGGATGGACGGCACTCCCCTGTCGCGGGTGATCTCCGAGGGCAGCAAGGAGGAGCGTGATCACGCGGGGCTGCTGTTCGTCCGGTTCCTGTTCTGCTCCCCCGCCCGGGTCGGCATGCTGCACGCCGATCCTCATCCGGGTAACTTCCGCGTCCTGGCCAACGGCAAGCTCGGCGTCCTCGACTTCGGCGCGGTCAACCGTCTGCCTGAGGGGTATCCGAAGGTCTTCGGGCAGCTCACGCGCATCTTCAACCAGGGCGACATGGGCACGGTGATGACGGGTCTGCGCGAGGAGGGCTTCATCCGCGAGGACATCGACATCGATGCCGACGCCCTGCGTGGTTTCCTGGCACCGTACGTGGAGCCGACGGCGGTGGAGGAGTTCACCTTCAGCCGGGAATGGCTGCAGGCCCAGGCCGCCAGCGTCGCGGATCTCCGGCCGACGAACGTGGTCCGCCAGCTCAACCTGCCGCCGTCGTACGTGCTCATCCACCGGGTGCATGCGGCCGGCGTCGGCGTCCTCTGCCAGCTGGGCACGACGGCCCGCTTCCGTGACGAGGTGATCCGCTGGGTCCCGGGCTTCGCCGACGACCCGAACGACGAGGCTCTGGCGATCGGCTGACCTGGACGGCGCTCTCGGTCTGGGGAGAGTGGGTGCTCTGTTGGGTGGAGTGTGCTTCGAAGGACTCCGACCGGCCGTCTTGCTGGGGCTTGTTGGGGATGCTCAAGGAACCGACGCACCGCCGGGCAGGAGTTCGTGGAGCACTTCGACGGTCGTCGGGGCGAGCCCGGCTCCTGCGGCATGCACGTGACCCTTGCCGACTTGCACATGTCTGCTTCTCCTGAGCGACAGCCGGTCCGCCTGACGCCTCGGTACTGTGACTTCGCATGACCGACACCGAGATCGAGATCACCGCAGATTTGGTCCGCGACTTGCTGCAGGAGCAACATCCAGACCTTGCGGGGCTGGCCATCCGCGAGGTGGTGGGCGGTTGGGGCAACCAGATGTGGCGCCTCGGCGACGAGTTGGTCGTGCGCATGCAGCGCATGGACCCCACCCCGGAGCTCCAGCTCAACGAGCGGCGGTGGTTGCCCGTACTGGCCCCGCGCCTGCCGCTCCCGGTGCCGAACCCGGTACGGTTCGGCGAACCGTCCGAGCGCTTCCCCAAGCACTGGACCGTGATGACGTGGGTTCCCGGCGAGCCGCTGGACCACGGCTCGATCAGCCGCGGCGCCCACGCGGCCGACACACTGGCGGACTTCCTCAAGGCACTCCATGTGGAGGCGCCCGCCGAGGCGCCGATCAGTACGGACCTCGGCGCCCATCCCAGGGACTGCACGGACGGTTTCGAGAACTTCCTCCAGGCCGTTGCCCTCGGCGACATCGCTGCCGACGTCCGGGCCGTCTGGGCCGACGCCGTTGCGGCCCACGCGTGGGAGGGTCCGCCGGTGTGGGTGCATGGCGATCTTCATCCCGCGAACGTCGTCGTCTCGGACGGAACGCTCTCGGGCGTCATCGACTTCGGTGCCATGTTCGCCGGTGATCCGGCGTGGGATCTCGCCGCCGCATGGGTGCTGCTGCCCGCGGGCACGGCCTCACGGTTCTTCGACAGGTACGGGCGTGCGGACGAGGCGGCGATCCGGCGCGCCCGCGGGCTGGCCGCCATGAAGAGCCTCTTCCTGGTGCTCATGGGACAGAACGGAGATCGGGGCCTTCCCGGCGGCAAGCCGCACTGGGGACCTGCGGGCCGGGCGGCACTTGATCGTGTTCTGAAGGGCGTTTAACGCGCCTACTTCTGAGACCGGTCGAGGGCCATACGGCAGCCCATCTGCGTGGGGTTCGCCGGTCACCGCGCGTGGCGGCATGCCTAGGTCCACGGCAGACCGTCTGTGATCGGCCGTTCAGGTCTGTTCGTGCGGCCTCCGTCACCACCAGGCACCCAAATGCCGCTCTGCGCGGAAGCAGCAACCGCGCAGGAACTCGTCATGACGCTCAGGCGCCCGGGCGGTCGACGGAGTCCATCGCCTCCGGACGTCCTCGCTCCGGGACCAGTGGCGTCAAGGTGGCCGCCGGGCTTCGGGGCCTGAGCCCCTGGACGATGCATGGCGCGCACGACGCCTGGTGACCTACGCGGCATCGTCCCTTCGGATAAGGATCATGTCGCCATCGTGTCAGGGGCAGGGAGGGGGTGGCCGTTCGTCCGGGCTCGGCTGGTCCTTGTGAGGTCCGTACGGGTTGGGCCACGGAGGTCGCTGAGGTGGGGGAGCCTCGGAAGGGTGTTGCGCGGCGAGGCCATCGCTAGGGGTGACGTTCCTGCACGTGGGTCAGGGGACGACCCCAAGGACGCGACCGGGGCGACGGCGACGAGTGCGGGTCAGGGGTGGCGTTCCTGGATGCGGATCAGGTTGCCGGAAGGATCGCGTACGGCGCAGTCGCGAACGCCGTACGACTGGTCCATCGGTTCCTGGACGATCTCGGCGCCGTTGGCCTTCAGTCGTTGGAACGTGGCGTCGAGGTCGGTGGTGGCGAGGTTCACGCCGGCGAAGGTGCCCTTGGCCATCATCTCGGTGATGGTGCGGCGTTCGTCGTCGGTGATGCCGTAGCCGTTCGCGACCGGTGGTTGCAGGACGATGGAGGTGTCCGGCTGCCCGGCCGGGCCGACCGTGAGCCAGCGCATCCCCTTGTAGCCGACGTCGTTGCGGACCTCGAAGCCGAGGACGTCGCGGTAGAAGGCCAGGGAGGCTTCCGGGTCGGTCTGTGGGAGGAAGCTGGAGTGGATGGTGATGTCCATGGAAGTCACGCTAATTGGGGTCAGGTAAGCGCGGTCTCTCGGTTCCTGACGGGTCTGGTCACCTGTTTGGCCACGCACGACGGCATGCCCGCGGTCGCGCTCGCCGCGCGGCGGCGGTAGACGCTGGGGGGTACGCCGACCAGTTCGGCGAAGCGGGTGCTGAAGCTGCCCAGCGAGGAACAGCCGACCGCGAAACAGACCTCGGTGACGCTCATGTCGCCGCGGCGCAGGAGCGCCATCGCGCGTTCGATGCGGCGGGTCATCAGGTAGCCGTACGGGGCCTCGCCGTACGCGCGGCGGAACTCGCGGCTCAGGTGGCCGGCCGACATGTTCACGCCGCGGGCCAGGGCTTCGACGTCGAGCGGTTGGGCGTAGTCGCGGTCGATGCGGTCGCGGACGCGGCGCAGCAGGGCGAGGTCACGCAGGTGCTGCGCTTCGGCGGGTCTGCTGGTCACATGCGCCATCGTACGTCGCTCGGAGGGCGGGACGCGCCGCAGGACTCCCAGCTCACAGCGGGCCCGTGCCCCTCCAGCCCCGCACAAGGACGATGGGGCCCCCAAAGCCGGAAGGCCCGGTTGCCGCCCCTCAAGAAGGCCGCCCAACAGGATCACAAACGCGCCAAGGCCCTGGGTTGCGGCTCGGGGTGAAGCCCGGCGGCCAGACGGCGCGTGACGGAGGCCGGTACAGAGAGGCGCTCGGAAAGACGCGTGACAGAGGCGGAGGTCTTGAAGGAATCGCCCTGCACCGGCGCGTGACAGAGGTCGGTGCAGAAGCGGCCACATGGAAAGAGCCGGGCGCTGGGTGCGCCCGGCTCTTCTGGTGCAGGTGAAGATCAGGAGATCCTGCGCCGGCGGCAGGACCTCCGCGATCACATCTGCTGACCCAGCGCCCTTCGCAAGCGGTCGTTGGCCCGCTTGACCTCGCGTCGCGCCCGCTGTACGCGGCTTACGCGCAGGATGAGACGCTGCTCCTCCGCCTCTCGGTGGAGAGTTTGTATTCGGTCGTTCACCAAGTCATGAAACAGATACGGCACGGCCAGGCTCCTGGTGGAAGAAGTGTTCATCGGTGTTCTGGTTCTTTCTCGTTCGTAGGGCCGGAAGGTGGTCAGGCAGCGACCGGGTGCTTGCGGGGACGCCCGCGCGGACGCTTGCGGGGAACAACCGTTCCCCTGAGGATCAGTTCGCCGCCCCAGACTCCCCAGGGCTCCTCGCGCTCCAGCGCGCGGGCCAGGCAGGCCTGCTGGATCGGGCAGCCGCCACAGAGAGCCTTGGCGAACTCGACGTCCTCGGGTGACTCTGCGAACCACAGGTCAGGGTCGGTACGACAGGGGATCTTGGCTTCGTCGATCAGGTCCATGATCGTCTTCGCCCCCATCTGCTTCTCCTTTTGATCGAGCTTTTTGATCTTGGTCGGGCACCTCGGAGGTGGTCGGGGATCGCGGAAAAACAAAGAGGCCGCGGATCCTGTGTGCGGATCCGCGGCCTGGGGGCTGCTATGTGCCGGTCAGGTTATGACCGGAGCATCCCTCCAGGGTTGCGGACCGCACAGTCCACCCTTGGTGAGCTGGTTGGTCGGGGCAGCGATACCTGCGCCATAGACAGGAACGCCTTGCGGAGCGGCGACACCCGCGTGAGCCCTCGCACGGAAGGCGGGGGCCTGGATACGGGCAGACTTCTCCTGCCGCAGCTTGGCCGGCCCATCGGCGAGCCTCACCGAGTCACGGCGTGCGGAAGCGAGCCACTGCGTGGCCGACATCTTGATGCTCATCACCGGGGCTCACCTCCACTCATTTGATCGTCGGAAACAGGAGTGTCCGACTCGCTTGTCCATGACCCTAAACCGGGAAGCCGGGAAGGGGCAACATATTTTCTACCTGCGATTTTGTGACACAACCACGGTGTCACAACCCGCTGTGACGCGACTACTTCGCCACGCGGATCATCGCCTCCTGGACGACGGAGACCACCAGCTCGCCCGACGCGGTGAACATCTCGCCGCGCGCCAGGCCCCGGGCGCCCGCCGACCAGGGGGCCTCCTGGGCGTACAGGAGCCAGTCGTCGGCCCGGAACGGGCGGTGGAACCACATCGCGTGGTCGAGGGACGCGCCGATGACGTTCGAGGCTCCCCAGGCCATCCCGTGGGCCAGCAGGATCGTGTCCACGAGGGTGAAGTCGGAGGCGTAGGCGGCCAGGACGACGTGCAGCAGCGGGTCGTCCGGCAGATCGGCGTCGTAGCGGAACCACACGTTGGTCTGGGCGCTGCGCAGCTCGGGGTTCAGGTGCGCCTCCCACGTCAGCGGCGAGACGTAGCGGGCGTCCACGGGCCGCGGGCGCGAGAGCCATTCCCGCAGCTCGGGGTGGTCGCCCAGCACCTCCGACATCCTGTTCTGGAACGTCGGCAACGTCTCGGGGGCGGGCACGACCGGCGCCACCGACGCCTGGTGCTCCACGCCCTCCTCGAAGATGTGGAACGAGGCCGACATCGTGAAGATCGCCTTGCCGTGCTGGACGGCGACGATCCGGCGGGTGGTGAACGACCGGCCGTCGCGCAGGCGCTCGACGTTGTAGACGATGGGGATGGACGGGTCGCCCGGCCTGATGAAGTAGGCGTGCAGCGAGTGGACGTGCCGGTCCTTGGGGACGGTGCGGCCGGCCGCCACGAGGGCCTGCGCGGCCACCTGGCCGCCGAAGACGCGCTGGATGCGCTCCTCCGGGCTTCTGCCCCGGAAGATGTCCAGCTCGATCTGCTCAAGGTCGAGCAGGTCGAGCAGCTCCTTCAGCGCCTCGTTCACAGGGCCCCCTCACAGACGAACATTCCACGGACAAGTCTGACGTGCCCCGCCTGTTCCCCCAAACCCGCCCTGCCTTGCCGGAAAACCGCCTGGCCATCGTTTCGGCCGGTGGCGAAGGACGTCACACGCGTGAGGGGCCCGGCCGTACGTGAGGGATCTCACCCGCGGCACAGGCCGAGGACGGCCTCGCCGTAGCGGTCGACCTTGACCCGGCCGATGCCGGCGATCGACAGCAGCTCCTGCTCGGTGGCCGGCGCGCGTTCGGCGATGGCCTGGAGGGTGACGTCGGTGAAGACGACGTACGGCGGGATCTTGGCCTCCTTGGCGGTGGCCGTGCGCCAGACCTTGAGGCGTTCGAGCAGGGCCTCGTCGTAGTCGGCCGGGCAGGTCGCGCAGCGGCCGAGCTTCTGCTCGGCGGCGGCCACCAGCGTCTTGGCGCAGACCCGGCAGCTCACCGGCGCGGCGACCTGGCGTCGTTCGCCGGCCGGGGTGCTCATGCGGGGCGGCGTCGAGGCGCGGCCGGTGAGCCCGTCGAGGAAGCGGGAGGGGCGGCGGCTCTTGCGCCCGCCGGGCGCGCGGGCCAGCGCCCAGGACAGCGACAGGTGCTCGCGGGCGCGGGTGACGCCGACGTAGAGCAGGCGGCGCTCCTCCTCGATCTGCTCGGGGGTCTCGGCGTAGATGATCGGCATCATGCCGTCGGTGACGCCGACGAGGAAGACCGCGTCCCACTCCAGGCCCTTGGCGGCGTGCAGCGAGGCGAGCGTGACGCCCTCCACCGGCGGCGCGTGCTGCTCGGAGGCGCGGCGTTCCAGCTCGGCGACGAAAGCGGGCAGGTCGGCGCCGTCGGCGGCCATGTCCTCGGCCAGGTCGGCCAGCGCCTTCAGCGACTCCCACTTCTCCCTGGCCTTGCCGCCGCCGGGCGGGGAGGGGATCAGTCCGACCCCGCCCAGGATGTGGTGCACCTCCGAGGCCAGCGGCTCGCCCGCGGCCGACCGGGCGGCGCCGCGCAGCAGCACGACCGCCTGCCGCACCTCCGGACGCTCGAAGAAACGCTCGGCGCCGCGCAGCACGTACGGGATCTCGGCCTTGGACAGGGCCTCCTCGTAGGACTCCGACTGGGAGTTGACCCGGAACAGCACGGCGATCTCGCGCGAGGGCACGCCCTTGTCGATCAGCTTCCTGATCGCCCGCGCGACGCCCGCGGCCTCGGCCGGCTCGTCGTCGTAGTCGGAGAAGACCGGTTTGGGGCCGTCGGGGCGCTGGGCGATGAGTTCGAGGCGGTTGGGGGTCTTCGACTTGGCGATGACCAGGTTGGCCAGGTTCACCACCTGCGGGGTGGAACGGTAGTCGCGGACCAGCCTGATGACGGCGGCCCCCGGGTGCTCGACGGCGAAGTTGGTGAGGTAGCGGGGGCTGGCGCCGGTGAACGAATAGATGGTCTGGTTGGGGTCGCCGACCACGCAGATGTCGTCGCGGCCGCCGAGCCAGGTGTCGAGCAGGAGCTTCTGGAGCGGGTTGACGTCCTGGAACTCGTCCACGACGAAGTAGCGGTACTGCTGGCGGATCTGGGCCGCGACCTCCTGGTGCTCGGTCATCACGGCCGCGGTCAGTTCGAGGATGGTCTCGAAGTCGACCAGGTGGCGTTCGCGGCGGAGGCGTTCGTACGCCTCGTAGAGCCGGGCCACCTCCTCCGGGGAGCCGGGCGGCGTGCGGTGGTGCTTGGCGGCGGCGGCCACGTAGTCCTCCGGGCCGACCTGGGAGACCTTGGCCCATTCGACTTCGGCCGCGATGTCCCGCAGCTCGGACCGGTCGGGATTTTTCCGGATCTGGCGGCAGGCTTCGACCAGCACCGGCAACTTCGACTCGATGACCGAAGGGGCCTCGCCGCCGATCACCCGGGGCCAGAAGTAGGTGAGCTGGCGCAACGCGGCCGCGTGGAACGTCCGGGCCTGGACGCCCGGCGCCCCCAACGCCCGCAGCCGCTGCCGCAACTCCCCCGCCGCCCGGGTGGTGAACGTCACCGCGAGCACGCTCGGCGCGTCGACCACCCCGGTGCGCACCGCGTGGGCGATGCGATGGGTGATCGCCCTCGTCTTGCCCGTGCCGGCGCCGGCCAGCACGCACACGGGGCCGCGCACGGCCTCGGCGACCTCCCGCTGCTCCGGGTCGAGGCCGCTCAGGACGTCATCCACGCTGTTCACCCGATCTTCCTCCCCGCAAGTGGCGCCGAAGCACTTTATTCTGGCAACATGCGGCCCGACGTATGTTCATAGTCACCGAGATGCAAAGGAATGGTCTCTTCCCCCACAATGGGGCCGACCATGCTGCATGGGGGAAAGGAAGGCCGTGCGAACAGCGGTTACGGTGAGCGCGCTCGCGCTCGCTGCGGTGGCGCTCACACCTGCCGTCGCGTTCGCGACCGAGCCGCCCGTGCCCGTGGTGACCAACCCCACAGACCCCGACGGTCTCGGCGGGCTGGCCACGGAGACCCTTTCCTACGGTTCCCAGCGTCATCAGGACATGGACGTCTGGTGGACGCCCGACGGCCAGAAGCGCCCCGGCGTCTTCCTGATCCACGGCGGCTGGTGGTCGAGCGGCGACAAGAAGTACATGAAGGAGATCACCCGCAGCTACGCCGACCTCGGGTACACGGTCTTCAACCTCAACTACCGCCTCTCCGGCGAGGCCGCCTGGCCGGCGCAGCGCACCGACGCGCTGGCCGCCATCGCCCTGGCACGCAAGCAGGCCGACCGCTGGGCCTTCGACGCGAGCAAGTACGTCGTCGTCGGCTTCTCGGCGGGCGGGCACATCGCCGCCTCGGTCGGCACGTACGGCAACGGCATCGCCGGGCTGAAGGGCGTGGTCGGGCTGTCGCCGATCATCTCGCCGCTGCGCGCGTACGCCGACGGCGAGAAGACCGCCGACCACGACAAGCGCAAGCTGCGCGAGGCCGCGATCCGGCTGGCCGGCGGCTGCGAGCCCAAGGGCAAGTGCTCGCGCGTGTGGGCGAGCATGGAGGTGGCCTGGCACGCCAGCGCCAAGGACGCCCCGATCCTCACCGTGCACTCCGAGGACGAGTTCGTGCCGCCGACGCAGAGTCAGCTGCTCAAGCAGATGCTCGGTCAGGTGGGCGTGCCGATGACGATCATCACGGCGCCGGGTACCAATCACAGCGCTCCTCTCTACCGGGAACCGGGCGTGGCCGAGCGGGTGCAGGCGTGGATCGCCGAGCGCATCGGCTAGAGCGCCTCGGGTAGGGATTAAGCGGACGCCTCCACGTTGTTGCACGGAGCGCCTGATTTCCTGACCTTGGAGGGACAACCCGACATGGCGCTCACGGTCTACAGCACTACCTGGTGCGGCCCCTGCAAGCGGCTCAAGTCGCAACTCGCCCGCGAGGGCATCGCGTTCGACGAGGTCGACATCGAGCGCGACCCGGCCGCCGCCGAATTCGTCATGAGCGTCAACAACGGCAACCAGACCGTTCCGACCGTGGTGATCGAGACCGCCCACGGCCGGGTCGTCCGGACCAATCCCTCCGCTCGGGAGGTCAAGGCCCTGCTCGGCGCGGCCTGATCACCAGTCGCCGATGAGCTCGCCGCCGTACCACGTCTCGATCAGGCGGCGGGCTATCGACACCGGGGGCGGCAGGCGCACCTCGCCCGACCGCAGGGCGGCCACCAGCTCCTCCCGGCTGAACCAGCGCGCCTCGGCGATCTCGTCGGCGTCGGGGATCAGCGCGGTCGTGGTGGCGTCGGCGAAGAAGCCGAGCATGAGGCTGCGCGGGAACGGCCACGGCTGGCTGCCCAGGTAGCGCGGGTTGACGACGTTGACGCCGACCTCTTCGGCGACCTCGCGGACCACCGCGTACTCCAGGGACTCGCCCGGCTCCACGAAGCCCGCCAGGATCGACAGCCGCCCCTCGGGCCACTGCGGGCCGCGGGCCAGCAGGCAGCGGTCGTCCTCGTCCCTGATCAGCATGATGACCGCCGGGTCGACGCGCGGGAAGTGCTGGCTGGCGTCTTCCGGGCACACCCGGACGTGGCCGCCGGCCTGCACCGCCGTGCGGGCGCCGCAGCGCGGGCAGAACTGGTGGGTGGCGTGCCAGGCCTCCAGCGCCACCGCGTGGACCAGCAGGCCCGCGTCGCGGTCGCCGAGCAGGCCGCCCACCTGGCGCAGCCCCGCCGGCACCGGACGGCCCTCGGGCGTGTCGGACAGGCTCATCGGCATCGTCACCCGGCCGTTGAGGTCGCCGGCCGGCGTGCCGGGCAGCGGCGCGGACACCGCGAAGTAGACCGTGCCGCCCTCGACGCCGAGCAGGTAACGCTCGCCCGGCGGCGCGTCGGCGGGGGTGTAGAGCACCGCGTGCACCTCGTCCCCGGACCGCCGCACCAGAGTGTGGCCGTTGTCGATCACCAGCACCCTGGTCCCGGGGTCGGCCCACGCCTTCTCCAGCCATCGATCGTCGGCGCGCAGCGCCGACGATCTGTCGATGGTCCCCCGTGCCAGGAGCAGTGGGCCGATGAGTTGCTCTTCCGCGGTCTTTTCCACTGGCCGCCCCTCCCCAAGTTCCTTGTCATCCTATGACCTCGCGGTTAGCCGCCGATTAGGCTGTGCGGGCCCCGGAACGATCATCGACAGGCTAGGATCGTCGAGTTAGGTTAGCCTTACCTGATTCTTCCTCGGGGGTGCCTTGGCGTTGCGGCTCTACCTGACCGCCCTCAAGCCGACGGACTCGGTGACGTACGGCTTCCTGCCCGCCGCGCGGGCCCTCGGGTGCGAGGTGATCGTGCTGACCGACCGGCCCGAGCGGCATCCCGGCTCCGTACGCTGCGACGTCCGCGACCCGCGGGCCCTGATCGACGCGGTCGAGCACCTGGGCAGACCCGACGCGATCTTCTCCAACTCCGATCACCTCCAGGCGGAGACCGCTCTCGCGGCGTCGTACTTCGGGCTTCCGGGCAAGGACTGGCGGGCCTGCCTGGCCGCCAAGAACAAGTTCCTGATGCGACGGGGGCTGCTGGAGGCCGGCGTCGAGACCGTGCGTACCGTGCGGCTCGCGCCCGCCGACCCGGTGCCCGCGCGCCTGCCCTGTCCCGTGGTGCTCAAACCGCGCGAAGGGGTGGCCAGCGAGGACGTCGTGCTGGTCGAGGACGACCTCCCCCGCGCCGTGGCCGAGGCCAGACGGCGGCGTCCGGGCGAGACGCTGGTCGTGGAGGAGTACCTCGAAGGCCCGCTGCGGACCCTGGAGACCCTCGGGGACGGCTCCGCGACGCGGGTGCTGGGCGGGTTCGCGACCACGCTGGGCCCGCTGCCGCACTTCGTGGAGGAGCGGCTCGACTGGGCGCCCGACGCCGACGCGCACGTGCTCGCCGCGCTGCGGGCCCTCGGCGTGGGCTTCGGCGCCTGCCACACCGAGTACGTCCTGACGGCCGCCGGGCCCCGGATCGTCGAGGTGAACTACCGGGCGATCGGCGACCACTGCGACTTCCTGCTGGCCGACGTGCTGGGCGTGCCGCTGTTCGAGTGGATCCTGCGCACCCATCTCGGGGAGCCGGCACCCGGGCCGCCGCCTTCGTCCCGGCACGGCTGCGCGGTCAGCGTGGTCGCGGACCGGCCGGGCGTCATCCGGGAGGCGCCGCCGCAGGAGGACGTCGAGGACGGCGGCGTACGGCTGTGGCACCGGCCGCTGCGGGCGATCGGGGACGTCGTCGAGCTGACCCACACGAACCGGGACTACCTGGGCGTCATCCGGGCCGTGGGACCGGACCGGGCCCGCGTGGACGCCGCCGTCGAACGGTACCGGGCGGCCCGGCCGTGGGTGGTCGGGTGAGGTCGCGGGAGGCGTACCTGGCCGCCCGGGTGCTGGACGCGCTGGTCCGCGAGGACTACGGCGGGCTGGCCGCCCGTCTCGACCGGACCAGGGCCGGGGCCGGGCTGCTGCTGGCCGACGGGCGGTGGGTCCGGCTGGTCCCGGGATCGCCGTTCCAGGACTTCGTGGTGGCGCCGGACGAGCGGCTGGGGCTGGAGCAGGTGCTGGAGACGCTCGTGGAGGTGGCCGACCCGGCCGACGCCGAGGGGGTGGCGGCCTTCTTCGACGAGTGCCTGACCGCCCTGTCCGCGCTGGAGCTGCACGACGCGCACGCCGAGGAGGTGCTGCGGCGCGGGCCGTCGTACGAGTCGCTGGCGGCGTTCGCCGACCATCCCGTCTATCCCACCTCGCGGGCCAGGATCGGCGCCTCGGACCGGGACCTGCTGGCGTACGCGCCGGAGTTCGCGCCCTCGTTCGCGTTGCGGTGGGCGGTCGTCCCGCACGCGGCGACGGGCCTGCCGGCGGACGTGCCGCGGCCGGCGGGCGAGGGCGTGCTGTTCCCGGTGCACCCGATGGCCGTCGAGGAGGTGGCGAAGATCGACGGGGTACGGGTGCTGGCCGAGGAGGCGGTCACCGTACGGCCCACCCTGTCCATGCGGACCGTCGAGGTGGGGCCGCGTACGCACCTCAAGCTGCCGCTGCCGGTGAGCACGCTCGGCGTGCGCAACCGGCGCTCGATCAGGCCGGGCACGCTGGAGGACGGCGCCAGGGCCGAGCTGCTGCTGCGCCGGCTGGCCGATCCCGGCGTGCTGCTGGCCGACGAGCAGACCCACGCGCACGCGGGCCACGAGTACCTGGCGTGGATGGTCAGGCGGCTGCCGGAGGGCACGATCGTGCCGGTCGCGGCGCTGGCGGTGCCCGGCGTGCTGGACGGGCTCGGGCCGGACGTGCTGCCCCGCTACCTGCGCCTGCTGCTGCGCTGGAACGTGCGGCTGTTCGTCCGGTACGGCGTCGCGCTGGAGGCCCACCAGCAGAACCTGGCCCTCGTCCTGCGGGACGGCGACCTGCGGCTGCTGGTCAAGGACAACGACGGCCTGCTGGCCTCGCCGGCCAGACTGGCGGCGGCCGGGATCGAGGTGCCCGACTTCTCCGACGGTCGCATGCTCACCGACGACCCGCACGCGCTGGCCGACGTGTTCGTCACGATCACGCTGCACCTGGCCGCGGCGGCGGTGGCGTTCGCGGTGCTGCCGCCGGGGCGGGCGGCGGCCCTGGTGCGCGACACGCTCGCCGCGGCGCTGGACGAGCACGGCGACCACCCCATGGCCCGGCTCCTGCGCGCCAGGACGCTCGGCGCGGCCAGGCTCACCGGCAAGTCCATGGTCACCGCCGGGACGCTCGTGGCCAAGGAGCGGTCCGGGGCGCGGGACGTGAACAAGTTCTACGGCATCAGCGGGCCCAACTACCTGAGGAGAGCGTGAATGGACGTCCTGGCCATCGGGGCGCCGGCCGAGGAGGCGACGCTGGCGGCCCTGCTGCGGTGTTGCGTGCGCGAGGTGGCCGGGCCCAGGGGACTGGTCTGGCCGGCGCCGCCGTACGTGCTGCTGCGGGTGGCCGGGACGCTGCTGCGCGCCCGTACCCACGGCGGGGCCGCGCTGCGCCTGGACGGCCCGCCCGAACGCCTGGAGGGCGGCTCCTGGCGGCCGCTGACGGTCACCGAGCTGGTCCGGCTGGCCGAAGCCGACCTGGCCGACCGGCAGGACGAGCACGCGCGCCAAGGGCTGGGAGCCGGTCCGGCGCACCTCCCCGTCGAACCCAACGGCGAGTTCGCCGGCCAGGTGGCCGCCAGCCGGGACGCCATCGCGGCGATCCTGGCGGCCAGGCCGGCGGCCGAGCCGCCCGCCGATCCCTGGCTGGCCTCGGAGCAGGCGCTCGTGTACGGCCACCCCTTCCACCCCACCCCCAAGGCCCGCGACGGCGCCGACTGGCTGCGCTACGCGCCCGAGGCCCACGCCGCCTTCCCCCTCCGGCTCCTCGCGGTACGCCACGACGCGCTCGCCGAGGAAGGCGACCTGACGGCCCTCGACGCGCTGGGACCGGCGCCCGGGGGCTACCGGCTGCTGCCCGCCCATCCGTGGCAGCTCGCCCTGCTGCGTCCCGCGTACGGTCCCGAGCTGGTCGATCTGGGGCCGGGACCGGTCGCGGTGCCGACCTCGTCGGTCCGGACGGTGTACGTCCCGGACGCGGAGGTGTGCCTGAAGTTCTCCCTGGACGTGCGGATCACGAACTGCGTGCGCAAGAACGCCTGGTACGAGCTGGCCGGAGCCGTCGAGCTCACCTCCCGGCTGGCCCCGGTCCTGGCCGAGGTGGCCACGCGTCACCCGGCCGCCCGCTGGCTCCCCGAGCCCGGCTACCGCACGGCACTCGGGCAGCGCGAGGGCCTGGGCGTGATCGTCAGGGCGAGCCCGTGGACCGTCTGCGACCCCGGCGTCACCCCGGTGCTCGCCGCCGCCCTCGCCCTGGACGCCGCCCCCCCGGACCCCCTGGCCTGGTGGACGGCGTACGTGTCGGCGGTCGCGCTCCCGGTCGTGGACCTGTACTTCACCCACGGCGTCGTCCTGGAGCCTCACCTTCAGAACGTGCTCGTCGGCCTGGACGCCGCCGGGACGCCCGTCCAGGCGATCTTCCGCGACCTGGAGGGCGTCAAGCTCGTCGCGGGCCGCCACAACCTCGGCGGACTGCACCCGGCCGTGGCCTCCGCCCTCACCCACGACCCGGCGCGCGGCTGGGCCCGCGTCGTCTACTGCCTGTTCGTCAACCACCTCACCGAGATCGCCGCCACCCTGGCGGGCCGCGACGACGGGCTGCTGCGGGCGTTGTGGCGGGCCGCCCGCGACCTGCTCGACCGGCAGGCCGCCGAGCTCGGTCGGCCGCTCCCGCTGCGCGACCTGCTGGCCGGGGCGCCGCTGCCCGCCAAGGCGAACCTGCGGGTGCGGTGGGCCAGGGCGGCCGACCGCGGTGCCGGTTACGTCCCGATCGCGAACCCGCTCGCGTGAACGGCGTCCTGGAGCGCGAGCCCGCTCGCCCGGACCGCGTCCTGGAGGCCGCGGCCCGGCTGCCCGCGCTGCCCGCCTACCTCTACGACCTGCCCGCGCTCGACGAGCATGCCGCGTCGGTGCGCGCGGCGCTGGGCGAGGTCGAGCTGTTCTACGCGGTCAAGGCCAATCCCGACGCCGAGCTGCTGCGGGTGCTGTCAGCGCACGTGGACGGGTTCGAGGTGTCGTCGGCGGGCGAGCACGCGCATGTCTCGGCGCTGTTCCCGGGCGCGCGGCTGGCGCTCGGCGGGCCCGGCAAGACCGACGCCGAGCTGCGGCTGCCGCATCACCGGCTGCACGTCGAGTCGCCGTACGAGCTGCGCCGTCTGCTGGCGACCGGGCTGGAGGCGGACGTGCTGCTGCGGGCCAACCCGGACCTGCCGGTCGAGGGGGCCGCGCTGACGATGAGCGGGCCGTTCGGCATGGACGAGGCGGGCCTGGCCGAGTGCCTGCCGCTGTTCACCGGCCGGGTACGGCTGCGCGGCCTGCACGCCCACCTGGCCAGCGGACTGGCCGCCGCCCAGCTCCTCCGGCTGGCCGAGGCCCTGCTGGAGACCGGGCATCCGGAGGTGAACCTGGGCGGGGGGATGGCGGTGTCGTACACGTCGGGCGAGCGGTTCGACTGGGCGGCGTACGGCGAGGGGCTGGCCGCGCTGCGGGCCGGACGGCGGCTGCGCGTCGAGCCGGGCCGGTCGCTCACCGCCTACTGCGGCCACTACGCCACCGAGGTCGTGGACGTGAAGCGGGTGCGCGGGCGGGCGTACGCGATCGTCCTGGGCGGGACGCACCACCTGCGCACGCCGGTGACCAAGGGCCACGACCAGCCGTTCACGATCCTGCCCACGGGCGGCCGCGGGCCGGGGGTCACCGACGAGCCCGTGACGTTCGCGGGCCAGCTCTGCACCCCCAAGGACGTCTTCGCCCGGGACGTCGTGACCTCGGTGCGGGTGGGGGACAGGGTGGTGTTCGGCATGGCCGGGGCCTACGCCTGGAACATCTCCCACCACGACTTCCTCATGCACCCCGAGCCCGCCTTCCACCACCTAGGACTCTGAGACCGGCTCCGCCGCCGGGACCGCCTCGATGAGCGCGACCAGCCCGGCGGCGTCGAGCAGGTTCACCGGCCGCACGGTCCTGTTGGCCCGGACGTAGTGGAAGGCCGCGCCCACCTTCTCCAGCGGCACCCCGGCCAGGTGCGACCACGCCAGCCGGTACGCGGCCAGCTGCACCGACGCCGTCCGGGCCGCCTTGCCCCTGGGCGGGACGCCGGTCTTCCAGTCGACCACCTCGTAACCGCCGTCGGGCAGCTCGAACACGGCGTCCATCCGCCCGCGCACCAGCCGGTCGGCGATCATGGTCTCGAACGGCACCTCCAGGTCGACCGGCCGCCGGTCGGCCCACTCGCTCTCCTCGAACCGCTCCTGCAGCTCGGCCAGCCGCACGTCGGCCTCCTCCAGCTCGTCCAGCGGGTCGAGGTCGAAGTCGTCGATCAGCCGCTGCTGGTCCCAGCGGCCCTCCAGCCACTTGTGGAACGACGTGCCCCGGCGGGCCAGCGGCGCCGGCTTGCGCGGCACCGGGCGGCGGATCCTGCGGGCCAGCTCGCGCGGGTCGGTGGCCAGCGTGACCAGCGACGACACCGTCAGCTTGGCCGGCAGCTCGACGGTGGTGGCCGGTCTGCGCCGGTTCAGCTCGCGCTCGCGCAGCAGCAGGTCGGTGTCGCGCTCCCAGGCGCGCAGGCGTTCCTCCTCGAACGGGCGCAGCGGCTCGTCGTCGTCCTCGCCCAGGTTGCCGGCCAGGGCGTCCTCGACCAGCCGGGCCCCGTCGAGCACCGACTCGTAGCGCAGGCCCTCGGGGGTGACCGGCCAGACGGCCTCGGCGGGCTCGGCGAGCAGCGGGTTCGTGGCGCCCTCGGCGAGGTCGCCCGCCCAGTAGGACACCCGGTCGGCCGTGTCGCGGATCTCCAGCAGGAACTCCGACGGCTCCAGCGGCTTGGTGGCGGTGCCCCAGCGGTAGCCGGAGGCGATGAGGTGGTAGTGGGCCCGGGTGACGGCCACGTACGCCAGCCGCCGCTCCTCCATCAGGTCGCGCTCGCGGCACTGCTCGTCGAACGCGGCCAGCTCCTCCTTGCTCAGCCCGCCCAGCCGGGGCAGGTCGGCGGCGTCGCCGCGCAGCGGGTAGGGCAGTTTGCGCGGGTTGTCGGTCCAGCGGCTGTTCATCACCGGCGTGGCCGGGAACACGCTGCCCGTCGCGATCGTGCCCTTCGAGCTGACGAGCTGCGACAGGCCGGGCACGACCACGATCGGCCACTCCAGCCCCTTGGACGCGTGGACGGTCATCAGCTTGACGCTGTTGCTCTCACCCACCCGGCCGGCCTCAAGCCCGAACTCCTCGCTCTCGGCCGCCTGGAGATAGGCCAGGAACGCGCCCAGCGTCGGGTCCTCGGCGTCGCCGGCGAACCTGGCGGCCGCGTCGATGAAGGCGTCGAGGTCGGCCCGCGCGGCGAACGCCGAGACCGTGCCGCTGCGGGCGGCCACCTCGATGTCCAGGCCGAGCCTGCGTTCGACCTCGGTGACCAGGTCGGGCAGCGGCTGGGCGGTGTGGCCGCGCAGCTGGCGCAACTCCTGGGCGAGCGCGACCAGCCGCGTACGGGCCAACGGCGAGAACGACTCCAGCCACTCGGGCCGGTCGGGCAGCTCGTCGAGCGCGTCGACCAGGCTGCCGCGCTCCTCGGCCAGGTCGGCCACCACCTGGTCGAGCGGGTCGTCGGCGCGGTGACTCTCGCTCAGCTCGCGGGCCAGCTCCCTGGCGTGCTCCCCCAGCACCCGCAGGTCGGCCGGGCCCACCCGCCAGCGCGGCCCGGCCATCAGTCTGGCCAGCGCGTCGCCGGCGGTCGCGTCGTAGAGCACCCGCAGGGTCGCCACGATGTCGTTGACCTCGGGCACGGTCAGCAGGCCGCCGAGCCCGACCACCTCGACCGGGATGTCGCGGTCTTCGAGCGCCTTGCGCAGCGCGGGGAACTGCGAGCGCTTGCGGGCCAGGATCGCGACGTCCTGGGGCTGGACGGCGAGCGTCTTCTTGCGCTCCCGCTCGCCCCAGGGCAGGCCGTCGGGCGCGGTCTCCTGGCCGAGGATCCTGGCCACGCCGTCGGCGATCCACTTCGCCTCGTCCTCGGCGGTCTCGTGGAAGGCGCAGGTGACGCGGCCCCGATCGACCCGGTTGGGCCCCGGCACCAGCACGGGGACCTCGCGGGCCTCCATGCGCAGCGGGAGCTGGACGCGGGCGGCGACGTCGAGCACCCGGTCGCCGTTGCGGAAGCTGACGCTGAGCTGGCGGACCGGCGCCTGCTCACCGGCGCCGGTGCGGAAGTCGCGGGGGAAGCGGCGCAGGTTGCCCGCCGAGGCGCCGCGCCAGCCGTAGATGGACTGGCAGGGGTCGCCGACGGCGGTGACCGGATGGCCGCCGCCGTAGAGCGAGCGCAGCAGGACGAGCTGGGCGTGGCTGGTGTCCTGGTACTCGTCGAGCAGGACCACGGAGTAGCGGGACCGTTCGATCTCGCCCACTTCCTTGTGGTTGGCGGCGATCCGGGCGGCCAGCGACATCTGGTCGCCGTAGTCGATGACCTCGCGGCGGCGCTTGAGCCGTTCGTACGCCTCCACCAGCGGCAGCAGCTGCTCCCTGGCCGCCTGCACGCCGACCGGCTTGCGCTGGGCCAGGGTCGTACGGCCGGGCAGCGCGGCCAGCCGGGCCTCCAGCCACTCCCCCATCCGCCGTACGTCGGCCGCGGTGCGCAGGTGCTCCGACAGCTCGCCGGCGAGTTCGAGCAGGGCGGCGGTGACCGAGGGCGGGCCCAGCTCGATCTTGTCCATCGGCCCGTCGTACAGGGCCACCACCCGCGAGGCGAGCTGCCACGACACCGCCGGGGTGACCAGGCGCATGGTGGGTTCGAGCGCCTCGCGCAGGGCGTGGTCGGTGACCAGCCGGGCGGCGTAGGCGTGGTAGGTGGAGACGGTCGGCTCGTTGTCGAGCGCGCCGGGCGCGACCAGGCCCGCCTCGGCGAGCCCGGTCAGGCGCTCCCTGACCCGGACGGCCAGCTCGGCCGCCGCCTTGCGGGTGAACGTCAGCCCCAGCACGTTCTCCGGTTTGACCAGGCCGTTGGCCACCAGCCAGACCACCCGCCCGGCCATCGTCTCGCTCTTGCCCGAGCCCGCGCCGGCCATGACGACCATCGGTTCGAGCGGCGCCTCGATGACCGCGGCCTGCTCGCTCGTCGGCGGCAGGATGCCGAGCTTGTCGGCCAGTTCGACCGGGTTCAGCACACCTGGCCCCCGTTGTCGTTGACCGGGCAGCTCGCCCGCGCCGCGCACGTGCGGCAGCCGTCGTTCACCTTGGCCTGGAAGAACGGGCCCGACATGCCCGTGGCGACCGTGTCGACCAGGTCGGCGGCCCAGCCGGGGTTCCTGTCGTCGGCCAGCGCGCCCTGCCGCTGCTCGGTGGCGGCGTTCTTGCCGGCCGCCTTGCCGAGCTGGACCAGCGCGGCGCCGCCGGGCTCGGTCATGCCGTGCCGGGCGAACGCGCCGAGCAGCGCGGCGAGCTGGTAGACGCCGAGCTGCGGATGACGGTCGAGCTCGCCGGCCTTGGGCTTCGAGCCGCCCGTCTTCAGGTCGATGATCACCGCCCGGCCGTCGTCGTCGCGCTCGACCCGGTCGACCCGGCCCTTGATCTGCACGCCCTCGGAGACCATCGCGACGAACGACTCCTCGATGGCGACCAGCTCGCGCGGATTGTCCTTCTGCCAGCGCAGGAACTTGCCGATCATCTGCTCGGCGACCTGGCGCTGCTTGCGGTTGTACCAGACGCCGCCGAAGTCGAGCTCGTTCCAGACCTGGTCGAGCCGCTCGCTCAGCACGTCCTCGCCGGGCAGGTCGGTGGCGGCCAGCATGGCCAGCGCGTGGATGACGTTGCCGAGGCCCTGGGCGGTGCTGGTGCCCGCGGCGCCGACCGCCGTCTCCAGCAGCCAGCGCAGGCCGCACTTGGTGAAGCTCTCGACCGCGGACGGGGAGATGTTGACGATGTCGTCCGGCCAGCTCAGCGGGCGGTCGTCGGTGATGGGGGTGAGGGCGTACCAGTCGTTGGGGTGGGCGCCCTGGACCCCGGCTGCGGCCAGGCGGGCGAGCTGCCGCGCGGCGCGGCGCCGGACCTTGGCCGGTCTGGTGGGGTCGGTCACCGCGCTGCGCAGGTCGGCCACCAGCGCCGACATGGTCAGCCAGCGCGCCCGGTCGTCGACCGTCGCCGACTCGACCTCGCCCGGCATCAGCTCCGACAGGAACCGGGAGGGCCGCTCGTCGGTGTCCTCGCCGCCGACCGCCGTGACCACCAGCCGCCGCCTGGCCCGCGTGGCGGCGACGTAGAACAGCCGGCGCTCCTCGGCCAGCAGCTTGGAGGCCAGCGACGCGGCGCTCGGCTCGGCCCCCTCGACCACCTCCACCAAGTCGTCGGCGCCCAGCAGCGACCCGCGCAGCCGCAGGTCGGGCCAGACCCCCTCCTGGACGCCCGCCACGACCACGATGTCCCATTCGAGGCCCTTGGACCGGTGGGCCGTCAGCACCCGTACGGCGTCGCCGTCGGGCGCGCGGTCGGCCAGCGTGTCGCCCGGGATCTCCTGGGCGGCCAGGTTGTCGAGGAACACCTCGGGGCCCGCCTTGGGCATGCGGTCGACGAACTTGGCGGCGTGGTCGAACAGCGCCACCACCGCGTCGAGGTCGCGGTCGGCCTGCGCGCCGCGGGAGCCGCCGGACAGGCTCTGGTCGGACCAGCGCCGGCCCAGGCCGCTGGCGTGCCACACGGCCCACAGGAGGTCTTCCGCGGTGCCCTCCTGCGCGGCGGCCTCGCGGGCGGCGGCGAGCAGCTTGGCGACGCGTTCGGCGGGGACGGCGACGTGCGGCTCGACCCGGGTGAGCTCCCGGACGTCCTGGAGGGCCGCCACCAGCAGCTCGCCCGACGACCGCGCCTCGGCAGGCTCCTCGCCGGTCCCCTCGGCGGCCTCCTCGGCGGCCTCCTCGGCGGCCACGGCCTCGTTCTCGGCTATCTTGAGCGCCCGGCGCAGGCGGCGTACGCCGATCATGTCCGTGCCGCCGAGCGGGCCCGTCAGCAGCTCCTCGGCCACCCCCTCGTCGAGCTGCGCCGGGTCGAGCGCCACCCGCAACATCGTGAGCAGCGGCCGCACCCCCGGCTCCTGGGCGATCGGCACCTCGTCACCGGCGATCATCGTCGGCACCCCGGCGTTGACCAGCGCCCGCCGCAGCAACGGCACCTGGCGCTTGGCCGAACGCACCAGCACCGCCATGCGGTTCCAGGGCACCCCCTCGATCAGGTGCGCCCGCCGCAGCGTGTCGGCGACGATCGCGGCCTCCTGGCTGGTGCTGTCGGCCAGCAGGACGCGCACGTCGCCGAGGTCGGCGTCGGCCGTCGGGACCAGGTCACGGTGGCCGTGCCGCTGGTCGTGGTCGGGGGCCGGGGCGATCGGCAGGCGGGCGGCGACCCGGCGGGACGCCTCCAGCAGGTCGGCCCCGCTCCTGCGGCAGACACGCAGCGCCAGCACCGGCGCCTCGCGCCCGTCGAGCGTCCTGAACCGCTCGGGGAACTTCATGATCCCGTGGACGTCGGCGCCCCGGAACCCGTAGATCGACTGGTCGGGGTCGCCCACCGCGACGAGGTCGCGCCCGTCGCCGGCGAGCTGGCCGAGCAGGTGTTCCTGCGCCGGGTCGGTGTCCTGGTACTCGTCCACGAACAGCACGTCGTGGGCGGCCCGCTCGCGCTCGCGCACCTCGGGCCTGGTCAACAGCGCCGAGGCGGCCCCGATCAGCTCGGCGTAGTCGTAGGTCTCCTCGGGGTCGAGGTCGAAGCGGTCCTGGTAGCGCTCGTAGAAGCGGCCGGTGGCGATCCAGTCGCTCCTGCCGTGCCGCCGGCCGAGCGCGACCAGCCGCTCGGCGTCGAGGCCGCGCTCGGCGGCCCTGGACAGGAAGTCGCGCACCTCCTCGGCGAAGCCGCGCGTCTTGAGCGCCTCGCGCAGCGACGGCGGCCAGTCGAGCGCGCCGGTCTCCAGCTCGCCGTGGAGCAGCCGCCGGATCTCCAGAAGCTGCTCGGGACCGGTCAGCAGGCGCGGCGGCGCCTTGCCCTCCAGCACGGACTCGCGGCGCAGGAGCGCGTAGGCGTAGGAGTGGAAGGTCAGCGCCAGGGGCGAGCGGGTGGTGCGCCGCAGCCGGCCGGTGACGCGCTGGCGCAGCTCCTCGGCGGCCTTGCGGCTGAAGGTCAGGATGAGCACCCGCTCGGGGTCG
Source organism: Nonomuraea sp. NPDC001699 (assembly GCF_053596455.1). Taxonomy (NCBI): domain Bacteria; kingdom Bacillati; phylum Actinomycetota; class Actinomycetes; order Streptosporangiales; family Streptosporangiaceae; genus Nonomuraea; species Nonomuraea sp. NPDC001699. The sequence continues at coordinate 147,234 of NZ_JBSFGF010000020.1, read as the reverse complement.
ACCCCGCGCCGTTCGATACGCTCGACCACGCTCTCGACGATCGTCGTCGTCTTTCCCGTGCCGGGCCCCGCGAGGACGAGGAGCGGGCCGCTCCGGTGCTCGACCACGGCACGCTGGTGTTCATCCAGCGCAGGAGGCCCAACAGGGCTCCCGCTGCCACGCCGCACCAACCGCCAGGTCTGACCACTCACAGCACTAGATTCCACCAGACCACAGGGACAGATCGTGCCGTCTTGCCCGGCCTCCCCCGCGATCCGCCCACCGTATCGAGGCAAATATCCGAATATCGTGCGACACGCCGAGGCCGGGGTTTCGCCGTGAGCGTCCCGCGGCCTCGGACGATGCAACGATCAGCACGATTGCCCCACACACGCAGCGTTGTCTCTTGTAACGTTGGGTTGATACCCGTGCCTCTGCTGGGGGGTTGGTCACATGCGCTGGCAGGTCCACTCCGAAACGTCGCTCTACGCCGACCAGTGGCTGGACATCCGGATCGCGGATGTGGAGCTGCCCGACGGGCGGCACCTCGATCACCGGCTCGTCCGCACCGCACCGGGCGCGGGCGCGGTCGTCACCGACGAGCAGGACCGGGTGCTGCTGATCTGGCGCCACCGCTTCATCACCGACAGCTGGGGCTGGGAGGTCCCGCTCGGCCAGGTCGACGAGGGCGAGATGCCGATGGTGGCCGCCGCCCGCGAGGTCGAGGAGGAGACCGGCTGGCGCCCGGGGCCGCTGCGCCCGCTGATGTCCGTCCAGCCCACCAACGGCTTCACCGACAGCCTCAACCACATCTACCGGGCCGACTCGGCCACCCACATCGGCCCGCCCAGCGACCCGTGGGAGGCCGAGCGGATCGAGTGGGTGCACCTGTCGGGCATCCGCCGCCTGGTCGAGGCCGGCGAGATCGTGTGCGCCACGACCCTGTCAGCGCTGCTCTACCTGCTCGTTGAGCACCTTCCCGCCCCGCCGCCCCCCTTCGGGTACGACGCCGGCAAGCCCTTCATGCTCTCGGACCTGCCGATCGACCTCTGAGCCGCCCTCAGGAGAACAGGTGGTCGACCACGCGGGCCGTCGCCTTGCCGTCGTCCTTGGGCGCGAACGTGGCCCGGAAGGCGTCGTAGCGGTCGGCGTGCGCGGCGGCCACCTCGTCGATGGAGCGCAGCGCGTCGATCACCTCGGCCGACGTCGGCAGCACCGGGCCGGGCGCCTGTTCGGGCAGGTCGAGGTAGAGCCCCCGCTTGGAGGAGTACTTCGCCAGGTCGTAGCCGTAGAAGACGATCGGCCGGCCGGTGGCGGCGAAGTCGAACATGACCGAGGAGTAGTCGGTCACGAGGACGTCGGTCACCAGCAGCAGATCCGCCATGTCCGGATAAGTCGTGACGTCGTGAGCGATGTCGGGGACGGCGGGCATGGCCTGCATCGGGTGGGCGCGTACCAGGATCTCGTGGTCGGCGCCCAGGGCCTCGCGGGCCTTGGCCAGGTCGAGCTTGACCATGGCGTTCTTGCGGTCGTAGTCACGCCAGGTCGGCGCGTAGAGCACCACCCGCTTGCCCTCGACCAGCCCGAGCCGCTCGCGGACGGCGGCGGCCCTGGCCTCGCGCTCGGGCGAGTTGAGCACGTCGTTCCTGGGCAGGCCGCTCTCCAGGATCTCGCCCTTGTAGCCGAAGGCCCTGCGCAGCACGGTGGTGGCCCACGGCGACTGCGACAGCAGCACGTCCCAGCCGCGTACCTCGGCCGCCTGCCGGTGCCAGATCGGCGGCCGGGGGTCGCGGGCCATGTGCGGCTGGTCGTTGCCGATGCGCTTGGCCGGGGTGCCGTGCCAGGTCTGCAGCACGACCTGGTCCTCGCGGGCGCGGAACCAGGCGGGCAGGAACGAGTTGGTGACGATGTGGCTGGAGCGGGCCAGCGCGGCGTGGTGCTCGCGGCTGCCCGCCCGCACGGCCCGCGCGCCGCCCGGCGGCACGAACGCGGCGTCCTTGACGATCCAGATGTGCTCGCGGTCGTCGCCCCTGCGCAGCCGCTCCTCGTAGATGGCGCGCACGCTGTCGGCGTAGAGCCGGCCGTCGTTGACGACGTAGACGGTCGCGTCGTGCAGCGGCTCGGTGCGCTGGGCCGGGTAGAAGACGCGGCGCAGCACGTGGGTGCCGGCCACGCCCCGCTCGTCGTTGGGACGCTCCTCCTCGACCGTGATCACCGGCACGTCGAACCGGGTGGAGATCATCCGGTACGCCCGGCCGTCGGCCGTACGCGGTTCCTCGTCGAGCCCCGGCAGGGCGGCGTGGTCCATCCGGAACGGCACGATCTCGCCCGACGGGTGCCGGAAGGACATGTTCCAGCTGCCCGCCGCCAGCGGCACGGACTCGCCGAAGCGGTCCATGGACGAGGGCGTCACGCGTACGGAGAAGTCGTCGCCCGACCGCTCCATGGGCAGCGAGTACATCAGCCCCGACCGGTGGCGCAGCGTCAGCACCCGGGGGCCGGGCGCGTCGGGGTAGTTGCCGCGCAGGACCAGCGTGGAGCCCTCCCAGACCGCGGAGGTGATCACGGGCCGGATGCGGTGGGCGGAGACCACGACGCGGTCGCGCCGGTCGCCGAGCACGGTGATCTCCCGGTCGCCCACCGGGGTGCGCGTCTCGACCAGGTCGGCGAGCATGACGGAGGCCGCCGGGTCGCCCTTGGGCTCGACCCAGAGACGCCGCCCGTCCTTCTCCTGGAGCAGGGCGGGCACGGCCAGCCCGATCAGCACCTCGGTGCCGCCGCCGGACGGCGTGAAGTCGGCCGCGATGCGGTGGCCGCCCAGCCTGGCGTGGCCCTTGGTCACGCTGCGGCCGGGCAGGAAGATCTTGAGTTCGAGGCGTTCGTCCTGGACGGACACGCCGGTGAGCTCGGCCCTGTTGGGCTGGAGCACGACCTGGAGCGCGCGGTCGGACGTCCAGACCGGACGGACCCACCAGCCGGGCCGCAGCTTGAGCCCGGCCGGGCGCTCGGGCCTGCCGATGGCCGAGCCGCGCAGCAGGCCGATCGCCCGCGCGCCACGGCTCCAGAAGACGATCTCGGCCCGCCAGGTCGTCGCGTCGGGCACCCCCGGACGGTGGCGCAACCGCCGCCGCACCGCGTGCACCATGCCGCGCACGGCCCCGCGCCAGCGCAGCGGCCAGGGGCTCAGCTCGGCGGTGAAGCCGGACCAGTCGTAGTTGCAGCCGGGCTCGCGGGCCCCGTGGGTGGCCTCGGGCGCGAGCACCCGCCTGGTCCGCATGCGGATCGGCGGCAGCCAGCGCGGCCCGCGCAGCACCACGGTCGCCCAGTTGAACCTGCGGCTCCGGACGGACAGCCCGGCCAGGTAGGCGAAACCGGTGACGCGCAGTTTGCCGTCGACCCACACGATGTCGTCGATGTGGGTCACCGGCACCATGTCGGCGCGGCGCAGCCGGTAGAGGTCGGGCGGCAGCTCGTCGCGGAGGGGCAGGTCGGCGTACCAGCTCAGGCCCTTGCGGATGCGCTTGGACGGCTCGGCGGCCGCGGTGACGACCTTGACCAGCGTCTCGCCGTCGATCAGCTCGTCGTCGGGACGGTGCTCGATCAGGTGGCAGATGACGCGGCGGGCGACGGGCAGGTCGCGCTTGACCTCCGCGGACACGCCGGCCAGGTAGGGGCGGATCAGGGTGAGCAGCTCGCGGCGCCGCGCCGGGCCGCGCTTGACCGCGAGGTCGATGCGCGACCCCAGGGGCCCGCTGAGCAGCTCGGTGTCGAACGCCGCGTCGCGGCCGCCGGGCCCGGCGGCACGCATGACCGCCTCAAGAGGCTCGCCACGATCGCAGAGATCCTGGACAGCCTTGAGGCGGTCGGCGAGCGTGTCGCCGCTGTGGCGCTGGGCTGTGACGCCGGTGGCCATCGTGGAGGCACCGCCTTTCGGGCCTGTCAGTGTTCAGCCCATGGTAATGGGAGTCACATGTCACAGAATCGCCTCAACAGCGAAACCGCAGGTCAGACCCCTTACTGAAAATCCGCTGAACGCCCGTCCCAGCGGGCCCGCCTCATGTCGACGCGTTCGCCGCGCAGCGGGGTGCCCTCCTCCTGCCAGTGGGCCAGGCATCGTCGCAGGTGGTCGGGGGCGGCGCCGCTGCCGTCGGCGTGCACGACGCGCCACCACGGGACGCCGCCGCCCAAGGTGGACATCACCTTGCCCACCTGGCGGGGGCCGCCCTCGCCCAGGTATTCGGCGATGTCGCCGTAGGCCATGACCTTGCCGGGCGGGATGCGCTCGACCAGGTCGAGCACCCGCTCGGCGAAGGGGTTCAGGGGGTCCATGCGGCCGGGCCCGCGTCGATGATCTCCTCGAACTTGCCGATCTCCATCACCGTCCCGCCGGACAGTACCTCGATCACGCCGTCGCGCAGCGCGTAGACCTCGCCGTCCTCGCCCACCAGGCGGGCGCCGAGTGCGGCCGACAGCCGCAGGAGCTGGGCCACCTGCCAGTCGGAGCCGGGCTCGCCCACGACCTGGCCCTGCCAGCGCGCCACCGCGTGCCGGCCGCCGTCGTGGCCGGCCACGATCTCCTCAGATCCGCGCAGCTCGAAACCGGCCGGCGCGATGGCCTTCGCGAGCTCCGCGAAGGCGAGTGGCGACTCGCGCACCACCCGCAGCTCGTATCCCATGACGCGCGACCATAGCGGATCTTTACCCTCCACGCGGACGAAGTACGAGCGGTTCATCACTCTTTGCGCTGATTGAGCACGATGATCGCCCCGCAGAACGTCACCAGCGCGACCAGGACACCGCCTCCGTACAGCCACAACCGCCACGGATCGGCCCCGGGACGGCTGGGCACCGGGGAGTCCTCGCCCCGGCCGAAATGGTCCTTGCCGGCGGCCGCGACGCTGCGCTGCTGCCCGGCCAGGCGCTCGGCGGCGTTGAGCGCGGCCCCCGCGTCCACCACGCCGAACCCGGTGTTGTCGTCGTAGCCCGCGGCCGGACGGCCCCGCGCGCTGGAGGCCAGCGCCTGGGCCACCTGCTCGGGCGGCAGGGCGGGGTAGCGCGACTTGATCAGCGCGGCCACGCCGGCCACGAGCGCGGCGGCCGAGCTGGTGCCGTCGGACAGCTCGTAGCCGCTGGGCCGCTTGACCACGGGCACCTGCACGCCCGGCGCGCCGACGAGGACCGACAGGTTGTCGCTGCTGAACGTGGCCTTCCTGCCCTGCCTGTCGGTCGCGGCGACGCCGATCACGCCCGAGTAGCCGGCCGGGAAGCTCCAGAACGAGGTGCCCTTCTCCTTGGCGTACGGCGTCTGGCCGTCGTTGCCCACGGCGGCCACCAGCACGACGCCCTTGCTCAGCGCGTACGACACCGCCTCCCGCTCGGACCTGACCGGGCCGTAGGAGCCGATCGACATGCTGACCACCTGGACGCCGTGGTTGGCCGCGTACCGCAGGGCGCGGGCCAGCGAGCTCTCGGGCGACAGGGCGTCCGTGGGCGGAAGCAGGTCGAAGTCCGGCTCGTCGTCGGTGACCAGGGGCAGCGACAGGATGCGCGACTCGGGCGCGACTCCGATCAGCCCGTCGTCGGCGCCGGAACCGGCGATCAGTGCGGCCATGGCGGTGCCGTGCCGCCCCGGGCGCACCTCGCGGGCCACCGCGCCCGGGCTCATGTCGGGCCCGGTCGTCACCCGGTCCTTCAGCTCCTTGATCCCGGTGTCCACCGCGCTGTCCACGACGGCGACCGTGACGCCCTTGCCCTTGGTCACGTTCCACGCCTGCTCGACGTTGAGCGCGTCCAGCACCCATTGCTGCTGGTCCCTGACCGGGGCGGCCGTGGGCCCGAGGAGGACGAGCAGCGTGGCCGTGAGCGCCCGTACGGCGGTCAGCACACGTTCCCCTGGGTGCACGGCGGGACCTTGGGGGGATCCGCCAGGAAGTAGGCGATCTGGTTGCCGACGGACTTGGCCGCCGGCCAGAGCTCACTGTGCAGGATCTCCTCCGGGGGGATGGCGGCCCTGGTGCGCCCGTCGGCGTACCCGGCGGTGGAGAAGACGATGTACGGCCCGGCGCCCACCCAGCCGGTGCGCTGGCGCTGCTCGGAGCCGAAACGTTCGGTCACGGTGCCGGGGAAGGCCACGGGCAGCACGCCCACCCGGTCGTCCTGGCCCAGTTGCTCGCTCGCCGACACCCTGGACTCCTCGTCCTTCAGCACGGCCACGCCGACGGTGATGACGAAGGTGGAGGTCTGGTCGACGTACGTGGCGCGCAGCATCGTGACGCACCCGTGGCTGTCGAGGACCCCGGCGACGGAGGCGTCCACGCCCTTGCCGCACTCGGTCTCGGGGGCGATGCCGACCCGCCTGGCGTACTGCTGGGCGCGGTCGAGCCCGAGGTACTTGACCTCCTCGGGGAAGACGCCCGTGGCCGGCCACGCCTGCCAGCGCCTGGCGATCTCCTCCTGCTTGTACTGGTTCTGCTCGGCCGGGGTCAGCGGGCGCGAGCGCGTCTCGTTGAGCAGGCCGATCGTGCCCAGCAGCACCACGACGGCCGACACGGCCACGATGGCGCCGACCAGCACGACGAAGATGCGCCGAAAGCGCATGCCCTGCTGGAGGGCCGCCAGCTCGGCGCGTTCCTTGGCCGCGGTGCGCGTACGGGAGTTCGCCGCCGGCCAGGCACGCACGCGTGACCGGCGGCCGGTCGACGCCCCGAGCGGGTTGCTCCCTCCCGGTGTGGCCTCGCCGGCGCGCGGTAGCCCTGAGGTCGACCTACGTGCCTTCACCACCCTGGCCTCGCTCCCGCGTTCGGTCGGTGTCTATTTCGTCCCCGTTAGGCGGCGGATCATGCGTCGTGTGCGTCGTGGTCGCGTCGTACGCGTCTGACCAGGAAGAATATGACTCCCAGCGACGCGAGCGCCCCGGCCGCGGCCCCGGCGGAGACGGCCGCGTAGATCGTCACGCGGCGGCGGTCCCTGGTGGTGACCTTGATGGGCCCGGCGGGGCCGCCCGCCAGGGGCTTGGCGGGGTCCTGGGCCTGCGGGCCGGTCGCGGTCTCGGTGTGCGTGGCCAGGCGGGCGGCCTCGGCCAGGGCTCTGCGGGCGTTGACGACGCCGAAGCCGGTGCCGGTGTCGTAACCGCCGGGCGGCCGGTCGTCGGCGCTGTCGGCGAGCGCCTGGACGACCAGCGGCGACGACATCTGCGGAAACTTCGCCTTGATGAGGGCGGCCACCCCCGAGACGAGCGCGGTCGCCTGCGAGGTGCCCCGGCCCACCCAGTACTCGTCGCCGGGCCCCGCGCCCATGATGTCCACGCCCGGCGCGGCCACCAGCACCGAGGAGTTCCAGTTGGAGAACGTGGCCCGGCGCAGCCGCCGGTCGGTGGCCCCCACCGACACCACGCCGGGGAAGGACGCCGGGTAGGAGTAGGGCGCGAAGTCCCCGCCGGTCTTCCTGTCGCCGTCGTTGCCGGCCGCGGCCACCAGCACGACGCCCCGGGAGATGGCGTACCGGATGGCCGCCCGTTCCTCCTTGGTCGCGAGCTCCTTGGAGATCGACATGTTGACGACGTCCGCGCCCTCGTCGACCGCGTAGCGGATGCCCCTGGCCACGACGTCCTCGAAGCGCTCGGCCGAGTTGAACTCCCTGAACCCCGGCTCCTCGTCCTCCAGGATGACGCGTACCGACAGGATTCCGGCCTCCGGCGCGACGCCGATGACGCCCTGCCTTCCGCCGGGCCCGTGGCCGTGCCCGGCGATCAGGGAGGCCATGTACGTGCCGTGCAGCCGCCGTGGCGCGACCCCCGGCGGGTTCGCGCCCTCGGTGAGGTCGCGGCCCACGGTCACCGAGCCGGCCAGGTCGCGGTGGGCCGGATCGACCCCGGAGTCGAGCACGGCCACGGTGACCCCCGCGCCCTTGCTGGTGCGCCAGGCCGCGGGCAGGTCGAGCGTCTCGATGACGGCCCGCTGGCCGCCGCGCACGTCGTCGTCGGCGAAGGCGGGCAGGACGGCGGGGGTTGCGGAGACCACCACCCCGGCCAGCGCCGTCGCCGCGCCGCGCCTCAGCACCGCCACTCCTCGGCCGCGCAGTCGGGCATCCTGGGGGTGCTCAGGTCGAGCAGCACGCGTTCGGACAGCTCGGTGGCGAAGGCGAAGATGGCCGGTCGTGACTCGCCGGCCGTGCTCGCGGGCCGGCCGTCCACCTGGCCCGCCGTGGTCAGCACCACGTACGGCCCCGCCTGCCGCACCGACCCGGCCTGCCGCATGGACGACGTGAACCGTTCGGCGACCGTGCCCCTGAAGGCCAGCGGCCGCAGCCCCGGCACGGGCTTGCCGTTGTCGGCGAACGCGCTCCTGGCCCGGACGGCGCGCGACTCGTCGGGCAGCGCGACCACGCCGACGGTGACGAGCACCCCGCGCAGCGCGTCGATGTAGGTGGCCCGCAGCACGCCTCTGCATCCCGCCTCGCGCAACGTCCTGACCGCCTTCACGTCGAGGGACTCCGCGCCGCAGCCGGTGTGCGGCGAGATGCCGATGCGCTCGGCCCGTTCCTGCCCGCCCTGCTCGGCCGCGTACGGCAGGGCCGCCGGGAAGACGCGCCCGGCGGGCCAGGCGCGCCAGCGTTCGGCGACCTCCCGCGTGGCGGCGGCCCGCAGCTCGGACGCGCTCGGCCCGCGGGTCAGCTCGGTGCCCGCCGCGCTCCCGGCCACCCCGGCAGCCACCGCGCAGACCAGGGTCAGCGCGGAGGACACCACCAGAGTGGGCCAGGGGCGGGCGTGGTTCACGACACCGACCTTAAGCGCCTCGGCGGACGGTTCCCCGGAAAACGCCTCAGTAGCTGGGCAGGCTGGGGTCGACGGTCTTGACCCAGCTCAGCACCCCGCCGCCGACGTGCACCGCGTCGGAGAAGCCCGCGTTCTTGACGATCGCGAGCGCCTCGGCCGAGCGGGCGCCCGACTTGCAGTGGAGCACGATGCGCTTGTCCTGGGGCAGCTTCTCCAGGGCCGAGCCGTTGAGGAACTCGCCCTTGGGGATCAGCGTGGCGCCCGGGATAGAGACGATCTCGTACTCGTTGATCTCGCGGACGTCGACCACGTAGATGTTGTCGCCCTTGTCCATCATGGACTTGAGCTCCTGCGCGGTGATCGTGGAGCCGCTGGCGGCCTGCGCGGCCTCGTCGGAGATCGCGCCGCAGAACGCCTCGTAGTCCTCGAGCAGCTCGGTGACCGTCGGGTTCTTGCCGCACAGCACGCACTCGGGGTCCTTGCGGACCTTGACGTCCCGGTACTTCATCTCCAGGGCGTCGTAGATCATCAGCCGGCCGACCAGCGGGTCGCCGATGCCCGTCAGCAGCTTGATGGCCTCGTTGACCTGGATCGAGCCGATCGACGCGCACAGCACGCCGAGCACGCCGCCCTCGGCGCACGACGGCACCATGCCGGGAGGCGGGGGCTCGGGGTAGAGGCAGCGGTAGCAGGGCCCGTGCTCGGCCCAGAACACGCTGGCCTGACCGTCGAAGCGGTAGATCGAACCCCACACGTACGGCTTGCCGAGCAGCACGGCGGCGTCGTTCACCATGTAGCGGGTGGCGAAGTTGTCCGTGCCGTCGACGATGAGGTCGTAGGCGGAGAAGATCTCCATGACGTTCTCGGTGGTCAGGGCCGCGTTGTGGACGACGACCTCGACCAGCGGGTTGATCTCGCGGACCGACGCCGCGGCGCTCTCGGCCTTCGGCCTGCCCACGTCGGACTGGCCGTGGATGATCTGGCGCTGCAGGTTGGACTCATCGACGACGTCGAAGTCGATGATGCCGAGGGTGCCGACACCCGCCGCCGCCAGGTACATCAGGGCGGGCGAGCCCAGGCCGCCGGCGCCCACGCACAGCACCTTGGCGTTCTTCAGCCGCTTCTGCCCGGCCATCCCGACATCGGGGATGATCAGGTGGCGCGAGTAGCGGCGCACTTCGTCTACGGTCAGCTCTGTGGCCGGCTCGACCAGCGGTGGCAACGACACGTTCTACGCTCCCGTTTCAGGGGGTCACATCTCTAGCTGAAACCTACTCGGCGAGTGGGGCATTCCCCAATCTCGTCTCACCGATCAGACGGCGTGCCTCCGCGGCCACCACTCGCGGCATCTCCATCATCGCCACGTGGCCCGCCGTCGGCAGCAGCACGAGCCTGACCTGCCGGAACGTACGGGCCGCCTTCGCCGCCATGGCCGGGCGCACCAGACGGTCGTGCCGCCCGTGGACGATGAGGGTCGGCGCCTCGACCTTGGCCGCCTGACGCCACAGGGTGTCCTCGCCCCGCCGGAAGTACTCGGCCACGATGCCCCTCGCCGAACCGATCATGGCCTCGCCCGCGTACGGGACGTCGTCGCGCCGGCGCAGCTCCTCGACGGCGTCGGCCAGGCGGACGGGGTGCACGGCGTTCATGTTCGCCCAGACCATGGCGAAGGAGGCGTTGATGCGCTGCTCGGCGGGGAGCAGGCGCAGCTTGCCCGCGACCCACTCGCCCACCCTGGGCACGGCGGCGGCGGCCACGCGGACCGGGCCGTACCTGGGGAGCAGGTCGGGCAGGGCGGGCGAGACCAGCGTGAGCGAGCGGACCAGGTCGGGCCGGGACGCGGCGACCCGTACCGCGACGGCGCCGCCCAGCGAGTTGCCGAACAGGTGGGCCGGGCCGGTGTGCTCCAGCAGTCCGATCACCGCGGCGGCGTGGCCGGCCACGGTGTAGTCGCCGTCCTCCGGCGCCGGTGAGAAGCCCGCGCCAGGCAGGTCGAGGGCGTGGCCGGTGACGGTGTCCTTGAGCTCGTCCATGAGGTCGGTCCAGTTGGTGGCCGAGCCCGCCAGCCCGTGGACGAACACCGCCTGCTCGGCGGGGCCGTCTTCGGGGGTGGATCGCACGTACACCGAGCCGATCATGCGTCCCGGCCAGTGAGGGATCGGCTCCGCCGCTGTCATTACGTCCTCCTCGTCGCTCTTCCACGATAACCAGCGCGCTCAGGCGGGCTCTGCATTCCGTGACTATCAGAGCATCGATGGACATACGGGACGCAAGCGGGTGTCGTGCCCCTCCAGCCGCATCGGTGGGCACGTCCGCGCGGGCGGACATGTGGGACCAGCCCCGAAATTTCCGCTCATAGAGATCTAATGGATCTCTTGGCAGCTTAAGTGTGCGGCAAAAGCTGTCTGTCACCGTTTACCGGGGTCAGTACGGGTAAGCATCAGAAGCGGATACAGTGCGCGACTCACCGGACACTCTCCGTCAGCTATCGGAAGGTCGCGGCCACTGGAATTCCATCGGGGAAGCGTCATGGCGTTCCCCGAACGATCCCGACGACAGCATCGTCCCGCTTTTCTCATGTCCGGCGCATCGGTGTGCCGCGGCGAGCATTTTCAGCGAGCCGTCAATACACGCATGGCCGCCGCCTGTCGGCGCGTATGGCCATGCCGTCATTCCATGAGAAAAGCGCGGGCGGTGCTGCCGGAACCCGATGTGATGGGCACCCCGTCATATGTACATAATCGGACATATCATGGCATTTCATTCGATAGAGCTGTAATGCAAGCAATAAGATTGCTAATGCATAGCAAAATAGGGCCACTCCTGTTTGCTGTAGCTCTGTCCCGGAAATGACATTTCACGGATGGCTCATCAGCTAGTCGTTCAAGACCTGTTTCCGGGTCTCTCGGGAACGTCGAGAACGGGGCAACCAATCCTTTAGGGGGAAAACGCAATGCCCAAGCTCAAAAGTGTTATCGCAGGTCTCGCCGTCAGCACCGCGCTGACCGGCGGCGTGGTCAGCCTGGGCGCGACGACCACCGCCAACGCGAGCACCGCCAACAACGTCACCAGCCCGACGACCCTCAGCTGGGGCGATGGGGACGGCCACGGCTGGTGGCACCGTCGCCACCACCGCTGCAACAGGAACCGCCACGGCTGGGGCGGCGGCTGGGGCGGCGGCGGCTGGGGCTGGGGCGGCGGCTGGGGTGGCGGCTGGCGCCGGCACCGCGGCGGCGGCGTCTGCGTCAAGATCTTCAACGAGAACACGAACGACAACGTCGAGACGAGAACCAACAACGAGCTGCGCGAGAACCGCGAGAACCGTTGGAACCGCGAGAACTGATCGCTCGGGGATGGCGCCCGTGATCCATGGATGGTCGCTCTTCACGGCGAAGTGAATTCGACCGGCGAGTACTGGGCTCCCAGGAAGTGACCGCACCCGGACATTGCGGGGCCGCCTGAGATCCCTTTCTCTTCTGTCACCGCGGCAATTCCCGGTGAGGGCTCCACTGGCATTCTGCCGGTGGAGCCCTCACTGCGTTTTCCCTCAAATGCGCGCTCCGCCCACCCCCTCGCCCTACCGAGTCCGAAATGTCCGATTATGCACCATGATGCGCCATAGTGTCGGACAAGAGAGGACAATGTCCGTTTGTGGGGTATTCGGTGGGATATATCCCTAACATGGATGTTCGCTAGCGGGCATCCACGCCGCTCCAACAGAAATCCAGAAGGCTCGGATTTCGCGGAGCGACGAGTACGGGGCAATCAATCCTTTTAGGGGGAAACACAATGCCCAAGCTCAAAAGTGTTATCGCAGGGCTCGCCATGGGCACCGCGCTGACCGGCGGTGTGGTCAGCGTAGGCGCGGCGACCACCGCCACCGGGGCCAACGCCGCCAGCGTCACCGGCTCGGCCACCGCGGCCACCCTCGCCGGCTGCTTCCGGGAGACCCGGTGCGGCTGGGGCGGCTGGGGCCGCAGCTGGGGCAACCGCTGGGGTGGCGGCTGCCACCGCCGCTGCGGCGGCGGCTGGGGCTGGGGACGCGGCGGCGGCTGGGGCTGGGGACGCGGTGCCGGCTGGGGCTGGCGTCGTAACAACACCCCCCGGGTCCGCGTCGTCATCCACAACACGAACCACAACAGCAACCACAACAACAACAACGTGCAGCGGCACGACGACCGCGAGCACAACGACAACTAGGCGGGAGGTCTCACCCGGTGAGAGCCCGCTCAGCGAGAGCCTCGCCTGAGAAGTGAGACCACGCCGACACGGAGGAGTGCCCGCATCCGGCCGATCCCGCTCTCGACGGAGAGCGGGGATCACCCCCCGGATGCGGGCACTCACCTTGTCTCCCGCCCTCCCCGCCCTCCAGACGCCCCCCAAGGGCCTGCCCTACAGGAGGCGTCGCCCGGTCCCGAGACCGTACGGACAAGAAGGTGAGACGAGTGAGTGCCCGCACTCCCTGCCGAGAGCTCGTTCTCAGGAGGAACGAGGGTTCGGCGGAATGCGGGCACTCAGTTGCGCGATCGTGGTTCGCGCCCCGGATTCAGAGCCTCTGGTCAGCGCCAGTCACGCTCGACGTCGTCGTCAGCGCGAACCTGCTGACGAGCGTCACGCGCGAGCACGTCGTGGTTCCGGTTCCGGTTGACGATGATGATGCGGATCCGAGGGAGCCGGTGGCGACGCCAGTTGTTGCGCCAGCCCCAGCCGCCGCCGCACCAGGAGCGACGGAAGCAGCCGGACAGAGTGGTGGTGGTCGCCGCGGCGGTGACGTTGGTGGCGGCTTCGGCGCTGGTGGCCGTGGTCGCCGCACCGAGGGCGATCATTCCGCCGCTCAGCGCCGTGCTCATGGCGAGGCCTGCGATAACACTTTTGAACTTGGGCATTGCGTTTCCCCCTAATGGTTTGGATGCCCCGTTGATCGACGCTTCCGGATTCCCAGGAAACGACGTGGACGGTATGGCTTGCCTTGCCTGCCATCCATGACCTTGATATATCCCCATGTATGGCCAGCAAACCGCAATTGTCCACTTTTGCCGGTAGGCACAGATTTGCATGGTAAGTCGCGCTGGAAACGCAGGTGAGGGCTTCCCGGCCGATGCCGATGAAGCCCTCACCAGAATTTCCGAAGGGACGGAGAGAACGATTCCTCCAGCGCGCCGGCCGCGATTCAGACCGTTGTCCGAGCCCGGTACCCGGTGGTCGAATTCAGCGCGGCGCCGCCTTCATGAGGACGACGGTTCCCTCCCCGTTCGTCAGCCCCAGTCGTCGCGGTCGTGGTCGTGGTCGTGGTCGCGGTGGCGGATGAGAGGCTTCACGTCCTCCCGCTCCGTCACCCGGTTACGGTTGAAGTTGCGGTTGTGGATGCTGACCTTCACCTTGCCGACGCGGTTGCCGTGGCGGCGCCAGCCCCAGCCGCCACCGCCCCAGTTACCCCAGCCACCGCCGCCGCCCCAGCCCCAGCCGCCGCACCGCGACCTGCGGAAGCAGCCGGCCTGGAAGCTGGTGGACGTGACGACACCGGCGCTGGTGGCGGCGTCGGCACTGGTCATGGTGGTCGCCGCACCCAGCGCGACGACACCGCCGCTCATGGCCGTGCTGACGGCGAGGCCTGCGAGAATACCCTTGAGCTTGGGCATTGCGTTTCCCCCTAAAGGATTGGTTGCCCCGTTCTCAACGCTCCCCGGTTGCCAGGGAACTGCCCTTGGACGACCTGTGATGAGCCATCCGTGAAATGTCATTTCCTGGACGCGGGCATGGCAACACAGAACCGCCGCCTTTTTGCTATGCATTAACAGCCTTATTGCTTGCATTAAACAATTATTGACTGATATGCCATGATATGTCCGAATCTATCATGATCACTGGAGACGGGTCGGCCGAGCGGGGTCTGGGGGGATCCGGAAATCCGACACCCCTCTCCAGCGGCGAGGCCCGGCCGATTCACGGCGGGCAATTGGTGCCACTTATTGCGATATGAAGATAATGTCCGCTTTATGGCTAATGAGCGTTATGTGAGCCCGAGATGCTGTGCCCACCTCCGCACCAACACGCCCGCAAGCCGTAGAACCCGCAGGGCCGCAGAACCCACAGGGCCGTAGATGCGGGATCCCAGAACCCGCAGGGGCGTAGAACCCGCTGGGTCGTAGAAGCTTCAAGGCCGTAGAACCCGCTGGGTTGTAGAAGCTGCAGGGGCGTAGAAGCTGGGAAGCCGTAGAGCCCGCAGGCCGTAGATGCCAGGGGGCGGTGGGGGCAGCCGAGGTCAGGGGCTCGTCAGCACGTCAGCCCTGGAGCGCTCGGACCCCTTCCAGCGGCGCAGGTCGGCGCCGTGCCGGTGGTGGCCGCCTCCTTCGCTGTCGCGATCTCCGTCGCCCTCCGCAACCCCACGGACAGGCGGGCGTCCACCACGGCGCGGGCTGACGCTGCACACGAAGGTGGGAATCGCGCGTGAGGGCAGGATCGTGCGTGAGGACGGGGATCACCATCGGCCCGGCCCTACTCCCCGCCTCCTCTCCCAACCAGGCCGACAGGCACCCTCATCGGCCGGCACCTCAACTGGCGGGTGACCCTCGCCGCCGTCGCCGTGCTCACCGCCACCACCGCCCGGGTTCTATATGCCACTTCTGACGCCGCACACGTCCTCCGGCCGGCTCGCCTCGGCCGTTGCCGGCTCCCCCAGCGGGCAAGCGCTACGTGTTCGCCGGATGGGCCCCTGCTTGCCAGCCGCTCTGCCCCTCCTAGAGGGTGATCGCCGTCTTCAGCTCCCGACGCCGCCGAGCAGACGACGTCGGCGAGGTTCACCCATGAGACGGTGCCGCCCTCACGGGATTGGGCAGCCGGTCACCCGACGCCCTCGCCGACGGGTCTGCCGACCGCGCCGATCCTCACGGTGGTCGGGCGGATGTGCCCACGGTGAGTTGGGGGCGTACTGGCAAGGGGCCTGCAGGCGTACTCGCGGTGGGCCGACGGCTGGTCAGGCGGACTTGCGGGCCTTGCGCTTGGGTGGGGCCTTCTCCTCTTCCTTGGCCTCTTTGGCCTCTTTGGCCTCCTTGGAGGACTTGCCGCCCGCCGCCTTCTTCGGTTTGGCCGGTTCCCCGGTCCGCTCCCGCTTCGCCGCCTCGACGCTGGCGCGCAGGGCCGCCATGAGGTCCACCGCCGGCCCCGCCTCTTCCTCCTCAGGCGCCGCCACGACCTCCTTGCCCGCTACCTTCGCCTCGATCACCTGCTGCAACGCCTCGCGGTACGTGTCGTGGTACTCGCTCGGGTCGAAGTCCGACTCCATCGTGGTGATCAGCGACTCGGCCATCTTGAGCTCCTGTGCCCGGACCTCGATGTCCTCCTCCAGGAACTCGAAGTCGGGGGCGCGGATCTCGTCCGGCCACAACATGGTCTCCAGGACGAACACCCCGTCCCGTACGCGCAGGGTGGCCAGCGACTCCCGCTGCCGCAGCGCCACCTTGACCACGGCCACCTGCCCCGAGCTCTCCAGGGCGTTCCGCAACAGCACGTACGGCTTCGCGCCCTGGGCGTCGGGCTCCAGGTAGTACGACTTGGCGAAGTAGATGGGGTCGATCTGCTCGGCCGGGGTGAACTGGAGGACGTCGATCCTGCGCGACGTGCTCAGCGGCAGGTCCTCGAAGTCCTCGTCGGTGAGCACCACCATCTCGCCCGAGGCCAGCTCGTACCCTTTGGCGATGTCCGCGTACGGGACCTCCTCGCCGTCGACGGTGCACACGCGCTTGTAGCGGATCCTGCCGCCGTCCTCCCGGTGGACCTGGTGGAAGCTGACGTCTTTCTGCTCGGTCGCCGAGTACAGCTTCACCGGGATGGTGACCAGCCCGAAGGAGATCGCGCCCTTCCAGATGCTGCGCATGGGCACTCCTCAGCAGTAGCGGGCTCACCATATGGGCACATACCCGTCATGGGGCAAGGAATGCCATACCCGGTTGAACCAATGCTGGCCGTACCTGGGGAACTACCCTCCGATCGTGACCGGTACGGCCTGGAGGTCAAGTGGGACGGCATCCGCGCGCTCGTACACCTCACCGACGGACTGAGGGTGACCGGACGGCACGGCGTGGAGTACACCCGGCGATACCCAGAAATTTCGGGGTTCGGGGTTAAGAACGCCGTCATCGACGGCGAAGTCGTGGCCCTGGACCGGCGAGGCAGGCCCAGTTTCGTCCGGCTCCAGCATCGTATGCACCTGACCGATCCCGAACCGGCCGTGCTGGAGCTCTACCCCGTCACGTACATGCCCTTCGACCTGCTCTGCCTGGACGGCAGGCCGCTGTTCGACCTGCCCTACCGCGACCGGCGCGCGCTCCTCGACGAGCTGGACATCGGCGCGCCGCCGTACTTCCCCGGGGACTCCGACCTGCTCACCGCCACGCGGGAGCAGGGCCTTGAGGGCGTGGTGGCCAAGCACCTCGACTCGCCGTACCGGCCGGGCGTGCGCTCGCCGTGGTGGATCAAGGTCAAGCACCTCAGCACGAGGGACGTCGTGATCGGCGGCTGGAAACCCGGCAAGGGCCGCCGGGCGAACGGGATCGGCTCGCTCGTCATGGGCGTCTTCACCGGTGAAGGGCTGACGTACGTCGGCCACGTGGGAACCGGGTTCACCGACGCCATCCTGGACGACCTCCACCAGGCGCTACAACCTCTGGAGATCCCGCGCAGCCCCTTCACGAACGCGGTCCCGTGGAGAAATCGGTGGGTTAGGCCCGATCTCGTCGGGGAGGTGGGCTACACGATGTGGACCGACGAGCTGCGGCTGAGACATCCGGTCTGGCGCGGACTGCGTGCCGACAAGGTCCCCGCGGAGGTGACGTTGTGAAGAAGGTGCCGGTCAGGGTCGACGGGCGCGAGCTGACGCTGAGCAACCTGGACAAGGTGCTCTACCCGGAGATCGGCTTCACCAAGGCCGAGGTCATCGACTACTACAGCCGCGTGGCCCCCGTCCTGCTGCCGCACCTCGCGGGCCGGCCCCTGACCGTCAAGCGTTACCCGAACGGCGTCACCGGACAGTTCTTCTTCGAGAAGAACGCGCCCGAGCACACCCCCGACTGGGTCAGGAAGGTCAACCTGCCCGCCCCCGGCAGCACCAAGAACCGCGGGACCATCGACTTCGCCGTGGTCGAGGACCTGCCGACGCTCGCCTACTACGCCAACCTGGCCGCGCTGGAGCTGCACGTGCCGCAGTGGCGCGTGGACGATGACGGCACGGCGCTGCCGCCCGACACGCTCGTGTTCGACCTGGACCCGGGCGCGCCGGCGACCATCGTGGAGTGCTGCCGCGTGGCGCTCGTGCTGCGCGAGCTGCTGAAGGACGAAGGGCTCACCGCCAGGCCCAAGACCAGCGGCAACAAGGGCATGCAGCTCTACGCCGACTGGGACTGCCGCGAGGAGCCCTCCGCGTACGCCAAGAGGCTGGCCCAGACCCTGGAGAAGGAGCACCCGAAGGAGATCGTCAGCGTCATGGCCAAGAAGGCCAGGCCGGGCAAGGTGTTCATCGACTGGAGCCAGAACAATCCGTCCAAGACCACCGTGGCGCCGTACTCGCTGCGGGCCAGGGAGCGGCCGACGGTCTCGACGCCGCTGCTGTGGAAGGAGGTCGAGGGCTGTGAACACCCCGATGACCTGGTGTTCACCGCCCCTGACGTACTCGCCAGAGTGGAGAAGCACGGCGACCTTTTCGGCCGGGCGTAGTCTGGACCCGTCCACACCAAGAGGGGGACCGAGATGTCGGAAATGGACACCCGCGGGGACGAGAATGTCTACGACGAGGAGGAGGAAGAAGAGGAATTGTCGCCGGAGACGCCCGAGGCCGACGCCGCCGAGCAGCATCGCGAGGTCCGGCAGGAGGCCGGCGGGGCGCGCCGCGAGGTCCCGCTCGACGCCGACCCCGCCGACGCCGCCGACCAGGACCGCGTCGTCGATTACGACGACGACGACTACCGCTGAGCCACGGGCCACCCGCCAGACCGAGCGTGTATGACGATGACCACCGAGGTGTCGACCGGCCGCACGTAGGATGTCGGCACAGTTCGCTGAGAGACCAATGGAGACCCGCGTGACCGCAACCCCGGACGCGAAGCCCCGGGGCACCCGGCTGCCCCGACTGGCCCGACGCCGGCAACTGCTGAGCGCCGCGCAGGAAGTTTTCGTGGAGAACGGCTACCACGCGGCCGCCATGGACGAGATCGCCGATCGGGCCGGGGTCAGCAAGCCGGTGCTCTACCAGCACTTCCCCGGCAAGCTGGAGCTCTACCTCGCGCTGCTCGACCTGCACGTCGACGACATGGTCAACCGGTGCCGCGAGGCCCTGGCCTCCACTCACGAGAACAAGCTGCGGGTGCAGGCCACGTTCAGCGCGTTCTTCGACTTCGTCTCCACGCAGGGGGAGGCGTTCCGGCTCGTCTTCGAGTCCGACCTGCGCAACGTCGCGCCCGTGCGCCAGCGGGTGGAGCGGTCCCTCCAGGAGTGCGCCGAGATGGTCAGCGCGGTCATCCAGGAGGACACCGGCTGCACCAGCGACGAGGCCCACCTGCTCGGCGTCGGCCTGGTCGGCATGGCCGAGGTGAGCGCCCGCTACTGGGTCACCGCACAGGGCTCGATCCCCAAGGACGCGGCCGAGCAGCTCATGGCGCGGCTCGCCTGGCGGGGGATCAGCGGTTTTCCGCGTACGGCATAACCCGTTCGCTGGGCGCGATCATTCACCGTCTCCGGGCCTCGGAGCGGCGACGATGGGACTGAGCGCTAGCCCAGTCGACTAGGGAGCCACGATGGAAGTCAAGATCGGCGTACGCTCCGTACACCGCGAACTCGTTGTCGAGACCGACCTCTCCGCCGAGCAGGTCGAAGAAGAGATCAGGAACGCGCTGTCGGTCGATCGCGGCGTGTTCGCCATCACCGACGTCAAGGGCCGGCGCGTGGTCGTGCCGGTGGCCTCGTTGGGGTTCGTCGAGATCGGTGAGGACGAGTCCAGGCCGGTCGGCTTCGGCGGCACCCTCTAACCCACCCACCAGGGGTACGGCCAACTGCCGTACCCCTCACGAGGCCACACGGCACCCCTCACCACGCCCCCCAGGGGACCCATCACCTTTGACGTGAGGGGAGCCGAGGTCAGGGGTGGCCGGGGTGGTCGCGTGGGTCCGTGAGCCGGCAGCCTCGGGCGGGGCGGCGCCGGTCGGCGTCATCCTGTTTCGGCTCGCCCGTCGGACACTCAGCGCTCCCCCTCCGCAACACAGCGCGCGAGGTCCAGCGATTCGGCCCACATCTCGTCAAGGAACTGCCGTAGCGGCGCGAGGCCCTCATGTCTGGCACGTTACATCCCTTTTGTACCCTCGCCCCCCTCCACGACCAGACCGGCATCTTCAACATCTGCAAGCCGTATCGAAATGTTCGACGCCCCGGCCCGCGAGCTGCTCCCGCCGGGTGACCAGCTTGAGCATCGTCCGCCCCCCTCGATCCCGTACGGCGGGCGGTCCTGCCACCGAGCACCTCGTCATCGACGTCCACCGTCGGCTCCCTCCCCGGACGCCACAAGCTCTTGTGAAGGTCGATGGGGAGCTAGATGCCGAGCGCGGCCATCCGCTTGTTGTGCGCCTCCGTCAGGGTCGCGAAGAGGCGTGAGATGTCGGCCGCCTCCCCGCCGGCCGCCTTGGCCGACTCCACCAGCAGCATCGCCAGCTCCGGCCGCGCCGCCGCCACCTGCTGCCCCTGGCTGAGCGCCTCGCCGACGAGCCGCCGGGCCCACAGCGCCAGCCGTCCGCCCGCCGTCGGATCGGCCTCGATCCCCGCCCTGACCCGCTCGACGGCGAACTGCGACCGCGCCTCGTCGACCAGCACCTCGTCCACCAGCTTGCCGATCGACGGTTCCAGGTGCCGGGCGGCCTCGCGGTAGAAGTCGAGCGCGATCCCGTCCCCCACGTACGTCTTGACCAGGGCCTGCAGCCAGTCGGCCGGCCGGGTCTGGGCGTGCCAGGCGTCCAGGGCCGTCACGAAGGGCGTCATCGCCTGCTCCGGATCGGCCCCCAGCTCGGCCAGGCGGTCGCGCAGCAGGCGGAAGTGGGCGTACTCGGCCGCGGCCAGCTCGCTGAGCGCGGCGCGGTCGGCGAGCGAGGGCGCCAGGGTGGTGGCGTCCTCGGTCATCCGGGCGTACGCGCTGAGTTCCGCGTAAGCTAGAACACCGAGCAGGTCGACGACTCCAGGAGACTCCTTCATGGGGGCAGCGTACTTCGCTGAATCTTCGGGAACATAAGCGAGCTCGGCCAGCGTTGTGGTATCGAGTACACTGCTCTGTGAAAGTGCGACCGCACTGTGTTAGTTCGGGGGATTCCCCCGATAACCCCCGATTCCCCGGGTGCGCGGTCGCGATGACGCGAGAGGGCTGGCTCTACCGCGAGGACCCACGTAACGGGGGCTGTTTTCCGCCCGTCGGTCCCGGCAGGCCCGCCTTCATTTGAGACTGAGGCAGGCCACGCTGACGACTTTCCGAGACCTCGGAGTCACACCAGAAATCGCCGATGCCCTCGAGACCGAGGGTATCGTCACACCGTTCCCCATCCAGGAGATGGCGCTACCGCTCGCCCTGAGCGGCCAGGACCTCATCGGCCAGGCGCGCACGGGTACGGGCAAGACCTACGCGTTCGGCATCGCGATGCTCCAGAGCATCGGCAAGCCGCGCAAGAACCGCAAGAAGCCCCGCGGGCTGGTCGTCGTGCCGACCCGTGAGCTGGCCGTCCAGGTCAGCGAAGACCTGGTCACTGCGGCCGGCAAGCTCGGCTCCCGGGTCCTGACCGTCTACGGCGGCCGGGCGTACGAGCCGCAGATCGAGGCGCTCAAGGCCGGGGTCGACGTCATCGTCGGCACCCCGGGCCGTCTGCTCGACCTGGTCAAGCAGAAGCACCTCGACCTCAGCCAGGTCACGTCCCTCGTGCTCGACGAGGCCGACCGGATGATGGACCTGGGCTTCATGCCCGACATCGAGCGGATCTTCAAGCTGATCCCCGCGGAGCGGCAGACGATGTTGTTCTCGGCCACCATGCCGGGCGAGATCGTCTCGCTGTCCCGCAAATACCTCAACCGTCCCACCCACGTACGCGCGGAGATGGAGAGCGGCGAGGGCGAGGCCACCCCGCAGGTGCGTCAGATCGTCTGGCGCGCCCACCGGATGGACAAGATCGAGATCGTCGCCCGGCTGCTCCAGGCCGAGGGCCGCGGGCTCACCATGGTCTTCTGCGAGACCAAGCGGGCCTGCGACATGGTCGCCGAACAGCTCGACACGCGTGGTTTCGCGGTCGCGGCCGTCCACGGCGACCTCGGTCAGGGCCAGCGCGAGCAGGCGCTGCGGGCCTTCCGGGCGGGCAAGATCGACGTGCTGGTGGCCACCGACGTGGCGGCCCGCGGCATCGACATCGACGACGTCACCCACGTGGTCAACTACGACTGCCCCTCCGACGACAAGACCTACGTGCACCGCATCGGCCGTACCGGCCGGGCCGGGCGCACGGGCATCTCGGTCACCTTCGTGGAGTGGGAGGAGCTGACCCGCTGGAAGATGATCAACCAGATGCTCGGCCTCGACTTCGCCGAGCCCGAGGAGACCTACTCCACCTCACCGCACGTCTACACCGAGCTGAACATCCCCGCGGGCACCAAGGGCGTCCTGCCGCACGCGAGCCGTTCGCGCGCGGGGCTGTCGGCCGAGCGCATCGAGGACCTCGGTGAGACCGGCCGGGCCCGGACCCGCGGCGGCAACCGCCGTCGCGAGGAGCGGGAAGAGCGCGAGGAGCGCCCGGCCCGCGCCACGCGCCAGCGTCGCCGCACCCGCGGCGGCAGAGAGCTGGCCGAAACCGCACCCGAGACGCCGGAGGTCGAGATCGTGGCCGCCAAGACGGAGGAGACTCCCGCCATCTTCACGCCCGACGAGGTCCAGGCCGCAGAGCCGAAGCGCACGCGTGTCCGCAGCAGGGGGGCCGCGTCGTCGGCCATCGAGCAGGCGCTGACCGAGACGCCGGAGACCCCGGCGAAGCGGACCCGCTCCCGCAGGGCCGACCAGGCCGAGGCCCCCGACACGCGTTCCCGCGAGAAGGCCGCCGAGGCGCCCTCCAGGCGCCGTGCGGCCGAGGCCGCTCCCGAGCCGGTCGTGGAGCCGGTCGTGGAGCCGGTCGTGGAGCCGGTGAGGGCGCCGGTCGTGGAGTCCGTGCCGGAGCCGAGCTTCCTGGCCACGCCTCCGCCGCCGGTCCGCCAGGAGCCGGAGCGGATCATCCCGCCGAGCCCGTTCGCGGTGATCTTCCAGTCGCCCGACCTGGCCACGGACGACGACGACATCGCGCCGTCCGCGGCGACCGAGCGCAAGCAGCAGCGCCGCCAGTCCCGTGGCGGTGGCGGTGGCGGCAACCGCCGCCGCGCCGGCTAGCGACAACATCGAGAAGGCGCGCGTCCCGTTCGCGGGGCGCGCGCCTTCTCGTCTGTACGGATGGTTTGTACGGGCCTATGCCAGGCCCAGCCGCATGACCGGACGCGTCGGCGACCGGCGTCCGGTCTCCTTGAAGCCGGCGTCCTCGAAGAGCGAGAGCCAGCCGTGGTAGAGCTCACTGGCCTGGAGGCTCCTGCCGGAGTCCGTGGGGTATCCCTCGACCGCCCGCGCCCCCTGCTCGGCCGCGTACGAGACCGCGCCGGCCAGCAGGGCGGCGGTGACCCCCTGGCCGCGTCCGGCGCGGGTCACGTAGAAGCAGGTCACCGACCACACACCGGTCTCCTCCGGGTCGGCGGGCTTGGTGACGGGCGAGCGGACGAGCCGTACGTGCTCCTCACGCGGCCCCACAGCGCACCAGCCGACAGGTGTGCCCTCCAGGTAGGCCAGGACCCCCGGAGCCGCCCCAGGGCCCTCCACGAGCCCCTGGAGGCGGTCACGGCGCTCACCGGCCTCCATGGCCCGGAATTGTGCCCCGCCCACCCTGAACCACATGCACCAGCAGTCGGCGCAGGCACCACGCGGCCCGAAGACGGTGAGCACGTCCGCCCACGAGGTCGCCGGGCGGACATCGAGATCACGCATAGCTCACAACTCCCCAGAACTCGCATCAGCGTAGTCCGTTTGCCGGTGTCGAGGCGCTGACCTCTGGGTATTGTTGCCCCACGTGAGTACGCCGCGATTCCTCGACCTGCCGCCCGGTGTGACGCCGCAGAAGCTCGAAACGCCCCAGGGTGCGTTCGCGGCTCTGGAGGCGCTTCCGGTCAGCGGAGTGGTCGAGCGCTGGCCCGCCCTCCTGGTCCCCGGCCTGACCGGCAGCAAGGAGGACTTCATCGCGGTCCTGATGACCCTGGCGCAGTCCGGCCGCCGGGTGGTGGCCGTCGACCTGCGCGGCCAGTACGAGACCCCGGGCCCCGACGACCCCGCCGCCTACACCTGCGCCGCCCTGGGGGCCGACGTCGACCTGCTCGCCCAGGCCCTCGGCGGCGGCGACCCCGTCCACCTGGTGGGCCACTCCTTCGGCGGCCTGGTCGCGCGCGAGGCCGTGATCGACGGGCGCACCCGGTTCGCCTCGTTCACGCTGATGAGCTCCGGCCCCGCGGCCATCGAGGGCAGGCGGGCGCGCAACGGCCGGGAGATCATGGAGGAGATCCCGTCCCAGGGGCTCGAACACCTCTGGCACCACCGGATGGAGCCCGAGGCGCTGGCCGCCGACGTCTCCGACGAGATCATGGCGTTCCTGCGCAAGCGGCTGCTGACCAACTCCCCCACGGGCCTGGCCCAGATGGCCGAGCAGGTCCTGCACATGCACGACCGCACCGACGAGCTGCGTCAGATCGAGATCCCCACCCTGGTCCTCTACGGCGAGCACGACGACGGCTGGTCGCCCGAGACCCAGTCCGAGACGGCCGCCCGGCTCGGCGCCGAGTGCGTGGTCGTACCCGGCGCGGTCCACTCCCCCGCCGTCGAGGCGCCGGAGACGACGGCCGCGGCGCTGGTCAGGTTCTGGAACGCGGCCGAGAAGCACTATTTGGACACAAGGTCCAATGTGATGTAATCATGCACCTGCTATGACGGACGAACTCGTCGTCCAGGCGCCTCGGAGCGCGACCTGGCAGGTGCATCTCGACCGCTCGATGTGGGTGGGCGGCGTACGCGGCCTCATGTTGCAGGCGTTGCATCCCCTGGCCATGCTCGGCGTCTGGCAGAACTCCAACTTCCAGGACGACCCGTTCGGCCGCCTGCGGCGCACCGCCGACTTCGTGGGCCGGGTGACGTTCGGCAGCCCGGCGGAGGCCGACGAGATCGGCCGGCGGGTGCGCGGCATCCACAGGGCGCTGCGCATCACCGATCCGCTTACCGGGCGCACGCACCGGGTCGACGATCCCGAGCTGCTGCTGTGGGTCCACTGCGCGGAGGTGTCGTCGTACCTGGAGGTGGCCAGGCGCGGCGGGCTCGGGCTGAACGAGCGGCAGGCCGACCGCTACCTGCGCGAGCAGCGCAGGAGCGCCTCCTACGTCGGGCTGCACCCGGAGGACGTCCCCGGCTCGTGCGCCGAGATGGACGCCTACTTCAAGCAGGTCCGGCCCGCCCTGCGGGTCACCGAGGAGGCGGCGGCGACCGTGCGGTTCCTGCTGTGGCCCCGGCTGCCGAAGGAGCTGCGCAGGTTGTCGCCGGGCAAACCGGCCTACTTCCCCTTCGGCGCGCTCTGCTACTACACGCTCCCCGAATGGGCCCGCCGCATGTACGGCGTCCTGCCCGAGGTGCCCCCGGCGGCGGTCAGCGCGGCGCTGAGGGCCTTCCGGCTGGGCATGAACGCGCTGCCCGAGCCGGTGCACGACCGGGCGTTCATGCCGTCCACGCGGGCGATGCTGGCCGGCGCGCGGGCCCGGCTCGGCGCGGCCGGCTACGACGTGAGCAAGGGGCTCAAGGGCCTGACCGACCCCCGCCGCTGGCCGGCGACGGGGACGGACGTTCCCGGGGGTCAGCCGGCGAGGCCGTCCCAGGGATTGCGGTCGGATCCGGCGGTCTGACCCTCGGGGCAGTGGCGGCGGAAGTCGCACCACGAGCAGAGCGGGCCGGGGCTGGGCGCGAACACCGTGTCGAGCTCGGCGGGAACCCGGGCCGGGCCGACGACGGGACGCTCTCCCGCCCCCCGCCCGGCCGCCGAGGCGGGCCGCTTGGCCGAGGTGGGGGCGCCCATGACGGCGCGGTAGCGGTCGTCGGCGGTGGCGGCCTCGACCCCGATCTCCTCGGCGCGGCGCAGGTGCCGGCCCAGCGACTCGTCGGTGTGGCGCCACTCGACGACCTCGCCGGTGGGCAGGTGGTGCAGCTCGACCGCCCGGCACGGCGTGCGCATCATCGTGGAGGCCGCGATCGCGTACGTGGCCAGGGCGAGGGACGAGCGGGCGTCGTCCTGGGTCAGCGGGCGGCGGCCGGTCTTGTAGTCGACCACGACCAGCTCGTCGCCGCGCCGGTCGAGCCGGTCGATGCGCCCGGACAGCGCGATCACCTTGGTACGGGTGGCGACCGTGCGCTCGACGCCGACCGGATCGTCGGCCGGATCTAAGGTCGTGACATATCCGGACACGAGGTCGCGGGCCCGGCTCAGCCACTCCCCCGACTGCTCGGCGTCCCTGAAGCCCTCGGTGATCCACCCGTTCGTGAGCAGGACGGCGGCCGTCAGCGGCGTGCGCCGCTCGTACGGCTCACGCCACCACGCCGCCAGCGCGTTGTGCACGCTGGCGCCGACGCTGTTGTGCGCCCAGGCGGGCCCCTTGGAGGGCTGCGGCCGGTCCAGGTAGGTGAACCGGTAGCGGCGGCGGCAGTCGAGCCAGGTGTTCAACCGCGACGGCGTGCACGCGTAGAGCCGCCGCGGCATCCCGTCCAGCGGAAGCTGGTCGTACACCTATTCGTCGCTGGGGCCGAGCTTGATGCCGGAGATCCTGGTGCCGTCGGTCAGCGGGCCCTCGTCGTCGCGGGCGGCGGCCGGGTCGCGGGTCAGCGAGCCCGACACCCAGTCGTCGAAGTGCGGCTCAAGGTCGCCGACGGTGACCTCGTCGCCGTGGTTGGCCAGCACCCGCGTGTCGGCCGGGAGCGTGAACAGCCGGCCGCCGATCGAGGTGAGCTGGTCGGCCAGCGCCGGGTATTCGCCGCCGAGCTTGCCCGGCCCGTCGGCCTGCAGGGCCTTGCCGGTGAAGACGGCCCCGAGCGCCTCGCAGTAGAGCGAGATGCCGCCGGGCGAGACCCCGGGCGTCTCCATGACGTCGAGCTGGACGTCGGCGACGCCGAAGACGCCGTCGTCCTCCATGTCGATGTCGGGCCAGGTCTCCCGCCAGGTCTCCCGCCACAGCGGCTTGTCCTTGGGGTGCAGGGCGACGACCGCCTCGTCTCTGCTGGCCACCTCGATGGCCGCGCCGACGTGGTCGGGCAGGCCCGCGGTGCAGATGACGGCCAGCACCTCACGCTCGCCCACCTGCTCGAGGATCTTCTCGGCGTCACGCGCCGCGTCGATGACGATGACTTCGTCGTCGTCACCGATGATCCAGGTGTTGTTCTCGACCTTGTGCTCGGTGCCGTCGATGTCGACGACGCCCTCGGTCACCACTCGCTCGATACGCGCTGTCACGCTTCCGAACTTTAGCCCGTCTGCATGAGAGCGCGAATCGCGTTGATGATGAGTTGCACCGCGAGCGCCGAGAGCAGCAGGCCGGCGATCCTGGTGACCAGCTCCACGCCGTTCTCCTTGATGACCCGGATGATGCTGACCGAGAAGCGCATGAACAGCCACAGCAGGATGTGCACGGCCGCGATGGCCAGCATCAGCGCGGCCAGCCCGTCGGCGCGTCCCTCGGCCTGCTGGGCGAAGACGATGGTCGCCACGATCGCGCCGGGCCCGGCCAGCAGCGGCGTGCCGAGCGGGACCAGGGCCACGTTCACGTTCGAGCGCACGGTGTCGGTGCGCGGCTCGGCCGCGCCGCGCAGCAGTTCCAGGGCCACCAGCAGGAGCAGCAGCCCGCCCGCGATCTGCATGGCGGGCACCTCGACGTGCAGGTACGACAGGATGGCCCGTCCGAACACCGCGAACACCACCACCAGGCAGAACGCCGTCACCGCGGCCTGCCAGGCGATGCGCCTGCGCTCGGCGGGGGTGCGGCCGAAGGTGTAGGCGAGGAAGAGCGGGATGACGCCCGGCGGGTCCATGATCACGAACATCGTCACGAACGCCTCGACGAAGAACCTGACCCCGGACACCGCTCCCCCAACCGGCCGCCCGGGGGAGGCGATCCTTGTGCTCAGCCCTGCACTCAGCCCTGCGCTCGACTCCGTGCTCCAGACCGTGCTCAGCCCTGCACTGCGCCCGCTCAGTCTTCCAGCCGCGGCGAGAAGCCGCCGAACGGCACCTCGAAGTCGCGGTCGCGGGCGTCCTGGAGGGACAGCTCGGCCATCGCGATCATGCAGCCGGCCTCGGCGGGCCAGGCGATGGTCCACAACCAGTTGCCGAGTGCCTCACCGGCGTAGACGGCGCGGTCGTCGATGCCGTCCAGGCACCACATCGCCGTGGGATGCCCCATCACCTCGATCTTGGCGTTGGGCGGCCCGGAGTCGAACCCCTCACCGGGGTCGGGCCCGTCGAGCCCCGCGAACGTCGCGCCGAGCCCCACGCCCGGCTCCTCGGCGATGACCAGCAGGTCGGCCGGCCCCTCGATCGGCGAGGGCCCGCTGAGCGCGACGACGCTGGCCCGCGAGCCGGTACGTTCGTCGCCGGCCTCGCCGAACCCGGTCACCGTCCAGCCGGGCGGCAATGGCCAGGGCAGCCACACGGGCACCACCGAGCGTTTCCGCATGGCCTCCAGCGATTCGCCCGTAGGCGCTCTCGGAGGCTGGTACGGCAGGACATCGCCGTGTGTGTCGCAATGGAACACACCGGACAGGCCGCTCGACCCGTGAAGCGGGCCGAAGCACCTTGGACAGGTAGGAGCCGCTCTCACAGCTACCCACGGTGCTTCCTCCGGCACGGCCGCGTCAAGACCGGCATCTGTTATCCCGTCGTAATCTTGGCCATGTGCGCGTAAATTGTGTCGGCGCGATCATTTTCGACGCCTCTGACCGGCTTCTTCTCGTCCGGCGCGGCCGTCCGCCGGGCAAGGGCCTGTGGTCGCTGCCCGGCGGGCGGCTGGAGCCCGGCGAGACCGATGCGGAGGGCGTGCGCCGCGAGGTCATGGAGGAGACCGGCCTGCGCGTCGCGGTGGGCCGCCTGGCGGGCGCGGTGGAGCGTCCCGGGCCGGGCGGCGTCACGTACGTGATCCGCGACTACCTGGCCACCTCGGACGGCGGCGTGCCCGTCGCCGGTGACGACGCCGCCGACGTGCGGTGGTGCGCCCCCGGTGAGCTGGCGCTGCTCCCTCTCACCGAAGGGCTGCTCGGCTGCCTGACCGACTGGGACGTGCTCACCGGTCCACGGTGAGGCTGGAGGTCCACAGGATCAGGTGGTCGGTGTCGTACGTCGTGGACCTGCCGAGCGCCACCACCTCCGTGCCGCTGACCGCCACCGCCGTCAGGGCCTGCATGCCGGGGCCGGCGAGCCGGTCCCTGGTCAGGGACATGCGGTTCCACGACAGGCCGTCCTGGGACACCCAGGCCGCGCTGTCGCCCTCACCAGGCGTGCCGTGCCAGCCGACCGCCACCAGGCCCTGGTCGGCCGCGGCCAGGTCGTGCACCGCCGCCGCCTGGTCGGCGGGCAGCCACGCCGTCGTCCAGCTCTCGCCGTCGTCGTCGGACACGGCGGAGAAGGCGCGGCGTGAGCCGTTCGTCACGGCCGTACCGATGGCGACGAGCTTGTCGTGGTACGTCGTGACCTGCCGCAGCCCGGCCGACGTGGCGTCCGGCGGGGTGAGGCGCTTGCGGGCGGTCCAGTTCACGCCGTCGTCGGAGAACCAGACCACGCTGCTCTCCCGGTCGCCGGATCCGGACCCGCCGACCGCGACGTACCCGCCCTGGGTCGCGATCACGTCGTGGACGCGTACGCCCGAGCCGCCCTGGGGCAGCTTCTTGGACCGGGTGAACTTGCGCAGGTCGGGCGTGAACCACATGGCGGCGGCCGCCGAGCCCGCCTGGTCGCGGGACTCGCCGGCCAGCACGTAGCCCTTCTTGCCCGCCGCGACGGCGTGGGTGTCCAGGTAGGGCTGGTCGCGGTCGCGGGCCAGGTCGCCGGAGACCGGCACGCGCCGCCAGGTCTCGCCGTCCTCGGAGGTGACGAGCAGGGGATCGGTGACGGCCAGGTTCGTCTGGGTGCTGCCGGCCGCCAGCCAGCCGCGCCCGCCGTGGGCGACGTCCTCCAGGATCTGCCTGCCGGGGCCGCCGAGGCTCATCGACTTCCAGCGCTGCCAGTTCCTGATCGTCCACAGGCCGGCGTCGCCCGAGGCGGAGCCGACCGCGACGTACCGGCCGCCGGCGGCGGCCAGCCTGGTGGTCTCGCGCGAGACCCTGGTCAGCCCCTCCACCTGGCCGAGCTGGACGCGGGAGGCGGCGCCGCGCGGCGGCGCGGTCATCAGCACGAGCTGGTTGTCGACGTCGGAGGCGGCCTGGTCGCCGCCGGCGAACAGGGTGCCGCCGTCGGAGATCGTGAACCCGCGCAGTGTGGCGCCCGACAGGTCGCCGAGGTCGGCCCGCTTGGCCCAGCCGCGCCCGTCGGCGCTGGTCAGGACCGAGTACTTGCCCAAGGTGGCCTGGTAGATCGCGGCCACGCCGGACCGGTAGGAGACCAGCGACTCCACCCCCGGGCTCTCGCCGCTCAGGCCGCCGATGGAACCGCATTGCGACCACTGGGCGCCGGTGGGCGAGCAGTAGACGCGGACGTCGCCGTCGACCGTACGCTGCCTGGTCGGCACCAGGACGAACCGTTCGGGCAGCACGGCCACCGTGCCCGTACGCGGCTCGGCCTCGGGGAGCTGGAAGCCGGTCGCCTGCCACCGGCCGCCGCCGTCGGAGGAGCGCAGCACCCGCGAGCCGCCCCCGTCGGCCGGGCGGCCGACGGCCACGACCGTGTCGCCCTTGGCGACGACCGCCCTGAGCTCCTGGACGTCCAGCCCCCTGGTCTCCACACGCTCCCAGGACCGGCCGTCGGACGAGCGCCAGGCCGCCGGGCCGGGGCCGCCCTCGCCCGCCGTGGCGCCGACGGCGACGAAGCCCGAGGCCGTCCTGGCGATGTCGTGGACCTGGTCGCCGGGCCGGAACGCGGCCATGCCGGCCGGGTCGACGGTCGTCCAGCTGAAGCCGTCGGTGCTGGTCCACAGGCCGCGCTCGCCGGACGGGCCGTCGCCGCCGCTGGCCAGCCAGCGTCCGTCGCCGCCGACCACGCGCTGGACGGTGGGCGTGGAGGCGCCGCTCACCTGGCCGAGCTGCCAGTGCCGGCCCGCGTCGGGCGAGAACAGGAAGAGCGGGCGCGGGGTCGGGCTGGTGGTGTCGCTGCCGACCGCGACCACCGCGCGGCCGACGGAGACCAGGTCGTTGAGCTTCTGGTCGGTGCCGACGCCGGCGGCGGGGACGGTGAAGAGGTCGTCCCCCGAACGGCCGGTGCCGGCCTCCAGGCGCAGCCCTGTGGGGTCGGTGTCGCTCCAGCGCCATACGAGCACCCCGGCGGCCACCAGGAGCGCCAGGGCCATGGTGAGGGCGATCGGGGCCGCTCTGCTGCCCCGGTGCACGGGGCTGGACCTGCGTACGGCGGCGGGGGCAGGGCCTCTGTGGTGCCTGCCGCCGGCCCCGCCGGGACGCGGCGGGCCGGTGGCGACCAGCAGGTCGGGTCGGGTGGGACGCCCGCCGGGAGGGCGGCCGACCCGCCTGACCTCGGGATCGTCCTGCCCGGCCACGTCGGATGCGGGCTCGGGGACCTCGGACTGCGGAGCTGGCTCTTCCGCAGCGGGTTCGGGGGCCTCGTCGGCGGGGAGCGGCAGGTGGTACGGCGGCTCGCGGTGGGGTCTGACGGGGGCGGTGCTCTCCCCCGGCTCCTCGGCGGGCGGGGACGGCGGCTCGGCGGGCGGCTCGGCGGGCGGCTCCTGGCGCGGCGGACCGCCGGCGACCAGCTTGTCCGGGCGGTTGACCACGCGCCGGGGACGGCGGCGCGGCTCGACCTCGGGCTCGGCCGTCGGCGAGCTGTAGGGCCTGCGCCCCTTGGGCGGCTCCTGCGGGGATTCCTCCGGGATCGGGGACGCGAACGGCGGCATGCCCCAAGGGGAGGTCAAGGGTAAGCCCCGGGCCCGATCGTCGGTGGGACCGGGCGGGGAGTGGCGGATCCTGGGCTCCTCGGCAGAGGGGGGCTCCGAGGCGTCCTCAGGACGCGGGTCGTCGTCGTCCGGCGGTCGCCGTGGCGGATCGCTGGGGCCGGAGGCCACGCGCCGCACCTCCTAGTCGAACTCGTCGTACAGGTGGAACCCGTCTAATCGGACCTGGTCAACCGGGTTGCGCGGGAGAAACGGTGAGTGGACGGGCCGTTTGTGGCGGACCGTTCCACAAATCCTGTCCCACCTTATGCGCCTATTTTCTACCCAGTCCCACCAAAACGATCACCTCCGTGACACCCTCGCCTGGCCCACAGGAACCAGACCAGCATGCCTGAGCCGGATTGGCGAGACCTCTCTAGCGAGATTTCCCGCACCTCTCGCCTGATTTATCCAGAAATAGCACTGACTGACCGCTTTTTGGATATATACAACACACCAATCGCATACACCCCGAGCTGCACCACCGTTCCCGACAACGCCTGCCACGGGATCGCCGTCTTGCCCTGGTCCAGCGCGTCCTGGAGGCTGCCCGAGGCCGCGCTGAGCCCGAAGGCCAGCATGTTGTTGATCACGTGCAGGGCGATCGGCGCCTCCAGCCCCCCGGTCCGTACGGCCAGCCAGCCCATCACCGCCCCGAAGGCGAACACGTCGAGCAGCCCCACCCACGAATAGCCGTGCAGGGACGCGAACAACAACGACCCGAGAACGATCGCCCACACCGGATTCCGCACGTGCACCCCGACCGCCTGGACGAACCAGCCGCGGAAGATGTACTCCTCGGTCGCCGCCTGGAACGGCACCAGCAGCACGATCACCACGAGGGCGGGCAGGAACCGCCCCCAGCCGACCCAGCCGAACAGGTCGGAGTACTCCTCGCCGGACAACGACAGGGCCGTGACCTGCGCGATCTGCCCCAGCACCAGGGCGAGCACGGCCAGACCGAGACAGCGCAGCAGCCACGACCAGCGCAGCCGTCCCGCGACCGACGACAACGTGCCCGGCCGGCGGCGCTGGACGAGCGCGGCCGTACCGAAGACGAGGGGCAGCACGGCCGCGATCGACAGCAGCACCATGACCAGCCCGAACACCGGATCGCCGAAGATCTGCCCGGGGTCGGTCGGCACGGGCAGGCCGAGGATCCACTCGATCGCCTTGCCCACGAGCAGCACGCCGGTGCCGATGACGAAGAACCCGAGGCCGACGACGATCGTGCCGACGACGGCCCGCCACGGCTCGTTCGCCGGAGTGCGGGCGAGATGGTCGTAACGCGCACCCTGCGGCGTCGGCAGGAACCAGGACCGCTGGTGCGGCACGGGCGGCGGCGCATAAGGATAGACGGGCGGCCCAGGCGGCTGACTGCCATATGGCGAATTCGGTCCAGGGTTCTCCTGCATCCATACATTCTGTCTGCCGGGTGAGCATTAGTTCACAGACGGCTCACCCCTTTGGGCGGATGCTCGGATTCGTACGGCATTCCGACCCTGGGAGCAGTCCATGTCAAGGCTGGGACCTTTCATCACCCTGGCGGCGGGCGCAGTCCTCGCCGCGGGGCTGGGTGTCGCCAGCATCACCGCGACACCGGCGCCCGACACCGCAGCCGCCGCCGCGCCGACCCCGCCCCCGTCCCCGTCCCTCAGCTCGTCCCCGACTTCGTCGCCGTCGCCCTCGCGGACGGAGGCCGAGAAGATCCCCAAGGCCGACTACGGCGGGTACGTCAAGGGCAACGGCGGCCTGATAGCGATCTCCGTCCGCGACGGCACGGCCGTCGGCTACTTCTGCGACGGCAAGGCCGAAGCCTGGTTCAAGGGCGGCGAGGCCGGCGGCAGGGTCGTGCTGAAGGGTCCGGGCACGGCTCGCGTGACGGCCACGCTCGGCGGCGGACGGGCCAGGGGCAGCCTGACCGTCGGCGGCTCCAGGTGGAGCTTCAACGCGCCCGCGGTGGTCCGGCCGTCCGGGCTGTACCGGGCGACCGCGCAGGTCAGAGGTGCCAGGCTGCGGGCCGGCTGGATCCGCGTCCCGCGTCCGGGCGGCGGCTACGACCAGGTCGGCGCCGCCTTCGTGGGCCAGGACCAGGTGCGGATCCCCCCGCTGGACGCCGGGCGGCCGACCACCCCCGTGACCGTCGCCGGCGCCACGGTCCGTCCGCAGGACGTCGACGACTTCATCGAGGAGATGCAATGACCGCCATCCAGCAGCCGTCGCGCCGGACGGCCGCCGTGCTCCTGGTCCCGCTGCTGGCCGGCGGCCTGGTGGCGGTGGCGCTCGGCGTCTACGGCCGGGCGCACACGCCCACCGGGTTCGCGGTCGGCCCGGCCGGGTTCTCCGGCGCGCTGCCGATGAAGGCGTGGCTGACGACGGGGGCGTTCGCGCTGGCGGTCGTCCAGGTGGTCTCGGCGCTGTCGATGTGGGGCAGGCTCGGCGTCGAGATCCCGGCCGGCGTCCACCGCTGGTCGGGGCGGCTCGCGTTCCTCCTGACGATCCCCGTCGCCTTCCACTGCCTGTACGCCCTGGGCCTCCAGTACGACGTGCCGCGCGTGCTGGCCCACTCGCTGCTCGGCTGCTTCTTCTACGGCCTGTTCACGGCGAAGATGCTGGCGCTGCCCAGGCGCGGCGCACCGGGCTGGACGCTGCCCGTGCTCGGCGGCCTGGCGTTCACGGCGCTGATCGGGCTCTGGCTGACCTCGTCGTTCTGGTTCTTCACGGCGGTCGGCGTCAAGGTGTGAACGACTTCGTCCTGCTCAGACCGGCCGCCCGGCCCTTGGCGGCCACGACGAGCGCCATCTTGCGGGACGCCTCGTCGATCATCTCGTCGCCCAGCATGACCGCGCCGCGCCGCTCCACGGTGGTGTAGTGCTCGTACGCCTCCAGGATCAGCTCGGCGTGGTCGTAGTCCTCCTGGCTGGGTGAGAACACCTCGTTGGCCGCCTCCACCTGCAAGGGGTGCAGCACCCACTTGCCGTCGAACCCGAGGGCGGCGGCCCGGCGGGCGACCCTCCGGTAGCCCTCGACGTCCTTGATCTGGAGGTAGGGGCCGTCGATCACCTGGAGGTCGTGCATCCTGGCGGCCATCAGCAGGCGCATGAGGATGTAGTGGTAGGCGTCGCCCTCGTCGTAGCCGGGCGGCTGCTCGCCGACCACGAGGGTGCGCATGTTGATCGAGGCCATGAAGTCGGCCGGCCCGAACACCAGGGCCTCCAGCCTTCTGGACGACCCGGCGATGGCGTCGACGTTGACCAGGCCGCGGGCGTTCTCGATCTGGGCCTCGATGCCGATGCGGCCGACCTCGTAGCCCATCGACCGCTCGATCTGGGTCAGCAGGGTGTCGAGCCAGACGACCTCGGTCGGGTCCTGGACCTTGGGCAGGATCAGGCAGTCGAGGAACTCCCCCGCGCCCTCCACGACCTCAATGACGTCCCGGTACGTCCACATCGTGGTGAGGTCGTTGACCCTGACCACGCGGGTCTTGCCGGTCCAGTCGCCCTCGCGCAGCGCGGTCACGACGTTCTTGCGGGCCTCGTCCTTGGCCAGGGGCGCGACGGAGTCCTCAAGGTCGAGGAAGACCTCGTCGGCGGGCAGGGTCTGGGCCTTCTCCAGGAAGCGGGGGTTGCTGCCCGGCACGGAGAGCACGGAACGACGTGAGCGCATGCGCCCACGCTAACGGCTGCGGGGGCGCCTCCGGCAGGCGTCCCCCGTCTATGGGGACGATCAGCTGTTCCAGTAGCGCTGCTCGCGCCACGGGTCGCCGTAGTTGTGGTAGCCGGCCCGTTCCCAGAAGCCGGGCCGGTCGCGGTCGAGCAGGCGCAGGCCCTTCACCCACTTGGCGGACTTCCAGAAGTACAGGTGCGGGACCAGCAGGCGGGCCGGGCCGCCGTGCTCGGCGGGCAGCGGGTCGCCGTCGAAGGTGTGGGCGATCCACGCCTTTCCGTCGCGCAGGTCCGCCAGCGGCAGGTTGGTGGTGTAGCCGCCGTGGCAGTACGCCTCCGCGAACTCCGCCCCGGTGTCCACGTCGTCGAGCAGGACGTCGAGCGACACGCCCTGCCAGTCGGTGTCGAACTTCGACCAGCCGGTGACGCAGTGGATGTCGGTGTGCGGGGCGCTCTGGGGCAGGTCCAGCAGCTCGTCCCAGGTCCAGACGCGTTCCCGGCCGGCCTCGGTGACCAGGGTGAACGTCCAGTCCGCGGTGTCGAGGCGGGGCGTCGGGCCCGCCGACAGGACGGGGAAGCCGGTCGTGAGGTACTGGCCGGGCGGCAGCCGGTCGTCGTGCCCGCCACGCCCCTTGAAGCCCTTGGAGACGACGGCCACGGTCACCGCCCTCCCTGCACGGACGTCTCCAGCATGCTCAGGCCCGGCATCGCGGCCATCATCCGGCCCGGCGCCTCCACCAGGGTCATGAGCACGTTGTCGCAGTTCGGGCAGCGCAGCACGGTGCCGGGGGCGGGGCCGTACACGGTGGCCTCCCCCAGCGGGCCGTTCATGCCGCACTGCGCGCAGACGCCCTGGGCCGCCGTCATGTCCCGGCCGAAGAACTGGGCCAGCGGGCCTGCCGCCGCGTTGCCGTCCACGGGTTGTTGCATGGTGTCTCTCCTAGCCGTACCGCTCGGTGCGGACGTCGGTGGGCGGGTAGCCCAGGGCGGTGAGGATCTCGGCGACGTGCTCGACGAACGCGGTCGGGCCGCACACGTAGGCCAGCGGCTCGTGGGCGGGCGGCCAGGCCAGCCGGGCCAGTTGCGAGCGGTCCACGCGGCCCACGGGCTCGGGCCAGTCCGTCGGGGCCGATCGGGTGTAGACGAAGCTCACCTCGCCGTCGGCGGACTCCAGCTCGTCGCGGTAGATCACCTGGCCGGGGTCGCGCACGGAGTAGATCAGCCGTACCGGGGTGCCGTCGCCCAGCCGGGCGCGGTGACGCAGCATCGAGCGCAGCGGCACCACGCCGGACCCGCCCGCGACCAGCAGCAGCGGCCGCCGGTCCGGCGCCGGCTCCCACACGAAGTAGCCGCCGATCGGGCCGCGCACCTCCACCTGGTCGCCGGCCTCGGCCACGTCCACCAGGTACGGCGACACCTCGCCGCCCGCCACCCTGGCCACGGTGAGCGCGGGCCGCTCGCCGGGCGCGCCGGCCAGCGAGTACGCCCGGGTCGCCTGGTAGCCGTCGTCGGCCGTCAGCCGCACGTCCACGTGCTGACCGGCGCGGTGTCCCGGCCAGCCGGGCACGTCGAGCAGCAGCGTACGCGTCTGGTCGGTCTCCGGGACGACCTCGGCGATCGTGGCCGGCTGCCAGGTCAGTCGTCGTAGTACCGCTGTTCCCGCCATGGGTCCCCGAAGTTGTGATAGCCGGACCGCTCCCAGAAGCCGGGGCGGTCCTCGTCCATGAGCCACAGCTCGTGGATCCACTTGGCGCTCTTCCACAGGTAGTGGGCGGGCACCAGCATCCGTACCGGGCCGCCGTGCTCGGGCGGGATCGGCGCGCCCTCGTAGGCGTAGACCAGCCACGCCTTGCCGTCCACGATCTCCTCGACCGGCAGGTTGGTCGCGTAGCCGCCGTAGCTGACGGCCAGCGCGTACCCCGCCGCCCGGTCGGCCCCGGTCAGCAGCCGGTCGAGGGACACGCCCGTCCAGGTGGTGTCGAGCTTGCTCCAGTGGGTGACGCAGTGGATGTCCACGGTGAACTGCTCGGCGGGCAGCGACAGCAGGTCCGTCCACGTCCAGGTGGGCTCGCCCGCGCCGCCCCTGACGGTGAACGACCACCGCTCGGTCCGGATGTGCTGCGTCGCCCCCGCCGTGAGCACCGGGAACCCCTCCGCCAGATACTGCCCCGGCGGCACCCGCCCGGCCAGCTCCGGCCGCGGCCGCCGGAAGTGTTTTCCGGCGAAGCCGCGCGAGACGATCCCCATGAATGCGGTTCTCCCCGGCACAGCACCCGGCGGACACCAGAAAAGGGCAAAGTGTTCAGCCGGTGAATCCGTGGGCGTACAGGCGGGCGATCAGGCCGTCGATGCCGCACGGCTGGTTCCAGCCCGGCGAGGAGAAGATCTCGTCCCTGCCTCCGACGGCCCGGCCTCCCGGATCGTCGGTCACCTCGTGCAGGATCACGCCCTGCGGCGGCGTGGAGTGGACGACCGGACGTCCCTCGACGACCTTTCCGGACGGTCTGGCGTCGTTCATGAACAGCAGCACCCGGGTGCCGGCGGGCACGGCGCGGGTGAAGTCGGCCACGCTGTGGACGGGCGTGCCCGCGTCGTCCAGCGCCGCTCCCTGGTAGAAGGCGACGTCCACGACGTCCGCGGCGGCGCCCTTGAGCCGTTTCCCGACCTGGGTGCGCATGAGGACGTACCGGGTGCGGTCCCCCGGGATGCCCTCCTCGATCACGGGCCCGGCGACCCAGCCCGTCACGTGGCCGGTGACGACGGTCTTCACCTTCCCGGCGAGCGCCTCGGGCGACGGGGAGGCGGGGTAGTCGTACACGACCTGCCGCAGGACGCGGGTGTCCAGCGGGCCCGTACGGGCGGAGGTCCCGCACGCGGGCGGCGGCTCGGGTCCGGCGACGCCGCACCCCGCGACGAGGACGAGCAGAAGGAAGATCGACCGCATACCGGTGAAACGCGCGCGAGCCCCGAGCGGTTCGAGGGTTACAGTCTGAGCGTGAGCGACGACATCGCGGCCATTGAGGAGGGCGCCAAGAAGTCCGGCATCCTCTGGCTCACCCTCGACCGCCCGCGCCTGGCCTGGCACGCCTGGCACGACGGCGCCATCTACCTCGTGACCGGCGGCGGCGAGCAGGACCTGCCGGGGCTCGGCGCGCTGGACCGGGTGCGCGTGACGCTGCGCAGCAAGGACAACGGCGCGCGGCTGGTGGAGTTCGACGCGGCGGTCTCGGTGGTCGATCAGGCCGCGGCGGCCGACGCCGTGGCGGTGCTGGCCAAGGAGCGGCTCAACGCCCCCGACAGCGAGCACCTGCCCGAGCGCTGGGCCCGCGACTCCACCGTCCTGCGCCTCACCCCGGAACGCTGACCCGGGAACGCCGGGTTCAGACCTGGGCGGTGACCTCGACGGGCCGGTCCGGGACGGGGTCGGGCTGGGCGCCCGCGGTGGCCGTCTGGGCCAGCAGCGCGCCACTGAGCACGATCAGCCCGCCGACGATCTGGAACACCCCCAGCGTCTCGCCGACCAGCGCCCACGCGACCACCGCGCCGCCGATGACCTCCAGCGAGGCGACCGTCGCGCCCACCGCCGCCGACAGCCGCTTCACCATGTTCATGCTCAGGATGTACGCCAGCGCCGTCGCCACCAGCACCAGCCACAGGTACGCCCCCAGCACCGGCAGCGTGGTGCCGCCCTGCGGGGCGACGGAGAGGGTGAAGGCCTCCCAGGGGATGTTCCAGGGCTGCGCGAACGGGACCAGCACGACGGCCGAGCCGATCATGCCCCAGGTGACCAGGCCGAGCAGGTCGATGTCGGGGCCCATGCTGTCGCCCATCAGGAAGTACCCGGCGCAGCACGCCCCGGCCAGCAGCCCGAGGAGCAGGCCGAACGCGTCCAGCCGCATGCCCTGCCACGCCTCGACGACGATCGCCAGGCCGGCGAACGCGATCACCGCGCCCACGTACGCGGCCT
Source organism: Nonomuraea sp. NPDC001699 (assembly GCF_053596455.1). Taxonomy (NCBI): domain Bacteria; kingdom Bacillati; phylum Actinomycetota; class Actinomycetes; order Streptosporangiales; family Streptosporangiaceae; genus Nonomuraea; species Nonomuraea sp. NPDC001699. The sequence goes on along the minus strand of NZ_JBSFGF010000020.1, from coordinate 107,612 downwards.
TGGCCAGGCGGACCTTGCGGACGAGCCTGACCCAGGCCACCACCATCACCGGGGCCATGAACTCCAGCAGCAGCGCGATCCCCACCGGCAGCCGGGTGATCGCGACGAAGTAGAGCGACTGCACGCCCGCCACGGCCATCACGATGTACAGCCCGAGGAACGGCAGCCGGGCGCGCGGGATGCGCAGCGCCCGCGGCTTGACCACCACGAGCACCGCGACCAGCAGCAGCCCGGCGCCCGCCATCCGCGTCCAGACGGCCTCGACCGGCGCCAGCCCGGCGGTGATGAGGTACTTGGCCATCGGCCCGGAGAACGCGAAACAACACGACGACACGAATGCCAGTGCGAGCCCCGTCAGCCTCATGGTTCACCTCTACGTGCAGTAATCAGCGTTAAATGCGTTTGATACTGACATGCCAGGCAACCGGGGCGCAACGGCGTCCCACTGTTAGCCTGGCCCTCGTGAAGATCTTCGTGGCCCGGCTGGCGGGGACCCCCGTCTTCGACCCCACGGGCGATCAGATCGGCCGGGTGCGCGACGTCGTGGTGGGCCTGCGCCTCACCGGGAATCCCCAGGTCCACGGGATGGTCGTCGAGGTGCAGCCGCGCCGCCGGGTGTTCCTGCCGATCACCCGCGTGCGCCGCATCGAGGCGGGCGCGGTCGTCTTCACCGGACGGCTGAACATGCGCAGGTTCGAGCAGCGCGCCACCGAGACCCTGGTCATCGGCGAGATGCTCGACCTGTCCGTGAGCGTCGGCGACGAGCCCATGACCGTCTACGACGTCGCCATGGAGGAGCCCCTGCCCTCCCGCTGGGAGATCACCAAGGTCGCGCTCTTCAAGGGCCGCCGGCGCGAGCCCAGGACGGTCGACTGGAACGAGGTGTCCGGCTTCGACACCCTGCAGAAGGACCAGGGCGCGGCCGGCCTGATCGCCGCGTTCGAGTCGCTGCGCGCCGCCGACATGGCCAGCGCCCTGCACGAGCTGCCCAGCAAGCGGCGCATCGAGATCGCCCGCGAGCTCGCCGACGACCGCCTGGCCGACGTGCTGGAGGAGCTGCCGCCCGACGACCAGATCGGCATCCTCGGCACCCTCGAACCCGAGCGGGCCGCCGACGTCCTGGAGGAGATGAGCCCCGACGACGCCGCCGACCTGCTGCACGACCTGCCTGAGGACCAGGCGGCCAGGCTGCTGGCGCTCATGGAGCCCGGCGAGGCGGCCCCGGTGCGGCGGCTGCTGACCTACGCCGACGACACCGCGGGCGGCGTGATGACCAGCGAACCGGTCATCCTGCCGCCCAACGCGACGGTGGCCGAGGCGCTGGCCCACATCCGCCAGCAGGACCTGCCGCCCGCCGTCGCCGCCCAGGTCTACGTGACCAGGCCGCCCACCGAGACGCCGACCGGCACGTACCTGGGGGTCTCGCACTTCCAGCGGCTGCTGCGCGAGCCGCCCTCGACGCTGCTCGGCCGCGTGCTCGACCCCTCGCTCGACCCGATCAGGCCCGACTTCACCCTGCGCCAGGTCCACGCCTTCCTCGCCAACTACAACCTGGTCGCCGCGCCGGTCGTGGACGAGCTGGGCAGGCTGGTCGGCGCGGTGACCGTCGACGACGTCCTCGACCACCTGCTTCCCGACGACTGGCGCGAGGGGGCCCACCGTGACCATTGACCGGCTCGACCAGCCTCGGGCGCTGCGCCGATCGCTGCGCCCGCACTACGACCCCGAGGCGTTCGGCCGCCTGTCCGAGCGCATCGCCCGCTTCCTCGGCACGGCCCGGTTCATCGTCTACATGACGGTGTTCGTAGCGATCTGGGTGATCTGGAACGTCGCCGCCCCTCCGGCGCTCAAGTGGGACCCGTACCCGTTCATCTTCCTCACGCTGATGTTGTCGCTCCAGGCCAGCTACGCCGCGCCGCTCATCCTGCTCGCCCAGAACCGCCAGGACGACCGCGACCGCATCCAGTACGAGCAGGACCGCGAGTCCGCCGACCGCAACCAGGCCGAGATCGAGTACCTCACCCGCGAGATCGCCGGCCTGCGCCTGGCCCTGAACGAGGTCGCCACCCGCGACTACCTGCGCGCCGAGCTCGGCCGGCTGCTGGAGGAGCTCAACAAGCGTCAGTGACGTCGAGCCGGGCCAGCAGCGCCCGCACCTCGCCGACGTCGCCCCCGCCCAGCAGGTCGAGGAACTGGCTCTTGACCCCGCGCAGGTAGGTGGGCGTGGCCTCGGCCAGCCGCGCGGCCCCCGGCTCGGTCAGCACCGCGAACAGCCCGCGGGCGTCGTCGGAGCACGCCTCCCGGCCGACCAGCCCGTGCCGCTGCAACCGGTCGATCAGCCGGGTCAGCCCGCTGCGCGTGAGCAGGACGCGGTCGGCCAGGTCGTTCATCCGCAGCCGCCGCCCCGGCGCCTCGGCCAGCTGCGCCAGCACCTCGTACGACGCCAGCGGCAGCCCGTGGGCCACGAGCAGCTCGGCCTCCAGGCGGCGGGCGATGCGCACCTGGGCCCGCTGCAACATCCGCCAGACCGCCAGTTCCTCGGCGGTGAGCCCCTCGTCGCGCAGAAGAGTCACGCAGTAACCTTAGACGTTGTTGCACAGACATCTAACAGCCACCCAAACAGCGCGGATTAACTCAGCGGCTCCCCGGGTTCATACCATGGAGGGGCATTTTCCGCTGGCTCCCAGCGCCTGTCACACATAGACCGACTAAGGAGGGACGGCACTCCCTCGTGCCGAGACTTCGATGGCACCAACCCAGGAACAGGTGACGGCCGCCCTCGCCACCGTCATCGACCCCGAGATCCGTCGCCCGATCACGGACCTCGACATGGTCAAGAACATCGAGATCGCCCCCGACGGCGCGGTCCGGGTGGGCGTCTACCTCACCGTGTCAGGCTGTCCGATGAAGGACACCATCACCCGCGACGTGAAGACGGCGGTCGGCAAGGTCGGCGGCGTGACGGACGTCCAGATCGAGCTCGACGTCATGAGCACCGAGCAGCGCAAGACCCTCCAGACCAAGCTGAGGGGCGACCGGGGGCCGGAGAAGGAGATCCCCTTCAACCAGCCCGGCTCGCTGACCCGCGTCTTCGCCGTCGCGAGCGGCAAGGGCGGCGTGGGCAAGTCGTCGGTCACCGTCAACCTGGCCGCCGCGATGGCCTCCAGCGGCCTCAAGGTCGGCATCGTCGACGCCGACATCTACGGTCACAGCATCCCTCGCATGCTGGGCGCCGCCGAGCGGCCCACCAAGGTCGAGGACATGATCATGCCGCCGTCGGCGCATGACATCAAGGTCATCTCGGTCGGCATGTTCAAGCCCGAGGGCAACACGCCGGTCGTGTGGCGCGGGCCGATGCTCGACCGGGCGCTCCACCAGTTCCTGGCCGACGTCTACTGGGGCGACCTCGACGTCCTGCTGCTCGACCTGCCGCCGGGCACCGGCGACATCGCCATCTCGGTGGCGCAGCGGCTGCCGTCGGCGGAGATCCTGGTGGTGACCACGCCGCAGCAGGCCGCCGCCGAGGTGGCCGAGCGGGCCGGTTCGATCGCCGCCCAGACCCACCAGCAGATCGCCGGCGTCATCGAGAACATGTCGTGGCTGCCCTGCCCCCACTGCGACGAGCGGGTGGCCGTGTTCGGCGAGGGCGGCGGCCAGACCGTCGCCGACGCCCTGACCCGTACGCTGGGCGCCCGCGTCCCGCTGCTCGGCCAGGTGCCGATCGACCTGCGCCTGCGCGAGGGCGGCGACGAGGGCAAGCCGCTGGTGCTGACCGACCCCGACTCGCCCGCCGCCGCGGAGCTGCGGAAGATCGCCGCCGGTCTGAGCAAGCGCTCCTCCAGCATCAAGGGCATGCAGCTGGGCCTCTCGCCCAACCGCTCCTGACCCAGAACGCCGACGGGCCCGCTCAGCTTTCGCTGAGCGGGCCCGTCCCGCGTCTGCAGGGTGTGTCAGGTGGCCTCGGAGTCGTAGGGGGGCAACTCGCCAACGGCGAGCTCCGACGGCGGCTCAGGCGCGTCGTAGGCCCCCACACCGGCCGGCTCCAGGTCTTTGGACCGGCCGTTCCAGTCGTCCTCAAGGTCGTCGAGAAGGTGCTTGCGGACGAAGTTCTTCGGGTTGAGGTCGGCGGGGTCGAAGTTCTGGAACTCCGGCCCGAGACCCGCCCTCAGGTCGTCGCGCGCGTTGTTGGCCATGCGCCGCAGGTTGCGCAGTGTCTTGCCCGCCTGCGAGGCGGCCTGCGGCAACTTGTCAGGACCGAAGACCAGGAGCGCGATGACGATCAGCGCTCCGACCTCCATCCACCCGAGTCCGAACACCGTACGCTCCTACCCGCAGTCCACAATCCTCTCCACAGACTAAGGGCTCCAGCCCGTGGCCGGACCGTCCCCCCTGGGTCATATCACTCAGGACGGGGTGGGGGCCGGCAGGTCGTCGGCGACGATGGTGAGGGTGGCGGTGCGCTCCTGGCCGGCACGCTGGTACTTGACGGTGAGCTTGGCGCCCGGCGCCTTGCTGCGGATCAGGGCGATCAGCTCGTTGCCGTCCTGCAACGCCAGCCCGTCGACCTCCAGGATGACGTCGCCCGCCTTCAGCCCGGCCTTGTCGGCGGGACCGTTGGCGTCGACCGGCTGGCGGCCCTCGGCGGGCTCGGAGGCGATGCGCACGCCCTGGCCCTTGTAGTCCTTGTCCAGCACGATCCCGATCTTCGGACGCTTGGCCTTGCCCGTGGTGATCAGTTCCTCGGCCACGCGCCGCGTCTGGTTCACCGGGATCGCGAAGCCCAGGCCGATGCTGCCGCTCTGGCTGTTCACCGAACGGCTGAGGGTGGCGATGGCCGAGTTCACCCCGACCACCTCGCCCCGGCCGTTCACCAGCGGGCCGCCGGAGTTGCCGGGGTTGATGGCGGCGTCGGTCTGGATGGCGCTGATGTAGGCGGGCTCCTCGGTGGCGGCGCCCGTCTCGTCGCCGGCGATGACCGGACGGTTGAGCGAGCTGACGATGCCCGTGGTGACCGTGCCGCTGAGGCCGAGCGGCGAGCCGATGGCGATCACCGGGTCGCCCACCACGACCTGGTCGGAGTTGCCGAGGGTGATCTCCGGCGTGCCGAAGGTCTCCTCGGGCTTGACCACGGCCAGGTCGGAGCCGGGGTCGCGGCCGACGATGCGGCCCGCGGTGGTCTTGCGGTTGTTGAACATGATCTTGATCTCGCCGCCCTTGGCGGCCATGGCGACCACATGGTTGTTGGTCACCACGTAGCCGTTCTTGATCAGGAACCCGGAGCCGGAGGCGCCCTCGGTGTTGGCACCGTTGCCGACCTCCAGCGAGACGACGCTCGGCAGCACCCGCGCGGCCACGCCGGCCACCGAGTCGGGCGCCCTGTTGGTCGCGCCCGTCGGGGCGGGGCCGAGGCTGTAGGAGGGGTCGGTGCCGCTGCTGCCCGACCTGGTCAGCAGGTACGTTCCAAGGCTGCCGAGCACGGAGGCGACCAGGGCGATGGCCACGGCGATCGCGATCAGCGCGCCGGGGTTGAGCCCGCGCCTGGGCAGCGCGCCCGCGCCGGGCCCGGCCGGCGGCGGCGCCCATCCCGGGCCCATGCCCAGGGCCTGACGAGGCGGCGGCGGCTGGTGACCGCCGTACGCGCCCATGAAGGGTGGCGGTTGCATCGGCCGCGGCCCGGTCTCGGCCGGCCCGAAGGACGGGTTCTCGTAGACCCGCGTGCCGCCGGGGCTCTCGAACCCGCGCGGCCCGCCGGGACTCTCGAAGGACGGCCCCTCGTAGGCCCGCGTGCCCCCCTCATAGGGCGGCACACCCTCAGAACGACCCGACGGCTCGTACGGCGGCACACTCTCGGTACGACTCGACGGCTCGTACGGCGGCACGCCCGCGCTCTCGGAACGGCCCGACGGGTCGCCCCAGGACGCGCCGAACGAGGCGGGCGGGTCCGACCGCGGCTCGGTCGGCTCGGCCTGCTCGGCCCGCTCGCCCGGCTCGTCGGCGGGCAGGAACTCCGGCCGCCCCTGTGGTTCGGGGAAGTCCGACGTCGTGCGTCCTTCGCCCGAACGCGTCTCGTCGGTCATCTACGTCTCACCACTCCTTGCTCGGCCGCCGCAATCTTCGCTCTTGCGGCATACGAGGGTCATAAAAGGCTTTGTTTGCGACAAATCCCGAACCCAGATCGTATGCCCCAAGCATCGTCGACTACGCCACCCGAGTATTCCAGGCGAGCCCCCGATTCAGGGCGTGGCGGTGGGCGGCGCGCTGGTGGCCGGCGACTGCTGGACCCGCCAGAGCTCGACCGGCGGCGACGGGGTGTGGCTCCCCGTGCCCGAGACCGCGAAGAACGTGCCGAGCGCCACGGCGGCGGACACCATGCCCACCGCGACGTAGGCCCCGCGCCGCCTACCGCCCCGACCAGGGCCCGCGGCCCCACCGGTGGCGTCCCTGCGCGGGCGGTTGTCCAGGGGCGCGATGCTGTGGGGCCCAGGAATGGGCACTCCCCCGAACGTACGGGTAGGGAAAGGGCGCTCCCTCGGCGGCAGCGGCCCACCGGGCTCCGCCATGCGCAGCAGCGACATGGTCAGATCGGCCGGCATCGCCGGGCCGTCGAGCGACCGCAGGCGCGACTTCAGCGCCCGCATCGACTCGACCTCGCGCCGGCAGTCAGCACAGAAGGTCAGGTGGGCGAGCGCGCGATCGCGCTCGGTGTGGTTCAGCTCTCCGTCCACGAGCGCGGAGACGCGCTCTCCAAGATGAGCCATATCAGACTTCCTCCCCATTGATCACGGTCGGGGGGAGTTGGGTAGTACGGGGGGCCCGATGGTCGAGCGCCTCCCGCAACTGCGCCCGGCCACGGTGAATACGGCTTCGGACCGTACCCAGCTTGACGCCGAGCGTGGCCGCGATCTCCTCGTAGGACAGACCCTCGATGTCACACAGCACGATCGCGGCCCGGAACTCGGGGGCGAGCGCGTCGAGGGCGGCTTGGATATCGGGCTCCAGGTGGGCGTCGTCGAACGCCTGCGCCGGCGACGGCTCACGGCCGCGCAGCCGCTCGGCGGCGTCGTCGGCCAGCCCCTCGAACCGGATGCGCTGCTTGCGCCGCGCCATGTCGAGGAACAGGTTCGTCGTGATCCGGTGCAGCCATCCCTCGAACGTGCCGGGGGTGTAGCTCGACAGCGACCTGAAGACCCTGACGAAGACCTCCTGCGTGAGGTCCTCGGCATCGTGGACATTGCCGGTAAGCCGGTACGCCAGCCGGTACACACGTGCGGAGTGAGTCCGCACCACTTCCTCCCATGTGGGAGGCGTCCAATCAGACGACACGGGAGTATCCGCCTGGTGGTCGCTTTCGTCCACCAGCACTCCTCTCTCTGGGACCACCGCTACCGTCATAGTGCCTGGTTTCGTCCCTTCGTGCGCACTGCCTGCCTTCCGGACCGGCAAAGCCCGTTTAAACCTGCAACGCCTTCGGACCGTCCTGAGTTCCCGTCCCGGCGTGACTCCCCTAGGCTGCGATCGGTGACCAATCGCACGAAAGCGGGGGGAGGAGGCCGATGACCAGTCCAGCGGAGGCCACTCTGGCCTATGCGGAGCAGTTCCATCACGAGGACGAGCTCCTGCACGCGGCGCGTCAGCGCGGGCTGGAGATGGGTGCGGTGCCCATCCTTCCCGGGGGCGGGGCCGCGCTCTGCTTCCTCGCCACCGTCGTCAACGCCAAGTCGGTCGTCGAGATCGGCACCGGCTGCGGCGTCTCGGGGCTGTGGCTGCTGCGCGGCATGCGTGGCGACGGCACGCTGACCAGCGTCGACGTCGAGCCCGAGCACCAGCGCCTGGCCCGGCAGGCGTTCGCGGAGGCGGGCTTCTCCGGCGGGCGGGTGCGGCTGATCTCGGGCCGGGCGCTCGACGTGCTGCCCCGGCTGTCCGACGGCGGCTACGACATGGTCTTCGCCGACGGCGCCAAGCAGGAGTACGTCGACTACCTCGCCGAGGCGGTCCGCCTGCTGCGCGTGGGCGGCGTGGTGGCCTTCGACAACGCGCTGTGGCACGACCGGGTGGCCGACCCCACGCGGCGCGACCCCGACACGGTCTCGCTGCGCGAGCTCGGCAAGCTGGTGCAGGGCGACGACCGGCTGCGCTCGGTGCTGATGCCTCTGGGCGACGGCCTGCTGGCCGCCGTCAAGATCGCTCAGTAGCCCCGGGTCAGCCACTCCAGCAGCACGCGCACGCCGAACCCGGTCGCGCCCTTGGTCAGGACGCCCTCGTCGACCGTGCTGCGGCCGACCCCGGCGATGTCGAGGTGCGCCCACGGACGCTTGCCCGCGAACTCCCGCAGGAACAGCGCCGCCGTGATCGAACCCGCGCCGTAGCGGGACCCGCTCTCGACGTTGGCCAGGTCGGCGATCGACGAGTCGAGGGCCGGGGCGTAGTCGTCGATCAGCGGCATGCGCCAGAGCCGGTCGTCGCTGGCCTGCCCGGCCGCCACGAGCTGGGCGGCCAGGTCTTCGTCGGAGGCGTAGACGGCGCCGACGTTCCGGCCGAGGGCCACCGAGATGGCCCCGGTCAGGGTGGCGATGTCCACGACCGCGTCGGGGTCGAGCTCGGCGTCGGCGTAGGCCAGGGCGTCGGCCAGCACGAGCCGGCCCTCGGCGTCGGTGTTCAGCACCTCGACCGTGCGGCCGCCGTAGTGCCTGATGACGTCGCTGGGACGCTGGGCGGTGCCGGACGGCATGTTCTCGGCGGCGGCGATCAGGCCCGTCACGCGTACGGGGGCGCCCAGCCTGGCCAGCGCGGCGAGCACGGCGATCACCACCGCGCCGCCCGCCATGTCGGTCTTCTGGGTCTTCATGTTCTCGGTCGGCTTGAGCGACAGGCCGCCCGAGTCGAACGTGATGCCCTTGCCCACCAGCACGACGTGCCGCTCGGCCGGCTGCTCGGGGACGTAGGAGAGCTGGATGAGCCGGGGCGGCCGCACCGAGCCGCGCCCGACGGCCAGGATGCCGCCGAATCCCTCGGCCTGGAGCTGCTCCTCGTCCCACACCCGCACCGGCAGGCCCTGCTCGGCGGCGCGCTCGGCGAGCCAGGCGGGATGCTTGACCGAGGAGGGCATGTTGGCCAGGTCGCGGGCCAGCGCGACGGCCTCCGCCACGACCCCGGCCCGCCGGACCTGCTCCTCGTCGGCGCCGGCGAGCTCGATCGCCCGCACGCCCTTCCTGCCCTCTTTGCCGATCTTGAAGGTGTACCCGGCCAGCAGCGCGGCCTCGGCGAACGCGGCGACGTCGCCCTCGGGCGGCACCACGGTCAGCGTGTCGCGGCCCTTGACCTTGCGCGCCAGCGCGGCGCCCGCCCTGCGCAGCGCGCGCGGCGAGCCGTCGCCCACGCCGTAGAGCAGGACGCGCCCGACCCCGCCGGCCCGTGCCACCGGCACCTCGACGATCTCGCCCGCCTCTCCCTTGGCCTCGTAGTGGGCCAGCAGATCGGCGACCGGCAGGTGCAGCTCGGCGTGCGGCTCGACCGCGGGGCGCAGGTCTGAGGCGTAGGGCACGGCCAGCAGCTCGGCACCCTCAGGGACCTCGGCGACCGCGGCGGCGGTGGTCTCGATGGGCACGGAACCCTCCAAACGTCGGCGACCCTGGCGCCGGACTTACGCCAGGGTCGGAGGATCAGGTTGTCTCGGGAGCTCTCAGCCGACGACGTTCTTCAACGCCTCGCCGAGCGCCTTTGCCTCGTCGGCGGAGATCTCCACGACGAGCCGGCCGCCACCTTCGAGAGGGACCCGCATGACTATGCCGCGCCCTTCCTTGGTGACCTCGAGCGGACCATCGCCGGTCCGCGGCTTCATCGCCGCCATGCGTGCATCCCTTCCTGCCTTGGGCTCCCGCGGCCCGCGATTTCCGACCGCCCGAGGGGGTGGTCGGCGCATTCACGTCTTCTGTGATGTCCTATTCTCCCGCATCGAGAGCCCTCATGGGTAACGATCTCCTCCCAGAATGCGTTGTCGAGGCTGGCGATGGCGTCCAAACTGGACTTCGTGCACGCTCGCGCCGCTCTCTTCGACCTGTACGGAGACCACCTGCGCTCGCGCGGCGGACAGGCGACCGTGGCCGCGCTCGTACGGCTCATGAAGCCCCTGGAAATAGCGGCTCCGGCCGTCCGGACGGCGGTCTCGCGGATGGTCCGGCAGGGCTGGCTGCGGCCGCTGCGGCTGCCTCAGGGACCCGGGTACGGCCTCACCCCGAAGTGTGTCAGGCGCCTGGACGAGGCAGCGCTGAGAATTTACCGATCAGGGACACTCGCCTGGCACGGCCGCTGGCACGTGATCGTCTTCGAGCCGGTCAGGGAGCGCCAGCGCCGCGAGCGGATCAGGGCCGACCTCACCTTCCTCGGCTACGCCTGCCTGTCGGAGACGACGTGGATCGGGCCGCGCTCCTCCATCGAGCTGGACAACCTGCTGGAGGGCGAGGGCGTGCGGGCCGACCGGTTCGACGCGGCGCTGGAGGGCGACCCGCGCGAGCTGGTGGCGCGGGCCTGGGATCTGCGGGCCATCGGCGAGGCGTACGAGCACTGGCATGCCGAAGCTGTCACGCTGATCAGCGCGCTGCCCGGGGACGCCCCTCCCGACCGGGTGTTCGCCACCAGGAGCAGACTCGTGCACGGTTGGCGTAACTTCCTGTTCCAGGACCCCGGGCTGCCGGCCGAGCTGTTGCCTCCGGGCTGGCCGGGCGAGAAGGCCCGCACGTTCTTCGAGCAGGAGGCCACCAGGCTGCTGCCCGCAGCCGCCGCGTTCGTCGACAGGGAGCTCATGTGATCCGTTACGACATGGCCGACGCCGTCGCCACCGTCACCCTCGACCGGCCGGAGTCGATGAACTCGCTCACGGCCGAGACCAAGGCCGCGCTGCTGGAGGCGGTGGGCAGGGCGGCGGCCGACCCCGAGGTCAGGGCGGTGCTGCTCACCGGCTCGGGCCGGGCCTTCTGCGCCGGCCAGGACCTGCGCGAGCACGCCGACAACCTGGCCGCCGGCCGCGGCCTGGCCGACACCGTGCGCGAGCACTACAACCCGATCGTCGAGCTGATCGCGACCATGCCCAAACCGGTCGTGGCGGCGGTCAACGGCGTCGCGGCGGGCGCGGGCGCGGCCCTGGCCTTCGCCTGCGACCTGCGGATCGCCTCCGACAAGGCCAAGTTCGCGCTGGCGTTCGCGGGCATCGGGCTGGCCCCCGACTCCGGCGCGTCCTGGACGTTGCAGCGCCTGGTCGGCCGGGGCCGCGCGGCCGAGCTGCTGCTGCTCGGCGAGCCGATCGACGCGGCCACCGCGCTCGGCCTGGGCCTGGTCACCCGCGTGGTCCCCGCCGACGACCTGCCGAAGACCGCCCACGAGCTGGCCGTACGCCTGGCCGCCGGGCCGACCGCGGCCTACGCCGCCACCAAGCGCGCGCTGGCCCACTCCGCCACGCACGCGCTGGCCGACTCCCTGGCGCTGGAGGCCGATCTCCAGGACGCGTGCGTGGCCACCCAGGACCACCAGGACGCCACCCGCGCCTTCCTGGCCAAGGAGCGGCCGGTGTTCAGGGGCCGCTGAGACCCCCCGAGAGGCACGCGGGCAGGCGGCCGGTCAGCCGGGGCGTCATGGGACGGTCTGGTGCTGCTCAGCGGGCCAGGCAGCCCTCGATGTGGTCGTTGACCAACCCGATCGCCTGCATCAGCGCGTACGCGGTGGTCGGGCCGACGAACTTGAACCCGTGCCTGCGCAGTTCCTTGGCCAGGGCCTTGGAGCCAGGGGTGATCGCGGGCACGTCGGCCATCGTCCGGGGCACCGGCGAGTCGGGGTCGGCGAAGCGCCACACCAGCTCCGACAGGCCCTCGGGCAGGTCGAGCGCGGCCCTGGCGTTGCCGATCACGGCCTCGATCTTGGCCCGGTTGCGAACGATGCCGGGGTCGCCGAGCAGCCGTTCGACGTCGTGCTCGGTGTAGGCGGCCACCTTCACGGTGGAGAAGCCGTCGAAGGCGGCGCGGAAGTTCTCCCGTTTGCGCAGGATCGTCAGCCACGACAGGCCCGACTGGAACGCCTCCAGCGCCACACGCTCGAAGACCTCGTCGTCGCCCTTGACCGGGCGGCCCCACTCCTCGTCGTGGTAGGTGATGTACAGCGGGTCGGCCATGCCCGGCCAGGTGCAGCGGATGAGCTCGGTCACGGGCGCTCGTCCTTGTCCTCGTCCTTGCTCAGCGTGGCGGGCACGGACTTGTCGTCGTCCTTCTCGGGCTCGTCCTTCTCGGGCTCGTCCTTCTCGGGCTCGTCCTTCTCGGGCTCGTCCTTCTCGGGCTCGTCCTTCTTCTCCGGGACGCGCCACTCCGGCTCCTCGGACGGGTCGCGCAGCTCCGGCTCGCCCTCCCACTCCACCGACGCGCCGCTCGACGTGACCGGGTCGCCGGACTCCGGCAGCTCCCTGGGCATGGTCGGCGCCTCCGGCTCGTGGTCGGTGCGCAGCCCGGCCCCCGGCGCGGCGTAGATCTCCTGGCGCGCGTGCAGCCGACTGGACAGCAGCTCCGACACCCGCTGCTCCAGCACGGCGATCCTGGTGTCGCGGGCGCTGATGGCCTGGGCGGCCCGGCGCAGGGTCTCGTCGACGCTCTGCGTGTGGTAGCCGACCAGGTTGACCGGCAGTTGGAGCGCCATGAAGTCGACCGCCGTGAGCTGTCCGGCCTCGGGCAGGTCGAGCGGCGGGACGTCCGGCGGGAACTCGGTCAGCTCCCCGCCTCTGCCGAGGGAGACCAGGACCACGCAGGCCAGGATGGCGATCGCGGCGATGGCGAGTATGACCAGCACATTGGCATCGTACTCATATGGTGGAGCGCGTTCAGCGATCTACCACAAGTGTGGGTAATCGGGGCACGCTGGTCAGCCGGTGGCCTCCCCCAGCTCGGCGATGCTCGGACGGACCGGCTGGGGACGCGCTTCGAGGTGCGCGAACGCCTCCTCGACCGTGGTGGTCCAGGAGATCGCGTCGAAGACGTCGGCCCGGGTGAAGCCCTCGGCGTGCATGCCGGAGACGAGCTGCCGCAGCGGCTCGTACAGGCCCCAGGGGTCGAGGATGACCAGGGGACGGTCGTGAATGCCGAGCACCCGCGCCGTCCAGATCTCGAACAGCTCCTCCAGGGTGCCGATGCCGCCGGGCAGCACGAGGAAGGCGTCGGAGCGGGCGTCCATGACGCCCTTGCGCTCGCGCATCCCGGCGGTGACGATCAGCTCGTCGGAGTCGGTGTCGGCCACCTCGACGTCCACCAGCACCTGCGGGATCACGCCGACCGTGACCCCGCCTGCGGCACGGGCGGCGGAGGTGACCGCGCCCATGCACGAGACCGTGGCGCCGCCGCTCACCAGCGTGTGGCCACGCCTGGCGAGCTCGGCGCCCACCTCCGCGGCCAGGTCGACGTACTTCCTGTCGATGCGGAGGCTGGAGGCGCAGAAGACGCAAATGTTCACGGGCCGACAGCCTATTGCGGCTCCGCGGTCTGGGCGGCGGCGGCCTCCAGCTCCTCCTCCCGCTGGCGGGAGCGGGCCCGGTCGGAGTCGGCGATGATCCGCACGGCCTCGTCGGGGTCGTCGGTGACGGAGATCAGGTCGAGGTCCTGGGCGGCGATCTTGCCGGTGCCGAGCAGGGCGCTCTTGATCCAGTCGAGCAGGCCGCCCCAGAACTCCGAGCCCATCAGCACGACCGGGAACGAGGTGACCTTGTGGGTCTGGACCAGCGTCAGCGCCTCGAAGAGCTCGTCGAGCGTGCCGAAGCCGCCGGGCAGGGCGATGAAGCCGCGCGAGTACTTGACGAACATCGTCTTGCGCACGAAGAAGTAGCGGAACTCGATGCCGAGGTCGACGTAGTCGTTCATGCTCTGCTCGAACGGCAGCTCGATGCCGAGCCCGACCGACACCGCGCCCTCGACCTCGGAGGCGCCCCGGTTGGCCGCCTCCATGACGCCCGGCCCGCCGCCCGTGATCACCGCGTAGCCGGACTCGGCCAGCGCCCGGCCGAGCCGCCGGCCCATCTGGTATTCGGGGGTGCCCTCGGGGGTGCGGGCCGAGCCGAAGACCGTGATCGCCGCGGGCAGCTCGGCGAGCTGGCCGAACCCCTCCACGAACTCGGCCTGGATGCGCAGCACCCGCCACGGGTCCATGTGCACCCAGTCGGACGGGCCCTGCCGGTCGAGCAGCCGCTGGTCGTGGGTGGAGCTGGGGACGAGACTCCCGCGCACGACCGCCTGCCCCTGACGGCGTTCGGCTCGTTGCTTGTGTTCCATGCTGGTCACGCTAGTCCTCTCCGTACCGGCCCGCGGCGTCGTTCTCGCCTCCGGCCGCGCACCCCGAAGAGCGCACTTCGAGGATGAACGCCCAGGTCGAAGGCCAGATGAAGGCGCCGAAAAAAACTTGGAAAAAGCAGGGAACCGAATTTCGACCCCCCTGCGTCTAACTGCCGAGGGTGCTGCTCGGGACTGAAAGTGGCTTTCCCCGCCAAATGGCCGGCGAGGAAAGCCACTTTCATTTGGTCAGCCAGTTCAGCAGGGCCCGCTCGCTCTCGACGATCTTCGGCAGCGACACGTACTCGCCCTGCTGGTGCGCCAGGTTGGGGTCGCCGGGACCGTAGTTCACCGCCGGGACGCCGAGCGCGGAGAAGCGGGAGACGTCCGTCCAGCCCAGTTTGGCGCGCGGCGTGCCGCCGACGGCGGCGGTGAAGGCGGCGGCCACGGGATGCGTCAGGCCCGGCCTGGCCCCGGGCGCCGCGTCGAGGAAGCTGACCCGGTAGCCCTCGAACACCTCGCGCACGTGCTGCTCGGCCTGCTCGATCGTCAGGTCGGGGGCGAAGCGGTAGTTGACCGTGACCACGCACTCGTCGGGGATGACGTTGCCCGCCACGCCGCCGCGCACCGCGACCGCGTTGAGCCCCTCGTGGTATTCCAGCCCGTCGACCGTCGGCAGCCGCGCCTCGTAGGCGTTGAGCCTGGCCAGCACCGGCTCGATGCCGTGGACGGCGTTGACGCCGAACCACGACCGCGCGCTGTGGGCGCGCTTGCCGGTGACGGTGACGTCGGCGCGCAGGGTGCCCTGGCAGCCGCCCTCGATCACGCCGTCGGTCGGCTCCATCAGCACCGCGAAGTCGGCCGCCAGCCACTCGGGGTGGTCCCTGGCGACCCTGGTCAGGCCGTTGCGCTCGGCCTCGATCTCCTCGCAGTCGTAGAAGACGTACGTCACGTCGCGGTTGGGGGCCGGGACGGTGGCCGCCAGCCGCAGCGCGACCGCCACGCCCGCCTTCATGTCGGAGGTGCCGCAGCCGTAGAGCAGGTCGCCCTCCACCCGGCTGGGCAGGTTGGCCGCGACCGGGACCGTGTCGAGGTGGCCCGCGATCAGCACCCGCTCGGCCCGGCCCAGGTTCGTGCGGGCGACGACGGTCTCGCCGGAGCGGTCGACCGTCAGGTGCGGCAGCGCGGTGAGCGCCTGCTCGACCGCGTCGGCCAGGGCCTTCTCGCCGCCGCTCACCGACTCGATGTCCACGATCGCGGCGGTCAGCGCGCGTACGTCCTGTGTCAGGTCCAGCATCAGGTGTTCACTCCATGTTCGCGCAGCACCTCGTTGAGTGCCGCCTTGTCGTGCCGCTGCTCGGGCTCCAGACGCTTGATCACCAGCACGCACGGCAGCCCGAACGTGCCGCCGGGGAACTCCTTCTGCCGGGTGCCGCCGACCGCCACGCACCAGTCGGGCACCCTGCCCCGGGCCAGCTCCTCGCCCGTCTGCACGTCGATCACGGGGATCGTGCCGGACAGGATCGTGCCCGCGCCGATCACCGCGCCGCGGCCCACCCGCGCGCCTTCGACGATCATCGAGCGGCTGCCGATGAACGCGTCGTCCTCCACGACGACCGGCACCGCGCCGGGCGGCTCCAGGACGCCGCCGATGCCCACTCCGCCCGACAGGTGCACGTTCTTGCCGATCTGGGCGCATGAGCCCACCGTGGCCCACGTGTCGACCATGGTCCCCGAGTCCACGTACGCGCCGATGTTCGTGAACGACGGCATCAGCACCACCCCCGGCGCCAGGTACGAGCCCCAGCGCGCGATGGCTCCCGGCACCACCCGCACACCCTCGAAGGACGTCTTGAGCGGCACCCTGTCGTGGTGCTGGAAGTCGCCCACCTGGGAACGTGCCATGCCCAGCAGCCGGAAGCTGAGCAGGATGGCGCGCTTGGCCCGCTCGTCGACCACCACCTCGCCGCCCACCAGGCGCGCGACCCTCGCCTCGCCCTTGTCCAGCAGGTCGACGGCGCCGACCACCTCGATGCGCGCCTCCACGTCGGCCGGGGACAGCTCCGCGCGTCGTTCCCACAGCTCGTCCACCACCGGGGACATCACGTGACTCATGGCCACGGAGCTTATCCGGCCAGGTAGGTTCTTCAGGGTGCGCCTGCGCTTCTCCCGTGGAGTCCTGACCATAGCGATCATCGTCGTGATCCTCGCCGTCGGCGTCTCCGTGGGGCTCTATCTCCTGCTCAGGCGGGCCACGCCGCTGGTCCTCCCGGAGGCGTACTGCATGGTGCGCACCCCCGAGGGCGTTCTGTCCCTCGATCCGGAGCAGGCGCAGGTCTCGGCCACCATCGCCGCCGTCGCGGCCCGCCGCCGCCTGCCCGAGCGGGCCGTCGTGATCGCGTACGGCACCGCGCTGCAGGAGTCGAAGCTGCGCAACCTCAACTGGGGCGACCGCGACTCGGTGGGCGTGTTCCAGCAGCGCGAGTCGCAGGGCTGGGGGCGCAAGAAGCAGCTCATGGACCCCGTCTACGCCAGCAACAAGTTCTTCGCCGCGCTGGTCAAGGTCAAGAACTACCGCAAGCTGCCGCTGGCCGAGGCGGCCCAGGAGGTGCAGCGCTCGGCGGGCGGCTACGCGTACGCGCAGCACGAGCAGGACGCCAAGCTCCTGGCCGCCGCCTTCACCGGCCGGGTGCCCAAGGCCGTCCACTGCTGGTACCCGCCGGCCAAGAAGACGCCCGCGCCGCAGGCCAGGACGGCCGAGGCGCGCAAGCAGCTCGCCAGGGCGCTCGGCGACACGGCGATCACGACGAAGAAGCGGGGCTGGCTGGTGGCGTCCTGGTCGGTGGCGTACGCGGAGAAGTACCAGTTGCGGCGCGTCGGCTACAGCGGCGCGACCTGGGTCAACGACGTCGACGCGGACGGCTGGAAGCAGGGCGGCAAGGCCGGCGACGGGGAGGTCGAGCTGTCGTGACCTCCCGTCACGGGGACGTCAGGTGGCGCGGGTGACGATGGTGATCGAGCCCGGCGGCAGGGGCTGGGCGTAGCTGGCGCTCCAGGGGTGGCCCTGGATGCGCTCGAAGGAGAGCAGGCGGCCGTCGGAGGCGTGGTAGTCGGCGAAGTCGAGCAGGCCGCGTTCGGGGTTGCCGGTCTCGCCCTCGCCCCTGAAGGCCGCGGTGCCGCGCTGCACCGGGAAGAACTCGACGCCCTCCATGATCAGCATGCTCTTCGCCGGGACCATGCCCTGCGTGGGCACCTCGGTCCAGAGCAGCACCTCAAGATGGGACGCCTCGCCCGCGGACTTGCCCTCGCGCACCTCGACCGAGAGCCACAGGCGGCGGCGGGCGACGTCGCGCAGCAGGTACTCGATCCACTGGTGGCCCTGCCAGGAGACGTACATCGCGCCGAGCACGCGGTAGGGGGTGCCGTGCACCTCGATCCGGTCGGCGACCTGAATGGTGCGAGGGTCGGCGTAGTCGGTGCCGGCATGCCCGGGGACCTCGACCGGCGCCGGCAGCGGGGTCTCGACCGGGGCGACCTCGACCGGCGGCGGCGCGCTCGCCCGGCCCCTCCTGTCCTGCCGCATGGTGGCCAGGAACGCCCCCAGCAGCAACAGGACGGTGGCGATGCTCAGCCCGAGTACGACCATGGAGGTCATGCTCATCGAATAGCTCGCTCCACTCGCGGTCTGTCTCGGCAGACGCCTTTTTCAATTTGTCCGTGCGCTACGACGGGCGATCCTACTGGAGGCGGCGCACGGCCGCACTGATGCGTTCGTCGGTCGCGGTGACCGCGACGCGGATGTGCCGTTCACCAGCCGATCCGTAGAAGTCTCCCGGCGCGACCAAAATCCCGATTTCGGAAAGCTTACTCACTTGATCCCAGGCGTTCTGCCCATTCGACGCCCATAGGTACAGACCGGCGGTCGAATGGTCGATCGTCCACCCCGCCCGCTCCAGCGCGGGACGCAACGCGGCGCGCCGGGCCGCGTACAGCTCGCGCTGGCGTTCGGCGTGCGTGTCGTCGCCGAGCGCGACCGTCATCGCGTCCTGGACGGGCTTCGGCATGAGCATGCCGGCGTGCTTGCGGGTCTCCAGCAGCCGCTTGACCAGGACGGGGTCGCCCGTCACGAACCCCGCCCGGTAGCCGGCCAGGTTGGAGCGCTTGGAGAGCGAGTGGACGGCGAGCAGCCCCTCGTGGGAGCCCCCGCAGACGTCGGGATGGAGGATGGAGACCGGCCGCTCTTCCCAGCCGAGCTCGATGTAGCACTCGTCGGAGGCCACGACCGTGCCGCGCTCGCGCGCCCAGGAGACCACCTTGCGCAGGTGCTCGGCGGGCAGCACGCGCCCGGTCGGGTTGCCCGGGGAGTTGATCCACAGCAGGTCGACGTGTTCGGGGCCGACCGACAGGGTGCTGTCGGAGGCGGTGGCGGTCGCGCCGGCGAGCCGGGCGCCCACGTCGTAGGTGGGGTAGGCCAGCTCGGGGAAGACCACCCGCCGGGCGCCCAGGTAGGTGGGCAGCCAGGCGACGAACTCCTTGGAGCCGATCAGCGGGAGCACGTCCTGCTGGTCGACCGTGACGCCGTGGCGGCGACGCAGCCAGCCCGCGGCGGCCTCGCGCAGGGCCGGTGTGCCGTGGGTCAGCGGGTAGCCGGGGCTGTTCGCCGACTCGCGCAGAGCCTGCTGGACGGCCTCGGGCACCGGGTCGACGGGCGTGCCGACCGAGAGGTCGACGATGCCGTCGGAGTGCGCGAGGGCGCGTTCCTTGTACGGTTCGAGCCGGTCCCAGGGGAAGTCGGGCAGCTTGTTCACGGTTCTCCAGGGTCGCTCGTGGCCGTACACGCCTGTCGCGCACGCGGGCGCACGGGGCCCGCCCGATGTGGACGGCCCCGGCGCACGCGACTCGCTAGTGGTCCTCGCCCTGCGGCGGCAGCGCGGCCACCACCGGGTGGTCCTTCTCGATCTTGCCGACCTTCGAGGCGCCTC
Organism: Nonomuraea sp. NPDC001699; assembly: GCF_053596455.1. Taxonomy (NCBI): domain Bacteria; kingdom Bacillati; phylum Actinomycetota; class Actinomycetes; order Streptosporangiales; family Streptosporangiaceae; genus Nonomuraea; species Nonomuraea sp. NPDC001699. The sequence continues at coordinate 88,342 of NZ_JBSFGF010000020.1, read as the reverse complement.
CGGGCGAGCCGAGGTCCTCGAAGAAGTCCACGTTCGCCTTGTAGAAGTCCTTCCACTGCTCGGGAAGGTCGTCCTCGTAGAAGATGGCCTCGACGGGGCACACAGGCTCGCACGCGCCGCAGTCCACGCACTCGTCGGGGTGGATGTAAAGCATGCGCTCGCCCTCGTAGATGCAATCGACGGGGCACTCCTCGATGCACGCCTTGTCCAGGACGTCCACGCAAGGCTGCGCGATGACGTAGGTCACCTCGAGCTCCTTTTTCTCCGCACCATGGCACCGACTCTGACCGCGGTTTGCTACGCCCTAGTATTGCCGTGCTTGCCAGCTGGCCGAAACGGAGGGTGGCAAACTCATGGCCGCACGCCTCGTCGTCGCGATCACAACTCAGGACATAGGCGCACGGATCACCACGCGCAGACGGGTTCCCGGAGGCTTCCGGGACGCTGTGGGCGTACTCGAATCGTGGACCGGCGGCGTGTTGCGCGTTCGCAAGCGGGACGGCACTTTGGTGGACATCGACGAGGAATCGCTGGTCGCGGCCAAGGTCGTTCCGGTCGCGCCTCCTCGACCTCGGGCGAAGTAACGGTAAGTATTCGTTGTGTGACCGTTCGTATCTGCGCCGCCGTAGCAGCCATTCTCGCCAGCGCCGGATGCGGCGCGTCAACGTCCCAGTCCACGTCCGCGGGGGCCAAGGACCTGCCGCCGCTCAACGTCCGGGCCGTCTCGCTGAAGCAGGGCTTCGGCACGATGGAACGCCTGGCCGAGGCCGCCAAGCACGAGGGCCAGCTCACCGTGATCGCCCTGCCGCACGACTGGGTGAACTACGGCGAGATCCTCGACACCTTCTCCGACAAGTACGGCATCAAGGTCAACGAGCTGGAACCGGGCGCGAGCAGCAAGCGTGAGCTCGACGCCGCCGCCCAGCTCAAGCCGGACGTGTTCGATCTCACCCTGGACATGGCCGTCTACGGGGCCGACCAGTTCGCGCCGTACAAGGTGACGGGCTGGCAGGACCTGCCCGACCACGTCAAGGACCCCAAGGGCGCCTGGTACGGCGCCTACGGCAGCTACATGTCCATCGGCTACGACCCGCGCGAGGTCAAGGCCCCGGCCTCCTTCGCCGACCTGCTCAAGCCCGGCTACCGCGTCGCGCTCGACGGCGACCCGCTGCGTTCGGCGGCGGCGTTCGGCGGCGTGATGGCCGCGTCCATGAAGGCCGGGTCCGCGCCGGACGCCCGGCAGGGGGTGGACCTGTTCGCCAAGCTCAAGCAGGCCGGGCAGCTCGTCGAACCGGCCAAGGCGAACGTGATCATCGACTGGGACCACCTCAACGCGACCCGCAGCGCCGACCACGCCGACTCCTGGGAGGTGACGATCCCGCGGGACGCGCCGTTCGGCGGGTACCACGTCCAGGCGATCAGCAAGACCGCTCCTCATCCGGCCGCCGCGCGGCTGTGGCAGGAGTTCCTGTTCTCCGACGAGGGCCAGAACCTGCTCCAGAAGGGCTACGCCCGTCCGGCGCGCGGCGAGGCCATGCTCATGAAGGGCAAGCTCGACGCCGAGCAGGCCGCCCGGCTGCCCAAGGCCGCCGGGCCTCCCGTGCTCATGACGATCCCGCAGACGGACGCGGCAAAGGCGTACCTCAAGCGGGAATGGAGCAAGAGCGTGGGATGAGTCCGTTGTGACTTGATATGTCGTAGAGGCGATCAGGCTCTAAAGTGAACGGACAGCACGGCCACGGGGGCCCGATGTCTGACGAATGTGAGCTGATCGTCTTGCGATACGACGCACCGAGCTTGGAGCGGTGGAACAGTCGCGCCTACGACAGCAGTTTCGGGTACGTCTCCACCCAGGGCGCGCCGCTGGTCGACCTGCTCGACCCACAGCCCGGGGAGCGCGTGCTCGACCTCGGGTGCGGCACCGGGGTGCTGACCGCGCAGATCGCCTTCAGGGGCGCGGACGTCCTGGGCATCGACGGTTCCGCCGCGATGATCGAGAAGGCGCTGGCCCAGTACCCGGGGATCGACTTCATCATCGGCGACGGCCACGACTTCACCGTGGTCGACCCGTACGACGCCGTCTTCTCCAACGCGGCGCTCCACTGGATGAGCCGCGACCCCGCCACCGTGATCGCCAACGTCCGCGAGGCGCTGAAGCCGGGCGGCCGGTTCGTCGCGGAGATGGGCGGCGCGGGCAACTGCGCGGAGCTGACCGCCGCGATGCTGACCGCCTGGCGCGAGTACGGCCTACGCGAGCCCGATTTGCCCTGGTATTTCCCCACGCCCGCCGAGTACGCGCGACGGCTGGAGCAGGAGGGCTTCGTGGTCCGGCTGCTGGAGTACTTCGACCGGCCGACCCCGCTCGACGAGTGCCCCGGCGGGGCCGCCGACTGGGTGCGCATGTTCGCCTCGTCCGTGCTCGAAGGGCTGCCGCCGGAGATCGTGGAGCCCCTGCTGGGGCGGGTCAACGAGCTGGCCGCGCCCGCGCTGCGCAGGGAGACGGGCTGGATGGCCGACTACGTGCGTCTACGCTTTGCCGCTGTTCGGCGCTGATGCGTAGTGCATGATGCGTAGGGCTGTTTTGCCGGACTATGGTCTGTTCCGTGGGCGGCGAGATGTTGGCTGCGCCGCTCCGGCGGCGTGAGGGGCTGGTGAACGGAACGGGATGAACTTCTGCCTGAGCGACCTCGTTCCACCTTTGAGGTGGAGCGACGCGTCGACGATCACGCTACTGACCGGGCAACCGGATCTGCCGGACGCGTGGTGGCGAAGCCTGCCCATGCCGCTGGTGCTCACGGCCATCGGCCCGGAGTCGCTGGGCGAGCTGCTGACGGAGATCGCGCTGGAGCACTGGCCGGCCGCCGCCGTCGGTGACGTCCTGCCGGCTCTGCACGTCCTGGACCCGGACGAGGCCGACGAACCCGCCGTCGCCATCGCGCTCGACCGCGCCGGGTCGTGGACGGGGCTGCTCTCGCTGACCGGGCGGGAGCTGGTGGACCAGCCGTTCATCCAGGCTCGGCCGGTGCTCAACACGCTGTTCGGGGCGGTGCTCGTACGGCTCGCGCATCCGTACGCGGGTGGGCGGCAGGTGGAGGCGCACGTACCGGCGGGGCTGGTGGCTCCGGCCTCCGCGGAGGCGGACCTTCCCCGGACGCCCGCGCCGCACGGCGCCGAGCACCCCGCCCCGGAGCCTGCGGTCGCCGAGGCCGCGCTTCATGAGGGCTCGTTCGGCGAGGACGCGCCCGAGGAGGACGTGGCGGCCGAGGACCTGGCTGCGGAGAGGGCCGCTGACGAGGGGGCCGCTGACGAGGGGGCCGCTGACAAGGGTGCGGGGCGCGACGGCGAGCCGGTGCTCGACGCCGACTCCGAGCCGGTCGTCGAGGAGGGGCTTCGGCCCGAACCGGAGCCCGTGCTCGACGCCGCCGATGAGCCCGCGCCCGAGCCCGCCGCCGAGGAGGCGTCCGCGCTGGAGGCGGCGCTGGAGGCCGAGGGCGTCGGCGGCGAGCCGGCGTCCGAGCCCGAGCCGGTGGAGGCGACCGCGCCGGACGATCACGACGAACGGCCCGAGCCCGCCGACCACCCTGAGGTCCTTGAGGCTTCGGCGGGAGAGGAGCCGGCCCAGGCCGCGGCGCCCGCCGACCACCTGGAGGTCCCTGAAGCCCTGGTGGAGGAGGAGCCCGCCGAGGCCGCGGAGCCCGAGGTCCCCGCCGACCACCCGGAGGTCCCTGAAGCCCTGGTGGAGGAGGAGCCGGCCCAGGCCGCAGCGCCCGCCGACCACCTGGAGGTCTCTGAGGCCCTGGTGGAAGTGGAGCCCGCCGAGGTCGCGGAGCATGAGGCTCACGGCGAGGACGCCGTGGCAGACTCGCAGGGTGAGGCCGATGGGCCGGATGGGCAGGAGCTGCCCGAGCTGATCGAGGCCGCGTTCGCCGGGCTCGACGACAAGAGCTGGGCCGTGGCGCAGAACCGGGTCTTCACCGACGAGCCCTCGGCGGTCGACCAGCTCGCCAAGCTGTTCGCCGTCCCCCCGGCCGACATCTCCGCCACCGAGCAGGAGCTGCGCGTCCGCCTCGACCACTGGCTGGCCAGCGAGGAGGCCGCGCCGTACCGCGCCCACCTGGACGAGCTGCGCAGGACGCTGGGCCCGGCCGCCCCCAAGGAGCAGCTGATCGGCGCGGCCGACTGGCACGCCAGGGAGATCCGCGCGCTGGAGGTCCCGGCCTGGCAGTTCGTGCTGGCGACGCTGCCCGCGCAGACCGCCCAGCCCCGCCCGCCGGCGGAGTTCCAGCAGCCGCACTCGGCGTTCGGCTCGATGCAGCCGCCACCTCCGCTGCCGCCGCCCCCGCCTCCGCCCGGCCCGCCGCAGTTCCAGGCGTTCACGCCGGCCCCGCCGCCCGTGGAGGCCAACGGCGGGGAGCAGAACAAGCCGTACCAGCCGCTCAAGGACGTCTCCCAGACCAGGCGCTGCTTCCGCCAGCCGGACGGACGCTGGTGGCTGCGGATCGACGTGACCGCCGAGCAGCTCGCCGGCGGCGAGTGTGCCCTCCCGACGGGCTTCGCGGCCTACCTGGGCCTGTCCCCCGGCGAGAGCAGGGCGGTCAGGAGCGCGGCAGGCGAGCTGACCATGACCTGGCACGGCAGGCCGGTGCTGGAGTCCATCGAGCGCCTGCTCGTGGACGTCGGCGCCAAGGAGGGCGGGCACCTGTTCCTCACGCTGTCGGACGAGGGCGTGCTGCGGGCCCGTCACCTGCCGGTCGCCGCCCAGAACGCCGAGAACATCACCAAGGCGCTGCGCCTGGTCGGCTACACGGCGCCGGGCGGCACCCGGGACCAGGCGGCCAGGGTGATCGCGACGAGGATCGGCCTGACCGGCCCCGTCGGGCTGCCGGACCTGCTCACCAGGCTCCGCGAACGCGGCGACCGCGACCTGCTCGCCCTCTTGGACTGACCGCCCGTGCCGCGGCTCGCGATCGGCCCTGACTTCCCAGGGGAGCTCGGCGCACTGGCTCAGCCGGTGCGCAGGGACGCCGTGGTCGCGCTGCGCCGTTTCCTGCTGAACGTGTCCGGAGCCCCGCATCCCGAGCGGGTGCGGGGCTGCCGGGACGCGAAGGTCGCGACGCTGCGCCTGGCCGACGGGCATCGCGGCGTGGTGGTCCGGCAGCGTGACGTCTACTGGCTGCTGTCCGTACGTCCCGACCCCGAGGCCTGGTCGTACGCCCAGCGGCACCGGTACGGCGTCAACCCGGTGATCGGCGTCGTCGAGGAGTGGGACGCCGAGACCCTGGAACGGGTCGAGCCCGCCTTACGCAGATCGGCCCGCCCGTCGCGGCTGTTCGAGCAGATATGCGACGGCGACCTGCTCGCGCTCGGCATCGACGTGCACGCGCTGCCCCTGGTCAGGCTGATCTCCACCGAGGCCGACGTGGCCGCGCTCGAACCGCTGCTGCCGCCCACGCAGCACGCGCCGCTGGCCGTGCTGGCCCGGGGCGGCACGCTGTCGGAGGCGTGGCGGGAGCTGGACAACTGGCGCGCCCGGGACGAGGAGCCCGGCGCGATCGACCCCGACGACCTGCACGCGGCGCTGCTGCGCAGCCCGGACCGCGCGGTGTTCGCGGCCGACAAGGTGGAGCTCGACCGGGTGCTCGGGGCCCCGGACTGGTGCACGTTCCTGCATCCGACGCAGCACCGGCTGGCCAGGACCGGACGGTACGAGCAGCCGGTGCTGGTCGTGGGCGGCGCGGGCACCGGCAAGACGATCATCGCCCTGCACCGGGCGGCCTATCTGGCGGCGCGCGGCAGCGGGCCGGTGCTGCTGGTGACGTTCTCGCAGGGGCTGGCCGAGGAGCTGTCCGGCCGCCTGGACGTGCTGATCGACGACGAGAGCGTGCGCAAGCGCGTCGAGGTGGACAACGCCGAGCGCCTGGCCATGCGGATCGTCACCGACGCGGAGGGACGCCGTCCTCCCCTGGTCGGCCCGGGGGCCCGGTCGCTGGCCCAGCTCACCGACGAGGCGATCAGGCTCCTGTCGATCACGACCGGCGACCTGCTGGACGACGTGGAACCGGGGCGCAAGCCGTACCGGCACATCGTGGTGGACGAGGCGCAGGACATCAGCCCGGCGCAGTGGCGGCTGCTGCGGGCGGCGGCGCCGCACGCGCACGACGACCTGTTCGTGGTGGGCGACCCGCACCAGCGGGTGACCGACACGCGGGTGGCGCTCGGCGCGGTGGGCATCCCGGCCGTCCAGCACGACCTGCGCATCTCCTACCGGCTGCCGCAGGAGATCCTGTCCTACGTGGTCCGGCTGCGCGGCGGCGGCCCGGCGAACGGCCTGGTCAAGGGCGTGGCCGAGCTGTACGGCTACCGCGCCACGCACAACGGCCGGCGGCCGGTGATCCGGTCCTACGACACGCCCGAGTCCGAACTGGCCGGGCTGCGCACCACGGTCGGCGGCTGGCTGGCGGACGGCGTGCCGGAGGGCGAGATCGCCGTCGGCGCGCGCACCCCCACGCTGGCCCGCGCCGCCCGCGAGGCCCTGGACGGGCTGGACGTGCGTGTGGCGACCTTCCAGCATCTCAAGGGGCTGGAGTTCGACCGGGTGGCACTCGTCGGCGTGGCGGAGGGCGTGGTGCCCGGGTCGCTGCCCGAGGAGCCCGCCGCGCGGGCCCGAGCGCTGCAACGCGAGCGGAGCATACTGTTCGTCGCCTGCACACGGGCCCGAACGATGCTCTATATCTCGCATTCCGGAAGGGGGAGCCCATTTCTGTCCCCCTGATCACATAGTCTGAACTGCGGATATCTTCCCTTTGCCGGTTGGACCTCAATGAACCTCAGCCTGAGCGACCTCGCGCCACCCCTGCGCTGGACCTCCCCTGGTCAGATCGCGCCGATCGTGGAGGAGCCCCAGCTGCCCGAGGCCTGGTGGCAGGCGATCCCCCTCGACCGCGCGTGCGCGATCGTCGGGACGCAGACCGTGGCGGGTCACCTGGCCGATCTGGCCGTGGCCTGCTGGGGGCACCTGCTGCTCGGCGACATCCTGCCGCTGCTGCGTTTCAGCGACCCCGCCGAGGCCGAGCGCACTCCGGAGTCGCTGGGCAAGGACGTGGTGCAGAAGCTGTTCAGCGGTGTGTTCGAGCGGCTGCTCGAACCCGCGCCCGCCGCAGTGCCCGCCCCGTCCAGGCCCGACAAGCCCCTGCCCGAGCTGATCGACGCGGTGTTCGCGGCCCTCGACGAGCGGCAGCGCGCCATCGCCCGCGACCGGCTCTACGCGGCGCAGCGCGCCACGCTCGACGAGCTGGCGCAGCGCTTCTCGGTCACGCGCGAGCGGATCAGGCAGATCGAGCGTGACCTGCGCGACCACGTGGAGGCGTGGCTGGGCTCGCCGGAGGCGGCGGCGCTGGTGGCGCACGTGGCGTGGCTGAGGGGCAGGCTGGGGTCCGCGGTCCCGGCCGACGACCTCGCGGCCGCCGTCCCGTGGCACCGCGGCGACCTGCGCACGCTGGGCATCCCCGCGTGGCGGTTCGTCCGTACGCTGCTGACCGGCTACGAGCAGGCCGACGGATGGCTGGTCTCCGGCGGGGCCGACGAACTGCGGGAGAAGACGCGGCAGCTCTTCGCCGACGGGCCGCGTCCGCTCGGCGAGGCGGTGTCCATGGTGTCCCAGCTCGGCGTCCGTGAAGACGTCGCCGAGCGGTGGATCCTGGCCGTGCCGCAGCTTCGCGTGCTGGGCCGGCACGTGGTGCCCTGGCCGCGCAGCATCAACGAGAAGGCCGAGGCGGTGCTGGCGGTGGCGGGCACGCCGCTGGCGCCCGAGGAGATCCAGGAACGCATCGGCGAGGACTACAGCCTGGTCGGCATCCGCAACCAGCTCACCGCCGACGAGCGCTTCCGCCGGGTGGACCGGAACAAGTACGGGCTGACCAGGTGGGGCGGCGACGAGTACCTGGGCATCAGGGAGATGATCGCCAGGGAGATCGAGCGGGCCGGCGGCGAGGCCTCGGTGAGCACGATCGTGACGAACCTGACCTCCCGCTACGACGTGAGCGAGAGCTCGGTGCGCGCCTACTCGGGCGGCCCGGGGTTCGAGCGCACGCAGCGGGGCTGGATCAGGGTGGCCGGCACGTCGCCCACCGGGGAGTCGGAGCCGTACCAGCCGCGCAAGGACGTCTCCGAGACGCGGCGCAGCTTCCGCTCCCGCGACGGCCGCTGGTGGCACCGCGTGGACGTCAACGCCGAGCACCTGCGCGGTTCGGGCTCGCCCCTGCCGACGGGGTTCGCCGCCTACCTGGGCATGGCTCCCGGCGGTTCGCTGACCGCCTCTACGCCGTCGGGCGACGTGGTGATCAGCTGGCACAACCAGCCGACCATGGGGTCGATCCGCAACGTGCTGGCCGACTTCAAGGCGAGCGAGGGCGACCACGTGTTCCTGACCGTCTCCGACGGCGGCGAGCTGCTGACCCGCTACCTGCCCGCGGCCGCCGTGGCGATGCCGCCGCTGAACCGGGCGCTGTACCTCATCGGCTACACCGCGCCGGTGCACTCGGAGATGGAGGGCCTGCGGCTGATCGGGGCCCGCATCGGCATGCCCGACACGGCCACCCGCGAGGAGGTGCTGGCCAGGCTCCGCGAGCGCGGGGACAGGGACATCCTCGGCTTCCTCGGCGGGTGAGGGCTAGGCTCGGGTGATGTTGCGGATCCACGACACCCGGGCCAGGCAGGTCGAGGAGCTCGCGGGCGGGCGGGCGGTGCGCATGTACACGTGCGGGCCGGCGCCCGGCCGCCGCGCCCATCTGGGCGACCTGCGCACGTACGTGCTGTCCGACCTGGTCAGGAGGGTGCTGGAGCGGCGGCGTACGCGGGTCGTGGCGTGCCGCAACGTCACCGACCTCTGGCCGCTCGCCGGGGAAGATCCTGGGCCCGACCTGGTCCGCCGGCACGAGGACGACTTCAGGAGCGACACGGCCGCGCTCAACCTCCGGCCGCCGGAGCACAGCCCGCGTTCCAGCGAGACCGTCGACGCGATGATCGAGCTGATCGTCAGGCTCGTCGAGCGGGGGCACGCGTACGCGGCGCCGGACGGCTCGGTGAACTTCGACGTACGGACGTTCCCGACGTACGGGGAGATCTCCGGCAAGCGTCTGGACGACGTCAAGCCCGGCGAGCCGTCCGGCTGGGCCCTGTGGCTACCCGCCGACGGCGACCAGGGCCGGGACGCGCCCTGGGGGCGTGGCCTGCCCGGCCCGCACGTGGAGTGCTCGGCCATGTCGCTGCGCCACCTCGGCGAACGGATCGACCTCCACCTCGGCGACGCCGGCCTGCGCTTCCCGCACCACGAGGACGTACGCGCCCAGTCGGACGCGGCGACCGGCCACGAGGTGGTGCGCCACTGGGTGCACGGCGGGAGCCTGCTGTTCGGCGGGCGCGAGCCGGCCGGGTCCACGGGGAACGTGGTGCTGCTGACGGACGTGGTGGCGGCCGGGCTCGACCCGCTGGCGGCGCGCCTGGCGTTCCTGGAGCACCACTACCGGCAGCGGCTCGACCTCACCTGGGACGTCCTGCGGGCCGCCGACCGCACGGTCCGGCGGTGGCGGGCGCGGGTGGCCGAGTGGTCGGAGTCGCCCAGCGCGCCCATGGCCTCCTCGTACGCCGAGCGCGTCGAGTCCGCCTTCGACGACGACCTGGACACCCCGGCGGCGCTGCGGATCCTGCGGGAGCTGGAGCGGGACGAGTCGGTGGCGCCCGGGTCGAAGTTCGAGACGTTCCTGCACCTGGACCAGGTGCTGGCGCTCGACCTGTCCACGGAGATCGGCAAGCCCCGGGGGCTGCCCGCCGGGGCCGGTGAGCTGCTGGAGCGGCGCGACCGCGCGCTGGAGGCGAACGACTGGGCGGCGGCCGACCTGCTGCGGGACGAGCTGGCCGAGCTGGGGGTCCGCGTCACCGACACGCCCGAGGGGCAGAGCTGGGCCCTCTGATCGGGAGCAACTCCGCCCAAGGCGCTCCGACCACCTGAAACGGCCGGAGCAGTGAGCCGGTACTGCCAGACTTGTTCCAGTTCGGCAAGATGGAGGTATCGGTGAGACCCTTTGCGTGGATGCCGTGGCCTTTGCGGTGGTTCGCCCGGGTGTTGACCGTGCTTCTCGCGCTGGCGATCGTGCTGGCCGGGGTCCTGGTGTACACCGTACGGAAATCGTTCCCACAGCTGGACGGGACGCTGCGGTTGCCCGGCCTAACCAGCAAAGTAGAGATTTATCGCGATAAATCGGGGATTCCGCATATCTACGCCGACACTTCGGCGGACCTGTTCATGGCGCAGGGTTTCGTCCACGCCCAGGACCGGTTCTTCGAGATGGACTTCCGCCGCCACACCACCGCCGGACGCCTCTCCGAGCTGTTCGGCAAGGCCACGCTCGGCAACGACAAGGCGCTGCGGACCATGGGCTGGCGCAGGGTGGCCGAGCAGGAGCTGCCCGGCCTCGACCGGCAGACCCAGGACTTCCTGGCCGCGTACGCGAAGGGCGTGAACGCCTGGCTGGACGCCAACCCCAACGCCTCCGACCGCAGCCTCGAATACTCGGTGCTCAAGCTGCAGAACGGCGACTACCGGCCGGAGAAGTGGACCGCGGTCGACTCCGTCGCCTGGCTCAAGGCCATGGCCTGGGACCTGCGCTCCAACATGGAGGACGAGATCGACCGCGCCCTGGCGCTGACCAAGCTGCCCAAGGAGCGCGTCGACCAGCTCTACCCCGGCTACCCGTACGACCGGCACGCCCCGATCGTCGGCGAGGGCGCGCTCTCCCAGGGCCGCTACGACCAGCGGGCCGAGCCGCAGACCGGCGGCGTGCGCGCGCTCTCCCAGGCCGCCGCGACGCTGGACGCCGTGCCCAGCACGATGAGCAGCGAGGAGCGCGAGGGCATCGGGTCCAACTCCTGGGTGGTCTCCGGCCGGCACACCACCAGCGGCAAGCCGCTGCTGGCCAACGACCCGCACCTGTCGCCGCAGATGCCGTCCGTCTGGTACCAGGCCGGGCTGCACTGCAGGACGCTGTCCGCGAAGTGCCCGTACGACGTCACCGGGTTCACCTTCTCCGGCGTGCCCGGCGTGATCATCGGGCACAACGACAAGATCTCGTGGGGGTTCACGAACCTCGGTCCCGACGTGGCCGACCTCTTCCTGGAGAAGGTGGACGGCGACACGTACCTGTACAAGGGCGAGCAGGTCAAGCTGGAGACCAGGCAGGAGCAGATCAAGGTGGCGGGCGGCGACCCCGTCACGATCACCGTGAAGAGCACCCGGCACGGTCCGCTGATCAACGAGGTGATGGAGGACGCCCGGCCCAGCGGCGAGGCGAACGCCGTGGCGCTCCAATGGACCGCGCTCACCCCCGGCAGGACCGTGGACGCGATCTTCGCGCTCAACAAGGCGGGCGACTGGCCCGAGTTCCGGTCGGCGGCGGCGCTGTTCGAGGTGCCGTCCCAGAACCTGATCTACGCCGACACCAGCGGCAAGATCGGCTACCAGGCGCCCGGGCGCATCCCCGTACGGGAGAAGGGCGACGGCACCTGGCCGGTGCCCGGCTGGACGGGCGAGTACGACTGGAAGGCCGAGCCCATCCCCTACGACCAGCTCCCCACGCTGGAGGACCCGGCCGACGGGTTCATCGTCACGGCCAACAACGCCGTCATCGACCCCCGCCGCTACAAGCCGCTGCTGACCAAGGACTGGTCCTACGGCTACCGCTCCCAGCGCATCCGCGAGCTCGTCGAGAACGCGATCGCGAAGGGCAAGATCGACGCCGGGACGATGTCGGACATCCAGCAGGACACCTCCAACGAGTTCGCCGAGACGCTGGTGCCCGCGCTGCTGCAGGTGGACCTGGCCGGGTCCGCCCGCCAGGCCCGCGAGCTGCTCAGGAACTGGGACCACTCCCAGGGGCTCGACTCCGCGCCCGCCGCCTACTACAACGCGGTGTGGCGGCACCTGCTCATGCTCACGTTCGACGACGACCTCCCCGAGCAGGTGTGGCCCGCCGGCGGCGACCGCTGGTACGACGTCGTCGCCAACCTCCTCACCGCCCCCGAGGACCCCTTCTGGGACGACGTGACCACCAAGAACCTCACCGAGACCCGCGACGACATGCTGCGGCAGGCGATGGCCTCGGCGTACCAGGAGCTGTCCGAGCTGTTCGGCACGGACGTCAAGTCCTGGAAGTGGGGCGATCTGCACCAGCTCGAACTGGTCAACGGCACGCTCGGCACCTCGGGCCTCGCGCCGGTGGAGGCGCTGTTCAACCGCGGCCCGTTCGCCGTCCCGGGCAACAAGGACGCGGTGAACGCGACCGGGTGGAACGTGCAGAAGGGGTACGGGGTCACCGCGGTGCCGTCGATGCGCATGGTCGTGGACCTGTCGGACCTGGACAAGTCCCGCTGGATCAACCTGACGGGCGCCTCGGGACACGCCTTCCACGACAACTACTGGGACCAGGCCGAATCCTGGGCCCGAGGCGACCTCCTCCCGATGTACTCCAAGCCCGAGTCCGTCAAGAACGCCGCCACCCACACCCTCACCCTCACCCCCTGACCCACCGCGCCGGCCCCCGCCCCGGGGCCGGCACCCATTTCCCGCCCGAGTTCCGCGAGCCGCGCCTCCCGACCGCGAGTTCCGGGCGGCGGGACCGAACCCCTGGGCCGCGCCTGAGTGTCGGCACCCCGCTCGTGCGTCCGGGGGGCGCGCGTTCCGGTCGGCGCGTCCGATGTACGACCGTGGTTGTAGTCGAAGGCCAGACCGTGGTCCGACGCGCAGGCGAACCCGCCGCTGTCAGCATGGCCGCATGACTCGCCTCCGGTACTCCGATCGCCTCTGGTACTCCGTCGGGGTCTTCCTCCTGCTCGTGGGCCTGGCACACCTGGGCGTGCTCGTCGTGGCGGGCGGTCCGTGGGAGGGGGCCGTGTCGTGGCGCAAGCCGTTCACGTTCGGGGTGTCGTTCGGGTTGAGCGTGCTGACCCTGACCTGGGTGTCCCAGTGGTTACGGCTGCGCGCCCGTGCCCTCGTCCTCGGGGCGTTCGCGGTGGCCTCCACGGTCGAGGTGGCCCTGATCACCCTTCAGGCGTGGCGCGGGGTGCCGTCCCACTTCAACATGGAGACCCCCCTCGACACGGCCATCGCCCGCACGCTGGCCGCGTTCGGCGTCACGCTCATCGTCATCGCGATCACCATGACGATCGCCGCCTTCCGCCCGGCTCCGGCGGTCGCCCCGAGCACCCGGCTGGCCGTGCGGGCCGGTTTCGCCACGCTGCTGGCGTCCATGGTGTTCGGCGGAATCATGATCGCTCGTGGCGTGGTCGAGGTGGTGACGGGCAACCAGCAGCTCGCCTACACGGTGGCCACCGCGCTCAAGCCGGCCCACGCCGTGCTCATGCACGGGGTGCTCCTCCTGCCGGCCCTGTCCTGGCTGCTGTCCCGCACGCTCCCGTCCGAGGGCGCGCGGCTGAGGGCCGTACGCCTGGCCACCTGGGCGTACGTCGCGGTGGCCGCGCTGGTGTCCGGCCTGGCCGTGGCCGGGGTCGCGGTCGTGGGGCCGTCCACGGCGTCGGTGTCGTCCGCCGGCGCGATCTCGGGTCTCGCCATCGTCGCGATCGCCCTGGGCCGGCTCAGACCCGGCCTCACCCAGGAGAAACTTTGAGGACGCGGGATTGGGTCAGCCGTTATGCCGTCGCGCCCTCCGCCACCACACGGGGGCACGCGGGTATCCACCGTCGTCGAGGTCGGCCAGCCGCTCGAACACGTTGTACGACGCCTGATGCCCGCACACGACGACCGACATCAGCATGGCCAGCAGGTAGAGCGGGAGCATCGGCAGCCCGACGCAGCAGGCCCACTGGGTGGCGTGCCGTCCTTCGTGCCGGATGAGCCGGTCGTCCAGCCAGTTGTGCCTGGTCAGGACGACGTTCCCCACCGTGAACGCGCCCGCGACGGGGAAGCGGTAGCGGTAGCCGAAGGCGAGGATGAGCCCGTCGGGGCCGGGTTGGCGGGCCGCGCCGCCGACGATCGAGATCAGTAGGCCGAGCGGGGTGGCGAGGTTCAGATAGTTCACCACCCGCCGGAACCGATAGCGCCTGTTCATGCGTCTCAGTCTTGACCAATCTTGACAAGTCGGAATAATGATCTGCGTCCTGAAATCTCCCACAAGAGCAGGATTATGAGATTTTCCATCCTGGGCGCGCTGCTCGGCACCGTTGCACTGGCCGGAGCCGGCGGAGTCGCGATCACCCAGACATCAGCCACCGATCCCCTACGATCCACCGATTCTCCCTCCGGCGCGCAGGTGGCGTTACCCGTCGCCGCGACCCCGACGGCAACACCGACGGCGACACCCACGGCGACGCCCACGGTCGGGGATTACACCGCCACGACGAAGGTGGTCAAGAAGAAGGGCGTCTCGTACTTGAATGTATCCGTCAAGTACGAGGGTGCGGCCCGCTTCACCGTGAAGCAGAAGGTGTGCAGGAGCAAGTCCTGCAAGAGCGCCACCGCCCAGGTCCCCGTCACCACCGGGGCCGGGGCGACCACGAAGAAGCTGGGCAAGGGCACGTACAAGGCGAGGGGCAAGCCGGCCGTCAAGGTCCAGCCGCTGCCCTGGCCGACCCGCACCGTGACGGTCTCACCGACCGCCACGGCCGCGCCGAGCGCGACGGCGACCGTGACGTCCACGGTGACCGAGCAGGCGACGGTGACCGCCACGGTCACCCAGCCCGGTCCCACCGTGACCGTGCCCGGCCCGACGGTGACCGTGCCGGGGCCGACCGAGACGGTGACGTTCACCTGTCAGCCCGCCCCGCCGACGGACACCCTCCCGCCCCCCGAACCGCCGACCGCCACGCCGTCGACCTCGGTCTCGGAGACCCCGGAGATGCCGGAGGCGCAGGCCCAGGCCGCCCCACCGGCGACCGACACCCCGACCCCCACCCCGACGCCGACGCCGAGCGTCCCGACCGACAACCCGACAAACGTGCCGACCGACGTACCGACGGACGTCCCCACGGGCGCACCGACGGACATCCCGACGTGCGCGCCGCCGACGGACCTCCCCTCCGAGACCCCGACCGCGACCTCGTCGGACACCGGCTCCCCCACCGACACCCCCACGCCGCCGGAGACCCCCACCCAGTAACCGACCGACACCACGCTTCACCCCGGGCCAGGCACAAACGCCTGGCCCGGCCCCATGTCCGCCCCCGGACCGTGACCAGGAAGCCCGCCCGTGCGCCAGACCGTCACCCTGGCAGGTCCCGCCCACGGTGGCGGACCGGTGATGACGTGCCGGGCACGGGCCACCGTCGGTGACGGCGACCTCGGTGTCAGGCGGGTGCCGGTGGCGTCCGGGCCGGTGCGGTTACGGTGACGTCCGGGCCGACGACAGTGGCGGACGGTGACGGCTGTGTGGAGCGGCCCGCCTTGGCGGGGTGTGTCTCACAGATCAGGGCCGAGCGGCGCTCCGGCGGGGACGTCGCCCGCCCCTTCCTTGAGCTCGACGAAGATCGCGTGGGTCTCGGTGTCGCCGATGTTCCGCCCGGCGTGCTCCTGGGCGCCGAGCCACCGGGCCTGCCCCGCCTCCAGGGACAGCTCGACCTGCTGCCCGCCCGAGGCCAGACGGCGGGTGAAGGACGACAACGTGATCATCACGCTGTCGGGATGGCCGTGCGGGCTGGTCGCGTCCCCAGGACGGTCCCGGTAGCGCAGGACCCGGACGCGCGCGTTCTCGAAGACCACCGTGTAGAGCTCGGGGTTCGTCGAAGTGGGATCGGCGCTCATGGACCACCTCACAGGGCGAGTCAGCTACATGGGACGACGGTACCATGATGGGCATGTCGGTACCATATGAGCAGACCGGCCGCCACCGGCAGAAGGCCCGCACCCGCGCAGCCCTGGTCGAGGCCGCCCGCCGCCTGCTGGCCGACGGCGCCGACCCCGCCGTCGAGGACGCCGCCGCCGCGGCCGGCATCTCCCGCACCACGGCCTACCGGTATTTCCCCAACCAGTACGCCCTGCTGGCCGCCGCCCATCCCCAGATCGAGCAGGCCTCCCTGCTCCCCGCGGACCCGCCCGCCGATCCCGCGGCCCGGCTGGACCTGGTGATGGCCGCCTTCACGCAGCTCACCCTCGACTGGGAACCGCAGTTGCGCACCTCGCTGCGGCTGTCCCTGCAACCCGGTGCCGCCCAGCCGCACCTGCGCGGCGGCCGCGCCATCGGCTGGATCGAGGACGCCCTAGCCCCGCTCCGCGACACCCACCCCGGCCTGGACGTCCACCGCCTGGCCGTGGCGATCCGCTCGGCCACCGGCATCGAGTCGCTGGTCTGGCTCACCGACATCGCCGGGCTCACCCACCGGCAGGCGGCCGACACCATGCGCCGGTCGGCGCGGGCCCTCCTGTCCGCCGCCCTCGACGAGCACACCCACCCTTGACGGGACAGACGCGTTGACCGCGACGCCCCGCCCCTGACCGAAGCGACCCACCTTCGCCCGGCACGGGCCTCCACACAACGCGGGCCGCCGCACGTGAGGTCAGGCAGGACCCTGAGGTCGGGCGGAGGCCGTGGGGTCAGAGGTTCTTGTAGCGGCCGTCGTGGTACAGCAGCGGAGGCCCGTCCGCCGGGGTGCCGAGGGCCGTCACCCGGCCGAGCACGATCGAGTGGTCCCCGCCGTCGTACACCGCCGTCGTGGCGACCTCCACCGTGGCCAGGGCGCCCGTGAACAGGGCCACCCCCGAGTCCCCGCGATGGTGCTCCCACCGGGACAGTTGCCCGTTCAGCGGACGGCCGCGATGGGCGAAGAAACGGGAGACGTCCTCCATGGAGGCGTGCAGCACCGACACCCCCCACACCCCGGCCTCGATCACCGCGTCGTGGAAACGGGCCACCTTCTCGGCGCAGAACAGCACGAGCAGGGGGTCGAGGGACACCGACGTGAAGGAGTTGACGGTCATCGCGTGGTCCACGCCGTCGAGCCGGGTCGTGACGATCGCGACTCCCGTGGCGAAGCGGCCGACGACCTTACGGTAGTTTCCCGGGTCCACATGCCGCTCTATGGAATGCACGACGTTACTTTATGCCTCTACGTCGGATTCTTTGGAGGTGGGTATCCCCGCAACAACCACGATCCCCCACCCGATGAGGGCGAGAACATGAACGCCACCACGAGAGCCAGCAATCCGCCATACAGGTAGGCATACCCCGCGGCCCCCTGGGAGATCACCAGATCCCCGGCGCTGAGCTGGAGCGTGAACGGCATCGTGACCAGCAGCCAGCCGAGCCCGGTCGCGAACGCCGCCAGCTTCGTCCGCATAAGCCTGCCCGCCCCCAGCGGGATCAGGAACAGCGCCAGCACCCACCCGATCGCCGCCCACGGCACGGCGCCGTGCTGGTCCTGGGCGTGCGTGAACCCGCCCACGACCCCGAGCACGACACCCAGCACGAACAGCATGCCGTACGCCGCCCCGCCCAGCGCCGACTCCGTCTGGCTGCGATGCTCCATGGGCAACGAGGTTAGTGGATGCCCGCGAAGAGATCGTTCTCGCGGTTGTGCGGCTCGCCGAGCCCCCCGGCGTCGACGGGCGGTCCGGGCACCGGCCGGCCGGGCACGCCGATGGCCAGGATGAAGTGCTCCACGCCGAGCACTTCCTGCCCGATGTTGTTGGACAGGGCGTACCACGGGCCGTCCACGGTGATCTGGGTGGCGTGGGCGCGCATGGCCTCCCGCTTGTTGCCGACCCAGGGGCGGGCGTCGATCTCGGTGGTGATGTCCTCGTCGGGGCTGCCGAAGGGCACGTCGTCGACGTCCTCGACGAGGAAGCCGTTGCCCGAGTCGCGCATCGCCTCGGCCGTGCGCCGCATGACGGACCTGGGCACGGCCGTGTGGTAGAACTTCGCGATCTGCCACGGCTCGTCCTGGCGCGGAGCCGGACGGCCACCCGGGACGTAGTCGGGCTTGGCGGCCAGCTCGAAGGCGCGGCGGGCCACCCGGTGGGCCTGGATGTGGTCGGGATGGCCGTAGAAGCCGTTGGCGTCGTACGTCACCAGCACCTGCGGGCGCACCTCGCGGATGACCTTGACCAGCTCGCCGGCCGCGTCGTCGAGGTCGGCCTGCCAGAAGGCGTTCGGCCGGTCGTTGGAGGCGACGCCCATCATGCCGGAGTCGCGCCAGCGGCCCGGCGTGCCGAGGAAGCGGTGGTCCTCGACGCCGAGCGCCTGGCAGGCGGCCGCCAGCTCGCCGATCCGGTACGGCCCGAGCAGGTCGTCGCGGTCGGCCGCCAGGTGGGCGAGGTCGGCGGGAATGACCTCGCCCTCCTCTCCGAGCGTGCAGGTCACCAGCGTGACGTGGGCGCCTTCCGCGACGTATTTGGCCATGGTCGCGCCGGTGCCGATCGACTCGTCATCCGGATGGGCGTGCACGAGCAGCAGGCGTCGATCAGTCATAGTCATGAGCGTAACAATGGCTGGATACTGGCAGGATTGAGCCCATGAGTGAGAGCTTCCCGCGACTGTCGGCAAGGACCCGCCGGTTCACCCTGGGAGTGCCCAGGGGGTTCACGATCTCGCCCGACGGCGGACGAGTGGTCTTCCTGCGCACGAAATCCGGCACCGACCCGGTCACCTGCCTGTGGGAGCTCGACACCGAAACCCACGTCGAACGCCTGGTGGTCGACCCCCGTACCCTCCACGCCGACGACGAGGACCTGCCGCCGGAGGAGCGCGCGCGGCGCGAGCGCAGCCGTGAGGCCGCGGGCGGCGTGGTGGCCTACGGCCCCGACGCGGCGCTGACCAGGGCGGCCTTCGCCCTGTCCGGCGGGCTCTACGTCGTCGAGCTGGCGAGCGGCGAGAGCCGCAGGCTGGAGACGCCGGGCGCGGTCGTCGACCCCCGGCTGTCCCCCGACGGGCGGCAGGTCGCCTACGTCACCGGCGGCGCGCTGTACGTCCAGGACCTCGCCTCGGGGCGCGGCCAGGTGCTCGCCACGCCGGAGTCGCCGACCGTCACCTACGGCCTGGCCGAGTTCATCGCCGCCGAGGAGATGGACCGGATGCGCGGCTACTGGTGGTCCCCGTCGGGCGACGCGCTGCTGGTCGAGCGGGCCGACGAGGAGCCGGTCGACACCTGGTACATCGCCGACCCGGCCAACCCCTCCCGTCCGGCCGTCGCCCAGCGCTACCCGGCGGCGGGCACGCCCAACGCCCGCACCGAGCTGTTCGTGCTCGGGCTCGACGGGTCGCGGGTGGCGGTGCCGTACGAGGAGGAGTACCTGACGACGGCCGCCTGGGACGACCACGCGCTGTCGATCGTGACGATGACGCGCGACCAGAAGACGTTGCGGCTGTTCTCCGTCGACCCGGCGACCGGCCGGTCCACGCCGGTCCGCGAGGACACCGACCCGGCCTGGGTCGACATCGTGACCGGCGTGCCCGCCCACCTCGACGACGGCTCGCTGGTCTGGGTGGCCACGTCCGAGGGCGGGCACCGGCTGTTCGTCGGCGACCGCGCGGTCACGCCGCCCACCCTCCAGGTGCGCTCGGTGCTCGACGTCGACCACGACAGCGTGCTGTTCAGCGCGAGCGGCGGCGACCCGACCGACGTCCATCTGTGGACCTGGGACGGTCACTCGCTGCTGCCGGTATCGACCCGTTCCGGGGTGTTCTCGGGGCGGATGTCCGGCGGCGTCGGCGTGCTGTCGGAGCAGAGCCTCGACGCCGAGGGCGTCTCGACCACGGTGGTGCGGCGCGACGGCATGGCGGTCCCGATCCCGTCGTACGCCGAGCGTCCCGGGCTCGACCTGCGGGTGTCGCTGGGGCGTTCGGGCCGCCGGGAGCTGGCCACGGCCGTGGTGCTGCCATCCTGGTACGAGCAGGGCTCGGGCAGGCTGCCGGTCCTGATGGACCCGTACGGCGGCCCGCACGCCCAGCGGGTGCTCAACCGGCGCGGCGCGTTCCTGGAGAGCCAGTGGTTCGCCGAGCAGGGCTTCGCCGTGATCGTGGCCGACGGCCGCGGCACGCCGGGCCGCGGTCCCGCGTTCGAGCGGGCGGTGCTGGGCGACCTGGCGACCCCGGCCCTTGAGGACCAGATCGACGCCCTGCAGGGCGTGGCCGAGCAGTACCCCGACGACCTCGACCTGTCGAGGGTGGCCATCCGCGGCTGGTCGTTCGGCGGCTTCCTGGCCGCGCTCGCCGTGCTGCGGCGTCCCGACGTGTTCCACGCGGCGGTGGCCGGCGCGCCGGTGACCGACTGGCGGCTCTACGACACCTGCTACACCGAGCGCTACCTGGGCCACCCCGACGAGCAGCCCGAGGTCTACGACAACTCCTCGCTGTTCGCCGACGCGCCCAAGCTCGAACGCCCGCTGCTGCTGGTCCACGGCCTGGCCGACGACAACGTGGTGGCCGCCCACACGCTGCGCCTGTCCTCGGCCCTGCTGGCGGCCGGTCGCCAGCACAGCGTGCTGCCGCTCTCGGGCGTGACGCACATGACGCCCCAGGAGGTCGTCGCCGAGAACCTGCTCCTGCTCCAGGTCGACTTCCTGAAGAAGGCGCTGGGCTAGGCGGCCCGGAGGGCGTCGAGCAGCCTCGACGCCCCCAGGCCGATCAGCACGACCATCCCCATGACCAGCATGAACACCCACACGGGGGCGCCGAGGTAGGCGAGCAGGCCCTGCGCGACGGCCAGGATCAGCACGCCGAGCACGGTGCCCGCGACGCCGGCGCGCTCGCCGTACGGGCTGGTGCCTCCGAGGAGGACGGCGGCGAGCGCGAACACGGTGCTGTAGAGCCCCTGGCTGCCGGGGGTCGCCGCGCCGAGGCGCAGCAGCAGCGCGATGCCGCCCGCGGCGGCGAGCATGCTCGACCCGGCGAGCCCGAGCACCGCGCCGGGCCAGCCGGCGCCCAGGTCCTTGCGCACCTCCTGCCGGGTCCACAGCAGGCCGCCGGCGATCGAGACGACCGCGAACACGGCGAACCCGAGCGGGCCGGGATAGAGCGCGGCGGTCTCCAGGGGGATCGTCCCGCCGCCGAGCAGCGCGACGACCAGGGCCTCGCACACGACGGCGGCCCCGAGCGTGACGGCCCAGGCCGGGGCCGACAAGACCATCGTGAACACGCTCATGGCGACCCCCGCGAGCCCGGCGAGCACGAGCGCGAGCAGCATCGCCAGCGGCAGCGGCACCCCGGCGGTCGCCGTGGACGCCACGAAGGCGCCGCTCGCGGCGGCGACGGCGCCCACGGCGAGGTTGGGCGTGCCGGTGCGCAGCGACAGGCCGAACCCCATGACGATCAGTCCGAGCTGCCCGGTCCGGGCGAGGACGTCGAGGACGAGCTCACTGCGCGTGGTGATCAGGACCAGCGCCAGGCCCAGGACGGCGAGGAGTCCGAGCACGCCTTCCCAGGCGCGCTGCCAGGTGCTCACTCCGACGATGCTGACAGCGCCGGACGATCACCGCAACCCCCCGGGCGTCGCCTGAGGGGCGGCGGGGGTGCCGTGCCAGCTCGCCCACAGGGCCGCGTACGAGCCGCCCTCGGCGACCAGCTCGTCGTGCGGGCCCAGCTCGATGATCCGGCCGTCCTCCACGACGGCCACCCGGTCGGCGTCGTGCGCGGTGTACAGCCGGTGGGCGATGGCGATCACCGTACGGCCCTCCAGGACGGCCGCCAGCGAGCGTTCCAGGTTCCGCGCGGCCCGCGGGTCGATCAGCGAGGTGGCCTCGTCGAGGACCAGCGTGTGCGGGTCGGCGAGGACCAGCCGCGCCAGGGCGAGCTGCTGGGCCTGGGCGGGCGGCACGGCCGTGCCGCCGGACCCGACCTCGGTCTCCAGCCTTTCGGGCAGGCCGTCCACCCAGTCGAGCGCGTCGACCGCGGCCAGCGCCGCGCGCACCGCCGCGTCGTCCGCGTCGGGGCGGGCGATCAGCAGGTTGTCGCGGACGGTGCCCTTGAAGACGTGGTGCTCCTGGGTGACCAGCGCGACGTGCCCGCGCAGGTCGTCGAGCGGCAGGTCGACCAGCGGCACGCCGCCCACGCTGACCTCCCCGGTACGCGGCCCGTGGATGCCGGCCAGCAGCCGTCCGAGGGTGGACTTGCCCGCCCCGGACGGGCCGACCATGGCCAGCCGCTCGCCCTGCTCGACGGTCAGCGACACGCCGTGCAGCACGTCGCGGCCCTCGCGGTAGGCGTACCGGACGTCGTCGGCCTTCAGCAGTTCGCCGGCCGGGCGGGCGGCGGAGGGCTCGCGGTCGTCGGGCACGTTGGCCACGCCGAGCAGCCGGGCCATGGCCGCGCCGCCCACCTGGAGCTCGTCGATCCACATGAGGAACCGGTCGAGCGGGTCGATGAGCTGCTGGGCGTAGACGACGGCGGCGGTGACCTGCTGGAGCGTCACCCAGTCGTTGGTGTAGAACAGGCCGCCGACCAGCAGCGTCGAGACCACCGGGATCACGTAGCCCAGCTCGACGGCGGGGAACCAGATCGTCCGCAGGCCGAGGGTGTACCGCTCGGCGGCGTAGGAGCGGCCGATGTCGCCGTCGGTGCGCCGGCGACGGCGTTCCTGCAGGCCCAGCGCCTCCACGGCCCTGGCGCCCTCGACGGTCTCGGCCAGCCCTTCGGTCATGTCGGCGTACGCGGCGTTCTCGCGCAGGTAGCCGTCGCGCGCCCGCTTCAGGTACCAGCGGGTCGCGAACCAGATCAGCGGGCCGGCGACGAGCATCGGCAGCATGAGCAGCGGGCTGACCAGCACCAGCGCGCCCACGGTGATCACGAAGGTGACCAGCGCGATGAGCGTCTCGGGCACGGCGTGCCGGACGGTCCTGGACAAGGAGTCGACGTCGCGGGACGTGCGGGTGATCAGGTCGCCCGCGCCGGCCCGCTCGACCGTGGACAGCGGCAGGCCGAGCACCCGGTCGACGAACTCCTCGCGCAGCTCGGCCAGCACCTTCTCGCCCAGCCTGGCCGAGGCCAGCACGGCGAAGCGGATCAGCAGGCCCTGGAGGAAGAGGAACGCGCCGATGACGGCGGCCACGAGCAGCCCGTTGACCTCGCCGCCGTCCTGGACGGTCTGGACCAGGCTGCCGAGCTGCCACGGCACGACGAGCCCGGCGACGGCGGCCAGGCCGTGCAGGGCCAGCGCGACGGTGAGCTGGCGCGGGTACTTCAGCGTCAGCCTGCGCGCGTAGGCGCGTACCTGTTTCCGGTCGGCGACCGGCAGGATCTCGCGGGCCATGGTCAGCCCTCCCCTCGGGTCACGGTCGCGGCGTATTCGGGTGAGGCGTCCAGCAGGTGCCGGTGTGTGCCCTCGGCCAGCACCCGGCCGTCGGCCACGTAGATCACGTGGTCGGCCCGGTCGAGCACCAGCGGGCTGGTCGTGCAGATCATGGTGGTGCGGCCCGCGCGCGCCTTGGCCAGCCGCTCGGCGATGCGGGCCTCGCTGTGGGCGTCGACGGCGCTGGTGGGCTCGACCAGGATGAGCACCTCGGGGTCGGCGACCAGGGCCCGCGCCAGGCGCAGCCGCTGCTGCTGGCCGCCGGAGAACTCGCGGCCGGCCTCGGACACCAGGGCGTCGAGGCCGTCGGGCAGCGCCTCGACGATGTCCTCGGCGCAGGCGGCGTACAGGGCCTGGCGCACGTCGTCGTCGGAGGCGGCGTCGCGGACGTCGAGCTCGGCCCTGAGCCTGCCGGTGAACAGGCGGGCGTCGTTGCCGGCGACCAGGATGCGGGAGCGGATCTCGGCCATGGGCAGCGTGGCCAGCTCGACGGCGCCGAAGGTGACGTCGCCGGGCGCGTACCGGCCGAGCCGGTCGGCGATGGCGGCGGCCTCCTCGGGGGCGTCGGCCGCGACGGCGGTGAGCATGCCGGGTTGGAGGGTGACGCCGCTGTAGGAGTCGCGCAGCACGCCGCCGGCGCTGGTCTCGGTGCCACCGGCGACCTCGGGCTCGATCGACAGGATGCGGATGACGCGGCGGGCCGCGACGTGGCCCTTGGTGAGCTTGTCAGCGGCCTCGGTCAAGGTGCGCAGCGGCCCGATCAGGAAGGCGGCGTAGCCGTAGAGCGCGACGAGGTCGCCGGTGCTGATCTCGCCGCCGACCGCGAACGTGGCGCCGATGCCGGTGACGACCGCGACGAGCAGGCCGGGCAGCAGGATCTGGGCGCCTTCGAGCAGCGACTCGACCCGGGCCACGCCGACCCCGGCGTGGCGCACGCGCTGGGACTCCTCGCCGTAGCGGCCGGCGAACACCTGCTCGCCGCCGATGCCGCGGAGCACCCGCAGGCCGGCCACGATGTCGGCGGCCCTGGTGGACAGGTCGCCGGTCAGCTCGCGCTGCCGCTTCTGCCGCCGGTGCAGCGGCTTGAGCAGCGGCGAGACGGCGACCGCCATGAGCGGCACGCCGAACAGCACGAGCAGCCCGAGCGGCACGGAGGTCGTGAGCAGGATCACGGTGACCGCGACGATGGCCACGACCGAGCCGGTGCCGCGCAGCAGGATGTCCATGGAGCTGCCGATGTGGGCGATGTCGGAGTTGCCGACGCTGACGACCTCGCCGGTCGAGACCTTCTTGGGCAGCGTCGCCCCGAGCCTGGCGGCCTGCCGCGCGGTCACCTGGACGGTGCGGTAGGCCGCCGACAACCAGTTGAACACCGCCATCCGGTGCCGCATGATCCCGGTGAACGCCTGCAGCAGGCCCAGCCCGAGCAGGATCGACGCCCACGTCAGCAGCGCCCTCGTGTCCTTGGCCGTGACCGCGTCGATGCCCTTGCCGAGCACCGCGGGCACGAGCGCCTGCACCAGCCACCACAGGGTGGCGAAGCCGATGCCCGTCAGCAGGGCACGCGCCTGGCGCCGCGCGTTCCACCACAGGTAGCGGAGGGGGCTGCGGATGTCGGGCACGCCGGGATCGGCCTCAGGAAGGGAGCGCATAGCCTGACAAGGTTGACAAGCCATTGCCCGGCCCGGCAAACGGTTTTTCGCCAGGCTAACGCTCGGGCACGTGCCTGAAGGCGCGCACGGTGTAGAGCAGCGCGACCAGGGCGGTCAGCGCGAGCAGCAGGTAGCCGACCGTGTACGACCCGGACGCGCCGTAGACGGCCCCCATCACCAGCGGCGGGAAGTACCCGCCGAGCCCGCCGGCCGCGCCCACCAGGCCGGTCACCGTCCCCACCTTCGACGCCTCGACCAGCTTGGCCACGAGGGCGAAGACGCCGCCCGTGCCGAGGCCGAGGAAGCCGGCGATGAGCACGAAGCACGCCCCGGCGGGCACCTCGGCGGACGGCCGGAACGACAGCGCGACCGCCATCACGACGGTCCCGGCCAGCGAGATGAGCAGCACCTTGACCGGCCCGATCCGGTCGGACAGGGTGCCGCCGGCGGGCCGGGCGGCGACGGCGGCGATCGAGAACCCGGCCGCGCGCAGCCCGGCGCCGGTCTGGGCGAAGTGGTAGACGTTCTGGAGCAGGGTGGGCAGGTAGGTCGAGAACGCCACGAAGCCGCCGAAGGTGACGGCGTACAGGAAGGCGCACTGCCAGGTGGCCCTGATCTTCGTGGCCTCGCGCATCCGGGGCAGGGCCGGGGCGGTGGCGGGCGACCAGGCGGGGGAGTCGCGGCTGCCGCCGATCATGATCACGCCCATCAGGGCGAGCACCGCGGCCATGAGCAGGTGCGTGGGGAACCGGCCGAAGTCCTCGACCAGGCGAGGGGTGAAGAACGACGACAGCGCGGTCCCGCCCATGCCGGCGCCGAACACGCCGGTGGCGAAGCCTCTGCGCGCGGGCTCGTACCAGGCGTTGACGAACGGGATGCCGATGGCGAACGACGTGCCGGGGATGCCCAGGAGGAACCCCCAGAACAGCAGCCACCCGTACGAACTGGACAGGCCCACGAGAAGGACGGGCACGATCGACACGAAGCAGATGATCGCGAACATCCGCCGCCCGCCGAGCCGGTCGGCCAGCACGCCCACGGGGATGCGGCCGAGCGAGCCGACCAGCACCGGGATCGCGACCAGCAGCGAGGTCTGTGTCGGGGAAAGGTGCAGTTGCCTGCTGTAACTGCCGGACAGGGGACCGATGAGGTTCCAGGCCCAGAACGTCACGGCGAAGGCCGCCGTGGCCAGCGCCAGGTTCCGCACCTGACCTTTACGAAGCACAGCCATATACCCTGTGTAACAGAGAGTCACTTTCTGTGATGAAGTGGGGGTATGAGTGCCGAGGATCTCCTGCTGAAGACCGGCCGGTTCCTCCGCAGATCGGCCACCAGCGGCGACCTGCGGACCCTCTACCTGAAGGGGGGCACGGAAGGCGACGCCTTCTACCGCGACCGGTGGAGCCACGACAAGGTGGTCCGCTCGACGCACGGCGTGAACTGCACGGGCTCGTGCTCGTGGAAGGTGTTCGTCAAGGACGGCATCATCACCTGGGAGACGCAGGAGACCGACTACCCCGGCGTGGGCCCCGACCGGCCCGACTACGAGCCGCGCGGCTGCCCGCGAGGGGCGGCCTTCTCCTGGTACACCTACTCGCCGACCCGGATCCGCTACCCGTACGCGCGGGGCGTGCTGGTCCAGCTCTACCTGGAGGCCAGGGAGCGGCTGGGCGACCCGGTCGCCGCCTGGGCCGAGGTCACCACCGACCCGGACAAGAGGGCGGCCTACCAGGGCGCCCGGGGCAAGGGCGGTCTCGTCCGCGTCACCTGGGACCTGGCCGTCGAGATGGTCGCGGCGGCGCACGTGCACACCATCCAGGCGTACGGGCCCGACCGGGTGGCGGGGTTCTCCCCCATCCCGGCGATGTCGATGGTCTCGCACGCCGTCGGGTCCCGGTTCGTGTCGCTGATCGGCGGCACGATGCTCTCCTTCTACGACTGGTACGCCGACCTGCCCGTGGCCTCCCCTCAGGTGTTCGGCGACCAGACCGACGTCCCGGAGTCGGCCGACTGGTGGGACGCCGCGTACCTGATGATGTGGGGCTCCAACGTCCCGGTCACCCGCACGCCGGACGCCCACTGGATGGCCGAGGCGCGCTACCGGGGCCAGAAGGTCGTGGTGGTCTCCCCCGACTACAGCGACGCGGCCAAGTTCGCCGACGAGTTCCTGAGCGTGCGTCCCGGCACGGACGGCGCCCTGGCCATGGCCATGGGGCACGTGCTGCTGAAGGAGTTCTTCGTCGACCGCCAGGTCCCCTACTTCACCGACTACGTCAAGCGCTTCACCGACCTGCCCTTCCTCGTCACGCTGCGCGAGCACGAGGACGCGTACGTGCCGGACAAGTTCCTCACGGCCAAGGACCTGGGCTCGGCGGAGGAGGCGGCCGAGTGGAAGACCGTGCTCATGGGCGGGTCCGGCGAGCCGGTGGTCCCCAACGGCTCGGTCGGCTTCCGCTGGACCGACTCCGGCGAGGGCCGCTGGAACCTCGACCTGGACACCGACCCGAAGCTCACCCTGTACGGCGGCGAGTCGGCCCAGCTCCTGCTGCCGCGCTTCGACGGCGAGGGCGCCCTGCGCAGGGGCGTACCCGTCGCCCGCGTCGCCGGACGGCTGGTGACGACGGTGTTCGACCTGCTCCTGGCCCAGTACGGCGTCCCCAGGCCCGGCCTGCCCGGCCTCTGGCCCGGCGGGTACGACGACGCGGAGCAGCCGTGCACGCCCGGCTGGCAGGAGCCGGTCACCGGCGTCCCGGCCGAGCGGGTGGTCAAGATCACCCGCGAGTTCGCCAGGACGGCCGAGACCACCCGCGGCCGATGCATGATCATCATGGGTGCGGGCGCCACGCAGTGGTTCCACGGCGACACGATCTACCGGGCGTTCCTGTCGCTGCTGCTGCTGACCGGCTGCCAGGGGCGCAACGGCGGCGGCTGGGCCCACTACGTCGGCCAGGAGAAGTGCCGCCCGCAGAGCGGCTGGTCGGTGCTGGCCGGCGCGCTCGACTGGTCGCGGCCGCCCCGGCAGGCGCCCGGCACGCCGTACTGGTACCTGCACACCGACCAGTGGCGTTACGACCGGTTCGACGCGGGCGCCCTGACCTCGCCGCTCGGGCCCGGCGCGTTCCGCGGCAGGCACACGGCCGACCTGGTGGCCGAGGCCGTGCGCAACGGCTGGATGCCCATGTCGCCCGCCTTCGACCGCAACCCGCTGGAGCTGGGCGAGCACGAGGACCCCGTGGCGTACACGCTGGAGGAGCTGCGGCAGGGCAGACTCAGGCACGCCGCCGACGACCCGGACGACCCGGCCAACTGGCCGCGGGTGCTGACCCTGTGGCGGTCGAACCTGCTCGGCTCGTCGGCCAAGGGCAACGAGTACTTCCTGCACCACCTGCTGGGCGCCACGTCCAACCTGGAGCACCCGGACGAGGAGGCGCCGAGGGGCAAGCTGGACCTGCTGCTCACGCTCGACTTCCGGATGACCTCCTCGACGATCTACTCCGACGTCGTGCTGCCCGCCGCCACCTGGTACGAGAAGTACGACCTGTCCTCCACGGACATGCACCCGTTCGTGCACGCCTTCAACCCGGCCATCTCGCCCCCCTGGGAGACCAGGACGGACTTCGCGGCCTTCCACGCCATCGCCAGGGCCTTCAGCGCGCTGGCCAAGGAGCGGCTGGGGGTGCGCAAGGACGTCGTGGTGGTCCCGTACCAGCACGACACGCCGGGCGAGACCGGGCAGCCCGGCGGGCGCGCGTCCGGCACGCCGGAGCCGACGCTGAAGGTGGTCGAGCGCGACTACGGCGCGGTCGCGGAGAAGCTGGCCGCGCTCGGCCCGCTCACCGAGAAGCTGGGCCTCCAGGTCAAGGGCGTCACGTTCACGCCGGACGAGGAGGTCGCCTGGCTCGGCCAGCGCTGCGGCCTGGTGCCGCGCGGCGTCGCCAAGGGCCGGCCGGAGCTGGACACCGACGCCAAGGCGTGCGAGACGATCCTCGCGCTGTCGGGCGTGAGCAACGGCAGGCTGGCCGCCCAGGGCTTCCGCCAGCTCGCCCGGCGCACCGGCGGCAACTTCGACGACCTCGTGGACGAGGGCCACCGCATCGTCTTCGCCGACACCCAGGCGCGGCCCACGCACGTCGCGGCCAGCCCGGAGTGGTCCGGCAAGGAGGCGCACGACCGCCGCTACTCGCCGTTCACGATCAACGTCGAGAACGGCAAGCCCTGGCACACGCTCACCGGCCGCATGCACTTCTTCCTCGACCACGACTGGATGCACGAGTACGGCGAGGCCCTGCCGATCTACCGCCCGCCGCTGGACATGGCCGAGCTCTTCGGCGAGAGCGCCACCCTGCGCTACCTGACCCCGCACTCCAAGTGGTCGATCCACTCCGAGTACCAGGACAACCTGCTCATGCTGTCACTGTCGCGCGGCGGTCCGACCATCTGGATGTCCACCGAGGACGCGACCCGGCTCGGCATCGCCGACAACGACTGGATCGAGGCGGTCAACCGCAACGGCGTCGTCGTGGCCAGGGCCATCGTGTCCCACCGGATGCCGAAGGGCACGGTGTACATGTTCCACGCCCAGGACCGGCTGATCGACGTGCCGAAGTCGGAGGAGACCGGCCGCCGCGGCGGCATCCACAACGCACTGACCAGGGTCCTGATCAAGCCCACGCACATGATCGGCGGCTACGCCCAGCTCTCGTACGCCTTCAACTACTTCGGCCCCACGGGCAACCAGCGGGACGAGGTCACCACCATTCGCCGCAGGTCGCAGGAGGTGCGCTACTGATGAAGATCATGGCTCAGATCGCCATGGTGATGAACCTGGACAAGTGCATCGGGTGTCACACCTGTTCCGTCACCTGCAAACAGACCTGGACCAACCGTCCCGGCGTCGAGTACGTCTGGTTCAACAACGTCGAGACCCGCCCCGGCCAGGGTTACCCCCGCCGGTACGAGGACCAGGAACGCTGGCGGGGCGGCTGGAAGCTCGACCGCAGGGGCCGGCTGACGCTCCGCGCCGGAGGACGGCTCCGCAAGCTGGCGAACATCTTCGCCAACCCGCTCATGCCCTCCATCCAGGACTACTACGAGCCCTGGACCTACGACTACGAGAACCTGACCCGCTCCCCGCTCTCCGACGACGTCCCGGTCGCGCCGCCGAGGTCGCTGATCAGCAACGAGCCCATGAAGATCCGCTGGAGCGCGAACTGGGACGACAACCTGGGCGGCGACCCGTCCCCCGACCCGGTGCTGGGGAAGCTGTCGGAGCAGGTCAGGCTGGAGTTCGAGCAGGCGTACATGTTCTACCTGCCGCGCATCTGCGAGCACTGCCTGAACCCCTCCTGCGTGGCCTCCTGCCCGTCCGGGGCCATGTACAAGCGGGCCGAGGACGGGATCGTCCTGGTGGACCAGGACAGCTGCCGGGGCTGGCGGATGTGCGTGACGGGGTGCCCGTACAAGAAGGTGTACTTCAACCACCGGACCGGCAAGGCCGAGAAGTGCACGTTCTGCTACCCGCGGGTCGAGGTGGGGCTGCCGACGGTGTGCTCGGAGACCTGCGTGGGCCGCCTGCGCTACCTCGGGGTCCTGCTGTACGACGCCGACCGGGTGAGCGAGGCCGCCTCGGTGCCGGACGAGCGCGACCTGTACGAGGCTCAGCTCGGCGTCTTCGTGGACCCCGACGACCCGGCCGTGGCCACGTCGGGGCTGCCCGCCGACTGGATCGAGGCGGCCCGCAGGTCCCCCGTGTACGACCTGATCACGAAATATCGCATAGCGCTCCCCCTGCACCCGGAGTACCGGACGCTGCCGATGGTCTGGTACGTCCCGCCGCTCTCCCCCGTCGTGGACGCCCTGGCGAACACCGGGCACGACGGCGAGGACGCCGACAACCTGTTCGCCGCCATCGAGTCGCTGCGCATCCCCGTGGAGTACCTGGCCGAGCTGTTCTCGGCGGGCGATCCCGTGCCGGTGACGGCCGCGCTGCGCCGCCTGGCCGCGATGCGCTCGTACATGCGGGGGGTCAACCTGGGCCAGGAGCCGGTCCTGCCGGACACCGGCCTGACCGAGGACGACATCAAGGCCATGTACCGCCTGCTGGCCCTGGCCAAGTACGACGAGCGGTACGTCATCCCGACCGCGTACGGCAACGTGCCCGGCGTGGTCGAGGAGGCCGGATGCAGCCTCGACTACTACGGCGGCCCCGGCATGCAGGCCCCCTTCGGGGAGGCGTCGGGCAAGCCGCTCCCGGTCTCCGTCGAGTCCTTCCACGGCCTCAAGGACCGCCAGACCAGCGACGAGATCACCCACGACCGGGTGAACCTCCTCAACTGGGACGGCCGGGGCAGGCCGGCAGGGCTCTTCCCGCCGAAAAAGGGAAAATCATGAACAAGGCCGTGATCTGGCAGGCCGCCGCACACCTGCTCGCCTATCCCGACGAACGTTTCCACCGCCGCCTCCCGCTGATCAGGGAGGCCGCCGAACCGCACTTCGCGGCGTTCCTGGCGCGGATCGCGGACATGGAGGCGGGCGACCTGGCCGCCCACTACGTCGAGACGTTCGACCTGCACCGGCGCTGCTGCCTCTACCTGACCTACTACACCGACGGTGACACCCGCCGCCGCGGCGCGTCCCTGGCCGCGCTCAAGCAGCGTTACCGCGTGGCCGGGTGGGAGCTGATGGAGGACGAGCTGCCCGACTTCCTGCCGGTCGTGCTGGAGTTCGCGGCGCTCGACCCGTCCGGCGTGGCGGTGCTGAGGGAGCATCGCATCGGGCTTGAGCTGCTGCTGTCCGCCCTGACCGGGCTGGGCTCGCCGTACACGGAGGTGATCGGGGTGGTCTGCGCGGCGCTGCCGCCGCTCACGTCCGCCGAACGCGCCGCCGCGCAACGCCTGGCCGCAGGGGGGCCGCCGGCCGAGACCGTGGGAGGTTACCGGTGAGCTGGGGCGAGAGCATGCTCTGGACGGTCACGCCGTACGTCACCCTGGTGATCTTCATCGGCGGGCTGGTCTGGCGGTACAAGTACGACAAGTTCGGCTGGACCACCCGGTCGTCGCAGCTCTACGAGAGCCCGCTGCTCCGCGTGGCCAGCCCGGTGTTCCACTACGGCCTGATCTTCGTGATCATCGGGCACGTCACCGGCCTGCTCGTCCCGATCTCCTGGACGGACGCGGTCGGCGTGTCGAACGAGGCGTACCACGCCAACGCCCTGATCTGGGGCGGCCTGGCCGGGCTGGCCACGCTGGTGGCGCTGGTCCTGCTGGTCTACCGCCGCCGTACGAACGGGCCCGTCTTCCTGGCCACGACGAAGAACGACAAGACCATGTACGTGGTGCTCGCCGCGGCCATCATCGCGGGCGTGGTGACGACGGTGGCGGGGTTCGTGCCGAGCGAGGTGAGCTACCGGACGACGGTCGCCCCCTGGTTCCGCGGCATCTTCGCCCTCAACCCGGACACCGCGGCGATGGGGCAGGCGAGCATCCTTTACAAGGTGCACACCGTGATCGGGATGGCGTTGTTCGTGCTTTTCCCGTTCAGCCGCCTCGTGCACGCCCTTTCGGCGCCGATCACCTATTTGTTCCGCCCTTACATCGTGTATCGGGCCCGGTCCCGATAGCGCGCCGCACCGCCCGGAACGGGGGCGGGTGCGCCAGAATCGTTGGCTGTGGAGCACGGGTACACCAACAGCACGGTCGGCGACGGCGCTCTGGTCGTCAAGTGTTACCAGGGCCCGGAGGCCGCCTTCAGGCTGGGCACGGAGAGCAGGTACCTGCGCCGCCTGCGCGGCCGGCTGCCGGTCCCGCGGGTCCACCAGATCACCGCCACGAGCCTGACCACCCGCTTCGTGGCCGGCGTCCACGGCCAGGACCTCCTGGACGAGGGCCGCGCCGCCGAGGTGCTGGCCGAGTGCGGCCGGGTCCTCGCCCGCATCCACCGCCTCGGCATCGTGCACGGCGACTACGGGCCCCAGAACCTGCTGTTCGACCCCGCCACGTTCGAGACCACCGCGATCCTCGACTGGGAGTGGGCCCACCCGGGCCGGCCGGTGGAGGACCTCGCGTGGTGCGAGTGGATCGTCCGCAGCCACCACCCCGAGCACGTGTCCCTGCTGCCGCGCTTCTTCGACGCCTACGGCGGCCCGGTGCCGGCGTGGACCGAGCGGCAGGCGTCGATGGTGGCGCGCTGCCGCGACCTGCTGGAGTTCTGCGGGCGGTGGGAGCCGGGCGGGGGCGGCGAGAAGCTGTGGCGGGAACGCCTCGACCTCACGGCCGCCTGGAGCGCCTGACGCGCCCCCCGGTGCCCGAGCCCCGGGGCCGAGGCTCGGACGTCCTGACGGATCAGCCGCAGTGGCTCCAGCCGCTGGTCCACACGTACGGCGACTCGTCCCAGGCGCCGCCCCACTTGACGCAGGTGTTGCCGGCGGACAGGATCACCGGTCCCGCGTACGACTTGAACTCACCGGCGTCGGACTTGGTCGCGCCGCCCTGCACGCTCAGCGTCGCCCGCATCCACCGCGTGTACGGCGTCTTGTTGACCGTCACGACGCAGTTCTTGCCGGTGCCGGAGTTGTAGGACAGGTAGATCGTGCCCAGCGCCGTGCTGCCGGACTTGAACGGGTGCGAGTCGATGACGCGGAACCCGGACCCGCACACGCCGGCCGGGTCCACGGCGGCGGTGGCGGCCTGGGCGGGCAGGACGCTCGCCAGCCCGCAGGCGAGCACACCCGCAGTGAGGAGCGTCTTGGTGATCGTGCGCATGTTCATCCTTACTGTCGCTCTTGATCGTCCGTCAGCTTCGCGCAGCAAGTGATCAACAAAGCGAACAGCAGGCGAACAACACACAAATGCGATTTCGGCTCCCCCGTAATCCACAGCCCTCCCGGCCCGGCCAGGGACGACCGCGCAGGTACGGCGGGGTCACCCCAGAGCGGCGGCGAGCCGCGTGATCTCGCCCACAGCCGCGCCGAGCCCGGCGATCTCCGCCGCGCTGAGCGTCGGGTTGGCCTCCCGCCTGGCCCTGGCCGCCGCCAGATGCTCCTCCCCCGGCAGGGCGTCGCCGAGCCCGGCCAGCAATCCGCCCAGGACGGCGTGCGCCACGTCCGCGATCCCGGTCTCCGGCCGCACCGCGACCTCGGCCAGGATCACCGCGGACATCGCGCGGTCGAGCGCGGGCGGCCCCTCCTCGGCGTTGGCCCAGTCGATCACCATCGGCCCCCGGGGCGTCAGCATGACGTTGTCGGGATGCAGGTCGAGATGGAGCACCCGGTGCCCGGGATCGGCCGCCGTCCGCGCCGGGATCTCGTGCAGCCCGCGCAGCAGCCGCGCGAGGATCGTCCCCGCCTCCCGGGGCTCCATCCGGCCGGCCAGCACGGCGTGCAGCATCGTGGGCCCGGCCAGGCGTTCCATCACCAGGTCGGCCGGCCCGTGACCGCCCGGGTACACCCGTGGGACGGGATAGCCGCGGGCCGCCACGTGAGCCATGACCTCCGCCTCCCGGCGGCTGTCCACCGGGAACCGGTTGCGCCGCAGCACCCGGCCGTCCCCGAGTGCGTACACGTCCGCGGTGCGGCCCGTTCCCAGCAGCTCGCCGATCTCCATCAGGCCCCTTCTTGTGGTGTCGGAGAAGTGTCGCGCGACATGCGCCCCGCTTTGGGGCAGGATCCCACCATGGTGTCGGTATTGCAGAACGTCGCGATCGACTGCGCGGATCCGTACGAGCTGGCCAGGTTCTGGAGCGAGGTGACCGGCTGCCCCGTGCACCCGGAGGACCGTCCAGGGGACGAGGAGACCCGGGTGATGCTGCGGGAGGGCCCGATCCTGCACTTCAACAAGGTGCCGGAGCCGAAGGCGGTCAAGAACCGGCTGCACCTGTGCCTGCGTCCCGACTCCACGCGTGACGAGGAGGTGGCACGCCTGGTGCACCGGGGGGCCACCCTGATCGCCGACCTCCGCGAGCCGGACGGCACGGGCTGGGCGGTGCTCGCCGACCCCGAGGGCAACGAGTTCTGCGTCCTGCGCAGCGCCGCCGACCGCGCCGCCGCCGCCCACCCATAGGCGGATCCCGCGCACGGGGGCAGGCGCCCATAAATGCCGCATTAGATAAAATGAGTGGGAATTCCTCCCTGGTCCAGCCAAACTGATCACCAACCAGTGAGGAGATCTGAATTCATGCCGAACCAGCCCGCACCGAATTTGCTGTCGTGGGCCAGCGAGATCGACGAAGGCGCGATCATGCAGGCCGCACGTACCGCCCGCCTGCCATTCGTCTCCGGCCACGTCGCTCTCATGCCTGACGCGCATGTCGGTATCGGCGCGACGGTCGGCTCGGTGATTCCCACGGAGAATGCCATCATTCCCGCCGCCGTCGGCGTGGACATCGGCTGCGGCATGGTGGCCACGGAAACGACGCTCACGGCCTCGGACCTTCCCGACACCCTGGCCGCCCTGATGCCGATGGTGGAGCGCCGCATCCCCGCCGGGGTCGGCAAGGGCCACGAGGACCCGTCGATCGACCGTACGCTGAGCGACCTCGGCGTCCCCTACACCGACCTCAACCCGAAGCAGACCAGGAAGGTGGCCGAG
The DNA here is from genome assembly GCF_053596455.1 of Nonomuraea sp. NPDC001699. Classification (NCBI taxonomy): domain Bacteria; kingdom Bacillati; phylum Actinomycetota; class Actinomycetes; order Streptosporangiales; family Streptosporangiaceae; genus Nonomuraea; species Nonomuraea sp. NPDC001699. Next base: position 52,827 of record NZ_JBSFGF010000020.1, on the reverse strand, counting down.
CAGTTCGGCACCCTCGGCTCCGGCAACCACTTCGTGGAGGTCTGCCTCGACGAGCGCGACCACGTCTGGACGGTCCTGCACTCGGGATCGCGCGGCATCGGCAACCAGCTCGCCCAGATGCACATCACGGGCGCCAAGAAGCTGATGAGGAAGCAGGCCGTCGGCCTGGAGGACCCGGACCTCGCGTACCTCGTCCAGAGCACGCCGGAGTTCACCGCGTACATCGAGGACATGCTGTGGGCCCAGCACTACGCCATGGCCTCGCGTGCCCGCATGGACAAGGTGCTGATCGACGCCCTGTTCAGGGTCGTCGGGACGGGCCGGCGCGTCCGCACGATCAACTGCCACCACAACTTCACCCAGCAGGAGACCCACTACGGCAAGTCCCTGTGGATCACCCGCAAGGGGGCCATCAAGGCCGACACCGGCGACGAGGGCGTGATCCCTGGCTCGATGGGCACCCGCTCCTACATCGTGCGCGGCCGGGGGAACCCGGAGTCGTACAACTCCTGCTCCCACGGTGCGGGACGCCGCATGTCGCGCACGAAGGCGAAGCGGGAGTTGTCGGCCCGCTCGCTGACCGAGGCGATGAAGGGCCGCACCTGGAACGCGGACCGCGCCGCCGCCCTGGTGGACGAGCACCCTGAGGCGTACAAGCCGATCGACCAGGTGATGGCCGACCAGAAGGACCTGGTCGAGGTTCAGCACACCTTGCGCCAGATCTTCAACTACAAGGGCTGACCGGGGATGTCCCGCCCGCGGGACATCCCCTGCGTCACCGCTGTTCTCCCAGCTCCCGGAGCGACACTGACAGCATGTCGAATTGCACTCACGGTGAGTCGCCTGAAGGGCAACGTCGTCGCCCGAGGGAGGCGATGGTTGGGGTGGACCCCGACAGAGGAGCAGCGACATGGTCAGGCGAAGAGCGGACCGGGAGCCACCGACCGAACTGACCGCCGGCGCGGTCGGCATCATCGTGGTGGGTTTCGCCACCCAGACAGGCCCATTGCACGCCACCTGGGTCGCACAAGGAGCTGCCGGGACGATCTCCCTGATCCTCCTCCTTCTCACCGCCCTCGCCCTGCTGGGAACGCTGGCCGCCTGGACGACGGCTAAGTACAGTTCCGTGGCGAGGGCGATGTATCCGCGGCTCGCCATGACGGGAATCCTCCTGTTCGTGGCCTGGCTGTTCACGGCGACCGCGTTGCCGGGCTGATCCACGACCGCTAGGAATGGTGATGCAGCCACCTCCAGACGCAGGCGGCCCCTCCGCCTCCTCCTTCGCCTTCTGGGAATCCCTGCAACCGGAGGATCGGGATCACCTTGAGGCCGTCGGCCACCTCCGGCGTTTCCAGGCGGGCGGCATCCTCATGCGCAGCGGCGATCCCGCCGAGGAGGTGCTGGTCGTGCGGAAGGGCGTCGTGCGGATCTACATCGCCGACGCCGAGGGGCACGAGGTGATGATCAACGTCCTGGGAGTCGGCGCGGTCGTCGGCTCGTTCGAGGCCGTGGAGCAGGACGGCCGGATCGCGACGGCACAGGCGATCAACGACGTCATCGCGCTGTCGCTGACCATTGAGCAGTTCGTCGGATTCCTGAACTCCCGCACAGAGGGCTGGGCCCTCATGTGCAAGATCCTGGTCGGGCACATTCGACAGTCGAACCGCGCGCGACTGGCCTATCGCGTGCTCGACGCGCGCCAGCGACTGGCGCTTTCCATTCTCGACAACCTCGACGCCCTACAGAATTACTACGACGAGAGCCCCGAGGAGAAGAACACCCTCCCCTTCAGCCAGAACGAGTTGGCGGGCATCATCGGAGCAAGCCTTTCCACCGTCGCCCACATACTCGCCGGCTGGCGCAAGCGCGGGATAGTCAGGACTCGCAAGAACTCCTTGGTCGTCGACGACACGCTTGCCCTCCGCAAGATAGCCGGGAATCCCAAGTGGATGGGATGACCCGCGCGGCATTCGATCAGCGGGAGCGGACGTGAACCGATACGACTATCTGGCCCACATCCTCGACTCGGACCGAACAGATCCGGGAGCCGTCTTCTGGACCGCGCTCACCCCGGACGAGCAGCAAGCCCTCGCCGACCTCAGCCAGGAGCAGCTCTTCCACCGCGACGAGCCGCTCATGAGAATCGGGGAGCCCCCGATCTGCGTGATGGTCATCCAGTCCGGCTTCGCGAAGGTGCTGTACTCCGACGCCGAACGCACCGACTGCCTGGTCACCGTCATCGGACCGGGAAACCTGGTGGGAGAGTTCGAGGCCATCGACGGAGGGCGGCGCCGGGCCACCATCGTCGCGCTCGACGAGACCCGGGTCTACCGGCTGAGCACCAGGAAGTTCCTGGACTTCATCGAGGAGCACCGGCACGCCGACCTGATACTCAAGCAGTCGCTCATCTCCAGGTTCAGGGAGGTCAACCGGATGCCGCTGTCCATGGCGTCGCGCAAGCCCTCCCAGCGGCTCGCGCTGCTCCTGCTCGACCTGCTCTCGCGCTACGGCACCGACGGCCCCGAAGGGCGCTGCGTGACGGTGCCGCTGACCCAGGAGGAGATCGCCAACTGGGTCGGGGTCAACCGCCAGATCGTCAACAAGCTCCTCGGCTCGTGGCGAAGCGAGGGCATCCTCCGTGTGGCCCTACGTCAGGTGACGGTGCTCGACGCCGATCGCCTGCTTCAGCAGGCGTACCGGCGGTCCATTGGCTAGGGTGACCGACATACGCCCTGTATGCGCGCACCCGGGAGATATACCGTTGAGTACGGCCCGACCCCTCCGACTGCTTGTGGCGGCGGCCTCGTGCGGCAGGCCGAAGGCGTGTCCATGAGCGGTCCCGTCGCCGAGAGAACGGGGCGCACATGATCGCCGTCGCCGACCAGCCGGACGAGCACCCGCTGGTCCACCAGGCGCTCGTCTACTCCAGCGACGCCGGTTTCCTGGCGGTGGCCGTCCCCTTCTGCCGCGACGGGCTGGCCGCGCGGGAGAAGGTGCTCGCGGTGACCACCGCCGCCAACATCGCCCTGCTCACGCGGGCCCTCGGCGACGACGCCGGCGGGGTCGAGTTCGTCGAGACCGGCGGCTGGTACGACGCCCCGGGCCGCACCCTGGCCGCCTACGGCCGCTACCTGGACGGCAACCCCCGGGTCAGGGTCATCGGCGAGCCCGTCTGGCACGGCCGCACGCCGCTGGAGGAGACCGAGTGGACCCGGTACGAGTCCGCGGTCAACGCCGCGTTCGCCGCCCGGTCCGCCTGGATGGTCTGCGCCTTCGACGAGCGGGCGGTGCCGGACCGGGTCGTCGCCGGCGCCCGGCGTACCCACCCTGGGCTGCTGACCGGCGACGGCCCCCGTGCCAGCCCGGACTACGTCGAGCCCGGGTCCTTCACCTGCGCCGCCGATCACGACCCGCTCCCGCCGCCGCCTCCCGGGGCGGCCGCGCTGCGCTTCGACGGCGACCTGCACCGGGTGCGCCGGCACGTACGGGCGACCGCCGAACGGCTCGGCCTGTCCCGCGCCCTGACCGACCGCCTGCTGCTGACCGTCAACGAGGTCGCCGCCAACGCCGTCGAGCACGGCGGCGGACACGGCGACCTCGCGATCTGGACCGACGGGAACGCCGTCGTGTGCGACGTGACCGACCCGGGGAAGCTGACGGCCGTCCTGCCCGGCTACCTGCCGCCCGCCCCGACCGCCCTGCGCGGGCACGGCCTGTGGGTGGTCCGCCAGCTCTGCGACCTGCTGGAGGTGCGTTCCGGCCCCTCCGGGACCCGGTTCCGCCTGCACCTGAACCTGCTTCCCGGCTGAGCGGGCCCGTCTCAGCGCTTGGGGCCGGCGTCCGTCCAGCCGGACTCCAGGACGGCCTCGGAGCTCGACACCGTGCCCGGCTCCAGGACCGCCATCGCGCCGCGCGGCTCGACCACGATGCTCTCGGTGCCCAGTGCCCGCCCGGTGGCCTCGTCGAAGATCAGGCGGCTCTCCCGCACGCCGGTCCTCTTGTCGTTCGCCCGCAGGGCCGCGGCCGTGCCGGTACGTCCCTCGGCGTCGGTGACGTTCTCGATGACCTTCACCGAGTCCAGCCCGGCCAGCATGCGGAAGGCGGCGCCGCGCACCTGCGGGGTCACCGGCATGTCGACGATCAGCCCGACGCTGACCGCGAACAGCCAGTCGTCGGAGGACATCTTCACGCTGGACGACTCGGTCGAGTGCCCGGTGTAGGAGTCGAGCAGCCACTTCTTCAGCTTCGCCGGCTCGTCCGGCAGGCCGCGCAGGTCCTTCATCGTGACGTTGCGGCCCAGCCAGAAGACCTTGTCGCCGTCCACCAGGGAGCTGTGCGAGGTCGCGGGCTTGCCGGAGGCGGTCGACAGGCGCATCGGGGCCACCTTCTTCACCGGCACGACCACGTCGATCTCGCTGGGTGACCCGGCCTGCTCCCAGGCCAGCCGGTCGGCCTCGCCGGCGGGCTCCGCGCCGAGCCGCTGCTGGCGGCTCCACTGGTCGCCGCCGGTCGCGCGCGGCGTCCACTCGTCGTTGCGCTGCCGGTCCACGACCAGGTAGCCGCCCTTGACGGCGGGGTAGACGTACCTGCTCACCGACGAGGTGTACCACCAGTCGCCGGTGCCGTCGGGCTGCCGGTCGGCCTTCTCCGCGGCGGCCAGCAGCACCTCCCTGGCCGACAGCGTGACCTTGCGCGGCGTCGCGGACGCGCTCTCCCCGGCCTGCGGCACCTGGCCGTCGGCCTGCGGAGCCTGCCCGCCGGGCTGCGGCGCCGCGTTCCCCGCCACCACGACGGCCACCGCCGTCGCCCCCGCCGCGAGGGCCGCGAGCCCCCACACCGGACGCACGACCGCGCGCCGCCGCCGGGGCCGCCGGGCGCCCGACATGGCGCGCGCGAGCTCGGCGGCCCTGGTGCGCTCGTCCACCGGCCGGTCGCCGAGGTGCGCGGGCCGGGCGGCCCGGAGTTCGTCCATCGGGTTCATGACCACTCCTCGCTGAGGTTGCGCACGTAGGGACGGGACGGTTCGGACGACTCCATGGCCCGGGCGAGGCGCTTGCGGGCCCGGTGCAGCCGTACGCGGAAGGCCGCCGAGGAACAGCCGACGACCCGGGCGCCCTCCTTGGGCGTCAGCCCGTGCCAGGCGACCAGCATGAGCACCTCCCGGTCGTCCTCGTGCAGCTCGGCCAGCGCCCGCAGCACGCCCAGGCGCTCGGTCACCTGCTCGGCCACGTCCGGACGGCCGTCCTCGGTCCAGGTGCCCAGCTCGGCGGCCAGCGCGTCCCTGCGCGCCTGTGAGCGGGCGTCGTCGCGCAGGAGGTTGCGCGCCACGCCGAGCAGCCACGGCAGCGGCGGCTCGGGCACGTCGTCCAGCCGCCGCCAGGCGATGGCGAACGTCTCGCTCACCACCTCGTCGGCCACCTGCCGGCCCGCACGACTGACCACGTAGGCCCACACCCGTTGTCGGCATTCGTCGTACATGCCGGTGAAACGGTGGGAATCATCCGTCACCGCGCAGCCCCTTCGTCCCTGGTGCGTTCTTCTGACACCGGGAAGTGGTGCGAGCACCCCTGTTGTTACAGCTCGTCCAGAAAAAAGCAGGAGCCCCGCCCCGGTGGCGTTCCGGGACGGGGCCTGCTCGACCTGGCCTACTTGGCGTTGGCCTTGAGGTAGTCGCTGTTCATCTGGGCGATCGTGTCCAGCGGGATGCCCTTGGGGCACACCGCCGTGCACTCGCCGGTGTTCGTGCAGCCGCCGAAGCCCTCGGCGTCCATCTGGTCCACCATGGCCTTGGCGCGGACCAGGCGCTCGGGCTGGCCCTGGGGCAGCAGGCTGAGGTGAGTGATCTTGGCGGCGGTGAACAGGGAGGCCGAGCCGTTCGGGCAGGCGGCCACGCAGGCGCCGCAGCCGATGCAGGTCGCGGCGTCGAACGCGGCGTCGGCGTCCTCCTTGCGCACCGGGACGCTGTGCGCGTCCGGGGCCGAGCCGGCCGGGACCGAGACGAAGCCGCCCGCCTGGATGATGCGGTCGAACGCGCTGCGGTCCACGACCAGGTCCTTCACCACCGGGAACGGCGCGGCGCGCCACGGCTCGATGGTGATCTCGGCGCCGTCCTCGAAGTGACGCATGTGGAGCTGGCACGTCGTCGTGGCGCGCTGCTCGCCGTGCGCCACGCCGTTGATGACCATGCCGCACATGCCGCAGATGCCCTCGCGGCAGTCGTGGTCGAAGGCGATCGGGTCGTCGCCCTCCACGATCAGCCGCTCGTTCAGCACGTCCAGCATCTCCAGGAAGGACATGTCCGGGGACACGTCCTCCACCCGGTACGTCACCATGCGTCCGGCGTCCGAGGCGCCGTTCTGACGCCAGACCTTGAGGGTCAGGTTCACTTGTAGCTCCGCTGGGTCATCTTGACGTACTCGTATTCGAGCGCTTCCTTGTGCAGCACCGTCTCGCCGGAGGGCGTGCGCTCCCAGGCCGAGACGTGCGCGAAGTGCTCGTCGTCGCGCAGGGCCTCGCCGTCGGGGTCCTGCGACTCGGCGCGGAAGTGGCCGCCGCAGGACTCGGTGCGGACGAGGGCGTCCAGGCACATCAGCTCGGCCAGGTCGAAGAAGTCGGCGACGCGGCCGGCCTTCTCCAGCACCTGGTTCAGCTCCTCGGCGGTGCCGGACACCTTGACGTTCTTCCAGAACTCCTCGCGCAGCTCGGGGATGCGCTCCAGGGCCTTGCGCAGCGACTCCTCGGTGCGCTCCATGCCGCAGTAGTCCCACATGAGCTTGCCCAGCTCGCGGTGGAAGGAGTCGGGGGTGCGGGTGCCGTTCACCGACATCAGGCGGTCGATCCTGGTCCGGACCTTGATCTCCGCCTCGGCCACGGCCTCCTCGTCCACCTCGCCGTACGGGCCGTTGGCCAGGTAGTCGCCGATCGTGGTCGGGAGCACGAAGTAGCCGTCGGCCAGGCCCTGCATCAGCGCCGAGGCGCCGAGCCGGTTGGCGCCGTGGTCGGAGAAGTTGGCCTCGCCGATCACGAACAGGCCGGGGATCGTGGACTGCAGGTCGTAGTCCACCCACAGGCCGCCCATCGTGTAGTGGACCGCGGGGTAGATGCGCATCGGCACGTCGTACGGGTTCTCGCCGGTGATGCGCTCGTACATCTCGAAGAGGTTGCCGTACTTCTTCTCCACCGCGTCGCGGCCGAGCCGGTTGATGGCGTCGCGGAAGTCGAGGTAGACGCCGAGCCCGCCGGGGCCGACGCCGCGGCCCTCGTCGCAGACGTTCTTGGCGGCGCGGGAGGCGATGTCACGCGGGACGAGGTTGCCGAAGGCGGGGTAGATGCGCTCCAGGTAGTAGTCGCGCTCCTCCTCCGGGATGTCGCCGGGGGCCCGGTCGTCGTCCTTGCGCAGCGGCACCCAGACGCGGCCGTCGTTGCGCAGCGACTCCGACATCAGCGTCAGCTTCGACTGGTACTCGCCGGAGACCGGGATGCAGGTCGGGTGGATCTGCGTGTAGCACGGGTTCGCGAAGTACGCGCCGCGCTCGTGCGCCCGCCAGATGGCCGTCGTGTTGCAGCCCTTGGCGTTCGTGGACAGGAAGAAGACGTTGCCGTAACCGCCGGTGGCCAGCACCACGGCGTCGGCGAGGTGCCGCTCGATCTCGCCGGTCACCATGTCGCGCACGATGACGCCGCGCGCCCGGCCGTCGGAGACGATCAGGTCGAGCATCTCGTGGCGGGTGTGCATCTCCACGGTCCCGGCCGCGATCTGCCGCTCCAGCGCCTGGTACGCGCCCAGCAGGAGCTGCTGACCCGTCTGGCCGCGGGCGTAGAAGGTACGGGAGACCTGGGCGCCGCCGAAGGAGCGGGTGTCCAGCAGGCCGCCGTACTCGCGGGCGAACGGCACGCCCTGGGCCACGGCCTGGTCGATGATGTTCACCGAGACCTGGGCCAGGCGGTAGACGTTCGACTCGCGGGCGCGGAAGTCGCCGCCCTTGACCGTGTCGTAGAAGAGCCGGTAGATCGAGTCGCCGTCGCCGCGGTAGTTCTTGGCGGCGTTGATGCCGCCCTGGGCGGCGATGGAGTGGGCGCGCCGGGGCGTGTCCTGGTAGCAGAACGACTTGACGTTGTAGCCCAGCTCGCCCAGGGTCGCCGCGGCCGAGCCGCCCGCCAGGCCGGTGCCGACGACGATCACGTTGAGCTTGCGCTTGTTGGCCGGGTTGACCAGCTTGGCGCTGAACTTCCGCTTCTCCCACCGCTCCTCGATGGGACCGGCGGGAGCCTTGGCGTCCCGGATCTCCGAGCCTTCGGTGTACTTCACTTCACAACTCCGAACGTGATGGCGAGGGGCGGGGCCAGGAAGCCGACCACCAGGACCGCCGAGACCAGGGCGGCCGTCAGGCGCAGGCCGCGGTAGCGGTTGCGGTTGGCCCAGCCCAGCGTCTGGAAGGCGCTCCAGATGCCGTGCCGCAGGTGCAGGCCGACCATGACGACGGCCACGAGGTAGATGAGGGTCACCCACCAGCGGGAGGCGTCGAAGCCGGCGATCATGCGGTCGGCGGGCGCGGAGTCGAAGCCCTTGGGGTTCACGACGCCGAAGGTGAGGTCGAGCAGGTGCCAGACCAGGAACAGCAGGATCGTCAGGCCGCCGAACCGCATGATGTGCGTGGCGTAGCCGTTGGCCTGCGACTTCTTGGCCACGTACTTGACCGGCCGGGCCTTGGCCGCCTTGCGCGACAGCGAGATCGCGGCCCACATGTGCAGCACGACCGAGACGACGAGCCCGATCTCCAGGATCGTCAGCACCGTCCGGTACGGCGCGATGGGCTCGAAGAGCGTGCGCAGCGCGTCGGCGTACTCGTTGAACGAGTCCTTGCCGAGGAAGATCTTGAGGTTGCCGAGCATGTGCAGGACGAGGAAGGACACCATCACGGCGCCCGTGACGGCCATGACGACTTTCTTGCCGTTCGACGAGCTCAGGAACCGGCTCGGCTTCTTGGACGTCGGTGCGGGTGAGGCACCCTTGGGGGCGTTAACAGGCGCGGTGGCGGCGCCGCGCTCTATCGTGGCAGTCACGTTTGAACGCTAGGTATCCAGCAATGATCCGTCCAAGTCATCGCGGATCTGGTTTCCATAGCTTCCGGCTATGATGCTTGGTTTATACGGTCGGCATAAGGAAAAATGCTCGGCCGGTGCGAGGAAAATCACATGCAGTTGCAGCAGCTCGCCTACTTCGTCGCGGTCGCGGAGACCAGGCACTTCACCCAGGCGGCCGAGCGCATGCGGGTCGCCCAGCCCTCGCTCAGCAAGCAGATCAAGGCCCTGGAGAGCGAGCTCGGCGCGCCGCTGTTCTCCCGCGCGCGCGGGAACGTCACGCTGACGGCCGCGGGCGAGGCGCTGCTGCCCCTGGCCCGCCGCATGCTGGCCGACGCCGACACCGCCCGGCAGGAGGTGGCCGAGCTGGCGGGGCTGCGCCGTGGCCGGGTACGGCTGGGAGCCACGCCGTCGTTGTGCGCGGGCCTGCTGGCCGACGCGCTGGCGCGGTTCCACCAGGCGTACCCGGGGGTGGAGCTGCTGGTGGAGGAGGGCGGGTCGCGTGACCTGGTCAGGGCGCTGGCCAGGGGGCAGCTCGACCTGTCGCTGATCATCATGCCGCTGCAGAGCGACGACCCCTCGCTGGTGACCGAGGAGATCCTGCGGGAGAACCTGGTCGTGGTCGCGCCCTCGCACGAGCGGGCCCGGGGGCCGTACCTGCGGATAGAGGACCTGCGCGGCCGGCAGATGGTGATGTTCAGGCGTGGCTACGACCTGCGCGAGGCCACCCTCGCCGCCTGCCGCCAGGCCGGGTTCGAGCCCAGGTTCTCGGTGCAGGGCGGCGAGATGGACGCGGTGCTGCGGTTCGTCGAGGCGGGGCTCGGCGTGGCCGTGGTGCCGTCGATGGTGCTCGACGGGCGTCCTGGGCTGTCCGGCACGCCGCTCGCGCCGCCCGGCCTGAGCCGGACGATCGCCCTGGCCCACCGCAAGGACGTCGAGCCGACCAGGGCCGCGCAGGCGTTCCGGGAGACCCTGCTCTCCTTCGTGGTCGAGGCCGGCCAGGAAGGCACGCTTCCGCAAGGGGTCGAACTCATCGCAGAATGAGCAGCAACAGCCCGACTCCCCCGGGAAAGGCGTGTGTGACGGCAAACCTCGACGAGCCGCTGACACTGCTCCTCATCGAAGACGACGACGGCGACGCCTTCCTTGTCGAAGAGCTGCTCAACCAGGCCGTGGCGCCACCGACGATCTTCTGGGCGCGCAGCCTCCAGGAGGCCAGGGCCAAGCTCGACCCGACGATCCAGTGCGTGCTCGTCGACCTCACGCTGCCCGACGCCAGCAGGCTCGAAGCGCTGGAGGAAGTGCTCGCGCTGGCCCCGCACGCGGCCGTGCTGGTCCTCACCGGCCTGCGGGACGTGCACGTCGGCGTGGCCGCCGTCCAGGCGGGCGCCCAGGACTACCTGGTCAAGCAGGACATCGACGCCCGCCTGCTGGCCAGGGCGATCAGGTACGCGATGGAGCGCAAGCGCGCCGACCTGACCCAGCTCAGGCTGTTCGAGGCCGAGCTGACCGCCAAGGAGAACGCCCGCCTGGAGAGCGGCCTGCTGCCCGTGCCCCTGCTGCGCACCGACGCCATCACCCACCAGATCCGCTACCTGCCGGGCGACCGGGGCACGCTGCTGGCCGGCGACTTCCTCGACATGGTCCAGACGCCCGACGGCGCGGTGCACGTCGTCGTGGGCGACGTCTGCGGGCACGGGCCCGACGAGGCCGCGCTCGGCGTGGCGCTGCGCATCGCCTGGCGCACCCTGGTGCTGGCCGGACAGACCGGCGACACGCTGCTGCGCACGATGGACGCCCTCCTGCGCGCCGAGCGCAAGGCGCCCGAGATCTTCACCACGCTGTGCATGGCGACGCTCACGCCCGACCTGCGCGACGCCCGGATGCGCGTGGTCGGGCACCCGCCGCCGGTGCTGGTCCGCGGGGGCGTGCCCGCGGCGGTGGACGGCACGCCCTCGGGTCCGCCGCTCGGCATCTTCCCCGACGCCGAGTGGGCGGTCATCGACGTGCCGCTGGGCGAGGAGTGGTCGATGCTGCTCTACACCGACGGCCTGATCGAGGCGGCCGTCGGCGAGCGCAAGGAGGCGCTCGGCGTCGAGGGCCTGGTCGGGCTGGTGCGCGAGCACGGCGCGATCGACCTCGACCGGCTGATCGCGCACGTCGGGAAGCCGAGCGACGACCTCGCGGTGGTCATGGTGTCGAGGAGACCGGGATGAGCATCCATCCGCTGCCGCCCCCGAAGCCGCCGACCGGGCTCGGCAGGCTGCCCGTGGCCCGCTGGTTCCTGGCCATCGGCGCGGTGGCCGGGTTCGCGTTCGCGGCCGGCGTGGTGGTCACCATGACGATGATCGCGCACGCGCGGGCCCTGAACCCGAGGCCCGAGGTGGCCGCCCAGCTCGACCAGCTCAACGTGGCGCTGATCGTGATGTTCGCGGTGCTGGCAGTGTGCGGGGCGGGCCTGGCGTTCGTCGTCCGGCACGCCGTGCTCAACCCCGTCGCCCGGCTCACCGAGCAGGTCCGCACGGTCGCCGCCGGCGACTTCGACCACCGGCTCGGCGTCGACCGGCCGGCCGAGCTGAGCGAGCTGTCCAGCCACGTCGACTCCATGCGCCGCCGCATCGTCTCGGCCTGGCGCGAGGCCGCCGACCAGGCCGACGAGCTGCGCAGGTCCAACGGCGACCTGGAGCAGTTCGCCTACGTCGCCAGCCACGACCTCCAGGAGCCGCTGCGCAAGGTCGCCAGCTTCACCCAGATGCTGGAGCAGCGGTACGGCCCGCAACTGGACGACCGCGCCCGGCAGTACATCCATTACGCGGTCGACGGCGCCAAGCGCATGCAGCTCCTGATCAACGACCTGCTCGACTTCTCCCGGGTGGGCCGGGTGAACGGCGGCCGCGCGCCGACCGACTCGGGCGAGGCCCTGGGCCGAGCCCTGGAGAACCTGTCGGCCATGATCGAGGACACCGGCGCCACCGTCGTCCACGACGACCTGCCCATGGTCGAGGGCAACCGGCCGCAGCTCACCCAGCTCTTCCAGAACCTCGTCGAGAACGCGGTCAAGTTCCGCTCGCAGGAGCCGCCACGCGTGATCCTCACGGTCGAGCGGAAGGGCGACATGTGGGAGTTCAGCTGCTCCGACAACGGCATCGGCGTCGACCCCAAGTACGCCGACCGCATCTTCCTGATCTTCCAGCGGCTGCACCCTCGCGACGTGTACCCGGGGACCGGCATCGGCCTGGCGCTCTGCCGGAAGATCGTCGAGTACCACGGCGGGCAGCTCCGGCTCGACGACACACCGGCGGACCAGGGCGCGACGTTCCGCTGGACGCTTCCGGCGGCAGGAGACGACGCATGACCGACTGGCACCCGATCGACGTGCTCCTCGTGGAGGACGACCAGGGGGACATCCTGCTCACCAGGGAGGCGTTCGCCCTCAACAAGGTGCGCAACCGGCTCGACGTGGTCAACGACGGCGAGCAGGCGATGGCGTACCTGCGGCGGGAGGGCGTCTACGCCGGCGCGCCCCGGCCCGACCTGATCCTGCTCGACCTCAACCTGCCCCGGATGAACGGCCTGGAGGTGCTGCGCGAGATCAAGGCCGACGCCGCGCTGCGGACGATCCCGGTGGTGATCCTGACGACCTCGGAGGCGGAGGAGGACATCCTGCACAGCTACCGGTTGCACGCCAATGCTTATGTGTCGAAGCCGGTGGATTTCGAGCAATTTATCCGTGTTGTCCGGCAAATAGATGATTTTTTCGTGACCGTGGCGAAGCTCCCGACACCCGGCCGGCGGCCCTGACGCGCCTACGTGACAGGAATCACAGTGGGTCATCGAAAAAGTGAGTGACCCCGCTCACAAAATCCTATGCGGTCGTCGTAACGTATCCCCCACCAATACGCGCCCAGAGCGGTACCGCACCCGCCGTACGCGCGCCCAGTGAAACGACCCGGACCCCCTGTGTGCAGGGTCCGCGGGAGGTGGAGAGGTCCGCGATGACCCAGACGACGCCCGAAGCCCCGGTCAGAAGGCAACGCGCCCAGGTCAAGGTGCGCACGCTGCGCACCGACAGGTGGTGGCTGGTCCCGCTGCTGACCTTCCTCGGGCTCAGCTCGTTCCTTGTCTACGGCGTGTGGGCGATCATCGACGGCAGTTATTTCGTCGATCCGTACATCGCCCCGTTCGCCTCGCCCTGTCTGACCACGGCGTGCCCCGAGGGCGCGCGGCTGTTCGGGTGGGCGCCGATCGGCGACTGGTTCACCCTGCCGCCGGGGCTGCTCATCCTCGGCCTGCCGGGCGGGTTCCGGCTCACGTGCTACTACTACCGCAAGTCGTACTACCGGTCGTTCTGGCTGTCGCCGGCCGCGTGCGCCGTCCAGGAGCCGCACGGCAAGTACAGCGGTGAGACCCGGTTCCCGCTGATCCTGCAGAACATCCACCGGTACTTCTTCTACGCCGCCATCGTGATCGGCCTCGTCCTGGCCTACGACGCCGTCCTGGCGCTCGTGCACAAGCCGCAGGGGCTCGGCACCTGGATCCTGGTCGTCAACGCCGTGCTGATCAACACGTACACGCTGTCGTGCCACTCGTGCCGGCACATCACCGCGGGCAGGCTCAACCACTTCTCCCGTCACCCGCTGCGCTACCGGGCCTGGACGTTCGTCTCCAAGCTCAACGCCAAGCACCAGCAGCTCGCCTGGGCCTCGATGTTCTCGGTCATGATCGCCGACTTCTACGTCCGCATGGTCGCCAAGGGCGTCATCGCCTTCCCGTTCGCATAAAGGACTTCTTCCAGTGGAAATCGAGCGTCACGAATACGACGTCGTCGTCATCGGTGCGGGCGGCGCCGGGCTACGGGCCGCCATCGAGGCCCGCCAGCAGGGCAAGCGCACGGCCATCGTCTGCAAGTCGCTGTTCGGCAAGGCCCACACCGTCATGGCCGAGGGCGGCGCGGCCGCCGCCATGGGGAACGTCAACTCCGACGACAACTGGATGGTGCACTTCCGTGACACCATGCGGGGCGGCAAGTTCCTCAACAACTGGCGCATGGCCGAGCTGCACGCCAAGGAGGCCCCCGACCGCGTCTGGGAGCTGGAGGCGTGGGGCGCGCTGTTCGACCGCACCAAGGACGGCAAGATCAGCCAGCGGAACTTCGGCGGTCACGAGTACCCGCGGCTCGCACACGTGGGCGACCGTACCGGCCTGGAGCTGATCCGCACCCTCCAGCAGCGGGTCGTCGCGCTGCAGCAGGAGGACTTCGAGACGCACGGCGACCACGAGGCCTACATCAAGGTCTTCGCCGAGTGCACGGTCACCCGCCTGCTCAAGGACGGCGACCGCATCTCCGGCGCGTTCGGCTACTGGCGCGAGACCGGCAACTTCCTGCTCTTCGACGCCCCCGCCGTGGTCCTGGCCACCGGCGGCATCGGCAAGTCGTACGTCGTCACCTCCAACTCCTGGGAGTACACCGGCGACGGCCACGCCCTGGCCCTGCTCGCCGGCGCCAACCTGATCAACATGGAGTTCATCCAGTTCCACCCCACCGGGATGGTCTGGCCGCCGTCCGTGCGCGGCATCCTCGTCACCGAGTCCGTCCGGGGCGACGGCGGCGTGCTGCGCAACTCCGAGGGCAAGCGCTTCATGTTCGACTACATCCCCGAGGTGTTCAAGGACAAGTACGCCACCACCGAGGAGGAGGGCGACCGCTGGTACAACGACCAGGCCAACAACCGGCGCCCGCCGGAGCTGCTGCCGCGTGACGAGGTGGCCCGCGCAATCAACTCCGAGGTCAAGGCCGGTCGCGGATCGCCCCAGGGCGGCGTCTTCCTCGACGTCTCGACCCGCCTGCCGGCCGAGGAGATCAAGAAGCGGCTGCCGTCGATGCACCACCAGTTCAAGGAGCTGGCCGACGTCGACATCACCGCCGAGCCCATGCAGGTGGGCCCGACCTGCCACTACATCATGGGCGGCGTCGAGGTGGACGCCGACACCGGCGCGGCGGCCGTACCCGGGCTGTTCGCGGCGGGCGAGGTGTCCGGCGGCATGCACGGCTCCAACCGGCTGGGCGGCAACTCGCTGTCCGACCTGCTGGTGTTCGGGCGGCGCGCGGGCGCGGGCGCGTCGGCGTACGTCGACGGGCTCAAGGCCCGCCCCAAGGTCGCCCAGGAGCTCGTGGACGCGGCCCGCGAGGAGGCCCTGGCGCCCCTCCAGCGCGACGGCGAGAACCCGTACGAGGTGCACCACGAGCTCCAGCGGACCATGAACGAGCTGGTCGGCATCATCCGCAAGGCCGAAGAGGTCTCCGAGGCCATGGAGGTCGTGGAGAAGCTCAAGGAGCGCGTGCGCCAGGTCGGCGCGGCCGGCTCGCGGATCTACAACCCCGGCTGGCACCTGGCGATCGACCTGCGCAACATGGTGCTGGTCTCCGAGTGCGTGGCCCGCGCCGCCCTGCTGCGCGAGGAGAGCCGCGGCGGCCACACGCGCGACGACTTCCCCGGGATGAATCCGGAATGGCGCCGCAAGCTGCTCGTCTGCTCCACCGCGGACGGCAGCGACGTCCAGGTCGTGGAGAAGACCCAGCCGTCCATGCGCGACGACCTGATCACCCTGTTCGACCGGGACGAGCTGAAGAAGTACCTCACCGACGAAGAGATGGCCGAGTTCGACGGGATTGCCAAATGAGTTACAAGGCGAAGTTCAAGGTCTGGCGTGGTGAGGGCGGCGAGGGCAAGCTTGAGGACTTCACCGTCGAGGTGAACGAGGGCGAGGTCGTCCTCGACATCATCCACAGGCTCCAGGCGACGCAGGCCCCCGACCTGGCCGTGCGCTGGAACTGCAAGGCCGGCAAGTGCGGCTCGTGCAGCATGGAGATCAACGGCAAGCCGCGCCTGGGCTGCATGACCCGGATGTCCACCTTCTCCGAGGACGAGACCATCACGGTCACCCCGATGCGGACCTTCCCCGTCATCAAGGACCTGGTCACCGACGTGTCCTTCAACTACCAGAAGGCCCGCGAGATCCCCTCGTTCACGCCGCCCGCGGGCGTGCGTCCGGGCGAGTACCGCATGCAGCAGGTCGACGTCGAGCGCTCGCAGGAGTTCCGCAAGTGCATCGAGTGCTTCATGTGCAACAACGTCTGCCACGTGATCCGCGACCACGAGGAGAACAAGCCGGCCTTCGCCGGTCCGCGCTTCCTCATGCGGATCGCCGAGCTGGACATGCACCCGTACGACGTGGCCGACCGGCAGGAGTCCGCCCAGGAGGAGCACGGGCTCGGCTACTGCAACATCACCAAGTGCTGCACCGAGGTCTGCCCCGAGCACATCAAGATCACTGACAACGCGCTGATCCCGATGAAGGAGCGCGTGGCCGACCGGAAGTACGACCCGCTGGTCTGGCTGGGCAACAAGATCTTCAAGCGCGCCAAGTAGGCGAGCAAGCGGAAGCGGGGGCCGGATCCGTCCGGCCCCCGCTTCCGTCGTTCTCCGCTACTTGCGGCCCCAGCGCTTCTTCTTGTGCTTCGGGTCCGGAATCTCCTTGGTGGCGTCCTCCGGCTGCTGCGGCGGCAACGGCTGGACGACCGTCGCGGCGTCCCCCTCCGGCGGCAGGTACGGCGGCGGCTGGTACCCCTCGGACGGCCCCGGCTGCCGGGGCTGCACGGGCTGCTTCGGCTCGAACAGCGACGGGCCCTGCTGCCAGGGCTCGGAGTCGCCGCTCTCGGCCGCCGCGGCCGGGGCCAGCGGGAACTCGCGCTCGTCCTCGTACGGCTTCCCGCCGCCCGGCGGGATGTCGGCCGGCGGCTGCTCGGCCGGGATCAGCGGCTCGAACGGGTCACGGTAGTCCTGGGTGGCCTGCGGCGGCTCGCTGTAGGAGTCGAACTCGTCCGGGTGCAGCACGACGGGCTCGGGGGCTGTCGCGGGCATGGTCGCGGGCACTGTCGGCTCCGGCTCGGGCGGGTAGCCGCCCTGGTGCCCGTACGGGTCGTGGTAGGCCGCCGGGTCGTGGTACGCCGGGCCGTAACCGGGCTGGCCGGTCGGGTAGGTCTGGATCGGGACGAAGCTGATGATCGGCGCGTACGCCGTGCCGCCCGGGTAGCCGGGGGCGGGGAAGGAGGCCGTGGCGTAACCGGGACCCGCCGGGTAGCCGGGCGGCGGCGCGTCCGGACGGCCCATCGGGGAGCCCGCCGGAGGGCCCGCCTTGCGCACGGCCGCCGCGTGGGCCATGCGGCGCAGCCGTCCCTCGAAGATGAGCACCGCGAACAGCGCGAGCAGGACGAGCACCAGCGCCGGGATGCTGAGCTTCTGCGTCAGCGACTTCTGGTCGAACTCCGGCGCGGCCGCGCGCAACTCCAGCTGGCCCGAGTCCGTGGCCGGGGCGGTGTCGCTCGGCGGCGGCTGGACGGCCGCGGTGGGCGAGTCCGTCGGCGCGACGGACGGCATCTCGACGGTCGGCTCCGTCGACTGCTCCGTGGGCAGCGGCCCGGCCGTGGTCTGCGCGGTGGGCAGGGGCGCCAGCGGCTGCTGCGTCGTCTCCTGGACGGGCGGAGGTGTGGGCGCGGTGGTGGTCTTGGGCGGCTTCGGTGCCTTCGTGGTCTTTGTCGGGCCCGCGGTGACGGTGTGGGTGATCGTCGTCTCCGGAGCCTCCTCCGGCGTGGGCGTGCCCAACGTCGTCGTGACGGTGACCGTGGTCTGCGGATCGCAGGTCTCGCCCGCGTCGCACGGCTCCACCGCCGGGTCGAAGGCCGCGCGGCTGACGGAGGCGCTCGCGCTCTGACCGACGAACGGGGCCACACCGACACCCGTCAGCCCGAGCGCCAGGACGATCGCGGACACGGCCGTCGCTCGCGTGCGTGCCACCGGAGCCCTCCGCATAGTCCCGGAACCTTGGTCAAGGGAATACTAGTCGGGTCAAAGCAACAGTAAAGACGGAATTACCATACGTTTCGCGGCTTACGCCTGCGTTGGAGTCTCGGGACCAGCCACAGGGCTCCCAGCAGCACGCCGATCCCCCCGATGACCAGCGAGAAACCGCGAGGGCCGTCCAGAGGGCTGGCGTAGGCGACGGGACGAACAGGTTTCCGCGCCTCCACGACCTGCACCGGCCACGGCGCCCCGGCCGCCGACTCCGGCGCCAGGCTCACCACCCCCGGGCTCCCCCCACCGGCAACCGCCCCCGCCGGCACGCCCCCCGGCACCCCGCCGGCGGCCACACCCCCCGGCAGCGCCCCACCGGGCAGGCCCCCTGACACTCCACCGGCCACACCCCCGGGCATCACGCCACCGGGCAGGCTCTGATGCAGCGCCCCCGGCACCCCACCCGGCGCCAACCCCGCCGCCCCGGACACCCCCCCGTGCGCAGCCCCTCCGGCCAGACTCCCCAACGCCCCGGGCACACTCCCCGCCACACCACCAGACAGGCTCCCCAACGCCCCGGGCACACTCCCCGCCGCGCCACCAGGCAGGCTGCGCGCCACACCGCCGGGCAGGTTGCGCGCCATCAGGCCACCGGGGAGGGCTTGTTGCCCCGCCGCGCCGCTGTGCGTCTGGCCGGCCGCGCCGGGCACCTGCCCCACACCCCCCGCCCGCGGGAACGCCCCCAACGTCCCGCCCGTACCTCCGACTCGGGGAAGCTGCGCTCCGGGCAACGCCCCTCGGACCCCGCCCACGCCACCCGCGCGCGGGGCCTGCATCGCACCCCCGGCCCTCACCCTGGGGAGCGCCCCCTGAGCTCCGCCGACGGCTCCCAAGCCGGTGGCCCCTCCGGAAAGGCCGGGCCATCCCGCCGCCGCACCACCCGTGCCACCCACACCAAGCGCTCCACCGGTGCCACCCGCGCCGGCGCCACCCGCGCCCAGGAGGCCGCCTCGCGTCTTCCCTCCGGAACCTGCGAGCAACCCCGCAGCGCCACCCTGCTGCCCCCGTACGCCCGCCCACGGCCCGCCCTGCGCGCCGCCCGGCCGCCGCCCGTTGTGGGGCGCCGGAACGGGCACCGCCTGGCCGCTGATCGTGGCGGCCTCGCGCGGCATCTCCTCCCCCACCTGCATGGACGCGCTCCTGCTCATGGTGGTCAGCCCACCGGAGGGCGTCCGCATCCTGGCCACCGCCGCGAGCACCACCTCCTTGGCCCCCGCAGGCGCCTGGAAGATCACATCCAGTGCCCGTTCCCCGGAGACCGCCCCGAGGGCGCAGACCCGGGCGCCGGGCAGTGCACCGCCATCGGCAGTCGAACCCTCCCCACCGGCCAGGGCCCGCGCGGCCAGCATCCCAGCCGCCTCCCGCCCGCCGACCTGGGCTCCGCCCCGACCACCTTCAGCCCGTGCCCCCTCCTGGCCACCTTCAGCCCGGGACGCGTCCTCAGGGCGCGGGACGCCCCGACCATCCTCGGCGTGCGGCACCCCCTGCGCACCGCCGACCTGCGGCATCCCCTGCCCGGCCCCGACCGGCGGCGCGCCCTGAACCCCTGGCGCTCCCGGCCCCCACTGCGCCGCCTCCCGGTCGGCCCCTGTCTGCGGCGCGCTGTAACCGGCCTCCGCCCGCGTCAGGCGTCGGCCCGGCGCGGCCCGCCGCGCCTCCCGCCCGTCCGGGTACGCACCGGCCTCCGGGTCCGCCCCGTCTCCGGCGGCCCACGGCGCGGGCTCCCCGCCCGGAACCGGGAACGGCAGCGGATGAGCCCCCTCCCCGCCGGACTCCTCGGCCCCGTCCACCCCACCGGCCGCCATCCGGGAAGCGCCGGAGGACGTCGGGCAGGACACCCCCGCCAGCGCCTCGATCGGGCTGGTGGCCACCGCGACCTTGGCCCCCTTGGCCATCCCGTTGAGCCGGACCCTGAAACGCTGGACGTCACCCGTCCTGATCCACTTCCCCATGCCCTCGGGGCCGCTCACACGTTCGAGCACGAGCGTCACCCCCGCAGCCGCCACGGGCACGGAGGGCAGCGCCACCAGGATCAACGCTCCAGAAAGGATCCAGCCACGCCGCATCACTCCACTCCCCCACTGCGACAAATCACGTGTAGTAATCGTTATGTCACAGAGAGAGACGGTCTAATCCTGCCGCAGCAGACTCTCCACGGTCTTCATGATCGGCAGGTCGGCCCCGAGCCACTCCACGTCGTAGTACTCCCCCGGCCCCAGCCAGCGCAACGCCAGGTGCTCACGGGCCTCGGGCGTGCCGGAGGTGAGCGTGGCCAGCCAGACGCGCAGGACGTACCCCTCCGACAGCGCCCAGTCCTCGCCCACGCGCGCGCCCACCGTGATCTCCACGCCGAGCTCCTCCCGGCACTCCCGGACCAGCGCGTCGACCTCGCTCTCACCCGGGTCCACCTTGCCGCCGGGGAACTCCCAGCCCCCGGCCAGCGCGGCGGGCGCGGCCCGCTGCGCGGCCAGCACCTTGCCGCCCGGGGCGACGATCACCGCCGCCACCACGATCGTGCTCATGCGTTCGTCATCCTCACAGTGCGGGATTCTGCAGCTTCTTGAGCTGGTCGAGCACATCGGGGTTCTGCAGGGGACGGGTGAAGCCCATCTTGTTGTCGCGCGCCTGGTAGCTCGTCACCTTGATCGGCCCGCACAGCGTGCACCGGGCCTCCAGCATCTTGCCCTCGGACACGACCAGCCCCACGTGACCGGGGTTGTCGGCCGACGAGCCCGGACCGGCGTTGAAGAACACCAGGTCCCCGGGCTGCTCGTCCCCCGCCGGCACCTTCACCCCGAACGGCCACTGCGTGAACGTCGTGCGCGGGATGCTCAGCCCGGCGGCCCGGTAGGCCGCGTAGATGACGCCCGAGCAGTCGAACGCGTCCGGCCCGGTGCCGCCCCACAGGTACGGCTTGCCGCGCTGCGCCAGCGCGAACTGGAGGATCTTGGCCACGATGTCGCTGGGCGCGGCCGCCACCAGGGGGTCGTCGCACTCCTCGGAGGCCTGCGGCGGCACCTCCACCGCACCCGACTTGGCGTACTTCCTGGCGATCTCCTCGACCTGGTCGACGTACCACCAGGCGCGGTTGTAGGTGAACAGGGCCCGCCGGACGTTCTCGGGCGCGCCGTTGCGCTTGAGCATCTTGGCGGCCCCGAGGATGGCGTCGGCGGGGTTGTAGACGTCGCCCACGCCGTCGCCGTCGCCGTCGGAGGCGTAGCCGTTGAACGTCGAGGACATCGGCACCTGCGCCTTGCCGCCCCACGTCGAGATCAGGAACTGCATCGGGCCGGCCGCGCCCGCGTAGTTGGTGCCGCTCTTGACGCCGGGCAGGTCGCTGCGGCCGTGGTCGGTCTCGCGCTTGCCCACGGCGGCCAGGATCGTCCACTGGACGCCGATCTTCTTGCCCCACTTCTTGTACAGGTCGAGGTAGTCGCCCGGGATGTCGGCGGCGCCCGAGTCGGACACCTCCTGCACCTGGGTGCCGCCCTCGCAGTCGACCGAGCCCTCGCCACCGCCGTTCAGGAAGGACGGCATCGTGACCAGCAACATCGGCGAGATGATGATCGCAGCCAGGAGGAGGACCCCGGCGAGACCGAGCAGCAGCGCCAGGCGGGTGGGGGAGGACTTCACCGCTAGCTGTCCCCGTCCTGGCCTTCGGTGGCGGGCAGCACGTCGAAGATCCGCCAGTCGGCGCCGAGCTGGCTCACCGTGACCGCCAGGTCCTCGACGTCCTGCCTGCTGCCGCTCTTCGCGGTGACCTGCCTGGTCTCGGTCACGACGAAGACGATGGAGGTCTTCTCGATCTGCCTGATCTCCTTCAGTCGGGCCGTGGCCTGGGAGACGACCTGGTCGTCGCGGTTCTGCTGGACGGTGCCCGCCGAGGTGAGCGTCCGGGTGAGGATGTTGCCCAGCTCGGCGGTGGTGAACGTCTTGACCCTCGCCGCGTACGCGGCCGGCTCCTCGTCGTACCTGAAGGTGCCGTAGACGGCGGTGAAGCGCTCGGCGAGGTCCGCCGCCGCGGCGAGCTGCTCCTTCTTCATCGGCAGGTAGGAGTAGACGTCGAACGGCGCGTCGCTGGCCGTGGCCAGCGGCTTGCTGGGCGCCGAGGGCGCGGCCGCGGACGTCCTGCCCGTGGACGGGGCCTGCTCGGGCGGATCGTCCGAGCTCGGCCACATCGTGAGGTAGACGCCGACCGCCGCGATGACCACGACGATGGCGGCGAAGGCCAGCCCGCGCTTGTCACCGGACTGAGCCATGGTCAGTCCTTGCCGCTGTTGGGCTTGAGCCAGAACGGCACCGACGGATCGTCACCCGAGCCGCCGTTGCCGCCGCTGCGCAACCACAGCGGCGGCGCCTCGGACGAGCGGGACGACGACTCGTCCGACCCGAAGATCCTGGGCCCCGACGACGCGCCGGACGGCCGGGACGCCGACCCCCCGGACCTGGACCCGCCACCGTTCCTGGACCCGCCGCCGCCGCCGAAGAACCCGCCCCCGGACCCACCGGAACCGGACCCCGAACCGCCACCGCCGCCGAACAGTCCGCCACCGGAGCCACGCGTACGCGACCCCGAGGACCGCGAGCCGCCACCCCCGCCGGACCCGCCGAACCGGGAGCCGCGCGAACCGCCCGAGGAGCCGTTGCGCGAACCACCGGACGCGCCGCCCCGCGAGGCCCATCCGCCACCCGACCGGCCGCCGAACCAGCCACCGCCACCAGCGCCACCGCCGCCACCGCCGGAACCCCCGGCGGAGCCCCCACCCGCGGCCATGCCCCCGGACGGCGTGCCACCCGCGGCCGCCGCACCGGAGCCCGCTCCGCGGGCGCCGCTCGGCGCCGGGCCGCGCGTCCTGCCGGCCTGGCCGCCGAGGTTGAGCGGGGGCGCGGTGCCCCTGCGGGGTTCGAGCGGAGGCCGGGCCCCCGCCTTGCCGCCCTGCTGGTCGGTGTCCAGCGGCGCGGCCGACACGGGCATCCGGGTGCCCGCCGAGACGCCCTCGCCCTCCTCGCCGCGCATGCGCGCCTGGGCGACCGCGGCGCCGGCCGCCGCGCCCGCGCCGCTGCCCGCGGCCGCCGCCCTGATGAGCGGCTCGGCCTTGCGCAGGCCCCACCGGCCGAGCTTGGCGCCGGCGACCGGCGGCAGCACGTTCGCGGCCCGCTCCAGCACGGGCGAGCTCGCGGCGTCGCCGAGCATGCGGGTGGCGACCGTGTGGCCGCTCAGGGACGCGAACAGATGCTGGAACGGACGCCGGTAGAAGAACACCGCGATCGTCAGCAGCGCCATGAACAGCACCTGCAGCCCCCAGGGCATGGCCGTGGAGATGATCAGGGCGTACCCGTAGACCAGGACGCTGAGGACGAGCGTCAGCACCGCCTGCCTGAGCAGCGTGCCGACGAGCATCTCCACCCAGCGCATGGCGATGATGCGCCCGCTGCCCGGATGGACGCCAACCAGCAGGAACACCGGCCCGAGTATCAGCAGCAGCAGGAAGCCCACCTTGAGCACCAGCAGCGAGACCGCCACCAGGAAGATCAGCAGCCCGGCCACCACCGCCGCGATGAGCGCGCCGACGGACACGCCGAGCCTGCTCGACCAGTCGCGGCCGGAGAAGACCGTGTAGCGGGAGTCGTTCTTGAGCAGCTCGGCGACCTTGGCGTACTCGGCCTGGTGGGCGGCGATGTCGGGGGCGGGCTGGCCGGCCACGGCGGGGGCGATCGACTGGGTCTCCAGCATCTTGCGCCCGAAGTCGCGCACGATCGGCTGCTGCGGGTCGGCGGTGCCGAACATGCCCACCAGCCACGGCTTGCAGACCAGGGTGGACCACAGCGCGTCGGCGTTCTGATCGACGCCGGCGGTGCCGACCTGGCCGTAGCCGCCCGGTTTGATCTGGGGGTTCGTCTGGCCGGGTGGTGGCAGGCAGGACGCGCCGCCCGCGCCCGGCAGGCCGGAGAAGGCGGAGTTGACCACCTCGCCCGTCTTGTCGGTCACGACCTTGCCGAGCCCGGTGAAGTCGCCCGGCCGGCTGAAGAACCACACGGCCACGGTGACCGCGAGGACCATCCAGATCACGCCCTCGGCGGTGGTGGTGGCCCGCTTGCGGATCAGGCCGTACCAGGCGAGCCAGATCGCGCCGAGGATCACGATCGGCCGCAGGAACGGCCAGTACATGGCCTCGGACAGGTTCTGGACGATGTCGTCGACGACGTCCTTGATCGACTGGAGCGGCCCTTCCGTCGCGGCCGCCTGGTACGTCGTGATCGTCAGCCGGTCGATGGCCTTGGCCGCGGTGAAGACGCCGTTGGCCCACATGTTGCCCAGCACGGCGACGTAGTCGGAGCAGCCGAGCCCGTGGGTCTGCCAGAACTGGCCGGCCATGCCGAACTGGCCGTAGTTCGTCGTCGGGGCCTGGGCGCCGCCCGCGGGAGGCGGCGGCTGGATCATTCCGTCGGTGCCGCCGCCGATCATCTCGGGGTTGAGGGGCCCCGACAGGTCACAGGGCGCCGCCGCGACGGGCGTGGAGAAACCGCCCACCACCAGCGGAACCACGAGAACGGCACTGACCAGCGCGAGAACCAGCGCCAGTCGTCGGGATAGTCGGATCTTCATGACCGCACCTCCTGCGCCCTGCCCACGCCCCCTCGAAGATCATCATGCCCGCCACCGTCTGGTTTGTCGTGTGTCGGGTTCGTGTCGAGCCAGCGGAGCAGTTCTTCGGAGATCAGGTCTACTCCGATGCGCCCGGCTCTGCCATCCAGATCACGGAATACGCATTCGCCGTTGCCGAGCGAGCGGAGCACGGCCTTGTGCTCCTCCGACGGCTCCACGCCGAGCAGCGACATGACGTGGTCCACCTCCACCCTTTCGGTGGAACGGAACGCGAACACCGAGGACAGACAGTTGGTCACCTGCTCGTTCAGCAGGTCTCCGGCGTTCTGGGACACCAGGACGAGCGCCGTGTTCCGGGACCGTCCCATACGGCTGACCTCGGGCACGAGCTTGGCGCCCTCGGGCGTGGAGGTGATCGCCCACGCCTCGTCCAGGAAGATCGCCTTGGGGGCGCGGCGGTCGAGGCCGTTCATCAGCCTGCGGGCGAACTGCGAGACCAGGTAGAGCAGGGCCACCGAGAGCCGCTGCTCGTAGGAGTAGTCGTCCCTGGTCGTGGCCACGTCGGGGAGCGTCAGCCCGCCCAGGGTGAACACGGTGGTCCAGCCCTCGCTGTCGATCTGGTCGCCGCCCGAGGGGTCGAAGCAGAGCCGGGCCAGGTGCATCTCCGACATCGAACGCAGCACCGCGCCCAGGTTCTTGGACGCCGGGTCGTCGGCCTGCTCCAGATAGTCGACCACCTTGCCCAGCGACGGGTCGGCCCCGTTGGAGACCGCGGCCACCGCCTGGATCATGGCCGACTCGCGCTCCTCCGACATGCGGGGCAGCAGCAGCCGCAGCGTCTCGGTCGCCATGGTCTTCTTCGCCGCGATGTCGTCGCCGAACGAGAACGGGTCGAGCAGCCCCGGCGCGGCCGAGCCCAGCGGGATCACCCTGGCCTTGCGCCCGCGCTTCTCCAGGAGCTGGACCAGCGACTCGGCGTCGCCCTTCGGGTCGATCACCGCGACCGTGACCCCGCGCAGCGCCATCTGGTAGATCATCAGCAGCGCGAGCGTGGTCTTGCCGCCGCCCGGCTCGCCGGTGATCGCGATGGCGGTCGGCCGGTTGCGGCTCGCGGCCAGCAGCGGGTCGAAGTGCACGATGCTGCGCGCCCGGCCGACCGTCTCCCCGATGTACGGCCCGAGCCAGCCCTCGCTGCCGTCGTCGAGCCGGTCGCCGAGGTCGACGGTGGCCGTGGCCATGCCGCCCGCGATCGTCCGCAGCGGCTGACGCTGGGCGTAGGCGTTGACGCGCACCTTCTCGCCCGGCAGCGTCTCGCAGAACAGCGAGAACTGGTCGCCGGTCGAGTTCACCACGTCGATGCCCATGTCGCGGTAGTGCTCGACGACCGCCTCGACCCGCTGCACGCAGATGTCCTCCGTGGGGGCCGAGACGATCAGGCGGTGCCAGCCGTACACGAAGGGCAGTCGTTCCTTGGTGATGCCGTGTTCGAGCATGCGGGCCGCGTCGATCTGCTCGGCCAGCGCGATCGGCGCCTCCGCGCCCGCCTCGCGGATGTGGTGGTCCATGTCGCGGGCGTGGGCCAGCTTGCGCGCGACGTCCTTGGACGCCTTGACCGGCGGGATCAGCCGCATCCTGGACGAGATCTCCACCGGGAAGGGCAGCTGGTCGGCGAAGTGCATCCACGGCTCGCCGTCGGGGAACGGCATGAGGTCGGGGAAGCGGGCGAAGGACAGATGGGCCACGTACGAGTCGCCCTGCGGCTGCACGATCCGCAGCAACGACCTGCCGTTGTGGATCTCGCCCTCGACCAGCGACTCGATCTCGCCCTTGCCCCAGCGCCGCTTCGGGCTGGCCGAGGGCGGCGGGTCGCCGAGCGCTCCGGCGGCGGCGTGCTGGAACAGCCAGGCCACCTCGACGGACGTGGCGTGCCTGGCGTACAGGGCACTGGACGCCAGGGCCCTGCCCAGCCGTTCGGCCGACTCCGTCCAACGGCCGATCTCGCTGTCCGGGACGTGGTCGTCCTCCATGCCGAGCGCCTTCTCGGTCTTCTGGTAGAAGCCGAGAAGCTGGGCCAGCACGCCGCTGCCGAGCTGCTTGCCGCGCGGCCCGAGGCGTACGCCCAGGAAGACCTCCTTCGACCAGAAGTCCTTCGCCCAGACGTGCCGGTACATCTCCTCCAGGTAGTCGCGCCAGCCGGGCCCCTCGTCGGACGTGGCGTTGAGCGCCATCGCCCACTCGGCCGCCGGGTAGGTGCGGTGCGCGACCCGCAGGTGGACCTCGGCGTCGGGCATCCTGATCGCGGCCAGCGCGATCGTGACATTGGTGGCCAGCGCCTCGCGTTCCTCCGGCGTGACGAACTCGTAGCTGACCGTCGGGAGCCGGAAGTACGCCCACGCGCAGGTGTCCGTGAGCAGGATGCGGTCGTCGAAGTACCGGACCGCGAGGCGCTGGTGCGCTCGGGACGCCCTGCTCATGCCGCCCCCTCGGCGCATGAACGGGCCAGACCTGCTCGCATGTTCACTTAACGCTCACCGATTCTCGTGCCCGGGGGGTCACTCGCCAACTCCTCTTCGCTCGGTCGGACGGCCTGTCCGTGTGCCTGTACCGCGAAGCCTGCGATCACGACGCCGGCGAGGGCGAGGTAGGCCCGCCGTCCGGCCGCGCGCAACTGACCGGGGTCGACGATCTCGGCGCCGCCGGGCGCCAGGCCGTCCTCCCACGGGACCCGGACGATGGCCCGGCACCTGCCTCTGGCCACCGCCTCCGCCTGCTCGACGTCGGCCATCGAACGCCTGCTGACGCCGTTGACGACCATCACCGCACGCCTGCGCAGCTCGCCGCACCCGTGCCCGTCCAGCCATTCGTACGTCATCGCCACCGCTTCCGCCGCCTCCTCGCTCGCCGGGACCACCAGCACGAGCTGGTCGGCGTACGGCAGGATGCGGGCCGCGAGCGCGGCGGCCGGGTCGATGACCGACAGCTTGTAGTGGCGGTCGAGCAAACGCATCGACTCGCCGAGACGGTGGTCGGAGAAGAAGCTGCGGTCGGCGAGGCGCTGCTCGGCGCCCGCGTCGGTGTCGGCCGAGATCACCTCCAGGCCGGAGGCGGTGCGGGTGGTGAAGCCGCGCATCTTCAGGTAGCCGCTGACCTGGTCGAGCCCGGACAGCAACGACGTCAGGGTCTCGGGCGTCTCCGGCTCGATCCTGCTGGTCAGGGTGGTGCCGCCGGTGTTGGCGTCGACGGCGACGATCCGGTCGTCGCGGTAGGTGGCGAAGGTGTGGCCGAGCATGAGCGCCGTCGTGGACTGGCCCGCACCGCCGGTGCAGCCGAGCACCACGATCCGCCGGCTCCCGCCGAACACGGCCCTGGCCCTGGCCTCGTCGATCTCGGACGCGTCGGTTCGTACGCCGCCTCCGCCCACCACGACCTGGGCGATCCTGCGCCATCCGCCGGAGTCCCGGCCGACGACGGACTCGACCCTGCGCACCCGTCCCTCGGCGGGCCTGCTCTCACCGGGCCTGGGAACCGGCACCGGAGCCACGAACTTTCCAGCCCTGTCCCCTGACCTCCCGCCGACGGGCCGCTGCCGCGCCGCCACCTCCCGCACAGGCTCGTCCCGGACGGGCTCGTCCTCGACCCGCTCGTCGCGGACCGGCTCGGCATGCACTCGCTCGACGGGCGCGGGCTCCTCGTCCAGGGCAGGCGCATCACCGGCGTGGCCTACAGGGGCCTCCGCACCGACGGCATCGTCCTTCCGAGCGGGGGCGTCGTCCGGCGCAAAGGCGTCGACCGGGGCGAGGGCGTCCACGTGAGAGGGGGCGTCCATGTGGGAGGGGGCGTCCGCCCGGGCGGTGCCGGGCTCTCCGTGGGATGCGTCCGCTTCGGCGGCGGCCTGCCCGGCGGGGGCATCGCCACCGTCGCCGGCGGTACCGCCATCAGCGGGGGTGCCGCCTTCGGTGCCCGAAGGCCGTTCAGCGGGGGCGGCGTCGGACGCCGCGACGTCCGCGCCGGCGGCGGGACCGGTCTCCCCCGCGGGAGCGCCGTCGGAGGTGGCGGGGCGCTCGGCCTTGGGGATCTGGTCCTCAAGGCGGAGGGTCGGACCGGAGAGGGGCTTGGCGTCGGGGTCGATCGGCGGCCAGGAACGCTGCGCGCCCAGGATCACCGTGCCGGGCCCGCCTCGCGGCGGCTGCCCCTTCCTGTGCTGGTCGCGCGCGATCGCGTTCTCGTCCTCACGGCCCTCGCCCTCACGGTCCGCGCCTTCGGGACGCTCACCGGCACCCTGGCGGCGCTCGCCCGTGGCCGCCTGGCGCTCGCCCGCGTCAACGCGGTGCTCGTCCGTGGCAGCACGACGATCACTCACGTCGTCACGGCGCTCGGCAACGCCGCGTCCGGATGTCTCCGGAGGGGCGTCGGCGCTGGCGGCGAGCCGGCGCAGCCGCCGCAGTGCCTCGGTGTCGATCGGCTTGCCGGACACGGGCCTGCGCCCTTCCGCCGCCCGGATCGGCACGACCTCCCCGCGACCGCCCTGTGCCTCGGCCGACGCCCTGTCCGCCTCGCCGTCCGTACGCTCGCCCGCCTGCGCCGCTTCGAGCCGCTCCTCGCGGACGGCGGCCGGCCCGTCACCATGCCCGTCACCGCGCCCGTCACCGCGCCCGTCACCGCGCCCGTCACCGCGCCCTGCGGCGTCGCGCTCAGGGGCCTCGCGTCCGCCCGCGTCGCGTTCGGAGCGGGCGTGACGGGGGCGGGCGGGGAGGGCGCCGCCGGTGAGCTCGCGGCTGGCCAGCTCTCCGGCGGCGACGTCGTGCTCGACCGGCGACGACGCCGGTCCGTTCTCATCCCCGGGCACCAGGACCAGCGGCACGTCCTGCCCGAAGGCGGGCGCGGCCCGGCGGGCCTGCGGCGCCAGCGCGGGAGCCGTGCCCCGCCTGGTACGCGACCCCCACCCGGTACGGGCCTCCGCCACCGGCGCCTGCTGGGCGGCCGCCGCCGCGGCGGCCACGGCGGGACGCACCTGCCGCGGCCCGGTGATCCGCTGCCCCTCGCGCTTGCGCTGCGGCTGGCGGGCCTTGCGCGCCGCCTTCGCCTTGACCCGCACCGGAGTGGTACGCCACACGCGCCCGGAGAACGTGACCCCCTCGGGCTCGGACGTGGGCGCGAGCCGGTACCAGGCCTTGGGCTGGCCCAGGTAGCGGAGCTGGGACTCGAGAAGCTCGGTGAGCCGCTTCCCCTCGATGACGGGACGCGTGGACAACCACGTCACGATCCCCGGCGGGACCAGGAACAACACGTGCCACGGCATGGCCACCGGCACGCCCACCAGGATCAGCAGGAGGGACCACGGCACGAACACCCCGACGAACACGCCGATCCAGACGATGGGGAGCGGCATCGGGAGGCGAAGGTCGTAGAGCTTGTAGAGCCGCTTCTCGATGCGCCAGATGTTCGTATACGTGGGCAGGTCCACGCAGTCCTCCTCTCCACCCGCTCGTACATGACCGCCCTGGAGCGGTCTCAACCCTTTACTTGATGCCCAGCGCGCCCGCGATCGCCTTCGCGGTCACCTCGATGATGTTCGGAACGTAGAAGATCACTCCGATGGCCACAGCCAGGATGAGGAACTGGACGAAACGCGTGATCTCACGGGTGAAGAGGAAGAAGAGCGCGACCACGGAGACGACGACCAGGAACAACGGGGCGAAGAAGGCCCGCAGGAAGTTGGCGAGCCCTCCGGTGTCGATGCCGGTCGGCGACGGCGACGGCGACATTTCGATCAAGGTGAGCACTACGGTCTTCAACGTCACTTCTTGTCCTCCCGGGGGGTACCGAACAACAGCGCGGTCGTGCGTCTATCCAACGGCCCGACCAGCGCCGCGGATGTCGGCGACGTACCACTTGTCGCCCTGCTTCTCCACGGTGAGGCGGTAGGCCTGCTCCAGCCGCCCGCCGACGGCGGCCGGGTCGGTGGCACTGGGTGTGGCCGGAGCGTCGCCGTTGGGCACGATCCACACCACGACCGCCTGGATCTCTCGGGTGGCACCCCCCACAGGCACCACGATGTCCTTCAACTCCGCGAAGGTGAACGCGCTGCCGAAGCTCGGCAGCGTCTTCCCGGCGGCCACGTAACGCTGCAGCCCGGCGGTGTCGCCGGAGGCGTAGTCCTTGAAGAAGCCCTCCAGTTGCGGCTTGAGTTCGGCCGCCGCCGCGTCGTCGGCCTCAGGCTTCGCGACCTGCGGGAGGTCGGCGGGAGCCGGCGCGGGCAGGATCGCCGGGCGGCCCGAGATGACGAACCGCCTGCCGTTGTCGTCGCCGGAGTAGTAGATCGGGACCGACAGCATGAGCCGGCGCGGCCCGGACTGGAAGGCCACGCTCACCACGGCGTTCTGGGCGTCGGACGCCTCGATGTCGTACGGCTGGATCGCGACGGCGGCCATCTTGCCGAAGCCGTCCCACCACATCTGGGCGTCCATGCCCTCGGCCAGGAAGGCGGCCAGCTTCCTGGTCCTGCTGGCCGCGTCTTCCGGACTGAAATTCAGATAGACCCCCGCGAACTGGGCGGCGAAAGCCATGCCCTGGTCAGCGGGGAATCCCTTGTGCGCCACGACGGCGCCATTGGTCGTCGTGGGCTCTTGCTGGGTAAACCGCTCAAATGGGGCACGAATCCCATTCACCACGATAACCACAATAAGCGCCCAGAGAATGATGCGGCCGGCCCAAACCAGCCACCGTCCGCCGCCACCGGACCAGCCGCCCCGACGTGGCCTGCGCGAGGGCGGCGCGTCGAAGTCAGCCATGTCCGGGCGCGCGGAAAGCTCAGGCTCGCCAGCGATCCGAGGATCGTGCTGGACGGTAGACCTACGAGCCATCACGCCTCCGCTCGCGCCGATCCCCCCGGTTGGCGCGGTGTCGTCCGTTGCCGATCCCCATCATCCGCGGTGAAGTAGTCACCCTATCCGGTCCCGCCATTCTTCCAGGAAAGCCACGCCCATGCTGCAGGCATGACCGCCTTGACGGCAAACCGGATCCGTATGGCAGGACTCAGTGCCGCTTCCAGTCAGTTACCGGTGGAATCACCATTTGACCAGGCCAGACGCCTATTTCCGCCTAGCGCGGCGGACATGGATTGCTGTCCAAAACAGGCATAGATGCTCACGACCTGCGCATTTGGCATGAGAGGAGGACAGAGGGTGTTATGTGCCACTTCCGGGGGTACGACTCTCTCGGCTCAGGCGGGCTCGGGGTCCTGGCCGGCGCGTGCCCGGCGACGGCTGTGCAGGTCGACGACCGTGGGCGACACCGCGCGCTCCAGCGACCCCCGGAGGTCGGCCAGCATCGAGGCGGCGTCGCGCTCGCGCATGCGGCTGGCCAGCTCGTTGCGCTCGTCGACCTTCCTGCGCAGGTACGCCTCACGGTTGACGCGTAGCCCGTACATGAGCTCGACCCTGATCAGGGCCAGCTCCTCCTCCAGGCTGATGCCCGCGAGCGTGGGCGCCGGACGTCGCTTCCGGATGATGCGTCGGATCATGAGGGCCTCCCGAGTCAGCGTGAACGCCGTGACGATTCGACGCGTAGGGACCCAAAGTGGTTGACGCCTCAGTTGTCCCGGAATCACATAATCCCGGAAGGGCCTGCGAGTTCGTCATCCGGACGATGGGCTTTCGACGGCGATCCGCCGGTAACCTAGCGTAGCGAAAGTTAGCCCACCGTGATTGGACTGATGTGATGCGTCGCCTCGCCGCCGCCCTCCTGCCCGCCGCCGCACTCGCCGCGTTCGCCCTCACCGCCCCCTCCCCCGCCGCCGCCGCGCCCTCCTGGGTCACCGACAGCGAGTGCACGGGCGCGGGCGGCAAGGTCACGCCCGTCGGCCGCGGCAAGGCCGTGTGCCAGGGGGGCACGTACGCGAACGAGCTCATCCACTTCGACAACAAGAAGCCCGCCGGCAACAGCGGCGGCGGGGGCGGCCTCCCGCTCAGCGGCGGCCCCGCGGCCCTGCTCGGCGGGCTTCTCGGATAGCGCGGATCAGACGTTGAAGCGGAACTCCACCACGTCGCCGTCGCGCATGACGTAGTCCTTGCCCTCGATGCGGGCCTTGCCCGCGGATCGGGCGCTGGCGATGGAGCCCACCTCGACGAGGTCGTCGAAGGAGACCACCTCGGCCTTGATGAAGCCGCGCTGGAAGTCGGTGTGGATCACGCCGGCCGCCTCGGGCGCCGTGGCGCCCTTGCGGATCGTCCAGGCCCTGGTCTCCTTCGGGCCGGCGGTCAGGTAGGTCTGCAGGCCCAGCGTCTCGAAGCCGACCCGGGCGAGCTGGCGCAGGCCCGACTCCTCCTGGCCGACCGACTGGAGCAGCTCCAGGGCCTCCTCCTCGTCGAGCTCGACCAGCTCGGACTCGATCTTGGCGTCGAGGAAGACGGCCTCGGCGGGGGCGACGAGGGCCGACAGCTGCTCCTTGAGCGCGGTGTCGGTCAGCTCGTCGGCGTCGAGGTTGAAGACGTAGAGGAAGGGCTTGGCGGTGAGCAGGTGGAGCTCGCGCAGCTCCTCCCGGTCGAGGCCGCTCTCGAAGACGGTCTTGCCGGTCTCCAGGACGGCCAGCGCGGCCTCGGCGGCCTCCAGCGCGGCCTTCTTGTCCTTGTTGTTGCGCGCCTCCTTCTGCAGGCGCGGGACGGCCTTCTCGACCGTCTGCAGGTCGGCCATGATCAACTCGGTGTTGATGGTCTCGATGTCCCGCTTGGGGGAGATCTCCCCGTCGACGTGCGTGACGTCGGGGTCGCCGAAGACGCGGATGACCTGGCAGATCGCGTCGGTGTCGCGGATGTTGGCAAGGAACTGGTTGCCCCGGCCCTGCCCCTCGGATGCGCCCTTGACCAGGCCGGCGATGTCGACGAACTCGACCTTGGCGGGCAGGATGCGGGCCGAGCCGAAGATCTCGGCCAGCTTGGGCAGGCGGTCGTCGGGCACGCCCACGATCCCGACGTTGGGCTCGATGGTGGCGAACGGGTAGTTCGCGGCGAGTGCGTTGCCGGTCTTGGTCAGCGCGTTGAAAAGCGTGGACTTACCGACGTTGGGCAGGCCGAC
Source organism: Nonomuraea sp. NPDC001699 (assembly GCF_053596455.1). Lineage (NCBI taxonomy): Bacteria > Bacillati > Actinomycetota > Actinomycetes > Streptosporangiales > Streptosporangiaceae > Nonomuraea > Nonomuraea sp. NPDC001699. The sequence continues at coordinate 19,155 of NZ_JBSFGF010000020.1, read as the reverse complement.
GATGCCGATGGAGAGGCTCACGGACAGCGAGTTTACTTGCTGAGCAGGTGCAGGCAGGTCACCGGACGGTACGTGCCGGGTGCCGCGCGCAGGTAACGCTGGGCGTCGGCCGGGCAGGCCGAGGGCGTGGTCTCGAAGGAGACGACCCGGGCCCAGGCGGCGGACGAGCCGCAGGCGGCCCTGGTCACCGCCGACCTGGCGACCACGTCGGCGGCCGGTCTGGCCACGCACGCGCCCTCGGCGAGCACCTGGCCACCGGGCCCCAGGCAGACGACGTCCGCTCCGCTTTCGAGCGTGTCGAGGGTGGTCGCGGGGCATTCGCGCGCGGACGAGGCGATCGCGACGGACCTGCCGTACCAGCCGGAGCCCGCGCACGGGCGCTCCCGGCCGTCGAGCGCCACGCAGTCGCCGGACCTGAGCACGCCGCCGCCACCGCCGGGTGCGCCGGCGTGCGGGGCCAGGAAGGACCGCACGCAGGCCGTGCGGCCCAGGCCGATGCGGAGCACGTCGTCGGTGTCGTCGGGGCAGTCGGCGGGCAGCGGCGGGTCGTGCGCGATGGCCAGCACCTCGAAGTCGCCGCCGTTGCAGGCGATGAGCGCGTACCGCTCGGTCACGCAGGCGCCGGGCGTCCAGCGCAGGGTCGGACGGGAGGCCGCGGGCGCCTCGGGGCCCGGACCGGTGAACACGGCTCCGGCCAGGGCGATCAGGGCCACCGACACCGCGGACACGGCGACTGCGAGCCGCAGATCGGTAGCCATCTCAATACTGTGCGTGACGGATGAGTCGGCGCACAAGCGGATTCCGCAAGCGTGTCGGGAAGATCCAGACGCGATGTGCTGCAATCATCGTTGGAGTGGATGTCGTCTCGCTGCTCATCGGGCTCGCCCTCGGACTCCTCGTCGGCTTCCTGGTCGCCAGGACCCGCGCGGCGGTGCGGGTCGCCGAGGCCGACGCGCGGGCCAGGTCGGCCGCCGAGAAGCTGGTCTACGTCGAGGAACAGCTCGCCGAACGTTTCCAGGCCCTGTCCACGCGCGCCCTCGACGTCAACAACGTGCGCTTCCTCGAACTGGCCGAGACCCGGTTCTCGGCCAGCCGGGCCGAGGCCGCCGGTGACCTCGACCAGCGCAGGCAGGCCGTCGAGCACCTGGTCGAGCCGCTGAAGGACGCGCTCGCGCGGGTCGAGTCGCAGCTTCGCGACACCGAGGCCGGGCAGCGGGCGGCGCGGGCGGAGCTGGCCAAGCAGATGGAGTTCGTGCAGCAGAGCAACGAACAGCTGCGCTCGCAGACGACCGCGCTGGTCAGGGCCCTGCAGCGGCCCGAGGCCCGCGGACGGTGGGGGGAGCTGCAACTGCGCCGGGTGGCCGAGATCGCCGGGATGCAGCGCCACTGCGACTTCGAGGAGCAGGTCACCGAGGGCGCGATGCGTCCCGACATGGTGGTCAGGCTGGCCGGCGGCAAGAACATCGTGGTCGACTCCAAGGTCTCGCTCGCGGCCTACCTGGAGGCGGCGGAGGCGGGCGACGAGTCGCTGGCCACCGTCCGGCTCGACGCGCACGCCAGGCATGTGCGCGAGCACGTCGACCGGCTGGCGGCCAAGGCGTACTGGCAGGGGTTCAACCCGTCGCCGGAGTTCGTCGTGCTGTTCATCCCGGGCGAGGCGTTCCTCGCGCCCGCGCTCGAACGCGACCCGGCCCTGCTGGAGTACGCCATGGCGCGGCGGGTGCACATCGCCACGCCGACCACGCTGATCACGATGCTGCGCACCGCTCACTACGCCTGGCAGCAGGCCGCGCTGAGCGAGAACGCGCGGGCGGTGTTCGAGCTGGGCAAGGAGCTGTACGAGCGGCTGGCGTCCCTCGGCAGGAACGTGGAGTCGCTGGGCAGGGCGTTGACGCGGGCGGTGGAGGCGTACAACAAGTCGGTCGGTTCGCTCGAAAGCCGCGTCCTGGTCACCGCACGCAAACTCAACGATCTGGGCGTCGTGGACGGCGATCTGGAGGCCCCGGAGATGCTCGAAGGGCTGCCGAGACCTCTGGCCTCGCCCGAACTGCTCGAAACCACGTCTCTCATTTCGCACTCGAACGGTAAGTTGGCAGGCGGGTCGCCGTAAACGGGGGTGGGAGAGTGGCAGAGAAGGGCAGGCGTTCCGGCGTCAGGCTGACCGCTCGCGGCGCCATCGCGCTCACTCTGGTCGCCACCTTGGCGGGCTATGTCCTGACCGCGGTGCTCGGCCTGTCCTACCTGGTGGGCGCCGCGTTCGTGGTGTCGTGCCTGCTCAGCGCGCTTCTGGTCAACAAGCGCGAGCTGCTGTCGCTGGTGGTCACGCCGCCGCTGGTGTTCTTCTGCGCGACGCTCTTCGTCGAGCTCGGGCGCGCGTTCGGCTCGGTGTCGATCGTGCAGTCACTGGCCCTCGGCCTGTACGGCTCGCTGACCCGCGGCGCGCCCTGGCTGTTCGCCGGCTCCGCGGTCGTGCTGGCCGTGGCCTGGCGGCGCGGCCTGCGCGACAACGTGCGGGAGCTGCGCGAGGAGCTGAAGGCGGGCGCGGAGGTGCCGCGCCCGCGCCAGCCGTTCGTGCCCGAGCCGGAGGGCTACTTCGAGCCCAAGGTCTACGGCACCCCGCGCGGCGACGACTAGGACACGCGAAGGTCCTTGCGCAGCTCGTGCGGGAGCGCGAAGCGCATGCTCTCCTGCACCGACTCGACCTCGCGCACGTCGCCGAAGCCGTGGCCGGCCAGCCGCTCGAGCACCTCGTCGACCAGCTCCTCCGGCACCGAGGCGCCGCTGGTCAGGCCGACCGTGGTGACGCCTTCGAGCCATTCGTCCTGGATGAAGCCGGCGTTGTCCACCAGGTACGCGGCATCGGCGCCGTAGTCCTTGGCCACCTCGACCAGGCGCTTGGAGTTGGAGGAGTTCTCCGACCCGACCACGATCACGAGCTGGGCCTCGGCGGCGATCTCCTTCACCGCGACCTGCCGGTTCTGGGTGGCGTAGCAGATGTCGTCGCTCGGCGGGTCGAGCAGGGTGGGGAAGCGCTCCTTGAGGCGGGCGACCGTCTCGGTGGTCTCGTCGACCGACAGGGTGGTCTGCGACAGCCACACGAGCTTGTCGGGGTCCTTCACCTGCACCTTGCCGACCGAGTCGAGGCCGTCGACGAGCTGGATGTGGTCGGGGGCCTCGCCCGCGGTGCCCTCGACCTCTTCGTGGCCTTCGTGCCCGATGAGCAGGATGTCGTAGTCCTGGGCGGCGAACCGCTTGGCCTCGTTGTGCACCTTCGTGACCAGCGGGCAGGTGGCGTCGATGGTGCGCAGACCGCGCTCCCGGGCCTCCTCGTGCACGGCCGGCGAGACGCCGTGGGCCGAGAACACCACGATCTCGCCCTCGGGCACCTCGTCGGTCTCCTCGACGAAGATGGCGCCCCTGGCCTCCAGCGTCTTGACGACGTGGGTGTTGTGCACGATCTGCTTGCGGACGTAGACCGGCGCGCCGTACTGCTCCAGGGCTTTCTCGACCGCTACCACGGCTCGATCGACTCCGGCACAGTAGCCGCGCGGCTTGGCTACGAGTACTCGGCGGGAAGTGGGGGTCTGGGGCTCCATACTTCTTATGCTACGTGGAGCGGCCATCAGGGCTGCGCGTGCGTGGTCGCCCGCCGTTTGCCAGACTGGCCGTCCAATACTGACCTCCCAGGGAGACGTCATGTCCCTTAGCGACGTGATACGCAACATCGCCAGAACCGTTACCAACAAGGACGAACTCAAGGAGAAGGCCAAGGACCTGCCGCTGCTCGTCGTCCAGACCACGCTCAGCGCCGCCGGACAGGCGCTGCTGGTGGTGGACCGGATGAAGAACTCCATCAAGGGGCTGGGCTCGAAGGAGGAGCGCGAGGAGGAGAAGGAGTCGCTTCCCTCCGCCGCCGAGCAGGTCGCCGCTCCCCCGGCCGAGGACGAGAAGCCGGCGCGCAAGGAGCCGGTGATCTTCGCGCCGCGTCCCGAGGCCGCGCCCAACGGGTCGTCCAAGAGCAAGCCGGACCCGGTCATCTTCGCCCCCGCGGGCAAGACCGCCACCAAGACGGAGACCGAGCCGGAGACCGCGCCCAAGACCGAGACCGAGTCCAACGCCGGGCCCAAGACCGAGACCAAGCCGGAAGCCGTCGCCGAGACGGAAGCCGCGCCCAAGGCGGAAGCCCCGGCCGAGACCGTGGTCGAGCCCGCCATCGAGGCCGCTGCCGAGCCTGCCGCTGAACCCGCCGCTGAACCCGCCGTCGAAGCCGAGCCCGCGGTGGAGTCCAAGCCCGCCGCCGTGGCCGCGGTCGCCGAGCCCAAGGCCGCGGTCGAGGCCGAGGCCGCGCCTGAGGCCGCCGCCGCTGCCGAGGCCGCCGAGGCCACCGACAAGGGCGCCGCGAAGCCCGCCAGGGCCGCCAAGGGCACGAAGACCGCCAAGAGCACGAAGGCCACCACGACCGCCAAGCCCGCGAAGGCGACCAAGGCCGCCAAGCCCGCCGCCGTCGCCCAGGAGCCCCAGGAGCCCGAGCCCGCCGCCGCGCCCCAGGAAGGCGTCCTCAAGGCCGCCGCCGAGGCCACCGAGCCGGCCGCCCACGCGGACGAGCCCAAGGTCGTCCCGGACGACCTGGCCGAGCCGCTGCCCGGCTACTCCGAGCTCACCGTGGCCTCCCTGCGGGCCAGGATGCGCGGAAAGTCCGCCGAGCAGATCGGCGACTACCTCGCCTACGAGCGCGCCACCCACGCCCGCGACGAGGTCGTGCGCATGTTCGAGAACCGGCTGGCCAAGCTGCGGGCCGGGGAATAGTCACAGCGAACCCGTAGTCTTCCGCCATGACCTCGAAGACCACACCCGAGTCTCCGCTGCCGATCCGCACGGTCCTGCAGATGGTGGGCGGCTGGATCGGCAGGCTCGGCACGGTGTGGGTCGAGGGCCAGATCACCGATCTGAGCGCCCGCGGCGGCACGGTGTTCCTGACCCTGCGTGACCCGGTGGCCAACGTCTCGGCCCGGGTCACGGCTCCGCGCGGCGTCTACGAGGCCGCCGAGCCGCGCCCGTCCGACGGGGCGAGGGTCGTGGTGCACGTCAAGCCGGACTTCTGGGTCAACAAGGGCTCGTTCGCCTTCACGGCGATGGAGATCCGGCCCGTCGGCGTGGGCGAGCTGCTGGCCAGGCTGGAGCGGCTGCGCCGGCTGCTGGCCACCGAGGGGCTGTTCAACGCCGACAGGAAGCGGCGGCTGCCGTTCCTGCCGGGCACGATCGGGCTCGTCTGCGGGCGCGACTCGGCCGCCGAGCGCGACGTGCTGGAGAACGCCCGCCGCCGCTGGCCGGCCGTGCGGTTCAAGGTGGAGGAGGTGGCCGTCCAGGGGCCGTACGCGGTCGGGGAGGTCACCGAGGCGCTGCGCAAGCTGGACGCCGACCCCGAGGTCGAGGTGATCGTCGTGGCCCGCGGCGGCGGCTCGCTGGAGGACCTGCTGCCGTTCTCCGACGAGACCCTCGTGCGCGCGGTGACCGCCTGCCGCACCCCCGTGGTCAGCGCGATCGGCCATGAGCAGGACAGCCCGCTGCTCGACCTGGTGGCCGACGTACGCGCCTCCACGCCCACCGACGCCGCCAAGAAGGTCGTCCCCGACGTGGGCGAGCAGCTCGCTCTGATCCGCCAGCTGCGCGACCGCGGGCGCCGGGTGCTCAACGGCTGGCTCGACCGCGAGATGTCGTGGCTGACGTCGGTGCGCTCGCGGCCCTCGCTGGCCGATCCGGTGCGCGAGCTCGAACGCCGGGCCGAGCAGGTCGACGCGCTGCGGGAGCGGGCCAGGCGCTCGCTGACCGGCTCGCTCGACCGGGCCGCCGACGACCTCACGCACCTGCGGGCCCGCCTGGTCGCGCTGTCCCCGGCGGCCACGCTGGAACGCGGCTACGCGATCGTGCAACATCCGTCGGGCGAGGTCGTACGCCTGGCCAAGGACGTGCCGCCGGGCACTCCGCTGACGATCCGGCTCAGCGACGACCGGCTCTCGGTCCGTACGGAGGACTAGGGCCCGCGCACGACGGCGGCGGCCAGGTCGGCGAGGCCGGCCTTGACGCCCTCCACCGTCATGCCCCGCTCCTCCCGCTGGAACTTGATCAGCCAGGCGGTGACCGGCGCGAGCAGCGCGTCGGCCAGGTAGGCGACGTGGGCCCCCGGACGGACCTCGGCGAGCAGGCCCGCCAGGTGCACCTGATGCACCCGGTACGGCCCGCTGTAGCGCGCCTTGCCCGGCCCGTTCTCCAGCAGCAGGAACAGATCCTGCTGCTCGACGATGCGGTCGACCAGCGCGTGCAGGAAGGCCGTGACCCGCTCGGCCGGCGGCGCGCCGGGCCCGAGCGGCGGCGGGCCGCTCAGGAACGCCGCCTGGAACCGCCGCTCCCGCTCGTCGATCAGCGCGAGGACGAGCCCCGCCCGGTCGCCGAAGCGCCGGTAGACGGTGCCCACCCCCACGCAGGCGGCCTTGGCCACCTCGTCGAGCGAGAGCTCGTCCGCGCCGCGTTCGGCGATCATCGTGGCGGCCACCTCGATGATCTTCCGGCGGTTGCGCGCGGCGTCGGCCCGCTCGGGCTGGGGTTGCCCGACGATGGGCAGCAGGTCACGTGCGCACACGCCTGGAGCATAACCCCGCTTGTCAGCGGAGAGCTCTCCGGTATTCTCCGAATCGGAGAACTCTCCGATTATGAGGAGCTGAGATGACCAACTCGTTCAACCAGCAGATCATCGACGAATTCCGGGCCAACGAGGGCCGGGTGGGCGGCCCGTTCGAGGGCGCGACGCTGGTGCTGCTCACGACGACGGGCGCCAAGAGCGGCAACCGCACGACCACGCCGGTGATGTACCTGGCCGACGGCGACCGCTACGTGATCATCGCCTCCAACGCGGGCGCCGACAACCACCCGGCCTGGTACCACAACCTGCGCGCCAACCCCGTGGCGACCGCCGAGATCGGCACCGAGACGTTCGAGGTGAAGGCCGACTTCATCGAGGGCGACGAGCGTGACCGGCTCTACGCCCGCATGGTCGAGATCGCCCCCGGCTTCGCGGAGTACGAGGCCAAGACCAGCCGCCGCATCCCGGTGGTGGCGCTGGGCCGCACCGGCTCCTGACGGTTCGGGACGGCGGATCAGAAGGGGGCGTCGTCGGCGCCCGGCTCCGAGCGCCTGGCCATGGCGGCGGCGAGCTTGACCCGGGCGCCCTGGAGCCACTCCTCGCAGACGGCCGCGAGCTTCTCGCCGCGCTCCCAGAGCTCGATCGACTGCTCCAGGGTCAGCCCGCCCGTCTCCAGGCGGCGCACCACCTCGGTCAGCTCCTCGCGGGCCTGCTCGTACGAAGGTGTCTTCTCGTCTGCCACGGCAACCACCCTAGACGCCGCCGCGCCCGACCTGGGTCATCCCTTGGCGCGCTGCTGGAGGAGCCCGGCCAGCTCGGTCAGCTCGGGCCAGTCGGCCGTGCCGGTGATCACGAGGGTGACGTCGGGGAGCACGCGTACGAGCGAGCGCTGGTTCTTGTCCTCGCGGAAGCGCTTCTCCCACGTGACCCCGCCGACCTGCTGGCTGCCGGACGGCTTGGCGATGCCGGTCATGCGGTTGGCGAACTCGGCGGCCGGCTTCTCGTCGCTCTGGGCGAACATGGCGTGCTGGCGCGCGGCGGTGGCGTAGCCGAGGTAGAGCACCTGGGCGCCGTTCTGGCCCTTGGCGATCCGGTTGCTGTTGGGCACCCAGCCCGCCGGGTCCTTCTGCGGGGACCACACCTGGTAGGGCACGCCGTGCCCGAAGTTGGCGACGGTGATGGAGTAGTCGAGCCGCGGGATGTGCTCCTCACGGCTCTGCGGAGCCACGAGCATGAAGAGCCCCACGCCCGCCATGCACACGAAGAGGGCTACCGCGTAGCCGTAGAAACCTTGGGTGAACCGTCGCACACTTGGCGAGGTTACCCGCTGGCGGGCGCGGTCGCCGAAGTGGCGGGCCTGATCTGGCCGATGATCGCGAGCACCTGGTCGACCATCGCGTGGTCGCCGGAGAAGACGATCTCGCTGACGGCCGCGGCCAGGGCGCCGGTGACCACGACGACGAGCGCGGGCTCGTCCTCGAACAGGGCGGCGTTGCGCTGGGCCCACGTGCGCAGCCGGTCGCGCATGACCACCTCGAAGCCGGGCGGGCCGTCGCCGCGCAGGAACAGGACGGCCAGCTCGCGCTCCTCCAGGCAGCCTTCGAGATAGGCGCGGGCGGCGTCGAGGAACACCCGCATGGGGTCGCCCTCGCCGGCGGCGCGGGCCGTACGGGCGGCCTGCTTGGTGCGCTGGGCCTGCCGGGCCTGCCATTCCTCCCACAACGTGAGGTAGAGGTCGGCCTTGCCGGAGAAGTGATGGTAGAGGCTGCCCACGCTGGCGTCGGCCCTGGCGACGACGTCCGTCACGCCGGACTCGGCGAAGCCCTTGGAGACGAAGACCTCCCTCGCGGCGGCCAGCAGCGAGCTCCGCGTCGCAGCTCCCCGCTCGGACGTGCGCGGCTGGGTCACCGCGTGTTCCACTTCGCTCATTCGATCTCCTCCACGGCGGGGGCGCATGTCCATGGTGGAGGCGAGATCTTCGACGCGCACGCGATATGGCGCAAAATCCGTTCTCCGTCATGCGGGCACCCATATAGATATCCCTTTTCGCCGGTCCCTGACCATCACGCGGCGGCCCTCGTGCGGAGGAGCATGCAGGAGTGGGCAGATTATCCCCCTCTGACCGGGAATAGACCGGCAACTACGATCGAGAGTGTTCTCAACGAGGAGGCTCAGCATGTCCGATCAGACGTCGGTACCGGCAGCGCTCGCGACGGGCGAGCACGCCCCCGACCGCAACCTGGCGATGGAGCTGGTACGCGTGACGGAGGCGGCCGCCATGGCCGCGGCCCGCTGGGTGGGCCGCGGCGACAAGAACGGCGCCGACGGCGCGGCGGTCAACGCCATGCGCCAACTGATCAACACCGTGTCGATGAACGGCGTGGTGGTCATCGGGGAGGGCGAGAAGGACCACGCCCCGATGTTGTACAACGGCGAGCGCGTCGGCGACGGCAGCGGCCCCGACTGCGACGTGGCGGTGGACCCGATCGACGGGACCAGGCTGACGGCGCTCGGCATGCCGGACGCGGTGTCGGTGATCGCGGTGAGCGAGCGCGGCTCGATGTACGACCCGTCCGCGGTGTTCTACATGGAGAAGCTGGTCACCGGGCCGGAGGCGGCCGACGTGGTGAACATCGAGGCGTCGGTGGCCGACAACATCAACGCGGTGGCCAGGGCCAAGCACTGCTCGCCGTCCGACGTCACGGTGGTCGTGCTGGACCGGCCGCGGCACGAGAGGCTGGTCAAGGAGATCAGGGAGACGGGCGCGCGGATCAAGTTCATCGTGGACGGCGACGTGGCCGGCGCGATCATGGCGGCCCGCGCGGGCACCGGCATCGACCTGATGCTGGGCATCGGCGGCACGCCCGAGGGCATCGTGGCCGCGTGCGCGCTCAAGTGCCTGGGCGGCGTGATCCAGGGGCGGCTGTGGCCGCGGGACGACGCCGAGCGCGGCAAGGCCATCGACGCCGGGCACGACCTCAGCCAGGTGCTCACCACGAACGACCTGGTCAGGTCGGACGACGTGTTCTTCGCCGCGACCGGCATCACCCAGGGCGAGCTGATGCAGGGCGTGCGGTTCAGGTCGGGCGCGGCGGTGACCAGCTCGCTGGTGATGCGCGGCCGGTCGGGGACCATCAGGAAGATCGAGAGCGAGCACCAGCTGTGGAAGCTGCGCGCCTACAGCGCGATCAACTTCGACACGGCCGGCTGACCCTTCTCAGCGGCGGCGTTTGCGCTTGGGCGGTTCCTTGACCTTGACCTCGCCGGCGAAGTTCGTGGTGCGCACCTCGACCACGGGCCCGCCGGGCTCGGCCGGCTCCCTGGTCAGGCGGACGGTCTTGTCCTTGGTGACCCTGATCACCTCAAGGTCCTCCGGCACGTGGATCTCCAGGCCGCCGAAGACCAGGGTGGCGTTGATGACGATCCGGCTGTTCTGCAGGATCGCGTCGCGGAAGTCCAGCTTGGTCGTGCCGAACATGGCCGTGACGTCGAGCTCGGCGGGCACCACCCAGCGCCCGCCGCGCTGCTCCTTCTTGAAGATGGCCGACACCGGCCGGCCGTCGAGGTTGAGCGGCTGCTCCTCGGCCGGGAGCAGGTCGGCGGTGAGCCCGGCCAGGTCGCCGAGCGTGCGCGCGGAGTAGACGACGCCGAGCCGCTCCTCCAGCTCGACGAGGTCGAGCCGGCCGTCGGCGTGGGCGTCCTGGAGAACCTGCGCGATGCGTTCGCGGTCGGCGTCGGAGGCACGCAGTTCGTGCGGCTGCGGCAGGCCGGGCGCGGACGACGCGCGCCGGGACGTCACGAACTCTTCGGCAAGCCGCTCTCCGACTTCCTGCAGCTTCGGCAACCACGATCCCGCGCGTTCGTTCACACTTCTGACGATATCCGGCGGCCCGGGTATTCGCTCGCCCAAGAGCGGACCAACAGGGCGCACATCCGCGAATCCGCCCGAGCAACGCGCCGCTCTCCCGGGCCTGCTCTCCGTTCGCGTCGGCGCGCCGGTCGAGCGGGTGGGGAGAGCGCGACGGTGGAGCGAACTGTGCACGTCAGCGCGCCGGTGGGCGCTACGCCGGAATCGTCCGGCGCGTTCCGCCGTTGATCCACGCGAAGACTTCTGGCGGCCGATCCCGGGAGGCGGGCGTGCATCAACCGGCACGATGGGGGCTCGGCGCGGCGGGGGTGGGCATCTCCGTGATCGTGGGCCTGGAGCTGACCAGCCTCGCCGAGACGAACCCGTTCAGGCGCACGATCAGCGAGCACGGGCTCGGCCCCGGCGGGTGGATCTTCGGGCTCGCGGTGGGGCTGCTGGCGGCCGGGTCGGCGGCCATCGGCGTCTCGCTGGCGCGCAGACGCCTGGCCGGGGTGGTCGGCACGATCGCGCTCATGGGCTGGAGCGTCGGACTGCTCCTGACGGCCGCGTTCCACAAGAACGACTGGGCGGTCGGCCCGAGCATGAGCGGCAGCATCCACCGGGTCGGCAGCTTCGTGGCCTTCCTGAGCCTGCCGCTGGCCGCCGTGATCATCGCCCGGCCCTGGCGGCACCGGGAGCGCCGCAGGTCGGCGGTGGTGGCGTTCGGGCTGGGGGTGTGCTCGGCGTTGTGGGTCGTGGGCATCGGCACGGCGATGGTCATCGGTGCCCGCCACGGCCTGCCGTGGTACCGGGTCATGCCCCTCGGCCTGGTCGAACGTGTGCTGGCCGGCACCGAGGTGGCCGCGTTGCTGGCCCTCGGGGTGTGGGCGGCCGGGCGGCTGGCGGAGACCGAGCCCGCCCAGGCGGTCAGGCGGGCCGTAGAGCGGCGATGAGGTCGTCCACGTAACCGCGGAAGACGGCCGCCATGTCCACCTGGTCGGGGTCGATCAGCCACTGGGTCTGGAGGCCGTCCATCATCGCGATCAGGCGGTCGGCGTGGGCCTCGGCGTCGAGGCCGGCCCGGAACTCACCGCGTTCGACGCCCGCGCGCAGCGCGGCGGCCACGTCGGCGCGCAGCCGCCGGTAGCGCCGCCTGGCCCACTCGTGGCCGGGGTGGCCGGGGGTCACCGCCTCGCCGCTGATCACCGAGAAGAGCTGAACGAGGCCCGGCACCCGCGCGTTGTGGTCGACGACGTCGGCCAGGGCGCGCAGGGCGTCGGCGCCGCCGTCGCGGCCGGTGCCGAACCTGCGCTGGTCGAGCTCGTCGCGGTAGTCGAGCACCGCGACGAGGAGACGGTCCTTGCTCCTGAAGTGGTGCAGCAGCCCGGCCTGGGAGAGCTCGACCCGCTCGGCGATGCGGGCCAGCGAGGCGCCGCGGTAGCCGTGCTCGGCGAACTCCAGGAGCGCGACCGCGAGAATGCGCTCCTTGCGCGCCTCGCCGGTCGCGTAGCCCCGCTTCACCCCGGCACCCTATCTGCTGCTGGCGTACGGCCCTGACCAGCCGCTAACCTGACTCCGCCTCACGTTTGATTCCCCCCCGATCAGGAGGCCGTCGTGCCGTCCCCGCGTGATCGCCAGGCCCGTACCGCCACGTTCGTCGTGTACGGCGTGCAGGGCCTCTCCTTCGCCACCGTGCTCGTCCAGGTGGCCAGCCTCCAGACCAAGCTGGAGCTCACCGACGGGGCGCTCACGCTCCTGTTGCTGATCGTGCCCGTCTTCGCCGGCGTGGGCAGCGTCAGCGCGGGGACGTTCGCCGCCCGGTACGGCAGCAAGCTGCTCCTGCGGGTCGCGCAGCCCGTGGTGGCGCTCGCCGTGGTGCTCACCGGCCTCGCGCCCTCGGTGCCGCTGGCCGTGCCCGCCCTGCTGCTGTTCGGCCTGGCGGTCGGCGCGGTGGACGCGGGCATGAACATGCAGGGCGTGGCCGTCGAACGCCGGCACGGCACCGCCGTGCTGAACGGCTTCCACAGCGTGTGGAGCGTCCTCAGCCTGGCGGGGGCCCTGTGGGCGGTGTTCGCGGCCGACCACCGGATCTCGCTGGCGGTCACGATGGCCGCCCCCATGGTCCTGGCGGTGGCCGGCTCGCTCTACGCCGGGCCGAAGCTGTGCACGATCAGCGAGGAGAAAGTCGAGAACGTCGTCGAGGCCCCGACCGGCAAGTTCCCCTGGCGGCCGATCATCCCGCTCTGCCTGGCCATGGGCTTCCTCTACATCGGCGACTCCGCGGTGTCGAACTTCGCGACCGTCTTCATGGGCAAGGCGCTGCTCGCCCAGGACAGCGTGGCGAAACTGGCCTACAGCGTCTACCAGGGCGCGACCCTGGCCGTACGGCTCGGCGGCGACGTCGCGGTGCGCCGCTACGGCCCCGCGGCCATCGTCCGGCTCGGCGGCGCGCTGGCCACGCTGGGCTTCCTCGGCGTCGTGGTGGCCCCGAGCCAGCCGCTGGCGATCATCGCGTTCGGGCTGACCGGGCTGGGGTTGTCGGTGGTGGCGCCGCAGTCGTTCTCGGCGGCGGGCAAGCTGGACCCGGCGGGCACCGGGGTGGCCATCGCCCGGGTGAACCTCTTCAACTACGTGGGCTTCATCGTGGGGGCCGCGCTGATCGGCGGCCTCGCCGACGCCGTGGACTGGCGGGTGGCGTTCGTCGCGCCGCTGCTGCTGGCGGGCGTGATCATCGTGCTCGCGCCGGGCTTCGCGCCCAAGCGGGCCGTCGCGAAGGCGTGACACCCCTCTCGGACAGGCCCCTGGGTCAGCCCCGCACCTCGGCCACCTGGACGGGACGGGACTCGCGCAGCGACAGGTCGGCGGCCTCGGCGACGTACAGGGCGGCCAGGGCGTCCTCGATCGGGCACAGGCCCTCGCCGCCGCGCAGGAAGGCGTCGATCTCGGCCGCGTACGCCGGGCCGAACCTGGCCACGAAGTCGGGCCAGGGCGGTCCGGGCGGTTGCAGGCCCTCGGAGCTGCGCAGCGGGGCACGCGGGCCGAGCCCGACCGCCTGGGTGCCCTTCGTGCCCGCCAGCTCCATGCGCACGTCGTAACCCGCGCCGTTGTAGCGGGAGCCCTGGAGGGTGACCAGCGTGCCGTCGTCGAGGGTGAGCAGGGCGGCGCTGTTGTCCACGTCGCCGGCCGCCCCGAAGAACGCCGCGCCCCGGTTCGCGCCGACGGCGTGGACGGAGACGACCTCGCGCCCGGTCACCCAGCGCAGGGCGTCGAAGTCGTGGATGTGGCAGTCGCGGAAGAGCCCGCCGGACAGCGGGACGTACTCGGCGGGCGGCGGCACCGGGTCGGCCGTGACCAGGTGGACGCGGTGCAGCTCCCCCAGCTCGCCGGCCCGCAGCGCCGCGCGGGCGGCCCGGTAGCCCGGGTCGAACCTGCGCTGGAACCCGATGCCCACCCGTCTGCCCGCGCTCGCCTCCAGCACCTTGAGCGTCTCGGCGACCGTGCTCGCCGCCGGCTTCTCGCAGAGGGCGGGGACGCCCAGCTCGCAGGCCCGGATCAGCAGCTCGGCGTGCGTGCCGGTCGGCGTGGCGATGACCACGGCGTCGGCGTCGAACGGGTCTCCGGGCCTGCCGTACGGCGACGTCCTGACCGGGTCGGCCACGATCAGCTCGTCGACCAGGGGGTGCGCGGCCAGGTTCGCGGCGTGGAAGGCGCCGATCCGGCCCAGGCCCAGCAGTCCGACCCGCATGCCGCCTCCAGTCACACGATTCTTCCTCAGTCCATACTATGTCCGGACATACGGACTTTTAAGCCTCTGACGGCCTCCCCCGCCTGATGCACCGGCACCCGGGCGAACCCGAGCACGACCGCCGGAGGGCCGGGCGAGAACCGCATCGGCCCGACCGGCTCGGCGGACAGGCCGAGACTCTGGGCCGCGTGGACGACCCGGAGCTCGTCCCAGCCGTCCGGCAGGTCGAGGTAGACGTGCAGCCCGGCCTGGATGCCCCGGACGCGGATCTCCGGAAACTCCTCGGCCAGCGCCCTGACCAGCGCGTCCCGGCGGCGGCGGTACTCCCTGCGCATGCGCCGCAGATGCTTGTCGTAGCCGCCCGTACGCAGGAAGCGGGCCAGCGCGTACTGCTCGATGACCGGCGAGCCCAGGTCCAGCTCGCTGCGGGCGCGGCGGATCGCGCCGGCCAGGTGGGCCGGGGCGGCGACCCAGCCGAGCCGCAGGCCGGGCGCGAGCGACTTGCTGACGCTGCCGGTGAGGATCACCCTGTCGGGGGCCAGCCCCTGCAGGCAGCCGACCGGGTCGCGGTCGTAGCGGAACTCGGCGTCGTAGTCGTCCTCCAGGATCATCCGGTCGCCCGCGCCGGCCCACTCCATGAGCGCGGCCCGCCTGGCCGGGGAGAGCACGACGCCCGTCGGGTACTGGTGCGCGGGCGTGACGAGCGCCGCCTCGCCCTTCATGTCACCCGCGACCAGGCCGTCACAACCCACGGGCACCGGCACCAGGCGGGCCCCGGCCCGTTCCAGCAGCGGGACCTGGCGCCGGCTCGTGGGGTCCTCGACGATCAGGCGCAGGCCGCCGCGCGGGGCCAGGACGTGCAGCGCCAGGCTCAGCCCCTGGGCCACGCCGCCCACGACGACCAGGTTGTCCGGGTGCACGTCGGCCGCCCTGACCCGCCGCAGGTAACCGGCCAGCTCCTCGCGCAGCTCGGGGACGCCCCCGGGGTCGCCGTAGTCGAGCGCGTCGGACGGCACGGTGGCCAGGACGTACCGTACCGCCGCCAGCCAGCGCTCCCTGGGGAAGTGCCCGAGGTCGGGGGACGTGGCCCGGTGCCCGTGGTACGGCCCGTAGACCCCGCCGTCGGCCACCGGCCCCGGCAGGGCGGACCGGACGGCGCCCAGCGCGGCCACCTCGGTCCCGGCCCCCACCCGCGAGACCAGGAACCCCTCGGCCACGAGCTGCTCGTACGCCTCCACCACCACGCCCCTGGAGACCTGGAGGTCGGCGGCGAGGTCACGGGTGGCGGGCAGGCGGGTGCCGGGCACGAGCCGCCCGAGGCGCACGCCTTCGCGCAGCTCAGCCGCGATCTGCCCGGCGATCCCTCCCTCATCCCGATTGATCTGGATGTGCAGGTCGGCCATATTGGTCCTGTCATATAGCGGGACATTGGACTGTTTGGACGAACCATTGTCTCCCTAACATCCTGCCCATGAGAAACGGAATCGCCGGAGCCGCCACAGCCATGTTCCTGGTGGGCACCCTGGCCGGGGTGTCCGGCCTGATCGGCTCCTACCCGGTGTACGGCGGCCAGGCCGTGCGCTACCTCGCGGCCGCCGTCATCCTGCTGGTCATCACCAGGGTGCTCGGCCTGCGGTTCGTCCGGCTGACCCGGCGCGAGACCCTGTACCTGGGCGGGTTGACCCTGCTCGGCCTGGTGATCTTCAACGTGTGCGTCGTCGAGTCCACCAAGGCCTCGGGACCGGCGCTGGTGGGCACCGTACTCGGCACCGTGCCGCTGGCGCTCGCGCTGGCCGGGGGGCGTCCGGCGCCGCGGCTGCTGGCGGGCGCCGCGGTGGTGGTGGCCGGGGCGACGCTGGCGACCGGGCTCGGCAGCGGCAACCCGACCGGGCTGCTGTGGGCGCTCGGGGCGCTGGTGGGCGAGGTCAGCTTCTCCATGCTGGCCATCCCCCTGCTGCCGAAGCTGGGGGCGATCCGGGTCTCGGCGTACTCGACGGCGCTGGCCGTGCCCATGCTGGCGGTGATCGGCCTGGTCAAGGAGGGCACCGCCATGTTGCGGACGCCGACCGCGCCCGAGACGCTGGGCTTCTCGTACCTGGCGGTGGTGGTCACGGTCGGGGCCTTCTTCCTCTGGTACACCTCGCTGCCCAAGCTCGGCCCGGGGGCGGCCGGGTTGTTCGCCGGGCTCATCCCGGTCGGCGCGATCGTCACGGGGCTCGTGCTCGGCATCGCGACGCCCAGCGCCTACGACCTCGCCGGGGCCGGTCTGGTGATCGCGGGCATCCTGGTGGGGCTCACCGCGCGGCGCTCGCCGGAGCCCGTACCGGCCCCGGGATGACCAGTGAACGGGGGGCGTACCCTCTATGGACATGGACTTCGACTACACCGATCTGCTTCCCCTTGGCGCCGATGAGACCGAGTACCGGCTGATCACGTCGGAGGGGGTGCGGAAGGTCGAAGCGGCCGGGCGTACGTTCCTCGAAGTCGACCCGGAGGCCCTGCGGCTGCTCACCGAGACCGCGGTCCACGACATCTCGCACTTCCTGCGCACGTCGCACCTGGCCCAGCTCCGCAAGATCGTCGACGACCCCGAGTCCAGCGGCAACGACCGGTTCGTCGCCCTCGACCTGCTGAAGAACGCCTCGATCTCGGCGGGCGGCGTGCTGCCGATGTGCCAGGACACCGGCACCGCCATCGTCATGGGCAAGCGCGGCCGCCACGTTCTGACCGACGGCCGCGACGCCGAGCACCTCTCGCGCGGTGTCTACGACGCCTACACCAAGCTCAACCTGCGCTACTCCCAGATGGCCCCGCTGACCATGTGGGAGGAGAAGAACACCGGCAACAACCTGCCCGCGCAGATCGAGCTCTACGCCGAGGACCCCCACGGCCACGCCGACGAGTACAAGCTGCTGTTCATGGCCAAGGGCGGCGGCTCGGCCAACAAGTCGTTCCTCTACCAGGAGACCAAGGCGGTGCTCAACGAGAAGCGCATGCTGGCCTTCCTGGAGGAGAAGATCCGCTCGCTGGGCACCGCGGCCTGCCCGCCGTACCACCTGGCCGTGGTGGTGGGCGGCACCTCCGCCGAGTTCGCGCTCAAGACCGCCAAGTACGCCAGCGCCCGCTACCTCGACTCCATCCCCACCGAGGGCTCGCCCTCCGGGCACGGGTTCCGCGACCTGGAGCTGGAGGCCAAGGTCTTCGAGCTGACGCAGAAGCTCGGCATCGGCGCGCAGTTCGGCGGCAAGTACTTCTGCCACGACGTCCGCGTGATCCGCCTGCCCCGGCACGGCGCGTCCTGCCCGGTGGCCATCGCGGTGTCGTGCTCGGCCGACCGCCAGGCGCTGGCGAAGATCACTGCCGAGGGCGTGTTCCTGGAGAAGCTGGAGACCGACCCGGCCCGCTTCCTGCCGGAGACCACCGACGAGCACCTGTCGGACGACGTCGTCCGGGTCGACCTCAACAGGCCGATGCCGGAGATCCTCGCCGAGCTGACCAAGTACCCGGTCAAGACGCGGCTCTCGCTCACCGGCCCGCTCGTCGTCGCCCGCGACATCGCGCACGCCAAGATCGCCGAGCTGCTCGACGAGGGCGGCGAGATGCCGCAGTACCTCAAGGACCACGCGGTCTACTACGCCGGCCCGGCCAAGACCCCCGAGGGCTACGCCTCCGGCTCGTTCGGCCCCACCACGGCCGGCCGCATGGACTCCTACGTCGAGCGCTTCCAGGCGGCGGGCGGCTCGATGGTCATGCTGGCCAAGGGCAACAGGTCCAAGCAGGTGACCGAGGCGTGCCAGAAGTACGGCGGCTTCTACCTGGGCTCCATCGGCGGCCCGGCCGCCCGGCTCGCCCAGGACTGCATCAGGAAGGTCGACGTGCTCGAATACCCCGAGCTGGGGATGGAGGCGGTGTGGAAGATCGAGGTCGAGGACTTCCCCGCCTTCATCGTCGTCGACGACAAGGGTGACGACTTCTTCACCGACCGCACCGGGCCGGTGCTGAGCATCGGGCGCAGGTAGGGCCCGAGCGCGTCGAAGGGTGCCGGGCGGGCGGTCACGCCCCTCGGCACCGGACGGCGGGGGGTTGCCCCCGGGCCTCGGGGCCCGCGGGCTCTCAGGCGGCGACGGGCGCTCTGTGGGGGGCGACGACGCTGCCGTCAGGCAGCAGCAGACCCGTGTCCTCGAACAGCACCACGCCGTTGCAGAGGAGGCTCCAGCCCTGGTCGGGGTGGGCCGAGATCACGTGCGAACGCTCACGGTCGGGCGAGTCCGCACTGGGGCATACGGGAAAGTGACTGCACATCATCGCGCACCTCTCAGATGGCGCTCCTGCTTCCTGATGATCAAAAGGGCAACGGTCGCCCCGACGGCGTGCGAAGGTCCAGTGCGGCTTTGACCGGCTTCCTCGGCCGGCGGCGAACCTGTGTCTGGCGCATCTCCATCACGTCCTTCAAGTTCAGTCGTCAGTGGTGGAACTCCGGCGTGTTCACCCAGTCTCGTGACCGGCACCGACAGTTTCAGCCGCTTCTGGGTTGTCGCCTGCTCTCATGTCCCTAACCATGCCCCCGTCCCCTTTCGGCACCCTTACATCTTGCTGACGGCGTGCCGTGGTTCCTGTCAAACAGCCTGCCGTACGGAGGAAAGTGCCCTACTAGGCATCATGCACATTTATCGAGAAGTCGGGTGTGCCGAGCGTCACAGCCGCCGTGACGTGCGGTAATACAACAAAGCGCGCATCCCGGGCAGGAATGCGCGCCGTGTCGAGGTGTCAGGCGGCGTAGGACGGGTAACCGTAGCCGACGACCTGGGACGTCGGGCGGACGCGCTCCTCCACCTTGCCGTTGCCGGTGTTGCCTTCGATCGTGGAGATCGTGCCGTCGCCGTTGTCCTTGACGACGAAGCCGACGTGCTGGATGTCGCTCAGGCT
>NZ_JBSFGF010000019.1:0-191260 GCF_053596455.1 Nonomuraea sp. NPDC001699 | reverse complement strand
TGCGTTCTTTCGTTGTGTCTTAATTCTTTCAGCCGTTCAAGTCTCTGTCAAATTGACCGGACTTGCTCGACCTGCGGTAATTAAGTCGCGCCCCGCTTCCGGGACAACCCCTCTAACTTACCAGCCTGTCGCTCGGTTAGCGAACCGATCTTCAAACCCGCGAGCCAGAAGGGATTGCCGTCGTGGGACGTCGCAACGCACCAAAGTCACCGGAGTGAAGGGAGTGGGTTGCGCCGCACCTCGTCGGCTCCTAAAGATTAGCAGCGCTCCTGAGCGCTCGGGACGCGTTCGTCATGTCTCCCGGCCACAGAACGATCACGGCCGAACATAGACTCCCCCCGTGAGCAGCAACACGCCGCCAGTGGCGAAGAAGGTACCGACTGAGCGCAACCATCACGGCGACACGTTCATCGACGAGTACGCCTGGCTAAGCAACAAGGACGACCCGGACACAACGGCGTACTTGGAGGCAGAGAACGACTTTCTCAAAGAGCACACCGCGCATCTCGCCGAGCTCCAGGAGCAGGTCTTCCAGGAGATCAAGGGACGCACCCAGGAGACCGACCTGTCGGTGCCGAGCCGCAAGGGGGCGTGGTGGTACTTCACGCGTACCGAGGAAGGCAAGCAGTACGCGGTGTCCTGCCGGGTGCCGGCCGACAGTGACGCGCCGCCGCAGATCACCCCGGGCGAGCGCCTTGAGCGCGAGCAGGTCGTGCTCGACGGCAACGAGCTGGCGGGCGACAGCGCGTTCTTCTCCGTCGGCACCAGCGCCGTCACGCCCGACGGGACGATGCTGGCCTACTCGACCGACTACAAGGGCGACGAGCGCTTCACGCTGCGGTTCAGGAACCTTGAGACGGGCGAGGTGCTGCCGGACGAGATCGAGGGCATCTTCTACGGCGGCGCGTGGTCGGCCGACGGCTCGGCGTTCTTCTACACGCGGGTGGACGACGCCTGGCGTCCCTACCAGGTGTACCGCCACACCCTCGGCACGGAAGAGGACGTCCTGGTCTACGAGGAGACCGACGAGCGCTACTGGGTGGGCATCGGGCTGACCCGCAGCGAGCGGTACCTCGTGCTGGGCGCGGGCAGCAAGATCACGAGTGAGGTGCGCATCCTCGACGCCTCCGACCCCACCGGCGAGTTCCAGGTCGTCAGGCCCAGGAAGACCGGCGTGGAGTACGGCGTCGAGCACGCGGGCGACTTCTTCTACGTCCTGCACAACGAGAACGCCGAGAACTTCGAGCTGGCCACGGCCCCGATCGACGAGCCCGCCACCTGGACCCCGCTGATCGGGCACCGCGAGGACACCCGGCTGCTGGAGATCGACGCGTTCTCCGACCACGCCGTGGTGCACTTCCGCCGCGACGGGCTGACCGGCCTGCGGGTGCTGCCCTACAGCGCCGCCGGCGCCGGCTGGCGCGAGCGGATCGAGGCGGCCGAGCGCAACGCGTACGAGATCGACTTCCCCGAGCCCCTGTACGACGTCGGCCCGGCGGGCAACCCCGAGTTCACGACGACGCGGCTCAGGCTGGCGTACACGAGCATGGTGACGCCGCCGAGCGTCTACGACTACGAGCTGGACTCGCACGAGCTGATCCTGCTCAAGCAGCGTCCGGTGCTCGGCGGCTACGACGCGGGCGACTACGAGCAGTTCCGGGAGTGGGCGACGGCCGAGGACGGCACCCGCGTGCCGATCTCGATCGTCAAGCGCAAGGACACCACGACGCCGGCCCCGACGCTGCTCTACGGCTACGGCAGCTACGAGACCTCGATCGACCCCGGCTTCTCGGTCCCCCGGCTGTCGCTGCTCGACCGCGGGTTCGTCTTCGCCATCGCGCACGTCAGGGGCGGTGGCGAGATGGGCCGTCACTGGTACGAGGACGGCAAGCTGACCAGGAAGCGGAACACGTTCACCGACTTCGTGGCCGTGGCGCGGCACCTGAAGGAGAGCGGCTGGAGCGGGCGGGTCGTCGCGCGCGGCGGCTCGGCGGGCGGGCTGCTGATGGGCGCGGTGACGAACCTGGCTCCCGAGCAGTTCGCGGGGGTGGTGGCCGAGGTGCCGTTCGTGGACGCGCTCAACACGATCCTCGACCCGTCGTTGCCGCTGACGGTGATCGAGTGGGACGAGTGGGGCGATCCGCTGCACAACCCGGACGTCTACGCGTACATGAAGAGCTATTCGCCGTACGAGAACGTGGACGGGAGGGCGTACCCGCCGATTCTGGCGATCACCAGCCTGAACGACACGCGGGTGCTGTACCACGAGCCGGCCAAGTGGATCGCGCGGCTGCGCGCGACCGCGTCCGGCGGGCCGTTCCTGCTCAAGACTGAGATGGGCGCGGGGCACGGCGGGCGCAGCGGGCGGTACGACGCCTGGCGCGAGGAGGCGTTCGCGCTGTCCTGGATCATCGAGAGGGGAACGGCGTGAGCTACCGGGCCGATGAGCGGCGTTACGAGCGCCAGCCGTACAACCGCAGCGGGCGCAGCGGGCTGAGGCTGCCGGCGGTGTCGCTGGGGTTGTGGCACAACTTCGGCGACAACCGTCCGATCGAGAACTCGCGGGCGGTGCTGCGGCGCGCGTTCGACCTCGGGGTGACGCATTTCGACCTGGCCAACAACTACGGCGTGCCGTACGGGTCGGCGGAGCGGAACTTCGGGCGGATCCTCCGGGAGGACTTCGCGGCGTACCGGGACGAGCTGGTCATCTCCACCAAGGCCGGGTACGACATGTGGCCGGGGCCGTACGGGGAGTGGGGGTCGCGCAAGTACGTGCTGGCCAGCCTCGACCAGTCGCTGATCCGCATGGGCCTGGAGTATGTGGACGTGTTCTACAGCCACCGTCCCGATCCGGAGACGCCGCTGGAGGAGACGATGGGTGCGCTGGACCGGGCGGTGCGCTCGGGCAAGGCGCTCTATGCGGGCATCTCCAACTACTCGGCCGAGCAGACCGCGCAGGCCGCGCGGATCATGCGCGAGCTGGGCACGCCGCTGCTCATCCACCAGCCGTCGTACTCGATGATCAACCGCTGGATCGAGGACGACGGGCTGCTCGACGTGCTGGAGGAGGCGGGCATGGGCTGCATCGTGTACTCGCCGCTGGCACAGGGGCTGCTCACCGACCGCTACCTGGAGGGCGTGCCCGAGGGGTCGCGGGCGGCGACGAGCCGGTTCCTGAGCGCCGACCAGATCGACCGGGACCTGGCGCGCGACCTCAACGAGATCGCCAGGGGCCGCGGGCAGACGCTGGCCCAGATGGCGCTGTCGTGGACGCTGCGGGACCCGCGGGTGACCAGCGTGCTGATCGGCGCGAGCAGCGTCGGGCAGCTTGAGGACAACGTGGCGTGCGTGGACGGCCCGGTGTTCACCGAGGACGAGCTGGCGGCGATCGACAAGATCACCGCAACGGTCGCGTCGGGACGCTGATCAGCCGTGGCGCGTGGGGCCCTGTGCCGCCCGAGAGCGGTTCACAGGGCCTCGTGCCGCTGGAGGTAGGTGAAGGCGGCCCAGCCGGGCAGCACCGGCAGCCAGAACGTGAGCAGCCGGTGCAGCAGCACGGCCGAGGCGGCCAGGTCCCATTCGAGGCCGGCCGCGACCAGGCCGAGGGTGAGCGCGTACTCGACGGCGCCGAGGCCGCCCGGCGTGGGGGCGGCCGAGCCGATGGCGTTGGCCGTGAGGTAGACGACGGCGACGGCGGTGAAGCTCAGCTGGCCGCCGAAGGCCGCGACGCAGGCGTCGAGACAGGCCACGAACGCGATCGTGATCATGAGTGTGCCGAAGGCGGCCTCGATCATCTTGGCCGGCGACTGGAGCACGTCGAGCAGGCGGGGCAGCACGTTCGAGAACAGCCTGCGCATCCGCACGGTCACCATCCGGCGCAGCGGCGGCACGCCGAGCACCACCGCGACCAGCAGCGCGATGGCGAGCATCGCCACGACCAGGCCGCGCGAGGGGGTGAACGAGGTGGCCGCGTCGGAGCCGGTGATGTAGGCGAACAGCAGCAGCAGGGCGATGTGGAAGACCAGCATGATGAGCTGCGAGGCGCCCACGCTGGCCACCGCGAGCGCCGGCGCGATGCCGCGCTTCTGCAGGTAGCGGGTGTTGATCGCGACCCCGCCGACCGCGGCGGGCGCGACCAGCTTGACGAACGACGACGCGAACTGCACCAGGACGGTACGCCAGAGCGGCAGGCGTTCGGGCACGAAACCGCGCAGCATGAGGGCGGCGGCGACGAAGCTGGTGAACGAGGCGATCAGCGCCAGGCCGGACCAGGCCCAGTTGGCGGTGGTCGCCACCTTGTAGAGGTCGACCTTGCTGAGCTGGGACAGCACGACGTAGGCGGCGACCGTGCTGGCGATGATCGTGATCAGGGTGCGCGGCCGGAAGCGCTCCAGGCGCACCTCTTCGACCTTGCCCTGGGGCTTGAGCGCCACGATGTGGTCGCGCAGGCCCGTGAGCACGTTCTTGGCCTTGGACAGGGCCGAGCGGGTCTCCCTGGTCAGGGCGATGCGCTGGAGCAGCGGCATGGCGGCGGCCAGGGCGTCGGGGCCCATCACGGCGGCGGCGGCCCGGACCGAGCGCTCGGCGCCGACGCGCAGCGCCAGGTAGGTGAGGAGCTGGGCGATGTCGAGCCGGAGCAGCAGGTCGCCGGCGGCGATCTCGCCGCTGCGGGCGTCGGTCAGCACGACCCGGCCCGCGCGGTCGAGGTGGATGCTGTCGCCGGTGAGCCGGCGGTGCGCGAGCCGCTGGATCTGCAGCAGTTCGACCTGCTCCCAGATCTGGGCGAGCAGGGCGTCGTCGATCTCGGCGTCGGGCACCTCGTCGAGCGGGCGGGTCTCGATGTGCTCGTAGGCGAGCAGGGCGGCCTCGGTGCCGATCTCGCTGGTGCCGAGCAGGCGCGGCGTGCTGGCGCCGGCGGCCTGGGCCGCGTACGCCATCAGCGCCTCGCGTTCCAGTTCGGCCCGCAGCGAGCGGATGGCCCTGCGCCTGGTCTCGGAGTTGAGCCTGATGCGCCGCCACAGCCGGTACGGCAGCCCGGCCACCTGGCGGTCGCGGTCGAGGACGGTGACGTCGAGGCTGGTGCCGTCCTTCAGGCCGATGGCGTAGCGGCGGCTGCCCTGGTGGTCGTCCTCGATGCGGCGGGCGGAGACGGGCGAGAACGACAGCTTGCGCAGCGCGGCGACCACGGCGCTGCCGGGCGGGCGGGTGTTGGGGCTGCCGACGCCGTAGAGGGTGGCGTAGCCGATGGCCATGCCGACCAGGACGGTCACGATGGCGCTGGGCAGGGTGATCTGCCTGCCGGAGAAGTAGGTGAGGATGTAGAGGGCGATCGAGGTCCACATGAGCATGCGCCACGTGGGGCGGCGGGCGATGCGGACCGCGGTGGTGTAGGCGATGACCGAGGTGAGCAGCGTGTTCAGCGGCTCGATCTCGCGGTCGCCGGTGAGCAGGATGCGCAGGTCGGTCAGGCTGCTCGCCTCGATCCACTGCCCGAGCAGGAACGATCCGGCCATGCCGATGATGGCCGCGATCAGCCCTTCGGCGACGCGCAGGCCGTCGCGGTGGAAGACGCGCTCCACGGCGAACGCGGCGGGCACGATCAGCACGGCCGCGCTGCCGATGAAGGCGGCGACCCGGCTGAGCAGCGGCACCATCTCGGCGCCCACCTTGACGTCCTGCTCCAGGCCGTTGAGCGTCTGCTTGGCGACGAGGGCGAGCAGGATCACCGCCGCGAGCACCGCCAGCGTCGCGAAGAAGCGCAGCAGGTCGGACGGCCGCCGCAACCGCTGGGGAAGGAGCGGCTCGACTACGTAGACGCCGCCGTCGGCGCGTGGCTCGGCCACGGCTGGATCCCCCTCCGCGAGGTCCTCCGTGTCATCATCTCGTTCCCTGATTTCGGCCACCGACAGTGATTCTGCACCTTCCCGGCCGGACCGTACGATCTCTGTTCTCCAGTGTCCTCGTTCCTGGTCCCGGCGAGCGCACCGGGTGAGGATTCGA
The DNA here is from genome assembly GCF_053596455.1 of Nonomuraea sp. NPDC001699. Lineage (NCBI taxonomy): Bacteria > Bacillati > Actinomycetota > Actinomycetes > Streptosporangiales > Streptosporangiaceae > Nonomuraea > Nonomuraea sp. NPDC001699. Next base: position 185,260 of record NZ_JBSFGF010000019.1, on the reverse strand, counting down.
CCAGCATTGACCTGCCCGCGGGTGGAGGCCGTGAAGCCCTGGGACGTTCATGGCATGTTCACTCTCGCGATGCCGCCGTCGGCCCCCGTGGCCCCCGACGCCTGGGCGGCCCGGTCGTGACGTGTCGGCCGAGTACGTCGTGTCCAGGCTGCGCGAGGCAGGGTACACGGTGGAACTCCGACCCTTCACCTTTGCGTTCTTTCCCGAGGTCGGATCGGCGGTGTCGCGGGGGCGGGCCGTTCACCGGCGCGTCGGCGCGGGCGGTCGACCGTCACGCCCGGCCCTCGACGTAGGCTGTCCGCATGTCGGGTGATTTGAGGGTTTTGGGGGCATGTCCGCTTGACTGCCCGGACACCTGCTCGTGGGTCGTCACCGTCCGGGACGGGCAGGCGGTCAAGATGCGCGGCAATCCCGACCATCCCTACACCCGCGGCGCGCTGTGCGTGAAGGTCAACCGGTACCTGGAGCACACGCAGGCGGACGACCGCATCCTGTACCCGATGCGGCGTACCGGGCCGAAGGGTTCGGGGCAGTTCGAGCGGATCACCTGGGACGAGGCGCTCGACGAGATCTCGACGCGGCTGCGCGCCATCGTGGACGAGCACGGCGGCGAGGCGATCTGGCCCTATCTGGGCACCGGCTCGCTGGGCTACCTCCAGGGGTGCGAGGGCGTGGCCGGGCGCCGGTTCTGGAACGTGCTGGGGGCGTCCAAGCACTGGCTGAACATCTGCTCGGCGGCCGGCAGCAGCGGGCTGATGAAGGCCAACGGCACCGCGGGCGGCATGGACCCGGAGAACTTCGCCCAGGCCAGACTGATCCTGCTCTGGGGCACCAACACGCTGACCAGCGGCCACCACCTGTGGAAGTTCATCCAGGACGCCCGGGCTGACGGCGCGTACGTGGTCGCCATCGACCCCATCCGCACCAGGACCGCCGACCAGGCCGACCAGCACCTGGCGATCAGGCCGGGCACGGACGCCGCGCTCGCGCTCGGGCTGCTCAACGTCGTGCTCGCGGAGAACGCCCAGGACGAGGAGTTCCTGGCCGAGCACACCGAGGGCTGGGAGGACTTCCGCAAGGAGATCCTGGAGCACCCGGTGGAGCGGGTGGCGGAGATCACCGGCATCCCCGCCGAGGACGTCCACAGCCTGGGGATGCGCCTGGCCCACACCCGGCCGACCGCGATCCGCGCCACCATGGGCATCCAGCGGCACGCGGGCGGCGGCGCCGCGATGCGCACGATCGCCGCGATCCCCGGTGTGACCGGCGACTGGCGGCATCCGGGCGGCGGCGTGGCGTACTCGACGAGCGGTCACGTGCGGGTGAACGTCGACACCCGGAACGACCTGCTGGCCAAGCCCGTGCGCACGCTGGTCATGACCAAGCTGGGCTCCCAGCTCGACGACGTCAAATGCCTGTGGGTGTACGCCGCCAACCCGCTCGGCTCGACCCCCGACGCCAACACGATCAGGCGGCAGCTCGCCCGCGAGGACCTGTTCACGGTCGTCATGGAGCAGTTCCCGACCGACACCGTGGACTACGCCGACATCGTGCTGCCGGCGACCATGCAGACCGAGCACATGGACCTGCACGCCGGTTACGGCCACATGTACCTGCTGTGGAACGAGCCCGCCGTGCCGCCGCCCGGCGAGTGCCTGTCCACGACCGAGACCTTCCGCCGGCTGGCCGCGCACATGGGGCTGACCGAGCCGTCCCTGTACGACTCCGACCTGGAGCTGGCCGAGTCGCTGCTGGCGAGCGGGCATCCGTCGCTCGAAGGCGTGACGCTGGACCGGCTGCGCAAGGAGGGGTGGGTGCGGATGAACTACCCCAAGCCGTTCGCGCCGTTCGCCGAGGGCTTCCCGACGCCTTCCGGGCGGCTGCGCTTCCCGCCCTCGGGGAAGGCGTACGTGCCGCCGCACACGGCCGGCGCCGAGCGGTCGGCGTACCCGCTGACGCTGGTCACGCCGGCCTCGCACACGTTCCTGAACACGATCTTCGCCAACAACCCGGAGCTGCGGCGGCGGGCCAAGGAGCCGGCGGTACTGGTGAACCCGGCCGACGCGGCGGCCCGCGGGCTGACGTCCGGGCAGCGCGTACGGGTGCACAACGACGGCGGCGAGTTCCTGGCCGACGTGGAGATCAGCGACCGGGTCGCGCCCGGCGTGGTGGCGACCCCCAAGGGCCGGTGGCCGAAGCTGAGCCCGGGCGGCGCGAACGCGAACGCGGTCGTGGCCGAGCGGGACGCCGACATGGGCAAGGGGCCCGCCTTCCACGACAACCTGGTCGAGGTCAGCCCTTGTGCCGGTCCATGAACGCCACGACCGTGTCGAGCACCTTGGTGGCGTGAGGGCTGCCGAACAGGGCCGAGGCGTGCAGCGACTCGCCGGGGATGACCATCACCTGGTTGTCCGGGGCCTTGGTCGCGGCGGCCTCGGCCGCGCGCATCGACTCGGCGCCGCCGTAGGAGTCGTGCTCGGAGCCGATCTGCAGTAGCGGCACGGTGAGCGCGGCGGCGTCGCCCTGGTCGATCTCGCCTGACAGGGCGACGACGCCGGCCACCTTCACGCCTGCCTTCCCGGCCAGCCTCTCGGCCGCCGGGACCGAGGCTGTGGCGCCGATCGAGCCGCCGACCAGGAACAGCCGCTCGACGCCCTTCTCCTTGGCCAGGCGCCTGCCCATGGCGACCGCGCCGTCCTCGGGCAGGAGGCCGGCGTCCCTGGCGTAGAGCAGGACGCGGTAGCCGGCGGCGACCAGGCGGTCGGACAGCGGGCGCCAGGAGCACACGGTGCCGCGGCGCTCGTAGCTGATCACCACGCCCACCGGGCCGTCGCCGGTGATCACGCCGGGCAGGCCGCGGACGTGGGTGAAGATCTTGCCGTCCTGCTCGGTGAAGCAGCCCGAGACGTTGGGGCCGGTGGGCGGCGGGCTCGGGGTGGGGGTCGGGTCAGGGGAAGGGGCCTCGGCGGCCGTGGTGCGGACGGCGGTCGCGCCGGTGCCGACCGTGCCCCCGCAGCCGGTCAGCCCCAGTGTGAGGAGTGCCATCCATCCGATGATCTTCCGCATGGCCGCCGCGCCCTTCTTCTGACTATGTCTGAACTGACATAGTGCCGCAAGCACCATATCCTTGGACCCACCATGACCTCAACGCTCGGATACGCGATCCTGGCCGTGCTGGCGCGCGGCGACCGCACCGGATACGACCTGGCGGCGGCCATGCGGCGGCCGGTCGGCTACTTCTGGACGGCCGGGCACAGCCAGATCCACGCCGAGCTGCAGAAACTCCGGGCGGCCGAGCTGGTCGGGTTCGAGAGCGCGCACGGGCCGGGGCCGCAGGCCAAGAAGGTCTACCACCTGACCGCCGAGGGGCTGGCGGCGTTGCGGGCATGGGTCACCGAGCCGCCGCGCGAGCGGCCGGAGCGCGACGAGCTGGTGCTCAAGACGTACGCGGCGTGGCTGGCCGAGCCGGAGCTGCTGCGGCGGCTGTTCGCCGAGCAGCTCGCCGCCCATGAGGAGCGGCTGGCCGACTACGAGCGGCAGGAGGCGTCGTTCGGCGGGCAGCCGGCCTTCGGTGACCCGAGGTTCGGCGGCTACGCGACGCTGCGCTGCGGGCTGAGCTACGAGCGGCACCGGGCCGAGTGGTGCCGCTGGATGCTGACCCAGCTCGGCGGCGGCCTTCAGCCGGAGGCCGTTCCGCTCAGCTCAGGGTGAGTTTGTAGCCCTCGTGGGAGGCGGTGAAACCGAGGGCGTCGTAGAAGCGGTGGGCGTCGGCGCGCGACTTGTCGGAGGTGAGCTGGACGACGGTGCACCCCCTGGCCCGCGCCCGGTCGATCGCCCACTGGATCATCTTCCCGCCCAGCCCCTGGCCGCGCGTCGTGGCCGCCACCCGGACGGCCTCGATCTGGCACCGCTCCGCGCCCAGCCTCGACAGCCCGGCCAGGTACGTGAGCTGCATCGTGCCCACCACCTCGCCCTCCTGCTCGGCCACGATCAGCTCGTCGTACGGGTTGGCCTCGATGCGGTCGAAGGCCATCAGGTAGCGGGTGTCGTCGGGCTCCCCCTCGCGGGCGGCGCCGAGCGGGTCGTCGGCCAGCATCCGCACGATGGCCGGGACGTCCTCCTTGCGCGCCTGGCGGAACAGCAGGGACAACACGTAGTGGGACTCCATGAGGGACGGGTTGGAGGGCAGGGCCATGACCTTGCCGCTGCGGGTGAAGCCCTTGGCCGCGTAGAGCGCGCGGGCGGCGTGGTTGGCGTCGACGGCCCACAGCTGCACCTGCTCGGCCCCGGACGAACGCGCCCACCCGACGGACCGGTCCACCAGCCGGGAGGCGAGGCCGCGTCCCCTGGCCTCGGGGGCGACCCACATGGACAGCAGGTGGGCGCCGGACTCCTCCAGGAGCATGCACACCAGGCCCACATCACCCAGGCCGTCGCCCTCGGCCACCCACCAGCGCGAGTGCGGGTTCTTCAGCCGTTCGGTCCATTCGTCGGCGGAGAACCCGGCCTCCCGCGCGTACGAGGAGCCGAACGCGTCCGGTGACTCCTGGAGCGCCCGCAGCCGGACCTCCTTCAGCCGCTCCCCCTCGTCCGGCCCCAACTGCACAATGGCGATTTCCGTCATATGGGAATCATGTCAGGGACAGGTCAGGGTCGGTCCCCGATGCCTCCAGGGGGGTCGCGGCGGCACCATGAGGACATGAACGAAATCAGTAGACGCGATGAGGTCTCACTGTCCGCGGCGGCCCTGCGGGGCGCCCCTTGGAAGACCGCAGCCATCGGCGGCGTCGTGGTCTCGGCCGCCAGCTTCGGGATGGGCGCGCTCACCGGCACCGGCGACCTGGTCTGGGCCCTGGGGCTCGGTATCAGCCTCTTCGCCCTGATCGCCGCGATCGGCTCGGTCGCCAAGCCGAACGAGGGCGACCGCGTCACCCGCCAGGCCCGGCTCTGGTCGCTGCGGCATCCGTGGAAGTTCGCGCTCCTGCCCGCCGCGATCACGGCGGTGCTCGACTACCCGGTGCAGCTCGTGCTCGACGGCGAGGGCGTGTTCGGCTCGGCCGTGCAGGCGATGTGGCACGGCGCGCTGGTCTACCTGATCGCCGCGATCCTGACCGTCACGATGAAGGGACGAGCACAATCTTCCCGGTGACCCGCCGCTCCAGCAGGTCGTCCATGGCCCGGCCCGCTTCCGCCAGCGGCCTGACCTCCGGCGCCTCCGGAACGATGCCCGGCATCGCCAGCAGACCTTCGAGCAGGGCCCGGTTGTCCGCCGGGTGGCCCAGCGACCACGCACCCCAGTCGACGCCCACCACCGCCCGGTCACGCAGCAGCACCTGGTTGGCGGGCAGCCTCGCGATGCCGCCGGAGGCGAATCCGACGACCAGGAGCCGCCCGCCCTCGCGCAGCCCGCGAAGGGCCTGTTCGGACAGCTCGCCGCCGACCGGGTCGACCGCCACGTCCACGCCCCACGCCCTGGCCGCGTCCTTCAGACCGTCGTAGCCGGTCACGTCGTCGGCTCCCGCCCGCCGGGCGCGCTCCCTCTTGTCACCGGTGGACGCCGCCGCCAGCACGACGGCCCCGAGCGCCTTGGCGACCCGGACCACGGCCAGACCCACACCGCCGCCCGCCCCGAGCACGAGCACCCGCTCGCCGGGGAGCAGCCGGCCGCGCTCCTTGAGCGCGTACATGGCGGTGCAGTGACTCTGCGGGAACGCCGCCGCCGCGAGCACGTCGAAACCCTCGGGCAGCGGTACGGCCTGCGTCCGGTGCACCAGCACCCGTGTGGCGAACCCGCCCAGCCCGGTGACCGCCACGACCCTGCGTCCGTCCGGCAGCCGCCCGGCCACCTCGTAGCCGGGGGTGAAGGGCAACGGCGGCCTGATCTGGTAGCCGCCGCGCACCATCAGCCCGTCCACGAAGTTGACGCCGGCCGCCTCGACCTCGACGACCACCTGGTCGGGACCGGGGATCGGATCGGGCAACTCGACCAGTTCGACCGGCTTGCCGTATTCGGTGCAGACGACGGCCCTCACGCTCATGGGGCCAGCTTCACCGACAGAACATCATTCCGGCAAGGCCCTCTCGGCCTCGCTCCTGCACACGCAGAACTCGTTCCCCTCGGGGTCGAGCATCGTCACCCAGCCCGAACCGTCGGGCCTGCGCTGGTCCTGGAAGAGGGTCGCGCCGAGGCCGAGCAGCCGCTCGACCTCCTCGTCACGCGTCCTTCCGTCTGCGTTGTTGACGTCGAAGTGCACGCGGTTCTTGGCGGTCTTGGCCTCGGGCACGCGGATGAACAGCAGGAACGGGTCCTGGGGCGTACGCAGCATGACCTCGTCGGCCCCCGGCTTGTCACCCTCGCCCAACGGCCACCCGGTGGCCTGGCTCCACCAGTTCGCGATCTCGTAGGGATCGGCGGCGTCGACGGTGATGGCATGGATCTCAATCATCGCACTAGTGTCCACCAGCCAGATTGAGCCCCACGACACCGGCCAGGATGAGCGCGATCGAGGTCAGGCGCAGCGGCGACACGTCGTCGCCCATGGCGACCATGCCGAGGATCGCGGTGCCGACGGCCCCGATGCCGGTCCACACGGCGTACGCGGTGCCGACCTCCAGGGACTTGAGCGCGTAGGCGAGCAGCCCGAAGCTGAGGGCGGCCGTGGCCAGGAAGGACACGGTCCACCACAGGTTGCTGAGGCCGTTGCTGAGCTTGAGCGACAGTGCCATGGCCACCTCGAACAGGCCGGCCAGCACGATGAGGATCCACGCCATGATCAGTTCTCCTGAGGACGAGACGTACAGGTACGTGCGTCGTCTTGGCGTTCCGGGTACGGCGCGTCTCGTCCGGGAGCAGTCAGCTCAAGTGTTCCAACGACCCAGAGAAGCGGATCATTCCCACCAGACGGTGACCCAGCGGTCGCGTGGCACCGGCCACATCCCCAGTTCGACCGCCGTCTCGGCCACCTCCTCCACCCTGGACGGGTCGAGGCACACCCGGCGGCAGGCGCTCTCGGCCAGCTCCTCGACCGTCGTGAAACGTTCCAGGGGCGCCTCCCGCTCCTCCACGCGCACGGCGAAGCCCAGCGCCGCCGCCAGGGCCACGCAGTCCTCGGCGATGGGACGGACCGGGCGGTCGACGCCGTGGAAGTGCTGCCAGAGCGGCGTCATCCAGCTCATGGGATGGCGATGCGACAGTTCGAGCACCACCCGGCCACGGGTGTGGCGGTCGAGCGCCCGCAGGAACTCCGCCAGGTCGGGCACGTTGTAGACCACGTGCGCGGCGACGGACACGTCGGCCACCGGCACCTGGCCGGCCACGTCGGGCCAGCGCCCCTCGACGGTGGTGGCCGGCACGCCCAGGTCCATCGCCCTGACCTTCAGGTGCTCCAGCATGGGCGCGGAGGTGTCCACCGCGTAGAGGTGGCCGATGCGCTCGCGCAGCGGCAACGACGCGGCGCCGGGGCCCGAGCCGACGTCGAGGAGCGTGCCCTTGTCGGGCAGCGCCTCGGCGAGGCGGGTCATGGTCGGGCCGTCGTCGGGCTCGGCCAGCGCCCGGTCGGTGCGCGTGGCGAACCGGGCCGGTGAATGGCTCCACGGATCGGCCGGAGCCTTGGCCAGGATCTCCTCGGGGATGGCCCAGGATTCCAGTCGCTCCCGCCACCTGGTGGCGAGTTCTTCGGCGTCCATGGAGTCGAGCATGCCATGCATGGCCGGGGTTACTCGCGGGTAGCATTCCAGGTAAGGTTACTGGCCAGTACATGAAGACCTCGGTTCAAGGAGATCTGCACCCATGGGCCACTACAAGAGCAACGTGCGTGACCTGGAATTCAACCTCTTCGAGGTGTTCGGTCGACGCGAGATCCTCGGCACCGGGCCCTTCGGCGAAGTGGACGAGGACGTCGCGCGGAGCATCCTGGACGAGGTCAACAGGCTGGCGACCGGCGTGCTCGCCGACTCCTTCGAGGAGGGCGACCGCACCCCGCCGGTGTTCGACCCCGCGACGAGCACGGTGACCGTCCCGGCGGGCGTCAAGAAGTCGTTCAAGGCGCTCGTGGAGGGCGGCTGGGCGCACCTCGATCTGCCCGCCGAGCTGGGCGGCCCCGGCATCCCGCGCAGCCTCGCCTGGGCGACCGCCGAGATGGTGCTCGGCTCCAACCCGGCCCTGTACATGTACGCCGCCGGCCCCAACTTCGCCTACACCCTGTGGAAGCTGGGCACGCCGGAGCAGAAGCGCTTCGCCGAGCTGGCCATCGAGCACAACTGGGGCGCCACCATGGTGCTCACCGAGCCGGACGCGGGCTCGGACGTCGGCGCCGGCCGGGCCAAGGCCGTCCAGCAGCCCGACGGCACCTGGCACATCGAGGGCGTCAAGCGCTTCATCACCAGCGCCGAGCACGACATGGCCGACAACATCTTCCACCTGGTCCTGGCCCGTCCCGAGGGCCACGGTCCCGGCACCAAGGGCCTGTCGATGTTCCTGGTGCCCAAGTTCCACGTGGACCTGGAGACCGGCGAGCTGGGCGAGCGCAACGGCGCCTACGTCACCAACGTCGAGAAGAAGATGGGCCTGAAGGTCTCCACGACCTGCGAGCTCACCTTCGGCGACAAGCACCCGGCGATCGGCTGGCTGGTCGGCGACGTGCACGAGGGCATCAAGCAGATGTTCATGGTGATCGAGCACGCCCGCATGATGGTCGGCACCAAGGCCATCGCCACGCTCTCCACCGGCTACCTGAACGCCCTCGACTACGCCAAGTCCCGCTACCAGGGCGCGGACCTGACCAAGATGGCCGACAAGTCCGCCCCCCGGGTGACCATCACCCACCACCCGGACGTGCGCCGCGAGCTGATGCTGCAGAAGGCGTACGCCGAGGGCATGCGCGCCCTGGTCCTCTACACGGCCACCTTCCAGGACGCCCTCCTCATCGACCCGGCGGACCGGCACGCGGAGGCCATGAACGACCTGCTGCTGCCCCTGGTCAAGGGCGTCGGCTCCGAGCGCTCGTACGAGCTGCTGGCCCGCTCGCTGCAGACCCTCGGCGGCTCGGGCTACCTGCAGGACTACCCGATCGAGCAGTACATCCGCGACGCCAAGATCGACTCCCTGTACGAGGGCACCACCGCGATCCAGGGCCTCGACCTGTTCTTCAGGAAGATCCTGCGCAACCAGGGCGCCGCGGTCGGCGCGCTGCTCGCCGAGATCAACGAGTTCGCCGCCTCCGAGGCGGGCAACGGCCGGCTCAAGGAGGAGCGCAAGCTGCTCGCCGAGGCCGCCGCCGAGGTCAAGGCCATGGGCGACACCATGGCCGGCTGGGCGCTCGGCTCGCTGGAGAAGCCGGAGGAGGTCTACAAGGTCGGCCTGAACAGCACCCGGTTCCTGCTCTCGCTGGGCGACCTGGTGATCGGCTGGCTGCTGCTGCGCCAGGCCGAGGTGGCCCTGGCCCGGCTGGCCGAGGGCGAGGACCCGTTCTACCAGGGCAAGGTGGCCGCGGCGGCGTTCTTCGCCGGGACCGTGCTGCCCAGGCTGACGACCGAGCGGCGCATCCTGGCCGCCACCGGCCAGGAGCTCATGGAACTTCCCGAAGAGGCCTTCTGAGCCTCGGAACCTGACGGCGACGCCCGCTTCCCCTCCGGGAGCGGGCGTCGCTGTTAGGTTCCGGGCATGAGCTCGTCATCTCATGACCACCCCCTGCCCCCGCCGCGCGTCGTAGAGGTCTCCGAGGGCGTCTACGCCTACGTGCAGCCCGACGGGAGCTGGTGGATCAACAACACCGGATTCCTGGCCGGGCGGCGCGGCGTGATCTGCGTCGACGCCTGCTCGACCGAGCGCCGCACCCGCGACCTGCGCGAGGCCGTCGGCAAGGTCAGCGGCAGGCCGATCACCACGCTGGTCAACACCCACCACCACGGCGACCACACCTTCGGCAACTGGCTGTTCCCCGAGGCCACGATCGTCGGGCACGAGGGCGTACGGGCCCAGATCCTGGCCGACGGGGTCCCGGCGTACCGGGGGGCCTGGTCGGCGGAGGTGGTGTGGGGGGCGATGGAGGTCGCGCCGCCGTTCCTGACGTACACCGAGGGGGTCACCCTGTACTCCGACGACCTGCGGTGCGAGGTGCGGCACGTCGGGCCGGCCGCGCACACGACCAGCGACTCGATCGTCTGGATCCCGGAGCGGCGGGTGCTGTTCTCCGGCGACCTGGTCTTCAACGGCGGCACGCCGTTCGTCCTGATGGGATCGGTGGCGGGGACGATCGCCGCGCTGGACACGCTCAGGGGGCTGGACGCCGAGACGATCGTCCCCGGGCACGGCGAGGTGTGCGGGCCGGAGGTCTACGACCGGGTCGAGGGCTACCTGCGGTTCGTGCAGGAGGCCGCCCGGCACGGCCGTGAGGCGGGCCTGACGCCGCTGGAGGCCGCGCGGGAGACCGACCTCGGCGAGTGGGGCGGGCTGCTCGACCCCGAGCGCATCGTGGGCAACCTCCACCGGGCCTACGCCGAGCTGGACGGACGCCCGCCGGGCGCGCCGATCGACGTCGGCGCGGCCGTGCAGGACATGATCGCCTACAACGGCGGGCGGCCATTGTCCTGTCTCGCCTGACCCGGCGAGGGTGTGATCACCGATACCCGGGTATGACCGTGGGCGTACTTCGCCTTTGCCTGGAGGTCGTCATGGGTGTCGGGGTCAGCATCTTCTTCCTCACGCTCGGCGCCATCCTGAAGTTCGCCATCGAGCCGGACGTGTTCGGCCAGAGCGTGCACATGGACATCATCGGCGTCATCTTCATGATCGTCGGGGGCGTCGGCGTCGTGCTCAGCATCGTGCTCGCGCCCCGGCGCGGGCGCACCTCCGACGACCGGCTGATGCACCGCGAGAACCACCCGCCGGAGCTCTAGAGGGCTCTAGAGGCTGAGCTGCACGGCGGCGCGCGTCGCCAGGATCGGCTTGATGTACTGCGCGATCACGGCCTGGTGGCGGGGATGGTCGCGGTAGATCACGAAGTCGTCCACGCTGTCGAGGTCGGCGACCACGGCGAACTCGTGGTTGCCCTCGGTGATGCCGGCGTCGGGACCCACCGTGTACGCCCGTAGCTGCGGGATCTCGCCCGGCAGCTTGCGCAGCTCGGTCGCGACCGCGGCCTTCTGCTCGTCGGTGGCGTCGTCGGCCCAGGTGAACAGCACAATGTGACGGATCATGCGCCAACCCTATCGACACCCACCCTTCCCGAGAGTTATTCTCATGTCGAGATTGACTCACATTGAGAAGGACGTGGGCATGGACGAGTTCCTGGCCGGCTACAACCCCCGGCTGTACGCGCCGGTCGCGGTCACCGTCGACGTGGTGGCGCTGACCATCCGCGACCGGCGGCTGCACGTCCTGATCGTCGAGCGCGGCGTGGAGCCGTACGCGGGCCGGTGGGCGCTGCCCGGCGGCTTCGTCAGGCCGGACGAGGACCTGCCCGAGGCGGCGGTGCGCGAGCTGGCCGAGGAGACCGGCGTGTCCACCAGGCCGGCGCACATCGAGCAGCTCGCCAGCTACGGCGGCCCCGGCCGCGACCCCCGCATGCGGGTGGTGTCGATCTCCTACCTCGCCTTCGCCCCCGACCTGCCCGACCCCGAGGCCGGCACGGACGCGGCCGCCGCCGTGTGGCACCCGGTCGACGACGTGCCGCCGCTCGCCTTCGACCACGCCCGCATCCTGGCCGACGGCGTCGAGCGGGCCCGGTCGAAGCTGGAGTACACGCCGCTGGCCACGGCCTTCGCCGGCCCCGAGTTCACCGTCTCCGAGCTGCGGCTGATCTACGAGACCGTGTGGGGCACGCCGCTGCACGCGGGCAACTTCCACCGCAAGATCCTGTCCGTCCCCGGGTTCGTCGAGAGCACCGGCCAGACCACCGAGACCGGCGGCCCCAGGGGCGGCCCGCGCGCCAAGCTCTACCGCGCGGGCGACGCCCGGCTGCTCCACCCCGCGCTGCTGCGGCCCGCGCGGGAGGAGGAGGTGCGATGAACACGGCGGAGGCGGCGGCGATCGTCGCCGGGGCGCGATCGGCCCAGGAGCTGTTCGCGGGCGGCTCTCCGGCCCGCGTCTACCGGCGGCTGGCCAGGGCGTTGCACCCCGACCTCGCGCCGGGCGGCGAGGAGGCGTTCAAGCGGCTGGTCGCGCTCTGGGAGACCTACCACCGGGGGCAGCGGGTCGGCGACTTCCTGGTCGGGCCGCCGCTGCACAAGGGCGGCACCGCCGTGCTCTACCCGGCCGGGCGCGGCGCCGGGCGCGACTCGCTGCTCAAGGTGGCCCGCGACCCGGCCGCCGGCCGGCTGCTGGTCCGCGAGGCCGCCGCGCTGCGGAAGCTCGCCTCGGACGGCGACCCGCGCCTCCTGCCGTACGTCCCCCGCCTGGTCGAGAGCTTCCGCTACCGGAGCGGCGAGGTGGTCCGGCAGGCGAACGTGCTCAGCCGGGCGCCCGACGGGTTCGTCACCCTCGAACGCGTCGGCACCGGCCGCGACCCCCGCGACGTGGCCTGGATCTGGCGGCGGCTGCTCGTGGCCGCCGGGTTCGCCCACCGGGCCGGCGTCGCGCACGGCGCCGTGCTCCCCCGCCACGTCCTCGTCCATCCCCTTGACCACGGGCTCGTGCTGGTCGACTGGTGTCACGGCGACCGGCTCGACGAGCGCGCCGACATCACCGCCCTGACCAGGTGCGTCGAGCGCCTGCTGGGCGAGTGCCCGCGCCGGATGCGCGCCTTTGTCCGCGGCTGCCTGCTGCGCCCGCCGTCCGACGCGTGGGAGCTGCTGCGCGAGCTCGACGACCTGCTCGACGACCTGTATGGACCCCGCACGTACCGTCCGCTCCACCTTTGAGGGAGGCTGCCATGGGCAGCGGAATCTGGTCCACGAATGTCTACGACTCCGCCGCGCGCTACCGCGCGGCCACCGGCTCCAGCGCCTTCGCCTACAGCGACGGCGGAGCCCGGCAGGTCCACCCCGACCTCGACCCCTGCGGCGTGACGCGGGAGAGCCGCGACTCGGCCGAGCACCCCGACTCGCTGGCCATCGCCGTGCTCTTCGACGTGACCGGCTCGATGCGCGCGGTCCCCCGCGGGCTGCAGACCCGGCTGCCCGACCTGCTCGGGCTGCTGCTGCGCAAGGGGTACGCCACCGACCCGCAGATCATGTTCGGCGCGATCGGCGACGCCACCTGCGACCGGGCGCCGCTGCAGGTCGGCCAGTTCGAGTCCGACAACCGCATGGACGACCAGCTCGGCCTGATCCTGCTGGAGGGCGGGGGCGGCGGCCAGAAGCGCGAGTCCTACGAGCTGGCCATGTACTTCATGGCCAGGCACACCTCCATCGACTGCCACGAGAAGCGCGGCAGGCGCGGCTACCTGTTCGTCATCGGCGACGAGATGCCCTATCCGCGGGTGTCCAGGAACCAGGTCGGGGACCTCGTCGGCGACCGCCTGACCGCGCCCCTCGGGGTGGCCGACATCGTCGCCGAGCTGACCCGCAAGTACGACGTCTACTTCATCCTCCCCCAGGGGGCCAGCTACGCCGGCGACCCCGAGGTGCTGGACGCCTGGCGCGACCTGCTCGGCCAGAACGTGCTGGAGCTGGACGACCTCGACGCCGTGTCCGAGACGATCGCGCTCACCGTCGGGCTCGGCGAGGACGCGATCGGCCTGGACGAGGGCCTGGAGGACCTGGCCGAGCTGGGCTCGACGGCCGGCGCGTCCGTGTCGCGGGCCCTGGCCAGGCTCGACCGCGGCACGGTGGTCACCGCCGAGCCGCTCGACGGGCTGCGGCCATGAACGACCACCTCGTCGTCGTCGACCTCGGGTACGGCGACGCCGGCAAGGGCACGGTCGTGGACTGGGCGTGCGCCACGCTGCCCGTCCACGCCGTGGTCCGGTTCAACGGGGGCGCGCAGGCGGGGCACAACGTCGTCCTGGACGACGGGCGGCATCACACGTTCGCGCAGTTCGGCGCGGGGACGTTCCGAGGGGTTCGTACGCATCTGTCGAGGTTCGTGGTGGTCGATCCGCTGGCCCTGTCGGCCGAGGCGGAGCATCTGGCGCGGCTCGGCGTGCCCGACCCCTTCGGGCTGCTCACGGTGGACCGGGACTGCCTGCTGGCGACGCCGTACCACGTGGCGGCCGGGAGGAGGCGGGAGCTTGCGCGGGGGGCCGCGCGGCACGGGTCGTGCGGGATGGGCGTCGGGGAGGTGATGGCGTACCGGCTGGAGCACGGCGCGCTGGCGCCCCGGGCGGGCGACTCGCCGCGTGAGCTGACGCGGAAGCTGACCGTGCTGCGGGAGGCGCTGGGGGGCGAGGGGCCTGCGGTGGCCGACTGCGTGGCCGTCTACCGGGCGTTCGCCGAGCGGGTGCGGCTGGTGGACTCGTCGTACACGGCCGGGCTGGTCAGGCGGGGGCCGGTCGTGTTCGAGGGGGCGCAGGGGGTGCTGCTGGACGAGCGGTGGGGGTTCGACCCGTACACGACGTGGAGCACGACGACCTTCGCCAACGCGCTGGAGTTGCTGGAGGGGGCGGGGGCGGCGCGGCTGGGGGTGCTGCGGACGTACACGACCCGGCACGGCCCCGGCCCGCTGGTGACCGAGGACCCCGCGCTGACGCTGCCCGAGCCGCACAACCCGGCCGGGCCGTGGCAGGGAGCCTTCCGGCTCGGGCACTTCGACGCGGTCGCCCACCGGTACGCGGCCGAGGCGGCGGGCGGCGTGGACGGCCTCGCCCTCACCCACCTGGACGCGGACGTCTCGCGCATGTGCGTGCGCTACGACCGGCCCGTCACGTTCGCCGAGCCGGACCGCACGTCCCGGCTGCTGCGGGCCGTCCCCGTGTACGAGGAGGGTGTATCAGACTGGCCCGCGGCGGTCTCTCATGTCGTGGGCGCGCCCGTGTGGCTGGAGTCGTACGGCCCCCGCGCGAGTGACAAGAAGGCGCCCTGGCCGAGCCTGCGGTGACCGCCGGGGAGAGGGGTCCTCCCGGCGGTCACCGCCTGGCTCTAACTCCAGGCGAGCATGCGGAGCGGGTCCTCCAGCATGGCGCCGACGTCGCGCAGGAACATCGAGCCCAGCTCGCCGTCGACGATCCGGTGGTCGAAGCTGAGCGCGAGCGTGGTCACCTTGCGCACGGCCAGCTCGCCGTCGACCACCCACGGCATGTCCCTGACCTGGCCGAAGGCCAGAATGGCCGACTCGCCCCGGTTGAGGATGGGAGTGCCGGCGTCGACGCCGAACACGCCCACGTTGGTGATCGTGATCGTGCCGCCCAACATCTCGGCCGGCTGGGTGCGGCCCGCCCTGGCTGCCTCCGCCAACGCGCCCAGTTGCCTGGCCAGCTCGGGGAGGGAGAGGGCGTGGGCGTCCTTGACGTTGGGCACCACGAGGCCGCGCGGGGTGGCGGCGGCGATGCCCAGGTTCACGTACTGCTTGACCACGATCTCCTGGGCCGCCTCGTCCCACGACGAGTTGATCATCGGGTAGCGCCTGACCCCGGTGAGCAGGGCCCGGCAGACCAGCAGGAGCGGGGAGACCTTGACCTCGGCGAAGTCGGGCAGGGCACGCAGGCGCCTGACCGCCTCCATGGTCTCCGTCACGTCCACCTGGAGGAACTCGGTGACGTGGGGGGCCGTGAACGCGCTGGCCACCATGGCCTGGGCGGTCATCTTGCGCACGCCCTTGACGGGGACGCGCTCCTCCCGCTGCTGGGGCTGAGCCTGCCGGACGGGCTCGGGCGCCGCCTGGGGGCCGCCCTCGGCGGCGGCGTGCACGTCGTCGCGGGTGATGGACCCCTGGGGGCCGGTGCCGGTGAGCGTGGTGAGGTCGACGCCCAGGTCCTTGGCCAGCTTGCGGACCGGCGGCTTGGCCAGCACGGCCACGCGGCCCGGACCGACGGGCGCGACGACGGGCGGGGGCCCGGCCGGCTCGACCGGGCGGGCCGTCGGGGCCGGGCCGGGGACCTCCACGCGGGCCGGGTTGGCCACGGGCGCGGCCGCGATCGGCTCCGCCGGCTGCTTGCGGGGACGGCGCTTGGAGGCGCCGGTCTTGACGCCGTAGCCCACCAGGACAGCCTGCCGCTCCTCCTTGGGCGCGGGGCTGCCGTGGGCGCCGGGCTCGACCGCGCCCTCCTCCGGCGGCTTGGGCACCATGTCGTCGGCCAGCGCCTTGAGCCCCTGGTCGCCGCCGCCTCCCTCACCGGCCATCTCGCCGCCGCCGGTGTCCACGGAGACGATCGGCGTGCCGACGTCGACCGTGACGCCCTCCTCGACCAGCACCCCCGAGACCACGCCGTCCCAGGGGATCGGCAGCTCGACGATGGACTTGGCGGTCTCGATCTCCACCACGATCTGGTTGACCTTGACCTCGTCGCCCGGCCGCACGTGCCAGCGGACGATCTCGGCCTCGGTCAGCCCCTCCCCGACGTCGGGGAGCTTGAACTCGCGTCGCATGGAAGCACGTCCCCCTTTCAGAACCCGAAGGCGCGGTCGACGGCGTCGAGCACCCTGTCCAGGTCGGGCAGGTAGTGCTCTTCGAGCTTCGACGGCGGATAGGGGGTGGAGAAGCCGCCGACCCTCAGGACGGGCGACTCCAGGTGGTAGAAGCACCGCTCGGTGATCCGGGCCGCCAGCTCGGCGCCGAACCCGCTGTAGACGGGGGCCTCGTGGACCACGACCGCCCGTCCGGTCCGGCGTACGGACTCCATGACCAGCGGCTCGTCCAGCGGGTTGAGCGAGCGCAGGTCGATCACCTCCAGCGAGCGGCCGTCGTCCTCGGCGGCCGTGGCGGCCTCCAGGCACGTCTTGACCATCGGGCCGTAGGCCAGCAGCGTGACGTCGGACCCCGGCCGGACGACCCTGGCCTTGTCGAACGGCGTCCACCAGTCGGTCGAGGCCGTGTCGATGTCGGCCTTCTCCCAGTAGCGGCGCTTGGGCTCGAAGAAGATGACCGGGTCGTCGCTCCGGATGGCCTGCTGGATCATGGTGTAGGCGTCGGCCGGGTTGGAGCAGGCCACCACGCGCAGGCCGGCCGTGTGCGTGAAGTACGCCTCGGGCGACTCGCTGTGGTGCTCGACCGCGCCGATGCCGCCGCCGCACGGGATGCGGACGACGACGGGCAGCTTGATCGCGCCGAGCGAGCGCATCGGCATCTTGGCGAGCTGCGTGATGATCTGGTCGGCCGCCGGGAAGACGAACCCGTCGAACTGGATCTCGCACACCGGCCGGTAGCCGCGCAGCGCCAGGCCGATCGCGGTGCCGATGATGCCGGACTCGGCGAGCGGCGTGTCGATCACGCGGTCCTCGCCGAAGTCCTTCTGCAGGCCGTCGGTGACGCGGAAGACGCCGCCGAGCTTGCCGACGTCCTCGCCCATGATGAGGACCTTGGGGTCGTCCTCCATGGCCCGGCGCATGCCCTCGTTAAGCGCCTTGGACAGGCTCAACACCGTCATTTCTCGAAGCCCTCCAAGTAGGCGGCGAACTGCGCGCGCTCCCCGTCGATGAGCGCGTGGGGCTCGCGATAGACGTGGTCGAAGATATCGAGCGGCTCGGGGTCGGGCATCGCCAGGCACCGCCTGCGCAGGTCGGCGCCGAGCTGGTCGGCCTCCGCGGTGACGGAGTCGAAGAACGCCTGGTCGGCCAGCTCGTTGCGGAACAGGTACGCCTTGACCCGCTCGATCGGGTCCTTCAGCTTCCACGCCTCCAGCTCGCTGGCCACCCGGTAGCGGGTCGGGTCGTCGGTCGTGGTGTGGGCGCCCATCCGGTACGTGAACGCCTCGATCAGCGTCGGCCCCTGGCCCGTACGGGCGGCGTCGAGCGCCTTCCTGGTCACCGCGAGGCAGGCGAACACGTCGTTGCCGTCGACCCTGATGCCCGGGAAGCCGAAGCCCGAGGCCCGGCGGTAGAGCGGGATGCGGCTCTGCTTCTCCAGCGGCTCGGAGATGGCCCACTGGTTGTTCTGGCAGAAGAAGACGATCGGCGCGTTGAACACGCCGGCCCAGATGAACGACTCGTTCACGTCGCCCTGGCTGGTGGCGCCGTCGCCGAAGTAGGCGATCGTGGCGGCGGAGGCGTCGTCGCGCTGGATGCCCATCGCGTAGCCGACCGCGTGCAGGGTCTGGCTGCCGATCACGATCGTGTACAGGTGGAAGTTGTGCTCCTCGGGGTCCCAGCCCCCGTGGTTGACGCCCCTGAACAGGCCCAGCAGCTTCACCGGGTCGACGTCGCGGCACCAGGCGACGCCGTGCTCGCGGTAGGTGGGGAAGGCCATGTCGGTGTCGGTGAGCGCGCGGCCCGAGCCGATCTGGGCGGCCTCCTGGCCGAGCAGCGAGGCCCAGATGCCCAGCTCGCCCTGCCGCTGGAGCGCCACGGCCTCCAGGTCGATGCGCCGGACGAGCACCAGGTCGCGGTAGAGCGACCTGACCTCTTCGGGCGTCAGGTCTATGTCGTAGTCGGGGTGCTCGACCCGTACTCCTTCGGGGGTGAGCAACTGCACGAGCTCAGGGGGTGCTTCGGCACCACGAGAGGCGTCGACTGTCACGTGCCGCTCCTGTGCGATCGGGGCCGGTGTCGATGGGGTCGCCACCTGGGGCCAGCCGTGGGTGCGTGCGAACCATGTGGTGGTGGTTCGTACGCGTTTGGGGACATCGTGGCAGACGTCACAGCCCTCCGCGCAAGCCCCATGTCCTCCCCGTTCCCGTTGTGTCGACGGGCATGCACGCCGGTAGGCTTGCTTTCCCAAGCACCCACTCCACCCAGGAGGAACGCAGTGGCGCGCGTCATCGTAGACGTCATGCTGAAGCCCGAGATCCTCGACCCGCAGGGCCAGGCCATCGCCAGGGCGCTGCCCAGGCTCGGTTTCGCCGGCGTCTCGGCCGTCCGTCAGGGCAAGCGGTTCGAGGTCGAGCTGGAGGGCCCGGCCGACGAGGCGGCTCTCGACGAGGTACGGAAGATGGCCGAGACACTGCTGGCCAACACCGTGATTGAGGACTACAGCGTCCGAGTTGAGGGGTAGAAGGCACATTTGATGCCTGGTTTTACCCCTGGTGGGTTAAAGTCGCGTTCGGCCATGCCACAATGCCACGGGCGTGCCAACACTAAATAACAACAACGTGATTTTGCGGTTAGCCCCGATTTCACAGGGAAACCTACTCCAGGTGACATTCCGGAGCCCGGAGGAGTCCGGTGGATATTGAGTTCTCGTTGGCGCTGCCTCGGGATGCGATCGGCATACCGATGGTCAGGCGGGTGCTTGGCGATGCGATGCGTTCACTCAACGTGAGCGAGACCTGCATCGCCGACATGCTGCTCGCCGTCTCCGAGGCGTGCTCCAACGCGGTGCGACACGGCGGCCCGGCCAATCGTTACGAGGTCTCCGCGTCGATCGGCTACGGCCGCTGCGACGTGCGTGTCGCCGACAGCGGCGACGGCCTCCCGTCGATGCCGCTGCACTTTCCTCCGCCCGACACCGAGAACGGCCGCGGCCTGCTGATCATGCGGTCCGTGGTGGACGAGATCTCCTTCGGCACCACCCCGGGCCGCGGCACGACGGTCCACCTGCGCAAGATGCTCGCCTGGGACGACGAGGCCGAGGGCGCCCGTCACCGCGAGCTGGCCGCTGTCTGAGCGCTGTCCGAGCGCTGTCTGAGCGCTGTCCGACCCGCTGCCCGGAACACAGCCGCGCACCCGATAATCTGAGTACACCGCCGTAGACCGCCGTCCGCCCCTAAGAGACGGTGGCACGCGCGTGCGCATTCCTCGGAGGGGACGACTGTCATGAGCGCTGCCCGTGTGGGCGTAGTCACGTTTCCAGGAACTCTCGACGACCAGGACGCCGCCAGAGCCGTGCGCCTCGTGGGCGCGCAGGCGGTCCCGCTGTGGCACGCCGACCACGACCTGAAGGGAGTCGACGCCGTCTTCCTGCCCGGCGGCTTCT
Source organism: Nonomuraea sp. NPDC001699 (assembly GCF_053596455.1). Taxonomy (NCBI): domain Bacteria; kingdom Bacillati; phylum Actinomycetota; class Actinomycetes; order Streptosporangiales; family Streptosporangiaceae; genus Nonomuraea; species Nonomuraea sp. NPDC001699. The sequence continues at coordinate 165,318 of NZ_JBSFGF010000019.1, read as the reverse complement.
CCTACGGCGACTACCTGCGCTGCGGCGCGATCTCCAGGTTCGCCCCGCTGATGGACGAGCTCATCCCGGCCGCCAAGGCCGGCCTGCCGGTGATCGGCACGTGCAACGGCTTCCAGATCCTCTGCGAGGCCCACCTGCTGCCCGGCGCGCTCACCCGCAACGCCTCGCTCCACTACGTCTGCCGCGACCAGCGGCTCACGGTCGAGCAGCCCGCCACCGCCTGGACCGGCTCCTTCGAGCAGGGCCAGGAGATCGTGCTGCCGGTCAAGCACGGCGAGGGCCGCTACGTCGCCTCCGAGGAGACGCTGGCCGCGCTGGAGTCCGGCGGCCACGTCGTCGTGCGCTACGCCGGGGGCAACCCCAACGGCTCGCTCAACGACATCGCCGGCATCCGCAACGAGGCGGGCAACGTGGTCGGCCTCATGCCGCACCCCGAGCACGCCGTGGAGGAGCTGGTCGGGGCGCCGAGCACCGACGGGCTCGGCTTCTTCACGTCCATCCTGAAGAATCTGGTGAACGCATGAGCACCGACAACGTCAAGCGGGCCGCCGAGACCCCCGACGAGCCGATGCCCTTCGCCGAGCTGGGCATGAAGCAGGACGAGTACGACCGGGTCAAAGAGATCCTGGGCCGCCGTCCCACCGGGTCCGAGCTGGCCATCTACAGCGTCATGTGGTCCGAGCACTGCTCGTACAAGTCGTCCAAGGTGCATCTGAGGCAGTTCGCCACCAAGGCGCCCAAGTCCGAGGCGCTGCTCGTGGGCATGGGCGAGAACGCGGGCGTCGTCGACATCGGCGACGGCTGGGCGGCCACGTTCAAGATCGAGTCACACAACCACCCGTCCTACGTCGAGCCGCACCAGGGCGCGGCCACCGGCGTCGGCGGGATCGTGCGCGACATCATGTCGATGGGCGCCCGCCCGATCGCCGTCATGGACGCGCTGCGCTTCGGCGGCGCCGACGCCGTGGACACCCGGCGGGTGCTGCCCGGCGTGGTCGAGGGCATCAGCCACTACGGCAACTGCCTGGGCCTGCCCAACATCGGCGGCGAGGTCGTCTTCGACCCCTGCTACATCGGCAACCCGCTGGTCAACGCGCTCTGCGTCGGCCTGCTGCGCAAGGACCAGATCAAGCTGGCCACCGCGCCCGGCCCGGGCAACCAGGTCGTGCTGTTCGGCGCGTCCACGGGCCCCGACGGCATCGGCGGCGCGTCCGTGCTGGCCTCGGCGACGTTCGAGGACGAGTCGCAGGCCAAGCGGCCCGCCGTGCAGGTGGGCGACCCGTTCATGGAGAAGCTGCTCATCGAGTGCTGCCTGGAGCTCTACGCGGCCGACGTCGTCGTCGGCATCCAGGACCTCGGCGCGGCCGGCGTCTCCTGCGCCACCACCGAGCTGGCCGCCAAGGGCACCGGCGGCATGAAGGTCGACCTCAACCTGGTCCCGCTCCGCGACCCCTCGCTCAGGCCCGAGGAGATCCTGATGAGCGAGTCCCAGGAGCGGATGATGGCCGTGGTCCGGCCCGACGACATCCCCGCGTTCCTGGCGATCTGCGCCAAGTGGGACGTCCCGGCCACCGTCATCGGCGAGGTCACCGACACCGGTCGCCTGATCATGACGTGGGACGGCGAGGTCATCGTCGACATCCCGCCGGGCACCGCCGCCGACGACGGCCCGGTCTACGAGCGTCCCTTCCACGAGCCGTCCGGGCAGGGCGCGCTCAACTCCGACACCCCCGACCGGCTGGCCCGTCCCGACGACCTGCGGGCCACCCTGCTGCAGCTCCTCGGCTCGCCCAACCTGGCCTCCAAGGAGTGGGTGACCTCCCAGTACGACCGGTACGTCCGTGCCAACACCGTCCTGGCCCAGCCCGCCGACGCGGGGATGCTGCGCATCTCCGAGGTCATGGCCGGGGCCGAGCCGACCACCCGGGGCATCGCGCTGTCCACCGACGGCAACGGGCGTTACGCCAAGCTCGACCCCTACGCGGGGGCGCAGCTCGCGCTGGCCGAGGCGTACCGGAACGTGGCCGTGACCGGCGCCAAGCCGCTGGCCGTCACCAACTGCCTCAACTTCGGCTCGCCCGAGGACCCCGAGGTCATGTGGCAGTTCGCCGAGGCCGTACGCGGGCTCGCCGACGCCTGCCGCACCCTCGGCGTGCCGGTGACCGGCGGGAACGTCTCCTTCTACAACCAGACCGGCTCGACCGCCATCAACCCCACGCCGGTCGTGGGCGTGCTCGGCGTCATCGACGACGTGGCCAAGCGGGTGCCGTCCGGGTTCACCGCCGAGGGGCTGCGGGTCGTGCTGCTCGGCGACACCGGCGAGGAGTTCGGCGGCTCGGAGTGGGCCCACGTCGCCCACCGCCACCTGGGCGGCCTGCCGCCGCACGCGGACCTGGAGGCCGAGCAGGCGCTGGCGACCGTGCTGGTCGAGGCGGCGGCGCGCGGGCTGCTGGAGGGGTCGCACGACCTGTCCGACGGCGGCCTGGCCGTGGCGCTGGCCGAGTCGTGCCTGGCGCGCGGCGTCGGGGCCACGGTGGCGCTGAGCGGCGAGCCGTTCACCGACCTGTTCAGCGAGTCGGCCGCGCGGGCCCTGGTCGTGGTGCGGCCGGAGGCGTTCGACGAGTTCGCGGCGCTGTGCGGGCGGCACGAGGTGCCGTGTTACGGGCTCGGGGTCACCGGCGGGGAGTCGCTGGTGGTCGAGGGCGTGTTCGAGGTGGGGATCGAGGAGATCCGCGAGACCCACTCGGCGACGCTGCCCGCGCTGTTCGGCTGAGATCCAACGAGAAGGGCCGGTGCGGGGTGACCCCGCACCGGCCCTTCTATGTGTCGTCAGACCTTCTTGATGCAGACGACGTAGACCTTGCCGGAGACGCTGGTGCCGTTGTTGCCGCCACCGTGGGTCTGCGTGTCGGCGGTGAGGTTGTTGCCGCCGCCGTTGTCGTCCTTGGCGACGGTCACCGTCCAGCCGCTGGCGCCGGGGAAGCTGCCCATGACTTCGGCGTTCTTCAGGGTGCTGAAGGAGAAGCCGCCGCCGGTCGGGGTGCCGCCCTTGTCACAGGTGGCGGTCACCGGGCCGAGGCCGCTGATGGTCGCGTCGTTGGTGTAGGTGCCGTAGGCGGCGCCGGCGCCGTCCTTGCCGGGATCACCCTTGGGGCCCTGCGGGCCCGTGTCACCCTTCGGTCCCTCGGTCCCGCGCGGACCCGTGTCGCCCTTCGGACCCTTTTCGCCCTGCTTGCCGTCCTGGCCGTTCTTGCCGTCGTCGCCCTTGGGGCCCTGAGGACCGGTGTCGCCCTTGGGACCCTGCGGGCCGGTGTCGCCCTTGGGGCCCTGCGGGCCGTCCTGGCCGTTCTTGCCGGGGAGGCCCTGCTTGCCCTGGGGGCCCACCGGGCCGGTCTCGCCCTTCGGGCCCTGGGGTCCCTGCGGGCCGGCGACGCCCTGCTTGCCCTGCGGGCCCGTGTCGCCCTTGGGGCCGGACGTGGCGCCGTTCAGCTCCGTCGTGCTGCCGCCGATCACGACGCGCTCTTCGGTCTTCCGGCACGGCGTGGTCGGGTTGACGATGCGGACGTACCGCGTCTTCTTGTGCACGCAGGCGTAGACCTCGCTCGCCGCCGACGAGGCGGTGGCCACGCCACCGACGGCGAGGAGCGAGGCGGCGAGCGCTCCGACAGTGGCGAGGGTGAGCGTACGCCCACCGCGAACCTTGATAGCCACGGCTTTCCTTCCAAGGGACAAGTGATGCTCAGGTTGTGCATGAGATTCACGTTTCGACCGTTCCAAAGGTTGGCAAGAACTACATAACGTGTATGTCACGAAACGGAGGGTTACTGACCAGATTGACCGACTGTCGCGCTGCCAGTGGGTAAAAGGACGCATTGGCGGCGGCGATCCCGCGTGGATAATCGGGTCTGTGCCCAGCCCCTACCTGCCGCCGGCCACGCAGCCCGTCCGAGGCGCGGTCTGGGGCATCCACCTCGTTCTCCCCCTGCTGGGGCTCTGGTTGCTGCTCGCGCAGCAGCACCTCAACGTCGTCTGGCAGCACAACGCGAGCCACTTCTGGATGATCCTCGCGGTGGCCGGGATCAACGTGGCGCTCGGCGGCCTGATCACCGAGGCCGCGCGCCGCCGTCAGGACGCCCGGCTGTTCCTGGTGTCCATGGTGTTCCTCAGCAGCGCGGGCTTCTTCCTGCTGCACGGCCTGGCCACGCCCGGCGTCATCCTGCCGACCGGCTCGCTGGGCTTCGACCTGGGCCAGCAGGTGGGGCTCACGATCGCGTCGATGTTCGCGTTCGCCTCGGCCCTGCCGCTGGGCGAGCGGGCGGCCAGGGCCGTCCTTGACGCGCAGCACTTCGTCCGGGCGATGTTGTTCGGCTTCCTGCTGCTGTGGGGGCTGGTCTCGCTGGTGCCCGAGCTGACCGCGCTCAGCGATCCGCCCCTGGTCGCGCCGGTGGGCTGGCTGGGCCTGGCGTCCGTCCCCGGCGTCCTGCTGTACGGCGCGGCCGGCGTGATGATGTTCCTGCTCCACCGCCGCCGCCCCTCGGCCATGCTGGTCAGCCTGATCACCGCGTACGCGCTGCTGGCCGAGGCGATGGTCGCCGGGATGTCGCAGCTCAACTGGCACCTGTCGTGGTGGGAGTGGCACGTGCTGCTCACCCTCGCCTTCGTGTTCGTGGCCTACAGCGCCTACCTGCAGTTCAGGCGCGAGGGGTCGAGCGCCGGCCTGTTCGACTCGGTGACGCTGGCGGCGACGGTCGCGCGCCTCCAGCAGGACTACGACCAGGCGCTGGAGGAGCTGGTCGAGCACGTACGAAGGGGCGAGCCGCTGGCCGCGACCCGGCTGTCGGGCAAGTTCCGGCTGAACGAGAGCCAGGCCGCCGTGCTCGACCGGGCCGGGGAGGCGCTGGCCCACGAGCGGGAGCTGTCGGAGCGGCTGGCCGCGCTGGTGGCGGTGAGCGCGCAGACCCGCGTGGGCCTGCCGGAGGGCGAGCTGCTGACCACCGCGCTCGACCGGGTCAGGCAGGCGTACGGTGACGTCAAGATCGCGCTGGTGTCGGAGGGCCGGACGCAGATCGGCTCCCGCGCGTACGAGTTCGACGGCGACGGGCCGATCCGCCGCGACCACCGGCTGGCCTACCCGCTCAGGGTCAGGGGCCACCTGGCCGGCGTGCTGGAGGTGCCGGTGGGCCGCACCGGCCAGGACGAGGCGCTGGCCGCCACCCTGGCCGGCCAGCTGTCCATCTCGCTGGAGAACGCCCGCCTCTACCAGGAGCTGGACACCCTCTTCCGCCAGTACATGTCGCCCGACGTGGCCAACGCCCTGCTCGCCGACCCCGCCCGGGCCGCGCTCGGCGGCGAGCTGAAGGAGCTGACCGCGCTCTTCGCCGACCTCAAGGGCTTCACCTCCTTCTCCGAGCAGGTCACGCCCGGCGAGATCGTCGAGATGCTCAACCGCTACCACACGGCCGCCGTGCCCTGCGTGCTGAACAACGGCGGCACGATCGTGCAGTTCGTCGGCGACGCGATGCTGGCCCTGTTCAACGCGCCGGCCACGCAGGCGGGGCATGCCAGGGCGGCCTGCCGGGCCGCGCTGGAGATGCAGCGGGCCGCGGCCGAGGTGGCCGAGGAGATGGCCTGGAAACGCGCGGACGACGTGGAGTGGCCGACCTTCCGGGTGGGCGTCAACACCGGTCCCGCGCTGGTCGGCAACATCGGCAGCCCCGAGTTACGCGGCTTCAACGCGATGGGCGACTGCGTCAACGTGGCCGCCAGGTTGCAGGCCCTGGCCGAGCCGGGGACGGTGGTGATCGGCGAGACGACGCTGCGGCAACTCGGCCGCGACGTCTCGGTGGACGCCCTGGGACGGCTCACCCTGAAGGGCAAGGAAGAACCCGTGGCCGCGTACGTTCTGACTGGAATGCCATAGAACGGCAATGGCCGTCCGTACATAATCGGCGCATGACTCCAGAGCCCGGCGAATTTCTTTCCCTGCTCACCGCCGAGGAGATCGACACCCTGCGAGCCGCCGGGCGCCCGCGGCAGTGGGATCGCGGCACGACGGTGATCGGCGAGGGCGACTCGGCCGACTGGGTGGTCGTGCTGACGCGGGGCCGGGTCAAGGTGTCCTCGCACACGAGCAGCGGCACCGAGGTGGTCCTGGCGGTACGCGGCCCCGGGGCGCTGCTGGGCGACATGTCGGCCGTGGACGGCTCGCCGCGCTCGGCCACCGTCACCGCGCTGGAGCCCGTCCAGGGCATCGTGATCGGCGACTTCAGCGGCTTCCTGGCCGCGCACGGCCGCATCGCCGTCCTGCTCCTGCAGCTCGTCGTCGGCCGGCTGCGCGACGCGGACCGCAAGCGCGTCGAGTACGGCGCGTTCGACACCACCGGCCGGGTGGCGACCCGGCTGCTCGAACTGGCCGACCGGTACGGCGAGCCGACCACCGCCGGCGTGCGCGTGACCCTTCCGCTCAGCCAGGACGAGCTGGCCGGCTGGACCGGCTCCTCCCGCGAGGCGGTCAGCAAGGCGCTGCGCAGCCTGCGCGACCGCGGGCTCATCGAGACGGGCAGGCGGCGGGTGGTCATCCACGACGTCGAGGGGTTACGCAGGCGAGCCAGATAACCCCTGCCACAAAACGGACGTACGACGTACGTCATAGTGGGAGTCATGGTCGCGGTCACCCCCGAAACCGGCACCTCCATGCGTTACGCGTGGCGCGTCTGCTCGGTCACCAGCCTGGGCCTCGTCCTCATCGGCATCGCGGGCAGCACGCTCAACGTCGCGCTGCCGACCGTGGTGCGGCACTTCCACGCCGACGCGACGCAGTCGGGATGGATCCTGCTGGCGTTCCTGCTGGTCAACACCGCGAGCCTGGTGTTCTTCGGCCGGGTCGCCGACCTGCTCGGCAGGCGCGAGGTGTATCTGGCGGGGTTCGCCTTGTTCACCGCGGCCTCGCTGCTGGCCGGGCTGTCACCGGACGTCTGGTTCCTGGTCGGCATGCGCGTGGTGCAGGCGATCGGCTCGGCGATGATCCTGGCCAACGGCACGGTGATCATCACCGACGCGTTCCCGCCCGAACGGCTCAGCCAGGGCATGGGCGTCTACATCGGCACGCTGTCGGTGGCCCAGCTCGCCGGTCCGACGCTCGGCGGCCTGATCGCCGAGACCGCAGGCTGGCAGTGGATCTTCTGGGTGAACGTGCCCGCCGGGCTGGTCGCGCTCGGCTGGGGTGCGGTGATCTTACGCAAGATGCCCCGGAGGCCGAAGCAGCCGGTGGACGCGCTCGGCAACGTGCTGGTGTTCGCCGCGCTGTCGGCGGTGCTGCTGGCGGTCAACGAGGCCGGGTCCGGCGGCCTGACCAGCCCGGTCGTCCTGACCGGAGCGGCGCTGTTCGTGCTGCTGCTGCCGCTGATCGTGCTGGCCGAGCGGCGTTCGGCGAACCCGGTGCTGGACCTGCGGCTGTTCGGCGGCCGGCTGCTGGCCTATGCGAACCTGGCCTCCTTCTGCAACGCGCTCGCCCGTTCGGCGCTGATTCTGGTGGTCGCGCTCTACTTCCAGGCGGCGCGCGGGCTCGACGCGTTCTCGGCCGGGCTGAGCGTGCTGCCGGTGCCGGTGGGCATCGGGCTGGCCTCGCCGATCGCGGGCCTGCTCGGGCCCCGGGTCTCGCCGTACGGGCTGTCGATCGGCGGCGCGGCGATGAGCGCGCTCGGGCTCGGCACGCTGATGCTCACGGCCGACCCGGCGACGCCGTACTGGGTGACCGGGCTCGCCCTGTTCGTGGCCGGGTGCGGCAGCGGGACGTTCCTGACCGGCAACACCACCCAGGTCATGGCCGCCCTGCCCACCGGCAGCCTGGGCGTGGTCAACGGCTTCCGCGTCATGATCATGAACGTCGGCATCGTGATCAGCGTCGGCCTGTCGCTCAGCGTCGTGACCAGCTCCGTCGGCCCGGCGCTGCGCGCCCAGGTGTACGCGGGCACGCTGTCCACGCTCTCCCCGGTGGCCGTCGGGCAGCTCATGGACGGCTTCCAGCGCGCGTACGCGGTGCTGTTCGCCGTGGCGCTGGCCGGCGCGCTGCTGGCCGCGCTCGCCAGGTCTCAGAGGGCTCCGGCGAGCCTGGACTCCACGTCGCGGTAGCGGGAGACCGGGATGAGGTGCACGCCGTCGAACGCGCCGGACTCGCGCAACGCGAGCACCTGCTCGCAGGCCGCCTCGACGCCCGCCATGCGGTCGGCGGCCACCCGTTCGACCAGCTCGGCGGGCAGGGCGATGTCGGGGATGGCGGCGGCCAGCGTACGGGCGTGGCGCTCGCTGGCCAGCACCATGACGCCGGCGTAGACCGGCACGTCGATCCGGTTGGCCTCGCGCCAGCGCACCTGCGCCTCGACCGAGAAGCTGACCTGCGAGAACAGGAAGTCGGCCGCGCGCTTCCAGTCGGGCAGCGGGCGCAACCCGGCCGCCGCGCCGACGCGGACGGCCGCCGAGAAGCCCCTCGCCTCCTCGATCATCGAGCGGACCGTCAGGTCGCCGGTACGGCTGCCGCCGGCGGGCTTGTCGCCGTGGACGAACAGGAACTGGTCGACGCCGTACGCCGCGGCCGTCAGCAGGTCGCGGTGGAAGCCGAGCAGGTTGCGGTCGCGGGAGTTCAGGCAGGCGATGCTGCGCCCGCCCATCGCCTCGACCTCGTGGGCCACGGCCACGCTCGACACGGTGGCCCGGCCGATGTGGTTGTCGGGGATGAGGAAGGAATGGGCGACCTGGCTGAGCGTGCCGATCTGGTGGCGTACGCGCTTCAGGTCGGGCTTGGTGGGAGGTTCGATCTCGCAGACCAGCTCGAAGGGCATGATCCCGACTTTAACGTCCGGCGGCCAGCGCCTCGATGCCGCGCAGCACGAGATCGACGCCGAAGGAGTCGTAGAAGTCCGGGTCGGCCCCCGCCACCAGCGGTGAGGCCATCTCGACCAGGTACGGGTACTTCTCCGGCGACAGCGACTGGAGGCCGGCCCGCTTGACCCGGACGGCCTCCGCGATCTCCTCGCCGGTCCGGCCGGCCTTGAAGTGCACGGGCGCATCGGCGATCGACAGCGCGCTCTGCAGCAGGTACTTGGTGATCAGGCAGCTCTCCTCGACGCCGAACCCCGCCGTACGGGCCAGGCCCAGGGCCTTGTCCCAGACGACCAGGAAGTTCGGGACGGAGATCGGGTCGATCTGCTCGATGACGTTCTTGGCGCAGGGATGGGCGCGCAGGGTCCTGATGAGCCCCTGGGTCAGGTCGCGGAGCTGCTGCTGCCAGGGCCGCTCGTCGGCCGGCGCGGGCACGAACCCGCCGATCAGGTGATCGGCCATGCCGAACAGGAGCTGGTCCTTGTTCTTGTAGTGCCAGTACAGGGCCATCGGCGTCACGCCCAGGTCGGTCGCCAGCCGCCGGATCGTCACGGCGTCGAGCCCCTCGGTGTCGCCGATCTCCAGCGCTCGCTCGGCGATGACCTGCGCGGTCAGTTTTCCCATCACGGTTGACAACTATACGTCGTACAAGTTGAACTGTACGACGTACAAGTACGGCGTATAGGAGGTTGTTCCATGCGATGGTGGGCGCTGGGTGCCGTGACGTTGGGCACCTTCATGACCTATCTCGACAACAACGTGGGTAATGTCGCGTTGCCGACGATCCAGCGGGAGCTCGGGCTGACGATCTCCGGGCTGGAGTGGATCGTGAGCTCGTACATCCTGGTCTTCGCCGGGCTCATGCTGGTCGGCGGCCGGCTCGCGGACCTGTTCGGCGCCCGCAGGGTGTTCCTGGCCGGGCTCGCCGTCTTCACCGTGGCCTCGCTGGGCGCCGGGCTCGCCACCTCGGGCGGCATGCTGATCGCGGCACGGGCCGTCCAGGGCGTGGGGGCGGCGCTGCTCACGCCCACGTCGCTCACCTTGATCAGCCAGATCTTCCCCGACCCCGGCGAGCGCGGCAGGGCCGTGGGCATCTGGAGCGCGTCCGGGGCGCTGTCCATGGCGCTCGGCCCGGCGGCCGGCGGATTCATCAGCGAGAACCTGCACTGGGGCTGGATCTACCTGATCAACGTGCCGATCGGCGTCGCCACCTTCGGCCTGGGGCTGTGGGCGGTCCGGCCCGCGTTCACCCGCCTGCGGCACCGGCTCGACCTGCCCGGCCTGGCCACCTCGGCGCTCGCGCTGGTCTCCCTCACCTACGCGCTCATCGAGGGCGACCGCGCCGGATGGACGTCGGCCGAGATCCTGGCCGCGTTCGGTCTCGCGGCGGCGGCGGCCGTGGCGTTCGCGCTGGTCGAGACGCAGGCCGAGCGCCCGATGATCGACCTGTCGCTCTTCCGCGCCCGCGTGTTCAGCGGCGGCGCGCTGACCATGGGCATCTGGTCGTTCGGCGTGTTCGGCATCTACTTCTTCAGCGCCCTGTGGCTGCAGAACGTGCTCGGCTTCTCCCCCACCCAGGCCGGCCTGGCGTTCGTGCCGATGGCCCTGGTCATGGCGGTCGTCGCCATCCTGTCGCAGCGGATCTCCGCGCGGCTCGGCACCGGCCCGACGGTGGCGCTCGGCATGGCGCTCATGGGCGCGGCGATCTACCTGATCTCCGGCGTCGGCGCCGACGGCGACTACGCCGACGTCGCGCCCTGGTTCCTGCTCTACGGCCTCGGCGGCGGCATGCTGGTGCCGCTCACCTCGGCGATCCTCGGCGGCCTGCCCAAGGAGCGGACCGGCGTGGCCTCGGGCGTGCTGAACGTCTCACGCGAGGTGTTCGGCCTGCTCGGCATCACCGTGCTGGGCGCGATCCTCAGCTCCAGCCAGAGCGGCAGCGACCGGCCGCCGCTGGCCGCCTTCCTGGACGCCTACCAGTTCACGCTGGTCATCGCGGCGGTGATCGTGCTGGCGGCCATCCCGCTCAGCCTGTACGCCCTGCGCCCGTCCCGCCGCCCGTCGGAGGCGGACGGTCCTCAGGCCACCGCCTCCGCCACCGTCGGCTCGTCGAACTGAGTGCGGTACAGCTCCTCGTAGCGGCCGCCCATGGCCAGCAGCTCGGCGTGCGTGCCGCGCTCGGCTATGCGGCCGTCCTCGATCACCAGGATCTGGTCGGCCGCCCGCACGGTGGACAGCCGGTGGGCGATCACCACGGCGGTCCGGCCCGCCAGCGCCTCCCCCAGGGCCGCCTGCACGGCCGCCTCGGAGGTGGAGTCGAGGGCCGCGGTGGCCTCGTCCAGGATCACCACGCGCGGCCTGGCCAGCAGGAGCCGGGCGATCGTGAGCCGCTGGCGCTCGCCGCCGGACAGGCGGTAGCCGCGCTCGCCGACCACGGTGTCGAGCCCGTCGGGCAGCGACTCGATCAGCGTCCGCAGGCGGGCCCTGGTGAGGGCGTCCCAGATCTCCTCCTCGCTCGCCGTGGGCCTGGCCAGCAGCAGGTTCTCCCTGATCGTCTCGTGGAAGAGGTGGCCGTCCTGGGTGACCATGCCGAGGGTGTCGCGGACGGCGTCGAAGGTCAGGTCCCGTACGTCCACGCCGCCGAGGCGGACGGCGCCTGAGTCGACGTCGTACAGCCTGGGCAGGAGCTGGGCGATCGTGGACTTGCCGGCCCCCGACGAGCCCACCAGCGCCACCATCTGGCCCGGCAGGGCCGTGAACGAGATCCCGTGCAGCACCTCCTCGCCGCCCCGCGAGTCCAGCGTGGCGACCTCCTCCAGCGAGGCCAGCGACACCTTGTCGGCCGCGGGGTAGGCGAAGCGCACGTCGTCGAACTCGACGGAGACCGGGCCGTCGGGGACCTCGCGGGCCTCCGGACGTTCCTGGATGAGCGGCTTGAGGTCGAGCACCTCGAAGACGCGCTCGAAGCTGACCAGGGCGCTCATCACGTCCACGCGGGCGCTGGCCAGGGCGGTCAGGGGCGCGTACAGGCGGGTCAGCAGGAGGGCCAGCGACACGACCGCGCCGGGTTCGAGCTGGTCGCGCAGGGCGTAGAAGCCGCCGAGGCCGTAAACGAGGGCCAGCGCGAGCGCCGAGACCAGGGTCAGGGCCGTGACGAACACCGACTGGTTCATGGCCGAGCGCACGCCGATGTCGCGCACCCGCCGCGCCCGCGCGGCGAACTCGGCCGACTCGCGCGCCGGCCGGCCGAACAGCTTCACCAGCGTCGCGCCCGGCGCGGAGAACCGCTCGGTCATCTGGGTGCCCATGGCCGCGTTGTGGTCGGCGGCCTCGCGCCGCAGCCGCGCGATCCTGACGCCCATCCGCCGCGCGGGCAGCACGAACACCGGCAGGAGCAGCAGCGCGAGCAGGGTGATCTGCCACGAGATGCCGATCATCACGCTGAGCGTCAGCACGAGCTGCACCACGTTGCCCGCCACGCTGGACAAGGTGTCGGTGAAGGCCCGCTGCGCCCCGATCACGTCGTTGTTCAACCGGCTCACCAGCGCCCCGGTACGGGTCCGCATGAAGAACGCGACCGGCATCCGCTGCACGTGGTCGAAGACGGCCGTGCGCAGGTCGAGGATCAGGCCCTCGCCGATGGTGGCCGACTGCCAGCGGTTCAGCAGGCCGAGCCCGGCCTCGGCGAGCGCCAGGCCCGCGATCAGCACCGCGACCACCACGACCACGTCGAGCGGCTCGGCGTTGAAGATCGCATCGACCACCCGCCCGGCGAGCAGCGGCGACACCACGGCCAACCCCGCCAGCACCACGCTGAGCACGAGGAACAGCACGATCCTGCGGCGGTGAGGGCGGGCGAACCCGCCGATACGCCGGAGCGTCGCCCTGTTCAGCGGGCGACGCTCCGGACGGTTGTTCATCGAGTAAAGCTGATGCCAGGCGGTCACTTCCATGCTCATGGCATGGAGACTATTTCCTCAAGTTAACTTGAGGTCAACTGCCGATCTTCTTGCCCCTGCCGTGCCAGACCACCGCGACCGACGGGCGCGGCTGGTCACCGTCGGGCCAGCGGCTGGCCGGGTTGTCCGGGGTCGCGCCGTCCAGCTCGCCCGGGTGCTGCACGGCCACGAACACGCTCTTCTGGTCCGCGGTGACCAGCGGCCCACAGGTCTCCGCGCCCAGCGGGACCGTGAGGAACTGGCGCAGGTGGCCGCGGTCGGAGCCGCGTACCGGCATGACGAACAGGCCGTCGTTGCTGCCGAGCTGGTTGCCGTCGGTGGAGATCCACAGGTTGCCGTCGGCGTCGAACGTCACGTTGTCCGGGCACGAGATCGGCGAGACCCTGGTCTTGTCGAAGCCGGCGAAGTAGGTCGCGGGGTCGTTCGGGTCGCCGCAGATCAGCGGGAGCGACCAGGCGAAGGTGGTCTCGCCGGCGTCGTCGCGCCGCTCGGCGATCTCCAGGATGTGGCCGTGCTTGTTGGACGCGCGCGGGTTGGCCTCGTCCACCTGGGCGGCGGTGCGGTTGGAGTTGTTGGTCAGGGCCACGTAGACGCCGCCGGTGACCGGGTTGCGCTCCATGTCCTCGGGACGGTCCATCTTGGTCGCCCCGACCTTGTCGGCCGCCGTACGCGTGTGGATCAGCACCTCGGCCGCGGTCATGCCGTCCACGTACGACCTGTCGCCCGACACCAGCGGGATCCACTGGCCCGAGCCGTCGAACAGCCCGTCGGAGGGCGGCTTGCCGGATCCGTCGATCTCGGCGGCCGGGCTGTCGCCGGTGAACTTGGCGACGTACAGGGTGCCCTCGTCCAGCAGGGCGCGGTTGTGCCGGTCGAAGCCGGGGATGTACCGGTTCTTCGAGACGAACTTGTAGATGTACTCGAAGCGCGAGTCGTCACCCATGTAGACGACCAGGCGGCCGTCCCTGGCCAGGGTGGTGTTGGCGGCCTCGTGCTTGAACCGGCCGAGCGCGGTGCGCTTGATCGGCGTGGAGTCGGGGTCGAACGGGTCGATCTCCACGATCCACCCGAACCTGTTGGCCTCGTTCGGGTGCTTGGCCAGGTCGAAGCGCTCCTCGATCCGGTCGAACCGGCGACTGCTCGCCGGGGTGCTCGTGGTGATCGTGTAACGCGAGATGTACGGCCGCTGCGCCTCGGGCACCTTGTCGCCGTTGACGAAGTACTGGTCGAAGTTCTCCTCGGCGGTCAGGACCGTGCCCCAGGGGGTGGAACCGCCCGAGCAGTTGTTCAGCATGCCGACCGGCGCCAGGCCCTTGGGGTCGGCGGCCGTCCTGAGCAGGTCGGAACCGGCGGCGGGGCCGGAGAAGCGCATCGGCGTCTGCGCCGTGACGCGCCGGTTGTAGCGGCGGCGGCCCTTGGTGGTGAGCTTCCACTCGCCGGTGCCGTGCGCCCGCTCGATCTCCACGACCGAACCGCCGTGCGCGGCCAGCGCGATCCTGATCTGCTCCTCGGTCGCGGCCGCGCCGCCCGTGTAGCCGCGGAACATCAGGTTCTCGTCGGTGTACTCGTGGTTCACCCACAGCAGGCCGCGGTTGTTGCCCATGGGGAAGAACGTCACGTAGTCACAGTTGTAGCCGAACTGCTTGTTCTGGGCGTCGGCCGTCTGGTTGTCGAAGTCGAAGGCCGGCGCGCCGGGCAGCACCGGGTCGCCCCAGCGCACGACCACGGAGGAGTTGTAGCCGTCGGGGATGCGCAGCGCGTCGTCCTTGTTCGGCGGCACGGAGGTGAAGGCGATCCCGCCACGGCCGCGCAGGCTCTCGGCGGCAGGCGCGGCCGCGGTCTCGGCCTCCGCCCCCGGCTCGTCGGCGAACGCCGGAACCGCACCCGCCACGCCGACGCCCGCCACCAGCGCGCCGAGCGCGCCCGCGCGCAGCATGCCGCGGCGCGACAGCGCCTCCTTCACCACGTCGCCGAAGTAGGCGTTGCCCGTCGTGTTGGCCACGTCGTGCGCGCACGCGTTCCCGCAACGGAACTGACAGGTCAGAGCGGATCGGCCACCTTTGTGCGGGGTGGAAAGCAGCGGCAGCAGCCGCCCCGCCTCAGGGTTCGCCACAGGTCCTCCAGATATGTGCGCAGTTGTACGGCGGGGACGTTACGGTCGCCGACGAAACCCGAGGTGAACGACGACCTCCGTCCCGGTGAACGCTTCCCGCGAGACAATGGACCCGTGCCACCACGCAAGATGGACCCGGAGAAGTTGCGCGCGGCCCTCGACGGCCAGCTCGTCGCCCTCGACCAGCCGCCCTACGACGGCCCCGCGTCGGCCCTGCCCGACGCCCTGGTCGCGGCGGTGCTCACCGCCTACGACCGCGGGCTCGTCCCCGAGCGCGACGCGGCCAGGCAGGCGGTGCGCCACCTGCTGGAGAAGCTGGCCGCCGCGGCTCCCGGCCGCACGGTCGAGGTGCGCGTGCCGCCTTACGCCGCCGTCCAGGCCATCCCGGGCCCCCGCCACACCCGCGGCACGCCGCCGAACGTGGTGGAGACCGACGCCCGTACCTGGCTGGAGCTGGCGCTCGGCCGACTGACCTGGGACGAGGCCATGGCCAGGGGCTCGGTCGCGGCGAGCGGTTCCCGCGCCGACCTGTCAGCCCACCTGCCGCTCTAGCGTCCCCTGCCCATCCAGGGGAACTTGCTCTCGAAGCACTGGTCGGCGAGCTGACCGGGAAGATCGCCACATTCCTGGACCACCTTCCAGAACCAGATCGCGACGATCGCGAACAACACCAGCGAGAGCACGCTGATCACGATCCCGGCGATGGCCCGGCCCCTGCCCACCCGCTTGGCGAGCGCCACGCAGCCGAAGACGATCGACAGGATCGCGGTGAGCACGCCGGTGAAGCAGACGAACACCAGGAACGGGCTCGCCACGCCCAGCACCAGCGAGGCGGTGGCGAGGCCGCTGCCCGGTGGCGAGGGCGGCTGGGTGCCGTAGGGGCCGTACTGGCCGTACGGAGGGCTTCCCGGGGGCGGGCCGTAGCCGGGCGGGCCGCCGTAGGGGCTGGAGGGGGTGGTCCCGGGGACGGACGTGTCCCGTCCGCCTTCGTACGAGCCCGCTGGGCCCTCGTACGGGCCCCCCGAGGCGCTGGGCCCCCCGTAGGCGCCCTCTCCCCCGTACGGCGCCCCTGGCCCCGCCCCGCCTCCTGCGCCTGGCGTGCTCGGCGTTCCCGGCGTGCCGGGGGCCTCCGGCGGGCCGCTTTCCTTGCCGGGCTGACCGCGCAAGGGGGTGGTCGTCTCGGAGGGGGTGCCGCCCGGGGCGGGGGGCGGCTCCTCGGGGCCTCCGGCCGCGTGGATGCCGGCGGGAGGGGGTTCGAAGGTGGGCACGTCGCCGTACTCGTAGCGGGACGGCGCGGGCCGGCCCGGTTCCTCGTCGGGCTGCGTGCCCCAGCCCGGGTAGGCCGGGGTCGCGCCGGGCATCGGATAGACCTGCGTCTCCTCCGCGTCCCCCCTGCCCCAACGCGCCTCCCCCGTGTCGCCGACGGCCGGCGCCGGTGTCTCGGGCGAGGTGGGCAGGTCGGGATGGTGGGGCTGTCCCGTGGGCCTGGGCTCGTGCGTCGGCGGCACGTCGGGCGGCGGCACCACGGGCGGCGCGGGCGCGATCGGCTCCTCGCCCTGCGGCTCCTCGCCCTGCCGTTCCCCACCCTGTCGCTGCTCGCCCTGTCGCTGCTCGGCCTGACGTTCGTCCTCGAACGGCCACTCGTCCGCCCACCGGCCGCCACCGGCCTGTTCCCCGGCCCCTTCGCCCTCATGCCGCCCGCCGCCGGGCCGGCTCCCCTCTCCGTGGCCGGCTCCGTGGCCGGCTCCGTGGCCGGCTCCGTGGCCGGCTCCTTCGCCGGGGGGCCCGCCCGCCCGTCCAGGCGCCGGCTCGTATCCAGGGACGTGGTCGGGGTCGGCGGCGGTCTCCGCCTCCTCGGCCGTCCCCTCTCGCCACCATTCGGGTGTGTGCTGCGGCGGAGCGTGTTCGGGCCGGCCCTCTTGGGGGTGGCCTTCGCGGTGCTGCGGGTCCTGCCCCTCGCGGGGCTCGTTGGGGTCCCCAGGTGTGGTCACGTCTGCGTCTCCCGACGGGTCTGCATGCCGGATACTTCACCCTTTCGCGGAGGGCATCGGCTATAGCGCACGACACGGTAAGACGGGTGCCATCCTTGGGTCACCATGCGCCAAAGCGGCAGGCGGCGGGCAAGATGAGTGCATGCTGGACGAGACCCTGACGTACGCCCTGATCATGGTCATGAAGACCCATCGCAACCGGATGGCCGCCGCCCTGGCGCCACTGGGCCTGCACGTGGGCCAGGAGCTCCTGCTCAACCAGCTGTGGCGGCAGGACGGCCTCACCCAGAGCGAGCTGATCGCCCGTCTGGGCGTGGAGCCGCCGACCGTCACCAAGACCCTCCAGCGCCTCGAACGCGTGGGCCTCGTCTACCGCTCCCCCGACCCCGACCGCCCCCGGGTGGGCCGCGTCCACCTGACGGAGGCGGGCAAGGCGCTGCGCGAGCCGGTCGAGGAGATCTGGGCCAGGACCGACGAGGAACTCCAGCAGGGCCTGAACGACGCCGAACGCCACCTCCTGGCCCGCCTCGTACGCGCGATCCCCCAATAGCCCGCTTCACCAAGAGCGAAACCCCCTTGCCGGAAGGGATCAAAAGCGACTTAGCTGGCTAATTAGTCGGCTAATCAGAAAGAGGCATCCCCATGCACGCGTTCATCACCGGCGGCTCCTCCGGCATCGGCGCCGCCACCGCGCTCGCCTACGCCAGGGCCGGCGCGCGGGTCACCATCACCTACAACACCGGCCCCGGCCGCGCCGCCGAGGTCGTCAAGCGCATCGAGGAGGCGGGCGGCGAGGCGACGGCCGTCCACCTGGACCTGGAGGACCACGCCACCATCGCGCCCGCCGCCGCCCAGGCGGGCCCGGTGGACGCCCTCGTGCTCAACGCCGTCCGCTGGGGCACGATCATGCCCAACAGCATGGACTTCGAGGACGTCCCCGCCGCCGAATGGACGGCCGCCCTGCACGCGAACGTCGTCGGCAACGCCCTGCTGGTCCAGGCCGTACTGCCCGGGATGAGAAGGAACGGCTTCGGCCGGATCGTCTTCGTCTCCTCGGGCGCCGCCGAGGAGGGCCGGCCGGGCCCGGGCCCGTACGGCACCGCCAAGATGGCCCTGCACGGCATGGCCCGAGCCCTGGCCTGGGAGGCCGGCGGCGACGGCATCCTGGTCAACGTGGCCGTGGCCGGGCTCACGATCACCAAGGCCGAACGCCCGGTCACCCAGGAGGCCCTCGACCGCATCGCCGCCCGTACGCCGAGCCGCAGGCTCTCGACCGCCGACGACATGGCGGCACTGATCCACTTCCTCGGATCGGCGGCCAACCGCAACGTCACCGGAGAGTTCGTCCGCGACGGTTCCAACGCCGGCAGATCGTCCCACGCCGGCTGATGGAGCACCCGGGTGTGCGAGCACGGAAGCCCGCAACCTAAACTGAGGCATGTGCTGAAGGGCGACGGCCGGCTCGGCCATGACCTGGACCCCCACGACCGCGCTCCCAAAGACGCCTGTGGCGTCTTCGGCGTATGGGCACCAGGCGAGGAAGTTTCCAAACTCACCTACTACGGGCTGTACGCGTTGCAGCACCGCGGCCAGGAGTCCGCGGGCATCGCGGTCAGTGAAGGCAGCCGCATCCTCGTCTACAAGGACATGGGCCTGGTGGCCCAGGTCTTCGACGAGTCGGTGCTCGGCACCCTCCGCGGCCACCTGGCCATCGGTCACTGCCGTTACTCCACCACCGGTTCCAGCGTGTGGGAGAACGCCCAGCCGACCCTCAGCTCCACCGAGGTCGGCGGGCTCGCGCTCGCGCACAACGGCAACCTGATCAACACGCCGGAGCTGGCCGAGCGCCTGGCTCCCGGCTCCACGAGGGCGACCACCGACACCGAGGTCCTGACCTCGCTGCTCGCGCAGGACCGCACGCGTTCCATCGAGGACTCGGCGGCCGAGCTGCTGCCGCAGGTCAAGGGCGCGTACTCGCTCGTGTTCATGGACGAGAAGACCCTCTACGCGGCCCGCGACCCGCAGGGCATCCGCCCGCTGGTCCTGGGCCGCCTGGAGCGCGGCTGGGTGGTGGCCTCGGAGACGGCGGCCCTCGACATCGTGGGCGCCACGTTCGTCCGCGAGATCGAGCCGGGCGAGCTGCTCACCATCGACGAGGACGGCGTCAGGTCGCGCCGCTTCGCCCTGCCCGACCCCAAGGGCTGCCTGTTCGAGTACGTCTACCTCGCCCGCCCCGACACCACGATCGCGGGCCGCGGCGTGCAGGTCACCCGGGTCGAGGTCGGCCGCGTGCTGGCCCGCGAGCACCCGGTCGAGGCCGACCTGGTCATCCCCACGCCCGAGTCCGGCACCCCCGCCGCCGTCGGCTACGCCGAGGAGAGCGGCATCCCCTACGGCCAGGGCCTGGTGAAGAACTCCTACGTGGGCCGCACGTTCATCCAGCCCTCGCAGACCATCCGCCAGCTCGGCATCCGGCTCAAGCTCAACCCGCTGCGCGAGGTCGTCGAGGGCAAGCGCCTGGTGGTCGTCGACGACTCGATCGTGCGCGGCAACACCCAGCGCGCCATCGTGAAGATGCTGCGCGAGGCGGGGGCGCGCGAGGTGCACGTCCGCATCTCCTCGCCGCCCGTGAGCTGGCCCTGCTTCTACGGCATCGACTTCGCGACCAGGGCCGAGCTGATCGCCGGTTCGCTGTCGGTCGAGGAGATCCGGGCCTCGCTGGGCGCCGACTCGCTGGGGTACATCTCCCTGGAGGGCCTGACCAAGGCCACCACCATCCCCGCCGAGCGGCTCTGCCGGGCCTGCTTCGACGGCTCGTACCCGATCCCGATCGACCAGGACAACGTGGGCAAGTTCGTGTTGGAGAGCAAAGCGTGAGCACATACGAGGCCGCCGGCGTCGACATCGAGGCGGGCGAGCGCGCCGTCACCCTGATGAAGGACAAGGTGGCGCGGGCCCGCCGGCCGGAGGTGGTCGACGACGCCAGCGGCTTCGCCGGGCTCTTCGACGCCTCGGCGCTGCTGCGTTACCGGCGTCCGCTGCTGGCCTCCTCCACCGACGGCGTGGGCACGAAGGTCATGATCGCCCAGCGCTACGGCAAGCACGACACGATCGGCATCGACCTGGTCGGCATGGTCCTCGACGACCTGGTGGTCTGCGGGGCCGAGCCGCTGTTCATGACCGACTACATCGCCGTCGGCAAGGTCGTGCCCGAGCGCGTCGCCGAGATCGTCGGCGGCGTGGCCGAGGGTTGCCGTCTGGCCGGCGCGGCGCTGGTCGGCGGCGAGACCGCCGAACACCCCGGCGCCATGGGCCCCGACGAGTACGACCTGGCCGGAGCCGGCACCGGCGTGGTCGAGGCCGACGCCATGCTGGGCCCCGACCGGGTCCGCGAGGGCGACGTGGTCCTCGGGCTCGCCTCCTCCGGCATCCACTCCAACGGCTACTCGCTGGTACGGCACGTGCTGCGCGAGACGTCGCTCTCGCTCGACGCGGTGCTGCCCGAGCTGGGCCGCCCGCTGGGCGAGGAGCTGCTGGAGCCCACCCGCGTCTACTCGCTCGACTGCCTCGACCTGGCCCGCAGGTCCGAGGTGCACGCCTTCTCCCACATCACGGGCGGCGGCCTGGAGGCCAACCTGTCGCGGTCGCTTCCCGGCCACCTCGACGCGCTGCTCGACCGCTCGTCCTGGACCCCGCCCGCGATCTTCGGCGTGCTGGCCGGGCACGGGCGGATCGCCCAGAAGGACATGGACCGCACATTCAACCTCGGCGTGGGCATGGCGGCCGTCGTGCCCCCCGGCTCGGTCGACGAGGCGATCCGCCTGCTCGGCGAGCGTGGGCTCGACGCGTGGGTGCTGGGCGAGATCGTCCAGGGCTCGGGCCAGGCCCGCTACCGCTGACCCTCTTGGGGGCCGGACCTGGTTCGGTCCCCACGTCCGGTTCCCGGTCAGGCCGGCTTGTGGCGCCGGTAGTGGCGGGCGACGCGCACCCGGTTGCCGCACAGCTCGGGTGAGCACCAGCGGCGCCGGGGGTGGGCGGGCAGGAAGATCATGCGGCACCGGGGGCCCTCGCAGGCCCGGATCCGGCTCGCCGCCGGATCGGTGAGCAGGTCGGCCGCGGCCTCGGCGAGCTGCGCGAGCAGGCGGGCGAGCCGGTCGCCGTCCCTGCGCGTGCCCTTGGCCGGCCCGGCGTCCGTCACGTCCAGATGCCCGTACGCGGGCGCGGCGCGCATCGCGTCGTTGATCGCCCCGACCGCCTCGCCGGACGGCCCCTCACCCCGGCGTACGGCGTCGACCGCCGCCTCCACGTGTGCCCGCAGTTCCCGGACCGCCCCCAGCTCCTCCGCCGCGAACGGCCTCTCGACCGCCGCGAGCCGGCCCGCCTGACGATCGATCCAGTTCGCGAACCCCTCGGGCGTGTCGAGAACGTCGAAGTCGTGGGCACGGGTGTTCACCAGGTCCAGCGCGAGCGGCTCACCGGTCAGGAACTCCATGGTTCCTAATGGTACATCCAGCCCCATGACGCGTTAGAAATGCGATGGGAGAACCCGACACTCAGACTTCATGCCGACCGGCGGGCATGACTGCGCCAGCACCGGCCACCCACGCCGATCAAGCGGGACGACGCCTTCTCCCCGGAGCCGGGCACGCACGCCTACCCGCGGGACCCGCCGGACACGCTCGACACCGGGCGCTCAGCACCAGAAACCACTCAGCGCCGGAAGAGAGGATCGCCAAGATCGCGGGCCCTCTCGACCGCACGCAAGCGTGACGAAAGCCTCACGGTTGCCCGTGAGGCCCGACGATCATGAACGAGGATCCGGCAGCACGCCGGACCCTCGGCCACGTCACTCTGAAGAACGGCTATCGGCGACCGGAAGGACGGTCGTCCTCGTCGTCCCCGGAGCCGTAGTCATCGGCGTAATCGGCATAGCGATCCGCCAGCTCATCGTTGAGGTCGTCGGCGTCGTCATTGCTGGAGTCGCCGACCCCGAGTTCGTCGCGAAGTCGGTCAAGATCCGTGCCACCGCTGTTGTACTTCAGCTGGCGAGCAACCTTGACCTGCTTGGCCTTTGCTCGGCCGCGCCCCATTGGCTCGACCCCCTCGTGTGGGATCGTCCCCGACCCCTCGTCGCTAACGCACCACACACTGACGCCGCCTGACTTTGGACGTCAGCCTATCGTTCGCCTATTACCGTACCTGTTTTGTGCCCAGCTCGGTACGTCGTATGGGCGTGGGGCGTCAGTGGCCCAGCCAAATGGC
Organism: Nonomuraea sp. NPDC001699; assembly: GCF_053596455.1. Taxonomy (NCBI): domain Bacteria; kingdom Bacillati; phylum Actinomycetota; class Actinomycetes; order Streptosporangiales; family Streptosporangiaceae; genus Nonomuraea; species Nonomuraea sp. NPDC001699. Next base: position 143,116 of record NZ_JBSFGF010000019.1, on the reverse strand, counting down.
CCTAATACGCCCGACTTCCGACATTCTGCGCTCGGCTAGCCTATCCGCTGCCACAGCCGGAGGAACGCCCTCGTCCGCCGCGATCCCGAAGATCTTCAGGGTCGTGTCGTAGATCTGGGTCGCCTTCGCCCTGGCACGATCCATGCTGAAGCCCTCGATCTCGTCGGCGACCTGGATGACGCCGCCGGAGTTCACCACGTAGTCGGGCGCGTACAGGATCCCGCGGTCGGCCAGCTGCTTCTCGACCCCGGGGTGGGCGAGCTGGTTGTTGGCCGCGCCGCAGACGATCCTCGCCCGCAGTCCGGCCACCGTGGCGTCGTCGAGCGCGCCACCCAGCGCGCAGGGCGCGAAGACGTCGATGTCGGACGTAGTCAGCGCCTGGGCGTCGGCGACCACCTCGACCTCGGGGTACCGCTGGCGCACCCGCTCGACGGCCCGCGGGTCGACGTCGCAGATCACGACCTCGGCCCCGTCCTCGCGCAGGAGCTCGACCAGGCGGTGGCCCACCTTCCCGACCCCTTCGACGCCGACCCGCCTGCCGTGCAGCGACGGCGTGCCGAAGACCCGTTCGGCCGAGGCGCGCATGCCCTGGAAGACGCCGAACGAGGTGAGGACGGAGGAGTCGCCGGCGCCGCCGTGGGCCAGGGTGCGGCCGGTGACGTGGCGGGACTCCCGGGCGACGATGTCCATGTCCTCGCTGAAGGTGCCGACGTCGCAGGCGGTGATGTAGCGCCCGCCGAGCGACTCGACGAATCTGCCGTAGGCGCGCAGCAGCGCCTCGCTCTTCTGCCTGGCCGGGTCGCCGATGATGACGGCCTTGCCGCCACCGAGGTCGAGACCGGCCAAGGCGTTCTTGTAGGACATGCCCCTGGCCAGGTTGAGCACGTCGGCCAGGGCCGCCTGCTCGCTCTCGTACGGATAGAACCTGGTGCCCCCGAGCGCGGGGCCGAGGGCCGTGTTGTGGACGGCGATGATGGCACGCAGGCCGCTCTGCTCGTCTGCGCAGAAGACGACCTGCTCGTGGACGTCCTTGTGGGACGTGCCGAAGACGTCGGTCACGGTAGTGACTCCCTGTCCGGCCCGCCGCACCTTCGCGGCGGGGATCACTCTCAGACTAGTAAGCCTCAACGGTGCACGCAGGTGCTCTTCGTGACACGATGCCTCCGTGCTGCCCTATGCCGCCTACCTCCGCGTCTATGAGCCACTGACCGCGTTCGCCGAGTCCGAGCGCAAGCTGTGGGCCGACTACGCCGACTCACGTGACCGTCCGCGCCGGGCGAACGCGCTCAACGCGGAGCACGGCGAGTCGGTCATGCGCCTGCTCGGCATGCCCCCTGAGCCCGTTCCCGCCCAGGAGAGCCCCAATGCCTATCTGCGGCGCGTTGAGGACCGTTTGTACGTGTGTCCCTGGCAGACCCGGTTGCGGTCCTGGCTGGCCTTCTCACGGCTTCGTGGCGCCACTCCTGTGAAGCTGATGGACCGGCTCGTGCCCAAGGCCATCGCCGAGCAGACGGCCGACGACTTCGACCGGTTCAAGCGCCGGGCCGGTTCGTCCGCCTTGCGTACGCACATTCGCACCACGGCGTGGCATGTGCCGCCATCGTGGTTCGTACCGTTTGATGGGAACGAGCGCTGGCTGGTGCTCGGCTCCTCCACCCCGGGACAGGACGTGACGACCGCTACGGGCCGTAACCTCATCTACGTCACCTCCATGGCACAGGCCAGGAGGCGGGCCGCCCGCGCCCTCAACGTGATGCGCCGGCACCTCGGCGACACGTCGTCCAACCTCGACGTGGAGGACATCGCGCGCTGGCTGGAGGAGTTCCACCCGCACTCGCTGGTCGAGCTCGACTACGGCGGCCTGGTCCGTCTGATGAACGACGACGCGCTTCAGGCCGACCAGTCGGTTGCTGAGCTTTCGGCCGCTTTGACCGGTCTGGACACGGGTCAAGAAGAACTTGCCTATGCCATGTACCAGCGCGTCATCCTTCGGTGGAAGTCAATGCAACAGCTGGAATCAGCCAACTGAGCCCCAAAACAACCGTCTGACCTGCATGAGTAGGTCACGTCTCGCGGCTGCTCTCTTCTGCGAACTGAGTAGTTTGCCGTTTTCACTGCGATACCACGAACCGTGTCGCTAGAATCACCGAGCGTGACATCGCCATGGGGGCGGGCAGTTGGGTCAAAGAAGGGCTCGCCAATCGCTCTGCGTGGCGGTATGGTCACATCGGGTGATGCCGCATATGGCTCAGAAAAGCCGCACGCTCTGCGCCATAGGGGGACATCCGTGACACGCGCAAAGGCAGTCACAGGATCGCTAAGCCGGTCCACACGGAGGAGAGGCCGCACAAATGTCAGCTCGTACACCCGAGGCCGAGCCGCTGCTCACGCCCGCTGAGGTCGCGACCATGTTCAGGGTCGACCCCAAGACCGTTACGCGGTGGGCCAAGGCGGGCAAGTTGACGTCGATTCGCACCCTCGGTGGTCATCGGCGTTACCGGGAGACCGAGGTTCGCGCACTGCTGGCGGGCATTCCGCAGCAGCGTTCCGAGTAGTCGCAAGGGTCGTCACGAACCTCAGGGGGGTTGAGGGTGGACCAGGTACGCATGCCCGGTCCACCGACGTGACGTCGCACGGGGAAGTTGGCGTCGCCCGCCCGGCGCCACTCTTCCCCCGCTACGCCAGTTGCTCGCCGGTCAGCACGTCGAGCAGCTCGCCGACCCCGCCGTCGTAGGCGGCGGCGACGCCCAGCAGGGCCACCATGTGATCGACGAGCATCTTCTCCAGGATCGGCCGCTCGACGTCGCGATGCTCCAGCCAGTCGAGACCGGCCGTCTCCACGGAGGCGATCCACGAGCGCAGCGTGGTGCGCAGCACCGGGCTCGGCTCCTCGACGCGCATCTGCTTCTGGATGAGGCGGAACAGCCTCCGGCGCACGCCGTCGACGATCTCCCCCACTTCGCCCGCCCGGTTGGCGGGCCCACCGCGCAGCAGCGCGGCGAAGCCGGCGGCGTGCTCCTCGACGAAGTCGAAGTAACGCCCGAGGCCCGCGGCCAGCTCGTCGAGCGGCCTGCCGCCCTCGGCCGGGCGCAGCCGCGACTCCAGCTGCTCCGCCGCGCTCCTCAGCGCGGCCACGTAGAGCTCCTGCTTGCCGCCGAAGTAGTGGTAGACGAGCGCTCGTGAGGCGCCTGCCGCCGAGGCGACGTCGTCGATCGAGACGGCCTCCGCGTCACGGGTGCTGAACAGCTCCAGCGCAGCCGCCATGAGCTCTTCGCGACGGCGGTCCACACTCAGCCTTCGGCGTGCGGGCCGTGCCGTCTCGGCCGACTTCCCGGGTGTCACACCTGCACAGTATCCGACGACGTGCCCAATAGCGGACGTGTGGCGAATGGGTCAATATCAGGCTTCCCTAACCCGAAGCCGTACCCTGCGGCTTACTCGATCGTTTGGTGAGACAGGTGCCCATATCCGCATCGCGGGGGAGACACATGTCAGGACCGCCCGTCAACACTTCAACCATCGCCGAGCTCCGCGAGGTAGAGCCATTGCCTCGGCCACGACCCACCATCCGCAACGTCGCCGAGCGAGCCGGCGTCTCGAAGTCGCTGGTCTCACTCGTGCTGCGCGGATCCCCGCACGTGAGCGAGCATCGGCGGCAGGCAGTGCTCCAGGCGGCGCGCGAGCTCGGCTACCGGCCGAACGCGGTCGCGCGCAGCCTGGTGGAAGGACGTACCCATCTGGTCGGGGCGCTCGTCGCCGACCTGCACAACCCGTTCTACGCCGAGTTCCTCGACGGCCTGCAGGAGAGCCTGCACGGCGACGGGCTGCGCATGCTGATCGGGAACAGCCAGTGGGACCCGGCGTTCGAGGACGAGGCCGTGGAGGCCTTCCTGGAGCTCCGGGTCGACGGGCTGGTGCTCTTAGGCATCGCGCCGACCAGCGAGACGCTGATCGAGGCCACCGCCTACACCCCGACCGTCGTCGTAGGGGAACGTGACATCGAGCTCGACGGCGTCGACATCGTGGTCGACGACGACCAGCTCGGCGCCCGTCTGGCCATCGACCACCTGGTGAACCTCGGGCACAAGCGGATCGCGCACATCGAGGGCCCCCGGTCCTCGCGCTGCGAGGGCTACCTCGTGGCGATGCGCCGGCATTCGCTGGCGCCGTACATCATGGTCGAGGCGGCGGACGCGACTGAGGAGGGCGGCCGGGAGGCGGCGATCGCCCTGCTGACCCGCGACCCGCGGCCGACGGCCGTGTTCGCGGCCAACGACGTGGTGGCGCTCGGCGTGCTGGCCGCCGCGGCCGAGCTGGGGCTGCGGGTGCCGGACGACCTGTCCGTCATCGGCTACGACAACACCCACCTGTCGGCCTCGCGGCACATCTCGCTCACCTCGGTCGACCAGCCGCGCCGCGCCATGGGCAGGTCGGCGGCCGCGCTGCTGAGCGACAGGATTGGCGAGCCGGCCAAGGGCGCCCGGCTGCGCGAGATCCAACCCGAGCTGATCGTGCGCCGCAGCACGGGACCTGCCTGAGGGATATCTGCCGGTTGCGCTGCCGTTGCGGGCCTTCGCCGGGCGCCGCAATGGCACGGCAGGCCCATGCGCAGGTCTCTCGTCAGCAAGGCCGCCCAAAGCCTGGGTCAAGCCGTACGGCAGCGTCGCCGCACGGCGGTTTACTCGTCAGGGTCATGCTAATTGTGGCCGAATCTGGTTCGGTCACGATCTGATCCGGGGGACAGTCATGCGTGATCCAGAACTGGTGTCCTGCGCCCAGCGCGCGGCGGCCGAGCTCGAACGCGCCTGGGGGCACTGGCGCGCCGGCAGGGGGCGGGGCGCCGACGTCGGCGCCGAGTCCGTCGCCAGCTACGTGGCGCACTCCCTCGACCATCCGTGGGGCCGCCCCCGCGTCGTCCTCGGCCTCGACGCCGAGGACGCGCGGGAGCTGGCCGCCCTGCTCGAACGGCAGGAGGTCGGCGAGCACGTGTGGTGAAGCGGACGGCGAAACCGCCAGGCGGACCGCCCCAGCGGTCCCGGCCGGACGCTTCGGTGGGGCGGCAGGCCGACTCGCAGGATTCCTGTTGATACGGGCCTGAACGCGGGGCTTCACGTAAGTTGGAGCTCATGCGTGCTCTACCAGCCACCGTCCTCGCCGTCTGCGGCCTGATCGCCTCCGCGTGCGGCGGCACCGAGCCCGGTGGCGTCGCGGCAGGTCAGGCCGCCTCCTCCGCCGAGGCGCCGGCCCAGCCACCCGCCCAGGACGGGCCCACCCAGGGGACGCCCGCGCAGCAGGCACCACCCGACGCCAAGCCGCTCAACGGCAAGGTCGTCGTCATCGACCCGGGGCACAACGGCGGCAACTTCCGCGACCCGAAGGCCATCAACCGCAAGGTCAACGTGCTGACGCAGTGGAAGCCCTGCGACACGACCGGCACCGAGACCAACAACCACTACACCGAGGCCGCCTTCGCCTGGGACGTCTCCAACCGCATGGCCAAGATCCTCAGGGGCCGCGGCGCGACCGTCAAGCTGACCAGGTCCGACAACGACAGCGTCGGGCCGTGCATCACCCAGCGGGCCGCGATCGGCAACAAGGCCAAGGCCGACGCCGCGATCTCGGTGCACGCCGACGGCGCCGCCGCCGCGGGCCACGGGTTCCACGTGATCATCCCGAAGAAGATCAACGGGCCGGTGGACAAGGTCGTGGCGCCCTCCACCAGGCTGGGGGTGGACGTGCGCGACGCCTTCGCCAGGGGCACGGGCCTGCCGTACTCCACCTACGTCGGCAGCAAGGCGCTCAGCTTCCGCAACGACCTCGGCGGACTCAACCTCTCGACGGTGCCGAAGATCTTCGTCGAGTGCGGCAACATGCGCAACGCGGGCGACGCGGCCAAGTTCCAGGATCCGAAGTTCAGGCAGCGGATCGCCTTGGCACTCGCGAACGGGATGCAGCACTATCTCGAAGCATGATTCCTCGCCCAGAGCTGCTCAATGATCTTTCCGGATCCTTCGAACTGACCTCGGGCGCGACCGTCGCCGGTCCCTTCGCGGACGCGGTACGTCGCGCGCTCCCCCTCCTCGACCTCCGTCCGGGAGACTCGGGCGACATCGAGGTACGTCAGGATCCCGCGCTCGGCGAGGAGGCCTACCGGCTGACCACCGGGTCGCGCGGGGTCGAGATCGTCGCGGGCGGGGCGGCGGGCGCGTTCTACGCCGCGCAGACGTTGCACCAGTTGCTGCCGGACGCCTCCTACCGGTTCGCCGCGGGCGCGTCGTGGCCCGTGCCCGGGGTGCGGGTCGAGGACGCGCCGCGGTTCGCCTGGCGGGGGCTGCACCTCGACGTGGCCCGGCATTTCTCCCCCAAGCGGGAGGTGCTCCGGCTGATCGACCTGATGGCCGTGCACAAGCTGAACCGGTTGCACCTCCACCTGGTCGACGACCAGGGCTGGCGGGTGGAGAGCAGGGCGTACCCGCTGCTGCACGAGGTCTCCTCGCACCGGCCGCGCACGGCCAGCAACTACTACCGGGAGCCGGAGGCGTACGACGACGTCCCGCACGGCGGCTACTACTCGCTGGACGACCTGGCCGAGATCGGCGCGTACGCGCGGTCCAGGTTCGTCACGGTGGTGCCCGAGATCGACGTGCCGGGGCACGCCTCGGCGATCCTGGCCGCCTACCCGTCGCTCGGCGCCACCGGCGAGCGCTACGACGTGCTCGACCGGTGGGGCATCTCGCCGGCGATCCTGTCGCCGCTGCCGCCGACCGTCGAGTTCCTGACCACGATCTTCGACGAGGTCATCGGCGCGCTGGGCGAGGTGCCCTTCTTCCACATCGGCGGGGACGAGGTCGTCCTCGACCACTGGGCGCAGTCGGCGGAGATCACGGCCTACCGCGACTCGCTGGGGCTGTCCACGGTGATCGACCTTCAGTCGTGGTTCCTGCGCGCGCTGGCCGACGCCCTGGCCGAGCGCGGCTCGCGCGCGGTGGTGTGGGACGAGGCGTTCGTCAGCGGCGGGCTGCGCCAGGACACCGTGGTCATGCCGTGGCGCGGCATGGGCGTCGGGCGGCGCGCCGCCGCGGCGGGTCACGACGTGGTCGCCACTCCGGTGTTCCCGCTCTACTTCGACTACGCCGAGGCGGCCTCGGCCGACGAGCCGATGGCCATCGGCGACGCCACCACGGTGGCCGACGTGGCCGCGTTCGCCCCGGCCCCCGCCGACTGGACGGACGAGGAGCGGGCGCGGGTCATGGGCGTGCAGGCCCAGCTCTGGACCGAGCGGGTGCCCGACCCGAGGACCGTCGACTACCGGCTCTGGCCGCGGTCGTGCGCGCTGGCGGAGGTGGCCTGGGCCGGCTCGGCCGGCGACGGGTTCACCGAGCGGCTGGAGGAGCACCTCGGGCGGCTCGACGCGATCGGCGTGGAGTACCGGCCGACGGCGGGCCCGCACCCGTGGCAGCGGCGGCGTCCGCACCGGCCGAGCGGCGTGCGGGTGAGCGAGGTGATGGAGCGCATCGACGCCATGACGCACGACGCGGAGTCGACCAGGCCGAGCGTCTGACCGGCGGTCACATGGGCGCGGGGCGGTCGTTGAGGATGAGCTGGAACAGCACGTGGTCCTGCCACGCGCCGTCGATGCTGACGGCGCGGGGGGCCATGCCGTACTCCTCGAAGCCCGCCTTGCGCAGGACCGCCTGGGAGGCCTTGTTGTGCGGGAGCGTGCCCGCCTCGACCCGGTGGAGGCCCAGGTCTTCGTCGGCGGCCCGGCACGCCTCCAGCACCGCCTTGGTGGCCAGCCCCCGCCCGTTGTACGCGGCGTCCACCCAGTAGCCCAATGACGCGCTCTGGGCGGCGCCGCGGATGATGCTGTTCAGGTTCATCCTGCCCACGACGCGGTCGCCGTCCGCGAGCACCCACGGCATCACGAACCCGGCCGCACGGTCCTCGGCGAGTCGTTCGAGGCGTGCGGCCTGGCCGGCGGACGTGAAGAAGTCGGCCGGCCTGCGGGGCTCCCAGGGGCGCAGGAAGTCGCGGTTGCGGCGGTAGGCGTCGGCCAGCGCCTCCGCGTCGGACCTGGCGATCGCGCGCATGACGACGTCATCGGTGAGCCTCACCTCGGCATTGATCACGATCCCACGATAGGGGAGCCCTAGGCGGTGCGGCCGATCGCCTCGGTGACGGAGGACAGGCCGTGGCGGCGGACCCGGCGGGCGAGCTGCCGGTGGATGCGGGCCGCCCACAGCGGGCCGCCGTAGATCCAGCCCGTGTAGCCCTGGACCAGGGTGGCCCCGGCCAGCAGGCGCTCCCAGACGTCGTCGACGTCCTCGACGCCGCCCACGGAGATCAGGGTGAGCCGGTCGTCGACCTTGGCGCGCAGCCGGCGCAGCACCTCCAGCGAGCGCGCCTTGAGCGGGCGCCCGGACAGGCCGCCGGTCTCGCCGCCGTGCCTGATGGTGGTGTTGGTCGCGATGATGCCGTCGAGGCCCAGCTCCACGGCCAGGTCGGCGACCGCGTCGATGTCCTCGTCGGCCAGGTCGGGGGCGATCTTCACCAGCAGCGGCGTGCGGCGCGGCGTCGCGTCGGCGACCTCCTTGACCGCGACCAGCAGCGGGCGCAGCAGCTCGACCGCCTGGAGGTTGCGCAACCCGGGCGTGTTGGGGGAGCTGACGTTGACCACCAGGTAGTCGGCCAGCGGGGCCAGCTCCCTGGCGCCGGCCACGTAGTCGGCCACCGCCTCGGACTCCGGCACCACCTTCGTCTTGCCGATGTTGACGCCGACCACGACGGGCACCCCGCGCGTACGGCGCAGCCGGCGGGCGGCGGCGCGGGCGCCGGAGTTGTTGAAGCCCATCCTGTTGATCACCGCCCGCTCCCCCGGCAGCCGGAACAGGCGAGGGTGCGGGTTGCCCGGCTGGGCGTGCGCGGTGATGGTGCCGACCTCCACGTGGCTGAAGCCGAGGGCGGCGATCGCCTCGGCGCAGGCCGCGTCCTTGTCGAACCCGGCGGCCAGGCCGAACGGGCCGGGGAAGTGCACGCCGAACGCGGTCACCCGCAGGACCGGGTCGTGCGGGGCGAACGCTCGGTGGAGCAGCCGCTTGAGCAGGGGCAGCCGGGCGAGCACGGCCAGGCCCCTGACGGTGAGACGGTGCACGGCCTCGGCGTCGAACCGCCGCAGGACCTGTGTGAACACGAGGCGATACATCACAGGTCAGGCTACCAATCCCGCTTCGTGGGCGATGATCGCGGCCTGGACGCGGTTGCGCACGTCGAGCCGGGTCAGGATCGTGCTCACGTACGCCTTCACCGTGCCCTCCACGATGTGCAGCCGCTTGGCGATCTCCGCGTTGGACAGGCCCGCGCCGAGCAGGGCCAGGACCTCCCGCTCGCGGTCGGTGAGGCCGCCGACGCGGTCGCGGGCCTGGGCCTCGCGCGTCATCCTGCCGCCGGCGAGCTGGGCGATCACGCGCTGGGCCACCTTGGGCGACAGGTACGCCGCGCCGTCGGCGACCGCGTGGATGCCGGCGATCAGCTCGCGCGGGTCGCCGGACTTGAGCAGGAACCCGGCGGCGCCCACCTCCAGCGCCTTGGAGATGTAGTCGTCCTCGCCGAACGTGGTCAACATCACCACGGCCGTGGCGGGCGCGACGCGGCGCAGCTCGGCCGCGGCGGCCAGGCCGTCGAGCCGTGGCATGCGGATGTCGAGCAGGGCGACGTCGGGACGGTGGCCGATGGCCAGGTCGACGGCCTGCCTGCCGTCGCCGGCCTCGGCCACGACCTCCAGGGACGGGTCGGAGTCGAGGATCGCCCTGACCCCGGCCCGGATCATGGCCTCGTCGTCGGCGAGAAGTACGCGGATCACACCCTCTATATTGCCGACATGGCACAAGTGAAGGTTTACGGGCGGCGTGACGTGTGGGGCGGACGGCAGCGGGAGATCTCCGATCTGCTGCAGTCGTGCCTGGTGAGCGCGTGGGGCGTGCCTGAGGAGAAGCGCTTCCACCGGTTCCTGCTGATGGACGCCGACGACTTCGTCTGCCCTCAGCGAAGCGCGAACTATCTGATCATCGAGGTCGTGTGCTTCACGGGACGCAGCGACGACGCCAAGCGGGCGCTGATCCGGGCGATCTACGAGAAGTCGGGCTTCGACCCCGAGGACATGGAGATCACGATCATCGAGATGCCCAAGGTGAACTGGGGGATCCGCGGGGTTCCGGCCGACGAGCTGACGCTGTCGTACAAGGTGGAGGTCTAGCGTCAAGGGTGACCTGGGGCGGGCGGTATGGTCCGAGTCATGAGCACTCACTATGACGTCGTCGTTCTCGGCGCGGGTCCCGGAGGATACACGGCCGCCGTCCGCGCCGCCCAGCTCGGGCTGCGTACCGCGGTCGTCGAGGAGAAGTACTGGGGTGGCGTCTGCCTGAACGTGGGCTGCATCCCGTCCAAGGCGCTGCTGCGCAATGCCGAGCTGGCCCACATCTTCCACAACGAGGCCAAGACGTTCGGCATCAGCGGTGAGGTGAGCTTCGACTACGGCGCGGCCTTCCAGCGCAGCCGCAAGGTGGCCGACGGCCGGGTCAAGGGCGTTCACTACCTGATGAAGAAGAACGCCATCACCGAGTACGACGGCCGCGGCACCTTCCTCGACGCCAACACGCTGCAGGTCAACGACGAGACGATCACGTTCGACCACTGCATCATCGCGGCCGGCGCCACCACCAGGCTGATCCCGGGCACGCAGTTGTCGGAGCGGGTGGTGACGTACGAGGAGCAGATCCTCACCGAGAACCTGCCGCGCAGCATCATCATCGCGGGCGCGGGCGCGATCGGCGTCGAGTTCGCCTACGTGCTGCACAACTACGGCGTCAAGGTCACGATCGTGGAGTTCCTCGACCGGGTCGTGCCGCTGGAGGACGAAGAGGTCTCGGCCGAGCTGGCCAAGCGCTACAAGCGGCTCGGCATCGAGGTGCTGACCTCGACCCGCGTCGACGGCATCGAGGACACCGGCGGCTCGGTCAAGGTCACCGTCACCCGCGACGGCCAGACCCAGGTGCTGGAGGCCGACAAGGTCATGCAGGCCATCGGGTTCCAGCCGCGCGTCGACGGCTACGGCCTGGAGAAGACCGGCGTGCAGCTCACCGAGCGCGGCGCGATCGCCGTCGACGGCCGCTGCCGCACGAACGTGCCGCACATCTTCGCCATCGGCGACGTCACCGCCAAGCTCATGCTGGCCCACGCCGCCGAGTCGATGGGCATCATCGCCGCCGAGACCATCGGCGACGCCGAGACCATGGAGCTCGACTACGTGATGATCCCGCGGGCCACCTACTGCCAGCCGCAGGTGGCCAGCTTCGGCTACACCGAGGCGCAGGCCCGCGACCTGGGCTACGACGTCAAGGTGGCCAAGTTCCCCTTCACGGCCAACGGCAAGGCCCACGGCCTCGGCGACACGGCCGGGTTCGTCAAGATCATCAGTGACAACACCCACGGCGAGCTGCTCGGCGCCCACCTGATCGGCCCCGAGGTCACCGAGCTGCTGCCCGAGCTCACGCTGGCCCAGCAGTGGGACCTCACCGTGCACGAGGTCGCGCGCAACGTGCACGCGCACCCGACGCTCGGCGAAGCGGTCAAGGAGGCGATCCACGGCCTCGCGGGCCACATGATCAACATGTGATCCCGTCGCGCGGATGCGCATCCCGGTGCCCGTCCATCGGGATGCATCCGGCCGGTTCAGACCCAGACGTACAGGGCCACGCCCAGCAGCGCCACGGCCAGCGCCGAGGCCCATCCGCGCAGCGTGTTCCACCGGGTCCAGCGCGGCGCGTACGCCTTCCACGCCAGCTCGCCCGCCTCGATGGCGTTGTTCATCGGCACGTTGACCGCGGCCGTGACGACGATCGAGCCCGCGAAGTAGACGGCGGCCGCCGCGAACGCCAGGACCGCGGGCCCGCCGTCCCCGCCGATCAGCAGGAACACGCCGGCCAGCAGTGAGGCCACGGGCGCGAGCGTGAACGTCGACAGGAACCCCGGATTCAGGATCTTCCTGTTCATGCTGCGCATGGCGGCCGTCGCGCCGTCCTCCCCCACGGCGTCCAGGCCGGGCATGACCGAGGTGGAGAAGGCGAAGAACACGCCCGCCATCAGTCCGTTCAGGACCAGGGCGAGCACCGAGAGGACGACCGCGACTACGCTCACGTCCCTATGATCCCTTAAGTCACAGTTGTCCGGAAACGAGGGGCAAGCCGCGATTCTCATTGAACGTTCATGTATTCCTGAGATGTCTCTGAGACCGGGGGCGCAGCGTGGTGCGCGTGCCTCCAACGAACGCGCAAACGCAGATCGCACGGCTCGGCGCCGTCACGGTACGCCTGGGGCTCTTCGGCCTGGTCGCGCTGGGCATCCTGGGCGCGGCCCTGGAGCTGGCCTTCGAACGTCACTGGCAGTCCTGGCAGCAGTTCGTCCCGTGGGTGGCGCTGCTGGCGCTCGGGGCCGCGCTCGTGGTGCTCGCCCTGGACGCCTCCCCCCTCACGCTCAAGGTCGTCCGCGGGATCGCGCTGGTGGTGCTGCTCGCCTCGGCCTACGGCGTGTACGCGCACATCTCGGCCAACCATGACATGGGCGCCTTCGACCCCCGATACGCCGACACCTGGCAGACCCTCTCCCCCCTCACCCAATGGTGGTACGCGCTGACCAAGTCCGTCGGCCCGGCCCCGCCGCTCGCGCCCGGCATGCTCGCCCAGAGCGCGCTCCTGCTGCTGCTGACCACCCTGGCCCCCGCCAGGGCCAAGGAGAACGGCTGATCACACCCCGCAGGCGGCCCGGACGTCGGCGACGAGCCGTTCGGCGGCGGCCACCGTACGGGTGATCTCCTCCCGCGTGCCGCCGACGGACGCGAACAGCGCCTGGGCCCGCTCCCCGAACCCGGCGGGCGCCGAGGGCAGCCGGTCGGCGGCGGCGACCATGCCCTTCTCGTTGATCAGCCAGGCCCCGTCGGCCGCGTGCAGGGCGTGACAGGCGACGCCGATCGCCCGGAACAGCGCCCCGGCCGCGTACGCGGGGTCCTGGCCGGCGGCGCCGTACCCGGCGATCGTCAGCGAGAAGCCGGCCTCCCACAGCCCCTGGACCAGCGCCTCGCGCAGCGCGGGCGGGTACTCGGCCGTCTCGGCGCGCAGGGCCGCCAGCTCGCCGGACGGATCGGCGAGCACCTTGCACAGCGCCACCTCGCCCGCGTAGGCGTGGGAGTAGAAGCCCAGCGGATGGCCTGCCTGGACGCCGACCTCGTACCGGCCGGCGCGGCAGTCGTGCCAGACGCGGCGCACGCGGTCGAGGTCGCGGTAGATCCAGTCGACCCGCAGACCGTCGATGGTGAGCCAGCCGCCGCCGTCGACCCACGGGCCCCAGCCGCCGGGCTCGGTCACGTCGGTCGACTCACCGGTCATCTCCCGGGCCAGCTCGCGCAGGTCGGCGACGGCCAGGCGCCCCCGGTAGTAGAGGCCGAGGTCGATGTCGGAGTCGGGCCGGTGGGTGCCGCGTGCCCGGCTCCCGCCGAGCGCCACGGCCACCACGCCGGGCACCTCCGCCAGCCTTCCGGCGATCTCCCGCAGCCGTTCGTCAGTCATCTCGTCCGCCATTCAGCCCACCCTAGCGAGGCTCAAACCGCATATTTCTGAACCACTCCGACATCTTTCGCGTCACACTCATGCACCGCCCGGTGTGTGACCCGTGAGACTGGAGACACCGAAGTGGCTTTAGGTCGCAAGCTCGTAGCCATGGCCGTGATGACGGCCGCCGTGCTCACCACGGAAGGGGCCGTGGCCCGGGGCGAGGCCCGCCCGCCGGCCGCCGCCGCCCAACAGCCGACCCCGGTGACCACCACCGCCCTGACCGCCGCCCTCACCACCGGCCCCATCACCGGCGCCGAGCCCACCTGCATGCGCGTCAAGGGCGCCGAGGCGTGCGTGGGCCCGGACGGCAGCGACCGGCCGGGCATCTGGATCGAGGACACGCGGAACGACAAGCTGCACGCCGCGGTCGAGTACCACCTGAACGAGTACCTCGGCACCAAGTACGTCATCCACAACCTGGGCGGCAAGGGCGAGATCCGGGGCAACCGCGAGATCGGCAGGACCGTGACGTTCCGGGCCGCCGTGTACGAGGGCAACCACCGCGTCAAGGTGGGCCGCTGGAAGACGGTCCGCAACCTCACCAAGTACCCGGTCAGGCGCGACACCGAGGTCACCCCGGCCGCCGCGCGGGGACGTTCGGAGCGGTGCACGTCCACCAAGGGCGGGGCGAGCGTGTGCTTCCACGAGCGCGACACCTACGTCTTCGCCTGCGACACCAGGGCCGACGAGTACCAGGCGCGCGCCGAGTACTTCGTGGCCGGGGACCCGACCGCCCGGTACGAGATCCACCAGCTCGCCGGCCTCGGCACCTGCGGCAAGGCGGAGCACGGCGACAGGTCGATCAGCATGTACCGCGCCTCGGTCTTCAACGGCTCCCATCGGGTCGCGACGAGGCAGTACAAATACAACTAGTTTGCAAGCGGCCCGGCAAGCCGGATGAAATCGGTCCAATGCACCGTGTGGTCATCCCCCGAGAGGAAGGAACCCCTCGATGACCACCTCCCGTACCGCCGCCGTCCTGACCGGTGTCGCCGCCGCCGCCCTGCTCGCGCTCGCCGCCTCCCCCGCCCAGGCCGCCTCGGCGGCCTCGTGGGGTCCCTACTACGCCCCCGGGCACGCCGCCAAGGCGACCGGCTCGCTGAGCGCGACCGGCGAGGACCACGCCGACCTGCCGACCGCCGACGCGGTGCGGATCTCCGGCAAGCTGACCGACCAGACCCGCAAGGACTCGGCCTGCGGCTGGGCGGTGTTCCGGATCACGTACCGCGACGGGAGCAACCTGCCCTTCAAGGAGCGCAGCGTCCGTAACTGCTCCTACGGCTCGGCCAAGCGGTTCTCCTTCGAGTACAGCGACGTCTACCAGGTCGAGCTGAAGGTCTGCGCCGAGGGCAGGGGCTCCAAGCCGTCCCTGAACTGCCTGTACGCGGGCACCTGGAAGACCCTCTACCTGTCCAAGTGACGCATCGGCGGCGGCGTCCCGGCCATCCACCGATCGGTGGATGTCGCGGCCGCCGCTCCGCCGTGATGCTCAGATCATGACAGTCATCGAGATCGACGACCTGCGCAAGAACTACAGACACACCCGGGCGCTCGACGGCGTCTCCCTGACCGTGGAACGCGGCGAGATCTTCGGGCTCGCCGGGCCCAACGGCGCGGGGAAGACGACGGTCGTGGAGTGCGTGTCCGGGCTGCGGCGTCCCGACGGCGGCAGCGTGCGCGTGCTGGGCCTCGACCCGCAGGGCGACCGGCGGGCGCTGCTCCAGCGCGTCGGCGCCCAGTTGCAGGAGGCCGCCCTCCCCGACGGCATCAAGGTCGGCGAGGCCCTGCGGCTCTACGCCTCCCTGTACGACCACCCCGCCGACTGGCGGGCCGTCATGGACGAATGGGGCCTGACCGAGAGGAAGGACGCCCGCTTCGGCGGCCTGTCCGGCGGCTGGAAGCAGCGCCTGTTCATCGCGCTGGCCCTGGTCGGCGACCCCGAGGTGGTCCTGCTCGACGAGCTGACCACCGGCCTCGACCCCGACGCCCGCCGCACCACCTGGGGGCTGATCAGGGCCATGCGCGACCGGGGGATCACCGTCGTCCTGGTCACCCACTTCATGGACGAGGCCGAGGCCCTGTGCGACCGGATCGCCGTCATCGACCGCGGCCGGGTGGTGGCCGAGGGCAGCCCGCGCGAGCTGATCGGCGAGGCGCGGGCCGCCTCCCTGGAGGACGCCTACTTCACCCTGACGGGGAGGGCCCAGGCATGAAAGGCTTCACGCGAGTCATCGCCGTCGAGCTCAGGCTGGGGTTGCGCGATCCGATGTCGGCCTACTTCGCACTGGCCTTCCCGCTGGTCATGCTCTGGGTCAAGCTGCGCGGCGGCGACCGGCCGCTGCCCGGTGGCGAGCGGCTCGTCGACGCGACCGTGCCGATGCTGACCGTCTTCGTCGTGGGGCTGGCCGCGCTGGTCGTCCTGCCCGCCACGCTGGCCCAGTACCGGGAGCGGCGGGTGCTCAAGCGGCTGCGGGCCACCCCGGCCACGCCGTTCATGCTGTGCGGCGCCCAGTGGGCCGCGCACATGCTGCTGGCCGTGCTCGGAAGCGTGCTGCTGGTCGTCCTCGGCGTGGCCGGCTACGGGCTGAGCGCGCCCGCGAGCCTTCCAAGCGTGGTCCTGGCCTGGTTGCTCGGCGCGCTCAGCCTCGGCGCCGTCGGGCTGCTGCTGGGCGCGCTGGCCCCCAGCGGCCGGGCGGCGACCGTGATCGGGCTCGCCCTGTTCTTCCCCATGGTGTTCCTGTCCGGCGCGGTGATCCCACGCGAGACCATGTCGGGGTCGATGCGGGCGATCGGGGACCTGACGCCCATGGCGCCCGCCGTCCAGGCGATCCGCGACGGCTGGTCGACCGGCGCGCTTCCGCCGCTCGCGCTCGGGATCATGGTGGCGGTCGGCGTGGTCGCCGGCGGCGTCGCGGTGAAGGCCCTGCGGTGGTGAGCCGGTGGGAGCGGGTGACCGCGGCCCTGCCGTACCTGCTGGTGCTGCTTCCCGCGCTGTTCTCGCTGCTGCGGGCCTGGCGGGTGGAGGTGCTGGCGCTGGCGCTGTTCGCGGCGGCCTGGCACTGGTTCGTGGTGGCCTACCGTCCCGGCTGGACGGCGCGGGCGTGGGTGGTGGCCGGCTACTTCGTGGTGCTGCTGGCGGTGGTCGTGGCGCTGGTGCGGATCGACACGGTCTTCACCGTGACCGGGGTGGGGGTGTTCGTCCAGTGCTTCGCGCTGCTGCCGGGGTTGTGGGCGTACGCGGGGGTCGCCGTGACGGTCGGGACGCTGGTCGCCGCCCGTCCGCCGGACGGTCGCGGCCCGGTCGAGCTGCTGGCCTCGTTCGTGGTCGGGGTGCTGGTGGCGTCCATGACCGGGCTGGTGTTCCAGACCGTCTCCGAGCAGAACACGCAGCTGAAGGAGAAGAGCGCCCGGCTGGCCGCGCTCGCCGAGGAGAACGCCGACCTCCAGGCCCGGCTCCTGGTCCAGGCCCGCGAGGCGGGCGTGCTCGGCGAGCGGCAGCGGCTGGCCAGGGAGATCCACGACACCGTCGCCCAGGGGCTGACCGGCATCCTCACCCAGCTGGAGGCGGCCGACGAGGCCGTCGGAGCGGCGCCGGCGGTGCGCGCGCGGCTGGCGACCGTACGCGAGCTGGCCAGGGAGAGCCTGACCGAGGCCCGCCGCTCGGTCCAGGCGCTGCGCCCGGCGCCGCTGGCCGCGGCGCAGCTCGGGACGGCCCTGTCGGAGGTGGCGGCGGCCTGGTCGCGGGCGTCGGGGGTGCCCGCCCCGGTGTCGGTCACGGGCGACGCCCGGCCGCTGCACACCGAGGTGGAGAGCACGTTGTTGCGGGTGGCCCAGGAGGCGCTGGCCAACGTGGGCAAGCACGCGCGGGCCGCCCGGGTGGGGATCACGCTGTCGTACATGGAGGACGTGGTGGCGCTCGACGTCCGTGACGACGGGTCCGGCTTCACCCCCGGCGCCGGCTCCACCGGCGGGTCCGGCGGCGGGTTCGGGCTGGTGGCCATGCGGCAGCGGGTCACCCGCCTGGCCGGCAGCCTCGCCGTCGAGAGCGCCCCTGGCCAGGGGACGGGCATCTCCGCCACCGTTCCGGCCATCCCCGCCGACCCGGGAACGTGAGCCATGCCCGTACGCCTGATCATCGTCGACGACCACCCGGTGGTCCGCGACGGGCTGCGCGGCATCTTCGAGACCGACGGCTTCGAGGTGGTCGGCGAGGCCGCCGACGGCGCCGAGGCGCTCGCGGTGGCCCTGCGCACCGGCCCCGACGTCGTGCTCCTCGACCTGCGCATGCCGGGCACGAGCGGCGCCGAGCTCATCCGCCGGCTGCGCGAGCAGTGCCCCGGCACGCACGTGCTCGTGCTGACCACCTTCGGCGACGACGCCGACGTGGTGCCCGCGATCGAGGAGGGCGCCACCGGCTACCTGCTCAAGGACACGCCACGCGCCGAGCTGCGGCAGGCCGTGCTGGCGGCGTCCCGCGGCGAGACCGTGCTGTCGCCGGCCGTGGCCGGGGTGCTCACGCGGCGCGCGCACGCGCCGGAGCAGCGCACGCTGAGCCCGCGCGAGCTGGAGGTGCTCGCTCTCATCGCCCGCGGCGCGACCAACCGCGAGGTGGCCAGGCGGCTGTTCGTCACCGAGGCCACGGTGAAGACCCACCTGCTGCACGTCTTCGCCAAGCTGGAGGTCAAGGACCGGGCGGCGGCCGTCGCGGCGGCGTACGACAGGGGCCTGCTCAAGCCCGCCTGACCGGCGTCACGCGTGAAAGTTTCAGCGCCGATTGACGGGCCGGAGCCGACGTCGCATGATCATGCTTGCCTCCTGGTCAGGAGGGGGCGTCGAGTCACACCGCTACCCACGGCTTCTTCTCACGGCTTCCCACGGCTTCCCACGGCGAGGTACCCCGATGCCTGGCATGACCCTGCCCCGGGCCGCGACCGCGGCCCTCCTGACCCTGACCGCGCTGATCGCTCCCCCGGCGCGCGCCGACGACGTCACCCCCGTCGCGGTGACCGTCAACGCCCGCGCCGCCCTGGCCACCGCCCCCGAGACCGGCATCGGTTCCAACCATGCCATCTGGGACTCGAACCTGGGCACCGACCAGACCGCCGACCTCCTCAAGGACGCGGGCGTCAAGCTGCTGCGCTACCCCGGCGGCTCCTACTCCGACATCTACCACTGGGCCACCCACACCGCCCCCGGCGGGTACGTCGCCCCGAACACCGACTTCGACACCTTCATGCGCGGCGTACGGCGTACCGGCGCGCAGGCCATGGTGACCGCCAACTACGGCACCGGCACCGCTGAGGAGGCCGCCGCCTGGGTCCGGCACGCCAATGTCACCAAGGGCTACGGCGTCAAGTACTGGGAGATCGGCAACGAGAACTACGGCAACGGCCACTACGGCAGCGCCTGGGAGGCCGACGACCACGCCGACAAGAGCCCGGCCGAGTACGCGCGCAACGTCGTCGCCTACGCCGACGCCATGAAGGCGGCCGACCCGTCCATCAAGATCGGCGCGGTGCTGACCACCCCCGCCAACTGGCCCGACGCCATCACCGCCGAAGGCGACGACGGGAGCTGGAACAAGGTCGTCCTGTCCCTGGCCGGGCCGAAGATCGACTTCGTGATCCTGCACTGGTACCCCGGCGCCCTGGACAGGGCCGGCCAGATCCCGGACATGATCCAGCTCACCCGGCGGCAGATCGCCGCGTACGCCGGGCCCGGCTCGGACCGGATCGGCCTCGCGATGACCGAGTTCAACACCGGCTCCAGCAGCAACGGCACGAACACCCAGCCCGGCGCCCTGGCCGCCGCCGACGCCTACGCGAGCCTGCTGGCGAACGGCGTGTTCACCGTCGACTGGTGGAACGTGCACAACGGCATCGGCAACGTCACCCAGGTCGAGGGGCACACCGACTACGGTGACTTCGGGCTGCTGTCCAGCGGGGTCTGCAACTCGTCCGGGGTGTGCGAGCCGCCGTTGAACACGCCGTTCGCGCCGTACCACGCGCTGCAGATGGTCAGCAGGTTCGCCCGTGCCGGTGACCAGTTCGTCCGGGCCGGGACCGACCAGCCGAAGGTCAGCGCGCACGCCGTCCGGCGGCCCGACGGCGGCCTCGCGGTCATGCTGATCAACACCTCGCCGGACACGTCCTACCCGGTCGCCGTGGACTACGCGGGCTTCACGCCGGCCGCGGGCGCGCCCACCGTACTGACCCACACGAACGGCGCCACCTCCATCACCACCGCGACCACCGGCACCGCCACCAGCCAGACGCTGCCCCCGCTCTCCCTGACCACCTTGGTCCTGCGCCCCGCCACGCCGCAGACCGGCCTCCCCGGCGCGCCCGGCCGCCCCACGGCCTCGAACGTCACCGACAAGGCCGCCACCCTCTCCTGGCCCGCCGCCGCCCCCGGCGCCCGCCCGATCGCCAAGTACGAGCTCCACCGCCAGAACGGCGCCGTCAGCGAGCAGCTCGGCGAGACCGCCGGCACCTCCTACACGGTGGGCAACCTCAGGCCCGACAGCACCTACACGGTCAACGTGATCGCGCGCGACAGCGGCGGCGGCGTCTCCTGGGCCTCCCCGCCCCTGACCTTCACCACCGGCACCCCCGCCACCAGCTCCTGCGCCGTCCGCCTCACCGACCAGACCGACTGGGCCAGCGGCTACGTCGGCGCCATCGAGATCACCAACAACGGCGCCCCGGTCAACGGCTGGACCCTGAGCTTCACCTGGCCGAGGCCCTGGCAGAGTCTGGGCAGCGGCTGGAGCGCCACCTGGACCGAGACGGGCTCGAACGTCAAGGCCGTCAGCGAGCCCGGCAACGCGTCCCTGGGCACGGGCGCCTCGACGACGATCGGATTCGTCGGCAACTACGCCGGCCCGAACCTCCTCCCCACCACCTTCACCCTCAACGGCGCCGTCTGCACCACCAGACCGTGACCACTGGCTTGACCGCGCGAAGGGCCGTTCCCCGTCGGGCGGCCCTTCCGCTGGTCACCAGAGGAGCCAGGGGCTCTCCGCGCCACCGCCGAACGCCGCCGTCCCCGCTCGCCGCCACCGCTGCCGTACGTCGTGCTTGGCCCGGATGGCCGGTGCCGTGGTGGTGAACGGCCCGCAGGTGGCGACCTCCCCGTCGTTGCGCGGGGCCACCCCGGAGCAGATGAACGGCTGAGAGGCGTTCTGATCCGCGTCGGTGTTGTAGAGCTGGACGTGCACGTCCGAGCGAACCGTACTCGCCCCTCTGATGCGTCCCTTCAGGTAGAAGACATCGCCCACCATGGCCATGCAGGGCGACATCTCCACCCCCGAGCCGTTGCCTGCCGAGATCCACGAACGGCACTTCCAGTCCGGCCGGGAGCTGCGCGGCGGAGCGCTCGTCCCTTCCGTGCCGGGGTCCACGGTGTGCGGGGCCTCCGTCTTCCGCCCTGTCGGCGTCCGGCGGGGCTCGGCCGTACGGGCCGGCGTGGGGTCCGTGGTCGCGCTGGGCGCCGCCGTGCGTTCCGAGCCGCCCGTTCCCGGTGTACGGACCGGCTCCTTCGGCGTCTTCTTCGGCGATGACTTGAGCGGTTCCTCCTCCGCCTCGTCCGGCTGGGACGTCTTCTCATCCGGCTCGGACGGAACGGGCGTCGCGGTCCCGGCCACTTCGGCGGTCGCGGTCCCCGGAAGCCCTGCCGCGTCGTTCACGGCCCCCGCGTCCGGCGTACGCCATGGCGCCATGACGGCCACCGCGGCCGCGGTGAGCACCACCGCCGTGGCGGTGCTCGCGACGACGATCCACTGACGAGACCGCCCCCGCCGCTGCGCAGTCGCCCCGGAAGGAACCGTTCCGTCCCCACCGCCTGCACCGGCGGACGGCACCGAGCCCCCGCCACCACCCGGCCCAACCCCAACTGCACCCCCGGACGGAGGCCCCGCCCCACCGGCACCCGCGGGCGGCGGCAACGGCTCGGACGTCGCGGACGGAGCCTCCCCCTTCGCGACCCGCGGCAAGGCGGCCAGCCCGGTCACCGACGGCACCGCCTCCCGCAACGCCACCGCCACCTGCCCCGCCGCCGGACGCCCGGCCGGATCCTTGACCGTGCAAGCGGCGATCACCGCCCACAGCGCGTCGGGCATCCCGGGCAACCGCCGGGGCATGGCCATCGCATGCTGCCGGAGCAGAGCCATCGGATGCTCACCGACGAACGGCGGACGCCCGGCCATCAGCTCATAAAGGATCAGACCGACCGCATAGACGTCCACCGCGCCCGTGGGAGGGCCACCGTCGGCCACCTCGGGCGACAGGTACGCGGGCGTCCCGATGATCGAGGTCGTCTGCGTCAGCCCAGGCCCGAGGACGATCCGCGCGACCCCGAAGTCCGTCAGCCGCACCTGCCCCGTGGGCCCGTCGATCAGGACGTTCCCTGGCTTGACGTCCCGGTGCACGACACCCATCGCGTGCGCCGCCGCCAGCGCCTCGGCGACCTGGGCCATCAGCTCGGCGGCCACGGCCGGGGGCAGCGTGCCGTGCTGCTGGAGCCGGCCGCGCAGATCCCCGCCCTCGACCAGGTCCATCACCAGGGCGAGCCGCTCCCCCTCGATGACGAAGTCACGCATCGTGACGATGTGGGGATGGCGTAGGGTCCGCAACACATTGCGTTCCTGGACGAACCGCAGCACCAGGTCCTGGTCACCGGCGAGGTTGCTGCGCAACATCTTGACCGCCACGGTCTCCCCGGTCTCCCGGTGCCGCGCCCGCCAGACGGTCCCCATCGCCCCGGCGCCGATCTCGTCGAGCAGCACGTACCGGCTGCCCAGGAACGCCTCGGCCCCATCCGCGTCCATCGCCCGCCTTCCCCCCGAACAATGGGGATCACAATAGTCAGGATGATCGGGACAAAAAAGATCAGCGCCCTCGCGGCCTCACACCGCACCCCCGGCTGACCAGGCCCGGCCCCGGCCGCGCGAACGCACCCGGAACCAGCCGGCCTTCAGCTCACACCTGAGCCGTGAGCAGAGCGTCCGCGAGCCCCGTACGGGCGTAGAACACCGTGCGGCCGGCCCGATGGGTGCTGGTCAGCCCGGCGGCCCGCAGCGCGGTGAGATGCTGCGACACCCCCGCCGCGGAAAGCCCCGACCGCTCGGCCAGCTCGGTGGTGGAGGCGGGCGAGTCCAGTTCGGCCAGGAGCAACGCCCGGGACCGGCCGATCACGGCGGCGAGGGCGTCCATCGGCGCGTGCCTGCGCGACTCCCACAGCACGCCGATCCCACGGGCCGGATAGGCGAGCTGAGGCGGCTCCGACGGGACGGACCGCGTCAGCACCCGCGGCCACGCGAAGACCGACGGCACCAGGAGCAGCCCCGCCCCGGTCTCGATCCTGGTGATGGCACAGTGCCGCTGCGCCAGCTGGAGCCCTCCGCTGTCCCAGCGCACGGTGGGGTGCAGCTGGTCGAGCGTCCGGGCCGTACCGCTCTCGGCCACCTGACGCCCCCGATGGAAGACGTCCGCCTCCAGCACCGACCGGATCCGAGCCCAGTAGGGCGCGATCGCGAGCTCCCAGTACGCCTCGATCTCCGCGACGACCCTGGGCAGGTACGTCCGAGGGTCGCGGTGCAGGTTGCGCAGCCGGGGCGACAACCGGCCGCCCCGCTCGGCGGACAACAGGTCGAGGTCCCGCCGAACCCGCTCCGGGTCGCCGGCCTCGATGGCCGCCAGCTCGTCGGGCAGCTCATGGGACGCGGTCGTCGGATTGAGAAAGTCGGGAAGGTGACCGGCGGACGGAACCATGTCGGCCAGCCACCCACGATCGAGCCCCGCCGCCGCCAGCCGCGGACGCACCTGCTCGGCCCACCCACGATGAGGATCGGCCACCGTGGCCCCGGCCAGCACCCGGCAACTCGTGACGACCTCCCACATGGGAGAGACCGCGAACCGGGTCTCGGCCAGATCGTTCACCGAAAAGGCCAGCCGCGCCTTCATGCCGCCTCCAGAGCGTCCAGGATTCGGTCAGAGCTTAATCAATGGACGCCTACTCCTCCGCCCGGCAACATCCCGGAGCAGGCACCCACCGAGCCATGGTGCCGGACTCCGAACACCCCGAAGGCGGTCACGCACATGCCTGTGGACAACTCTCCCGCCACTGCCGCGACGGCGACGGAAAAGGCCGATCTGTTCAGAAAGCTCAGCACCGACTCCGTCCTGATCCTCCCCAACGCCTGGGACGCCGCCAGCGCCGCCGTGATCGCCGCGGCCGGGGCCTCGGCCATCGCCACGACCAGCGGCGGCGTCTCCTGGTCCCTCGGCCGCGGCGACGGCCAGCACCTCACCCGGGACGAGATGCTGCAAACCGCCCGACGCATCGTGAACACCGTCGACGTACCCGTGACGGTCGACGTCGAGGGCGGCTACGGCCCCACCCCCGAGGACGTCGCCCAGACCGTCCGGGCGGTGGCGAAGGCCGGCGCGGTGGGCGTCAACCTGGAGGACTCCCAGGCCGTCGGCGGCCCGCTGTTCGACCTCTCCGACCAGACCGCCAGACTCCGCGCGGCCCGGGAGGCGGCAGCCTCGGCAGGTCTCCCCGGACTCTTCGTCAACGCCCGCACCGACGTCTTCCTCTTCGCCATCGGCCCCTCCTCCGGCCGCCTGACCGAAGTGATCAGGCGCACGGCGGCCTACGCCGAGTCCGGAGCCGACGGCATCTTCGTCCCCGGCCTGCTCGACCTCGACGCGCTGGCCACCCTCTGCGCCGAGTCCCCGCTCCCGGTCAACGCGATGGCCGTCGCCGGCGGCCCCACGGTCGCGGAACTCACGCAGGCAGGCGTACGCCGGATCAGCCTGGGCACCGCCCTCGCCCAAACCGCCTACACCGCCGCCCGCAGGGCCGCCGAAGAACTCCTCACCACCGGCACCTACGAAGCCCTGGCCGACTCCTTGGACTTCGGCGAACTCAACACCCTCTTCCACCCCTGATCCCCACCACTCCGCCACCCGGCCCGGCCGATGCGGAACCGCGGCCGCCGCAATTCCAACATCGCGTTCCGACGATTCATGCGACGCCACTGATCACTGAACGTGCATTCCTTCCGATGCACCTCGAAATCGACGAACTCGATGACGATCAGGGTGATGTCGTCCGAACCAGCGCGCCCCACAGCAATGGCTTCGAGACGATCAGCCGCTTCTGCCGATCCGCCTGGCCCACTCAGACTCTCCATCAGGAGCGCGTGAGAAACCACCGCGCCGAGTCCGCCCGTGCACAGCGGGACCCGGTCACCGGCGGACAGACTGAGGGCTACCAGGCCAGGGGCGTGACCCTCGGGCCGTCCGTCGAGGAAGTGCGAGATCCGTTCCGGCGGCATCGGCAGGCTGTCGGCCTCAGCCATACCGTGGGCGTGCCCCTCGGTCCTCCAGATGAGCTCAGCGGTCCCGTTCTCCGTTCGCCGCACGACGTACGCCTGCGTATCGCCCATGTTCGCAAAGGCCGTCATGGTCCCAGGTCTGCGGCGCGGACGTACAGGCGACCTAGGCGGCCACGTGGCGGCTCACGTACGCGGTCGGTGCTCAGCCCTCGTCCTTCGGTGGCAAGTGGACCCGTACCGCAGGGCCGCCAGGCCCGAGGAACGGAAGCCACGCGGCAGCCACTTTTTGTCATTCTCGGCTGGCAGCATGTCGGCGTGATCGCGACTGCCGCTGACTACGCCTGGTTCACCTTCGGCCGGTTCATCCACGACCAGTACACCGATCTTCGGGAGGCATACTGTTTCACCCTCGTTCGCGGGCTGACACCTGAGCAGGTCCTGGCCCGGACTGGGGCCGAAGGCTTTCCGCCCATGGGGCTCAAGGAGCTGATCAAGGCAGGGGTCTCCGACCTCGGTAGGTCCCGCTCCGGATATGGCCACTTCTTCGGGGTCGCACCCATCGGTGACTGGGCGTTCATCGTCGAACCCAACGGCTTCATGGGCGTTCTCCCCAGCATCGCCGGACGGTTGTCGGCGGGCACCCGGCTGGTCTCCCATTTCCGCAATGTCAACGGGCGGGAAGACTTCCTCTGGATGGAAGACGGCCAGGAGCGTCTGGCCTTGGAGCCGAGCTTTTCCGACATCGACTCCTTCACCAAATGGGATGAGGAATTCACCGAGATCGCGCGGCAGGTCGAATTCGACGCCGCACACAGCAGCGAGTCGTTCTTCGCGATGGCCGAGTACCTGACTGGGGTCAAGGTGACGCCGGAACTGCTGGAACAGTCGGTCTACCTGTGTGGAGCCGCGCCCGACTCACAGTAACCACAGCCATAAGCGAACCAATCAGCCGGAATTCTCCGTGCCATTCGGCCCGCGGCTGGCCACCTACGTCCCCAGCGGCGCCGCGCTCGAACAGATCAGCCGTCCACACTGAGGCTTTTCCAACCTGATCGGGCCGATCAAGCAGGAGAGAACCGGGACGGGTTGGCATAAGAGGCTCTCGGTAGCTCGTACGCCCGGGTCTGACCCCATGAAGACCCATAGGCTGCTGATTGCCAGATGTGCCGGTTGAGCGGTCTTTTGACGGCTCGGATCATGTGTGGAGGGATCTCGGTGATGATGATCGGCCAGCTCGTGATCGCCGGACTGTTGTTACCGAACCTGTCCGTACAGGCACAGCCCCCTCTCCTCCACGTGATGACGTGGAACGTCTGTGCGGGCACCAACGCCGGGTGCGCGCTCTTTCGCCGCTCGAACGCCGAGCTGGCCTGGCACGTGGCAGTGCTGGCGGCCGAGGCGGACGTGGTCTTCCTTCAGGAGTTCTGCACGGGCGCCGACGCCGACCTGGAACACGAGCTCGAACGCCGTACCGGCCGGAATTGGAGCGTCCGGTCGGCCGGGCTGATGTACTCGGACGGTTCCCCGTACCAGTGCCTGCCTGACAGAAACGGCAGGCCGCGTGGGGTGCTGAGCGTCACCCTGGCCGTGGCCGGAGCGGACACCGGCCTCGTCGTGCACCCGCTGACCTCGCCGCCGTGGGGAGCCCGCAGGTACGCCGTCTGCACGGCCGACCGGGCGTTCTGCACCGCGCACTTCTCGTCGGGATCGAGCTACGACGACAGGCAGAAGGGCAGGCCCTACCGCCACATCCAGTTGCGCGAGCTGTTCAAGCTCGGACGGGGTGTGATCGGCGGCGACCTCAACCTTGTGCCGCGCGACGCCGCCGCGGCCTACAAGGGCCGCGACGAATGCGACCCGCGCCGGCGCTGGACCTACGTGACCCGCAAGCGGAAGATCGATTACGTGTTCGCCGGCGAGGGCCGCGTACGGAAATGCTTCGTCGATTACGCCCGGAGCACGTGGTCTGATCACGTCCCGTTGCACGCCTGGGTGAGAGCAGGCTCAACGCCGCCTGCACCACGCTGAGCCGGCCCAGCACCGGGCTGTTCGTCATGCCCTACCAGCGAAACCCGAATTTTGCGCATCCACGCTGCCGGCCGGGGACGAATTGATACGCCCTCACTGAGGCTCTTTCATGGGTCCACCGAGGATGAAATCAGCTCACTGTCGCTGCTCATGGCGGTCTTGCGGCACTCCGGCGCTGTCTGTGGTCAGGCTCCCCCGGCGTCACTGAGCCTGCGCTCGATGTGCGGTGGGCCGGTCGGTGGGATCGGCCCGAAGAGGCCGCACGCCCGCCCGGTCCGGCGGCCGCCGCCGCCTCATCGAAGCCGGAGCCCTGACCGAGTGCATCAAGGCCCTGGCGGAGGTGGCCTGATGACCGAGGCCGTGCGCGACCCCCCTGAAGAGGAACCCAAGCGCCGGACCCATCACCGCTCTCGTAAGCGCTCGAATGGCGAAGGGACGATCTGTCAACGGAAGGACGGCCGATGGGAAAGGGGCCGCCTTCGTCCTCACGACAGCTGGCACATACAAGCGCGTCCGCGCGTACGGCCACACCCATGAAGAAGCTCACCAAGCTGATCGCACAAGCTGATCAGGGCATGCCAGTGCTGCAAGCATGGATGGGACGCCTCCCGCGAGCGGCCCACGTGCTGGTCTCTCAAGACCCCGAAATGCTGCGGTTCACATCTGTCCACGCGAATGATCCAGTCCAACTCGAACGGGCCGTACGCGAGGAGATCATCTCTCGAAACGTCTCGAAGCTAGTCACGGTCTCCGTTCCCTCGTACAAGGTCAACCGTGGTCTGACGACCGAGCAGGCGCGACGCGTGCTGAGGGTTTCTCGCGAGGACCGGTTCCACGCGCTGTACGTCCTGGCCCTCTACCTCGGCCTGCGCCGAGGGGAACTGCTCGGCCTCCGCCGGGAGGACGTCGACCTCGACGCGGGCACTCTGGAGGTGGTCCAGACCCTCCAGCGCGTCGGTGGCGAACTCCGGGTCGTCCGCCCCAAGACGGAGAACTCCGAGCGCACGATCCCGCTGCCCGAGATCTGCGCCGACGCCCGCAAGGAGCACCGCAGGCGGCAGCTCGCTGAGCGGTCGGACGCCTGGCCTGACTGGGAGGATCACGGGCTCGTCGTCCCGTCCCGGCGCGGAACGCCGATGGAGCCCGACAATCTCCGCCGAAGCTGGGGAGCCGTCCGCCAGGCCGCAGATCTCGGTGAGATGCGCCTCCACGACATGAGGCACACCTGCGTGCCCCTCCTCCTGGACCTCGGCGTCCCGCCGCACATCGTCCGGGAGATCGTCGGCCACAGCGACATCGAGATCACCATGACGATTTACGCGCACGCCTCCCTGGAGGAGAAGCGCAAGGTTCTCGGCAAGCTCGGTGACGCCCTGGCGTAGAGCAATCCCGTTCTCTTGACGTCCCGGAGTCTTCACTCCGGGACGTCTTTGTGTCCAACCATTCCGATTCTCACCTGATGGTTGTGCTCGGCGTGCCCGATGACCTTGCCCTCGATCACCGCACCGATCTTGGGAAGCTCGCAGTCGGCAGGCATCCCGACGAGCTCCGCGAGTCCGATCGCGTCAGGAACACCGGGGAACCGCAGGAACACCCCGAAAGGCTGCCGGCCGACGACCGTTCCCGTCACTCGCGTCCCCACCGGTAGAGCTTGACGTGTCGCGGTCCATGCATGGCGCACCCGCTCGGCGAATCCGGGCCCCTCGTCGGGCCACCTGTATTCAGACACGTTCGGATCCTAGGAGCCGAAAATCAGGAGCCGTATGCCGACGTTGCCGTCAGGGTTGCCGTCAGCGGACACAAAAATGCCCCGGAGCGATAATCGCTTCGGGGCTTTCTTGCTGTTCAAAGCTGGTGGTCAGGGGCAGGGTCGAACTGCCGACCTTCCGCTTTTCAGGCGGACGCTCGTACCAACTGAGCTACCTGACCCAGAGCGGTCCTGACGGGACTTGAACCCGCGACCTCCACCTTGACAGGGTGGCGAGCACTCCAAACTGCTCTACAGGACCTTGCGTTTCTTTCTGTTTGCGCTCGCTTAGCTTACCAGCTTTCCGGTGGCCTTTCGACCAGCCGGTTCGCGGTGCGCCAAGCGCTCGCAAGTGCCCCCAACGGGATTCGAACCCGTGCCGCCGCCTTGAAAGGGCGGTGTCCTAGGCCGCTAGACGATGGGGGCTCAGGATTCCCTGTCGCCTTCCGTCGGAGACCTCTGAAGCATAGGGGACGATTGCCCCTGATGCCAAAGTGGCTGACCGGCGGTCGGTGACGCGGTGCCGATGATCGATCCCGTTGGAGACGGGGCGTTCGTTGGCTCCGGAGAAATCATACGTTGTGGGTCGGCCTCCACGTGACGCTGGATGTACACCGACTGCTCCCCCAGCCCGCCCAGCGTGATGTCGTCCCAGGCGCGCAGGCGTCTGGTCTCGCGGTCGAAGTACAGGACCGAGGCCTGTACGGGCGTGGGCTGGGCGTGTTCGAGCGCCCGAAGGCCGGCGCCGCCGGTCGATCCCTGGACGAGCATGCGCGAGCCGGACGGCAGCATGGACGTCGAGCGGTCATGCGTGTGACCGGCCAGGATCATGGGCGCGGCCCCGCTGAACCCCCGGCCGACGTCGGGGTCGTGGACGGCCACCACGTCCGCCTTGTCCACGTTGGCCAGGCGTGCGCGGGCGAACCGTTTGAGCGCGTCCGGGTCCGAGTCGACGGCCACCGATTTGTCGGGGGTGAAGCGGGGGTCGCCCAGGCCGTAGATGCGCAGGCCCGCGACCTTCTCCACCCGGTCGTCCAGGACCACGGCGTTCTTCTGCCGCTCGACCGCCCTCTGCGTGATCATGGAGTCGTGGTTGCCCCGTACGTACACGTACGGCACCCCGAGGCGGCTGATCTCGTCGACGAACTTGTTCTCCGGCTTGGTCCCGTGGTCCGAGATGTCGCCGGTGTCGATGATCATGTCGACGGCGAACTGGTCCTTGAGCGAGCGGATGACGTTCCAGGCGATGGGGTTGATGTGGATGTCCGAGACGTGCAGGACGCGGATGGATTTGGGGTCGGCGTCGTACAGGGGCAGGGTCGAGACGGTGTCGTACAGCTTCGAGACGTTCGTGACGAGCTTGGTGAGCTGCGACCGGTACGACTCGAACTTCGTCACGATCGACTCCGCGCTGCCCACCAGCGACGGCGCGGCGGCGACGAGCCCCGAGTAGCGCGGCTCCACGAGCGAGCTCGGACGGAACGTGAGGGCGGCGAGCGCCCCGGTGCCCGCGAGGCCCACAGAGGCCGCCAGGAGGCCCACCAGAGCCGTCCTGGGGCGCCTGTAGACCATCAGGACGGCTATCAGGGCCCCCGCCCCGGCACAGAGCATGCTGCGGACCGCCAGGGCCCGCACGCCGTCCAGGAGGTCGCTCTCGATGAGGCCCGGCAGGCGGTCGGCCAGTTTGGGGTCCTCGATGAGCGCCTTGGCGCGCTCCTGGTCGATGTTCTCCAGGGTGATGCGGAGCCTGAGCGGGGCGTCGTGGGTCCGGAAGGTCAGCGTGCCGAGAGGGCTGGCGTCGACGACCGTCTCGCCGCGCCAGGCGGGCCTGAGAGACATGCCCGTCTCGACGGGACCGACCTGGGCGTGCACGGTGCCGCTCAGGAATATGCCCAGCCAGGCGCCGGCGGCGGCCACCATGAGCACCGCCACGACCCTTGTCGCGCGCGACCGAATGACTGCTTTCGACCTGTCAACGAACTTCATACAGTTTCTTGCATACCTGACCGGCAGGGCAGAATGGCATGCGTGATCGAGGTTTCGCGGGAGAAGTTCGAGGAGCTCGTGGCCCAGGCTCTGGACACGATCCCCGCCGAGCTCACCCGTGTCATGAGCAACGTCGTCGTCACGGTCGTCGATGATCCGCCGGAGCCCCACCTGCTCGGCCTGTACACCGGTGTCCCCCTCACAGAACGCGGCGACTGGTACTCAGGTGTCCTGCCCGACCGGATCGAGATCTACCGCAATCCCATATGCCAGATATGCAGGACAGAAGAGGAAGTCGTTAACGAGGTGCGCATCACTGTTGTCCACGAGGTGGGACACCATTTCGGGATCAGTGATGACAGACTTCACGAACTGGGCTGGTGACCCTTTGCTTCTCGTTGACTTCTTTGGGTTGCGCCTTGCCTCATGATCGGGCACCTTAGGTCACATAGCGAACACGGTGAGTCAGGCACAGCGGAGTCCAATGGGGGCCATGCAGGCAGGTAGGCCGCCGGGACGGCATCGCCGTGCCGAGACAGATCAGGCCACCTACGGCGAGGTCATCGCCATCCGGGAATTCCGGGCGCTTTGGTACGGCCAGGGCCTGTCCCTGCTCGGTGACCAGCTCGCCCAGGTCGCGCTCGCCGTCCTCGTCTACTCCCGCACCGGGTCGGCCCTGGCCACCGCGGCCGTCTACGCGCTGACGTACCTCCCGTCGATCGTCGGGGGGCCGCTGCTGGCGGGGCTGGCCGACAGGTTCGCGCGCCGGGGCGTCATGATGACCTGCGACGTCGTCCGCGCGGTCCTGGTCGGCGTGATGGCGCTGCCGATGATGCCGTTCTGGGCGTTGTGCGTGCTGGTGTTCTTCGTGGTGCTGCTCAGTGCCCCGTTCTCGGCCGCGCGCGCGGCGCTGCTGCCCGAGGTGCTCGAAGGCGACCGGTACGTCGTCGGCTCCGCGTTGCAGAACATGACGAACCAGGCCGTACAGATGCTGGGGTTCGCTGCGGGCGGAGCGGTGATCGCCACCTTGGGCCCCTACCGGGCGCTCGCTCTCGACGCGGCCACGTTCCTCGCCTCGGCCCTGATCCTGGTCTCGGGCGTACGTCCGCGGCCGGCCGCCGACCAGGGGGGCGCGAAGCCGTCCATGTGGGCGATGACCAGGGCGGGAGCCTCACTCGTCTTCGGCTCGCGCAGGTTGCGAACACTGGTGCTGTTCGCGTGGTTGTGCGGCTTCTACATCCTTCCTGAGGGCATCGCCGTGCCCTACGCCGCCGAACTCGCCACGGGGACGCTGTCGGTGCCCGTGATCACCGGTCTGCTGATGGCCGCGATGCCGACGGGCACGGTGGTGGGCGCCTTCCTGTTCAGCAGGTACGTGACGCCGGCGCGGCGGCTGCGCCTGATGGGCTGGATGGCCATGCTGAGCTGTGCGCCCCTGGCGGTGACGGCGCTCCGGCCGCCGCTCGCGGTGGTGCTGGCCGCGTGGGTTCTGTCGGGGATCGGTGGGGCGTACCAGCTCGCGGCGAACGCGGCTTTCGTCCAGAGTGTGCCGCCGGAGCGGCGTGGCCAGGCCTTCGGGCTGGTGCAGTCGGGGCTGATGGCCGTCCAGGGGTTGGGGATCCTGGTCGGCGGGTTCGCGGCGGAGAGACTCGGTCCTGAGCTGGTGGTCGCACTCTCCGGCATCACCGGAGTGATCGCGGCGGCCGTGCTCGCCCTGATGTGGACCGAGTCCCGGGACGACCGTAATGCCCAGGAAGTGCCCGCCCAGGCGCCGGCCTGATCACTGCTGCGGCTTGTGCTCGCCGGTCCAGTCGGTGGCGTTCTTCTGCTGCTGCTGCTTGATCAGGTCCTGGACGATCGAGGTGTCCCGCTCCTCGGACGGCATCAGGAGCCAGCCGATCGCGTACACCCCGACGCCGACCCCGCCGAACAGGGTGGCGATGGCGAGGGCGACCCTGACCAGGTTCGCGTCGACGCCGACGTACTCACCGATGCCCGAGCAGACGCCCGCGACGACCCGGCCCTTGTTGGTGCGACGCAGCTTCTTGACGTTGTACTCGCTGAATTCGTTCATGTCTCAAGACTGCCCCTGGGGGTGGTGTTAGCACATCAGGATTCCCCCTGGTAGAACCCTGGTAACCCCTTACGCGAGGAGAGGACCCGCCATGGACGACCTGCTGCGCCTCGACGACCGACTCAACGGCGACCAGCGGCTGATCCGCGACACGGTCCGGTCTTTCGTCTCCGACCGCGTCCTTCCGCACGTGGGCGACTGGTTCGAGGAGGCCGTCTTCCCCGCGCGCGAACTCGCGCCGGAGCTGGGCTCGCTCGGCCTGCTGGGGATGCATCTGGAGGGTTACGGGTGCGCCGGCACCGACGCCACCTCCTACGGGGTGGCCTGCCGCGAGCTGGAGGCGGGCGACTCGGGCCTGCGCTCGTTCGTGTCGGTGCAGGGCTCGCTGGCGATGTTCCCCATCTGGCGGTACGGCTCCGACCAGCAGAAGGAGGAGTGGCTGCCGCGCATGGCGGCCGGCACGGCCATCGGCTGCTTCGGCCTGACCGAGCCGGACCACGGGTCCGACCCGGCGAACATGCGCACGTACGCCAAGAGGGACGGATCCGACTGGATTCTCAACGGCTCCAAGATGTGGATCACCAACGGCTCGATCGCCGACGTCGCCGTGGTGTGGGCGCAGACGGACGAGGGCGTCCGCGGCTTCGTCGTCCCCACCTCCACGCCGGGCTTCTCCGCCCCTGAGATCCACAAGAAGTTGTCCCTTAGGGCATCGGTCACCTCGTCCCTGTACTTCGACGACCTCCGCCTGCCCGCCTCCGCCGTGCTTCCCGGGGTCACCGGCCTCAAGGGCCCGCTGTCGTGCCTTTCCGAGGCCCGTTTCGGCATCCTGTGGGGGGTCGTCGGGGCCGCCCACGCCTGCCTGGAGTCGGCGGTGGACTACGCGAAGACCCGCGTGCAGTTCGACAAGCCGATCGGGGCCTTCCAGCTCACCCAGGAGAAACTGGCCTGGATGTACGTCGCCGCCGCCCAGGCCCAGCTCACGGCCCTGCACCTTGGTGCGCTGAAGGACGAGGGACGGCTGGAGCCCCGGCAGATCAGCTTCGGCAAGCTGGCCAACGTACGGGCCGCCCTGGACATCGCCCGCCAGGCCCGTTCCGTCCTGGGGGGAAACGGGATCACCCTGGAGTACCCTGTGATCAGGCACATGAACAATCTGGAGTCCGTGCTGACGTACGAGGGTACCCAGGAGATTCACACACTGGTGCTGGGCGAGGCTCTCACGGGGCTGGCCGCTTACCGGTGATGGAGGCGTCGCGGGCGGGGCGGTAATCTCTGTACCCTTGCTCGTGCGAGGGGCGTTAGCTCAATTGGCAGAGCTGCGGACTTTTAATCCGTAGGTTCCGGGTTCGAGCCCCGGGCGCCCTACCTCAACGACCTGGGCGGACTCCTCGATCTTCATGATCAAGAAGCCCGCCCGGTTGCCCTTCGAGTTGCAGTCATCCCCAGAGTGCACGGCCCATGCGGGCTGCGGCTTCGGTCGAGAGTGTGGCGGGCACGGCGACAGGCCGTGGTCGGTGTGGACGAGCTGGCAGGCAAGGGTAGTTCGCGTCGGTCGGTGTCGAGATCGATCCAGCGCAGGCCGGCCACCTCGGCGCGCCGCTCGTCGGTGCGCCTCCACGCGACCACCCGCCGGAGAGTCCACACCACCGGGTAGACGTGGCGGGGTGACGGTAGCCGTAGCCCGCGTGCCGGGTTGTCGCGGATCAGGTCTTCCCGGACGGCTTCGTTCAGCGCTCGACCTTGAGCCGGTCGTCCATCGACCCGGCCGAGCGCCGCAGACACAACAGGTCCTGGCCCTGCTCCACCATGACCCCAACCGCCCCTGACCAGCCCGGGACATCGCCCGCCACTTCCGCGATGTCACCCTCGACACCATGTACCGGCAACTGTCTCGCTGGGCCGGCAGCCAACTCATCTGCAAGATCGGGCCGGGTATCCACACCGCCCGGCCAATCTCTTCAGCACTCCTGCCAACAGCCCAAAAGCCTTGACCACCTGGCCTTGGGCGAGCCCCATCCGCTGCTACCGGAATCGTCTGCCGTTCCGTCCCGACCGACGACTGACAACCGGTGCTGTGATGGTCACGGGGACGCCTGAGGGAGCCTGGGCGCCCGTGATACGCCTCAGCTCGGCCTCGCCCGAACGGACCTCGCTGGTCTGCGGGACGATACCGGCGTCGGCCATCAAGCGGGTCATGTCACGGCGCTGATTGGGCAGCACCAGGGTGACGACGCTGCCGGACTCGCCGGCGCGGGCGGTGCGGCCGCCGCGGTGCAGGTAGTCCTTGTGGTCGCTCGGCGGGTCGACGTTGACGACGAGGTCCAGGTTGTCGACGTGGATGCCGCGGGCCGCGACGTTGGTCGCCACCAGCGCCGTGACGTGGCCGCTCTTGAACTGGGCGAGGGTGCGGGTGCGCTGGGGCTGGGACTTGCCTCCGTGCAGCGCGGCGGCGCGCACTCCGCTGTTCAGCAACTGTTCGGTGAGCCGGTCCACAGCGTGCTTGGTGTCCAGGAACATGATCACCCGACCGTCGCGAGCAGCGATCTCCACAGTGGTGGCCTGCTTGTCGGCACCCTGGATGTGCAGCACGTGGTGCTCCATCGTGGTGACCGCGCCCGCCGAGGGGTCGACCGAATGGACCACCGGGTCGCTCAGATAGCGGCGGACCAGCAGATCGACGTTGCGGTCCAAAGTGGCGGAGAACAGCATCCGCTGGCCATCTGGGCGCACCTGGTCGAGCAGGTGGGTGATCTGCGGCATGAAGCCCATGTCGGCCATCTGGTCGGCCTCATCCAGCACGGTGATGCCGACCTGGTCCAGGCTGCAGTCGCCGCGCTCGATGAGATCCCTGAGCCGTCCCGGGGTCGCGATGACGACCTCGGCACCGTTGCGCAGCGCATGGGCCTGGCGGCTGATCGACATGCCGCCGACGACCGTGGCCAGCCGCAGCTTCAGTGCTTGGGCGTACGGCGTGAGCGCATCGGTGACCTGCTGGGCCAGTTCCCTGGTGGGGACGAGGATCAGGGCAAGCGGTCGCCGCGATTGTGCGCGCTGTCCGGAGGTGCGGACGAGCAGGGCCAGGCCGAAGGCGAGTGTCTTGCCCGACCCGGTGCGCCCCCGTCCCAGGACGTCCCGGCCGGCCAGGGAGTTCGGCAGCGTGGCCGCCTGGATGGGGAACGGTTCGTTCACGCCCAGGCCGCTGAGCACCTTGAGCAGTGCGGGCGGCATGCTCAGCTCAGCGAATGTCGCGGCTGCCGGCAGGGCCGGGGTTACGGTGACCGGCAGCGCGAACTCTCTCTGGAGCGCGGCGGGACGCCGCCCGTTGCCGGACCGGTTGGAGGCGCCTGAACGGCCCTGAGCCGGAGAGCTGAATCGGCCGCCCCTGCTTCGGGCGGAGCCGCCCGTACGGGGCGAAGAGTTGCGATCGTGCGCGCGAGTTGCGTGGTTCATGCAGAACCTTCCTCGATGCGGCACGTGTCAGGATCCTCGGCGCGATGAGCGGCACAAGAACAGCTAGCACGAGCCGAAGAAAGACGAGTCGAACCGGCGGAAACAGCCTGGGCTCGTACGTCGAAATGGTCGGCTTTCGCCGGGAAGAACGCGGCTGTGATGCGGCGCCCTGGAACTGGAGCGGGCCTATGCCCGAACCGGAGCCATCGGTGGTGCATCCGGTGTGCGGCGGAAGAACAGACATGCTGTGCTTCTCGGGTTGTGAGGTCATCACGGCACGATGGATGCCACAAATGCAACGCGCCGGGGACCGCACCCTGCGGCGCGGGCCCCGGCTACGTGGTGCGCAGTGTCAGGCGGGAACGATGTTCTCGGCCTGCGGGCCCTTCTGGCCCTGCGTGACGTCGAAGGCCACCTTCTGGCCCTCGCGCAGCTCACGGTAGCCGCCGTTGGCGACGATGTTGGAGTAGTGCGCAAAGACGTCGGCGCCGCCGCCGTCCTGCTCGATGAAGCCGAAGCCCTTTTCCGCGTTGAACCACTTCACGGTGCCAGAAGCCATGTTGATCTCCTTCGATGGGTGCAAAGCCGAAATCCGCAACGAACGGATTCCGCGTCGCCGCGATAGGACCACACACCCGGAAATGACCGGAGAACAAAAAATGCACCTGAGGCTACATACCGTCAGGTGCACACAAGTCTTTATGGGTACCACAACTGCAACTGATCCCAATGTAGCACATGTGCCATCGTGCTGCGCATGCCCCCGCCAACGCCGACATCATCCGCGCGCCATCGCCGCCTTGACCTGCAAGTTCCAGGTTCAACTGCGCTGTTGCCCGCACCGCGCCACCCGACGCGGGCCTCATGGCCGAGTGACCGGCGACTTCCGGACCCGGCAATCAGCGATCCGAGCCGTCGAGATTCACCTGGCCCCTGCCCGACCGGCCGGTCATGACGCCAGCGGATGGATCATGCATCCCGGCCGGCCAATGGAATGAGAGTGCGCATGGCCAAGGGATGACACCCGTCCCATGGCTGCTCGTTGGATGCTCGTCGGCACCCGATACGACAGAGCACCGGACGGCACGCCGGTGCGCCCGGCTCGCGGCACGGGCGCGGTCGAAACTGGAGCGTGCCGCGCCCGGGTGCTCTCCCGCCGGGCGAACACCTCTCCCTTTCGTCGGCCGACGCTTCTAATGTGGCCGGCGTGACGACGAAGCGATCCTTTCTCCTGGCCGCCCTTTTATGCGGGACGCCATTGGTGCCCGCCCCCGCGATGGCCCACGACTTGTCCGCGGCCCCGTCCAAGGCCGCGCTTCTCGCCCCCGAGGACCTCGGAGACGAGTTCGCCCGTCGCGGATTCCGCACCCGAGGACTTCTGCACCCCGAATTCAGCCACACGAAGCCCTGCGCCACAGCCGTCGAAAAACTCGTCCCGGTCTATCGGACCAAGGTCTCGACAGCGCTGAAGCACACGGACAGGTGGGAGGGGATCAGCGAGTACATCGTGAGCGGCACCTCCCGTGAGCTGTCCGCCCTGGAACGCGCGGCCAAGGCCGTGATCCGCCATTGCGGCAGGATCACGATCAGGACCGGCGCCTCCAGGGAGATCATCCGCAGGCTGTCGATCGGCCGGCTCGGGGACGGCGCCTACGGGATCAGGTTCCGCAGCGGGCTCGTGAACAGCAAGCTGGAGTCGGATTCCCACATGTCAGGCATGATGATCGCGATCGACATCGTGATCGTCCGGGTCGGGAACGTCCTGATCGCGTTGGAGCACGACGGCAACGTCGGCGAGTTCGACCCCGCACTGACCAGGACCGCGGCCGAGCTGGCCGTGGCACGGGTCCAGGAGGCCGCGCAGGACGGTTAGCCGATCCGGGAGTGGGTCCAGGCCCACCCATCCGTACGGCCAGCCGCATACCGGGCCGAATCCCCTCTTCCTAGCATCGTTGACACAACGACACGGAGGAGAACGACCATGGCGAACACCGGCCTCAGCACGACCGCTACGGCGCCCCTCGGCGAGGCCCGCACCCAGGACGCCTTCGCCACGATGAACAAGTGCGTCACGCTCTTCGGCGTCATCGGTGTCATCGTCCTGGGGGTGGTCGCCGTGACGACGTTCGCCGGGCAGGAGGCGTCGGCGTTCATGTGGATCAGGGGAGTGATCCTGGTCGCGGTCGCCCCGCTGATCCACCGCATGACCGTCCGCGCCTCGCAGGGGTCGTACAAGGATTTCGACCGCGTACGCACCCTGTCGGCCACCCTGCCCATCGCGATCGTCGCCGTCGACCTGATCCCCGGCCTGTGCCCGGCCTGGTACGCCGTGCTCCAGGGCCTGTCCGCGCCGGCTCTGGGCGGGGTCGCCCTCATCACCCGCGGTTCGTCGCTGCGTGCCGCCTTCCCCGCCAGGAAGTGAACGCGGGCAGCGGCGCATCCCCGCTCTCAGCCTGCGAGGGCCGTGAGGCGGTTGCTGAAGCGGGCGAGCATCCCGCTCTGGGACGTCTCGGGCACCATCCGGCCGATGAACGGCGGGATGCGCCAGTTGGCCGGGCTGCGCCTGGCCATCCTGGACACCAGGTTGACGTGCGGGTAGCGGGCCCGCTCGTAGGCGCGTAGCCGTTCCGCCGGGTCGCCGCCCTTGGCGAGCTCGCGCCCGAGCACCCACACGTCCTCAAGGGTCTGGTTGGCGCCCTGTCCGAGGGTGGGCGGCATGAGGTGGGCGGCGTCGCCGAGCAGGGTGACGCGGCCCTTGCCCCACTCCCGGCGCACCTTCTGCCAGTGATGCCCGAAGAAGTCGAGGTCGTCCTCGGACGCCTGGGCGAGCAGCTCGGGGACGGGCGACGCCCAGTGACCGAAGCGGCGCCTGAGCTCGGCCAGGGGCGCGGCGGGGCGCGGCTCGCCCGGGGACCAGCGCACGTCGAACCACCACTGGAGTTTGCCGTCCCCGGCGGGGATCATGCCGCACGCGCCCTCCCGCCCGGTGATCATGAGGTGGAGGTGGGTGCGGGTGAGGTCGATGTCGATCGGGCTCAGGGCCTGCCAGGTGCCGAAGGTGGCCGTCCGGATGGGGACGTCGCCCCACAGCTCGCGCCGGACGACCGAGTGGTGGCCGTCGGCCCCGATGAGCAGGTCGGCCGTGATCGTCGAGCCGTCGTCGAAGGTCGCCGTGACGTGGTCACCGTCCTGGGTCACCGTCCTGAGGGCCGTGCCGTAGCCGATCAGGTCGTCGGGCAGCCCGTCGGACAGCCGTTCCAGCAGAAGGCGGCGGGAGATCGACTTGTTCGGGAAACCGTAGAGCGCGGCCGCATGGGCCATGTCGGAGCTGAGCCGCAGTCGTCCGTCGGAGGTCAGCGCGTCGATCCGGTCGAACCGGCCGCCGACCCCGTCGAGGCTGACACCGAGATCGTGCAGCACCGCCGCGCCGTTGCTGAAGATGCTCAGGCCCGCGCCGCCCGTCCGCAGGGCCGGCGCCTGCTCGAAGATCCGCACCTGGTGGCCGGCGGACAGCAGGCTCCGCGCCACGGCCAGGCCGCCCACCCCGGCCCCGATGACAAGAACGTTCATTTTCTCTCCAAACCGAAGTTACTTCGATTCAAAGATACATCGCGGTGAAGTACATTGGGCCGAGTGACCGACAAGCACCCAGAAGAGGACGTCTTCCGCGAGTTCCTGATCGCGGTCATGCTGCACATCGAGGCGATCGCGGACCGGCTGGGCGTGCACCACGTGGACGTGGCGGCCCTCATCCTGCTGGAGATGCGCGGCCCGCTTCCCGTGGGAGTCATCTCCGAGGAACTGGGGTTGCCGTCCGCCTCCGCGACCCGGCTCATCGACCGTCTGGAGAAGGCCGGCTACGTACGGCGGGTGCGCGGCGAGCGCGACCGGCGCATGGTCACCGTGGAACTGCTGGAGGGTGGCATGGCCGAGTACCACGCCACCCGCATCACCTCCGAGCGGCATTTGGGCGAGATCCGCGCCGACTACCCCCCGGAGCAGGTGCCGTTGATGCTGGGCATCCTCACCGGCGTCGCCCGCGCCTACCGCTCGGCGACCAGGGAACTGCGCGAGCAGTCCGGCTGAGGGGCCCCCTCACCTCCATGCGCTCTCACCGGCGCGGGTGCGTCACGGCGTCTCGCGGGTGCGGTCGACCTCGTCGACGAAGGCCAGGACCCGGGCGTTGACGCGCTCGGGGAACTCGCCGTTGATGGCGTGGGAGGCGTCCGGCCACAGTTCGACGACGCCTTTGGCAAGCAGCCGGCGGGCGCGCCGGGCGGCCTTGCGCGGGTCGTGGATGATGCTGCGCCCGGCGATCAGGGCGAGCACCGGCACGTCGAGTCCGGCCACCGTGTCGTCCGCGGGGTACGTCGGCGGCGGCAGGAAGGCGATGAAGTCCCGCATCCCGGCCGAGATCAGGTTGGCGACGGGCTCGTCGTCGGAGGCGTCGGCGCCGCCGGAGATCCAGCTCAACAGCTTCCTGCGCCACGACTCGGGGAAGAACGGCACCACCGAGCCCAGCGAGATGACGATGACCTTCCAGGTGATCCGGCCGAAGAGCACGGCGGGATCGAGCAGGCTCACCGAGGCGATCTTCTCGGGGACGTTCAGGGCGAGATGGAAGGCGCTCCATCCGCCGATGGACACCCCGAAGAGGTGCACCCGGTCGAGGCCGAGCCCGTCCAGCAGCTCCGTCAGCCAGCTCGCCTGGTCGGCCGCACTCGTGAACGCCCGCGTCTGCACCGAGAGGCCGGGCTCGCCGAGCAGGTCGATCGCGTAGACCGGGCGGTGGGCGACGAGCCCGGCCAGGTTCGCCTCCCACATCGGGGTGGACGCGGTGCGTCCCGGCAGCAGGAGAAGCGGCACGCCGTCGCTCGCGCCGAAGCGATGGACCCGGACGGTCCCGAACTCGGTCGCCACGTCCTGGACCAGATCCGGCTCGGGCAGTCGGGCCATGGCCTGGTCGTAGGCGGTCCGGTAGCGCGCGAAGGCGGACGCGTCACGGAAGTGGCCGAGCCGCCGCCCGCGGAACGCGGCTCCGATGTTGGGTTCCACAAGATCGTTCACGTACGGGACCTCCGCTCGCGCCCTTCGCGATACGATCGTATCGCATCAAATGTCACGATACACTCGTATCGCGAAGAGAGGGGCGGGCCCGTGCCGAAGCAGGTGGACCACGCGGCGCGGCGGGCGGAGATTGCCCACGCCGCACTCAGGTTGTGCGCCCACGACGGCCTGGCCGGGGTGAGCATCGGGCGGGTCGCCCAGGAGGCCGGCGTCTCCAAGGGGCTCGTGCAGCACTATTTCCCGGCGAAGGCCGACCTGCTGCGGGCCGGCGCACACCTGCTCAGGCAGGAGATCGAGCGCCATGTCCGCGCGGCGCTGCCGGACGCCGGCAGCCCGGCCGACACGCTGCGGCGCACGCTGCTCGCCGTCGTCGAGCTGGGCGCTCGCGCGCCCGTGCTCCTGCTCGCCGGACACGCGTTCCTGGCCACGGCCGTCGCCGACCCCGACGTACGCGAGCTGTACCGCGCGGGCGGCGACACGGTCCACCGCGAGATCGCCGCGCTCGTGACCGCCACCGCGTCGGAACCGGGCCTCGACGCGGGGGCCGAGGCTCACGTGCTGCTCGGGCTCGCGCGCGGCCTGGCCGACGGGGTGCTGGTCGGCGAACTGGACGTCACGGAGGCGGTCGCGGTCCTCGACCACCAGCTCGGCCGGATCGGCGTACGGGCGAACTCCTGACGACG
Source organism: Nonomuraea sp. NPDC001699 (assembly GCF_053596455.1). Classification (NCBI taxonomy): domain Bacteria; kingdom Bacillati; phylum Actinomycetota; class Actinomycetes; order Streptosporangiales; family Streptosporangiaceae; genus Nonomuraea; species Nonomuraea sp. NPDC001699. The sequence continues at coordinate 101,076 of NZ_JBSFGF010000019.1, read as the reverse complement.
GCTTCCGCAAGACGCCCTTTCCTATGAAAACGCCAAATACCCCGCGGAAAGACTGACAGGGACCTGCGACAATTCGACGGGAACAACCGATCCGTGCGCACCTCGTGGCCCGTACGCAGAATTCGGATGCCGGTTCGGTGTGCCCGATGCCAGACTTTTTGAATGGCCGGAGCAGAGCTGAGTGAGCCCGAATATCTTCGCCACATCGAGCACCTGGCCCGCGAGCTGGTGAACGCGGCACTGGACGAAGGCCGGCTCGTCCATGGCGGCCGGGTGACGCATCTGACACCGCTTCAGCGGGTGGTCGGCGAATTGGCCCATCAGACCCGTCACCACCATTTCGACGGAGACGGTTGCCTTGATCCGGAGCTGCCGCCGATGAAGCTGGCCGGTGTCGTCGTGCTCAGGCCGGATGCCGTCCCCGTGGGCATGGAGGGCGAATACGGCGAGGTCTGTGCCCGGCTGGGGGTCGGGCCACGGCCTGAAGGGTGGGCCGTCTGGAATGCCTGGGCCGAGGACGGACAGCCCGTCTCCATCATTTTGGTTGACCTGCGCGGGACCGAAGGGCTGCTGATGAACTGGGCGCGAGGGATCGAGGTCCATCCGGTCCGACCGATTCCCGCCCAGGTGGTGCTGACCCGCCAAGGGTGGGTCAAGCCGATGACCTTGTCCCCGTTCAGCGCGCGGGAACTCGGGGTGAGCCGGGGCGTCAGAGGGGTGGGTGGGCCACGGATTCCAGGGTCTGGATGATTTCGTCGGCGAACAGGAGGCCGGCCAGGCCGTGACCGTGTTTTTCGCGGCGGACGAGCGAGAGGATGTTGTCGCTGAAGGCGCGGTCGCGGACCGGGCGGAAGGCGAGCGTGCCGTTGTGGTGTTCCTCGGCCATGTCGAACCTGCTGAGAAAGGCGATGGCCTCCCCTGCGGCGGCCAGGCGTTTCATCGTCTCGATCGAATTGGTGTGGAAGGCGGGTTCGACTTTCAGGCCGGCCTCGGCGAAGGTGTCGGCGATGATGCCGTGGATCACCATCGAGCGGTCCGCGAAGATGAGCGGGTAGGCCGCACACTGGGCCAGCGGGATGGACTCCAGGCGGGCCAGCGGGTGATGCGGGGCGATGACCGCGCCGAGCCGGGTGTCCATCTGCCAGCAGAGTTCGAGCTGCGCCGAGGACGGGACGTTGAACCCCAGGCCCAGGTCGGCCTCGCTGTTCGCCACCGCGCGCAGGATCTCGTGGGTGGACAGCGCGCGGATGGAGATCCGCACCTCGGGGTGGCGGGCGTGGAAGTTCACCGTGGCGGTGGAGACGATGCTGCTGGCCAGGCCGGTCATCGTGGCGATCACCACCTCGCCGCTCGGCAGTGACTGCAGGTCGCGGATCTCCGTCACGGCCTCGCGGTACTCCTGCAGGGTCTTCCGTACGTGGGCGAGGAGGAGCTCGCCCGCCGGAGTGGGCCGCATGCCGCGCGGCAGGCGTTCGAAGAGAGGCTCGCCGAGCTCTTCCTCAAGCAGCAGGATCTGCCGGTTGATGGCCGACGGCGCGACGTGGAGCCTTGCCCCGGCGGCCCGGATGGAGCCGTACCGCGCGACCTCGTCGATGTAGTGCAGCAGGCGTGAGTGGAGCATCGGGCCTCCCGGGCCGGCCGGACCGTGCGCAGAAAACTGGACTGTGCGCAAAAAGAGTACAGTCCGTGCGAAAACGGCTGCTTGTCAGCAACGGTGCGGTGCCATTTCATAGCCACAGCGCGTACGAGCGACACGGCCCCGGCGGCCTCTGATCAACTCCGCGACCTGGCCGCCGGCATCCCGGAGCCGCGTCCTTGGAGCTCGTTCCGCCGGCGGAATCGCAACAGCCGAGTATTGAAGCGAGGAAATCATGCTCCAGCAGGAGAAGACGGGCCAGACCGGTAGGGCGGACCGGGTCTCGGTCCACTACGACCACGTGCGGGCGGTCTTCGACATCCTGAACGGGGAGAGGGAGGCAGACCTGCTGCTGCGCAACCTCAGCGTTCTGGACGTCCACAGCGAGACCGTCTACCAGGGTTCGATCCTCGTCTACAACGAGCGGATCATCGCGCTGAACCCCGACGAGTCGATCGTGCGGGTACGCGAGGTGTTCGACGGCGAGGGCCTTTACGCGATCCCCGGGCTCATCGACGCGCACCTGCATTTCGACGCCCAGTTGGCCCACCCGGCGGCGTTCGGGGAGGCGATCGTGCCGAGCGGCACGACCACCATTTTCGCCGAGACCCTGGACTTCGCCAGCGCGGCGGGCGACGAGGCCGTGGCGGCCGCCGAGGCGTTGTTCAAGGACTACGAGAAGCTGCCCTACCGGATCTACGCCTTCGCGCCGGGCAAGAAGACGTCGGTCGAGGTCACCGACGCCATGCTGAAGATGGACCCGGTGATCGGGCTGGGCGAGCTGGCCCACCTCTCCTACATGACGGGCAACGAGGACGACTTCCGCAAGTCCGCCCTGGGCCGCGCCAAGGGCGGCTTCGTGAACAGCCACTGGGGTGTGACGGCGCTGTCGGACATGTTGCTGAACTACATGCCCGCGATCGGCGCGCACAACAACCACGATGTCTGGAACGAGGACGACATCGAGAAGAGCATCCGGTACGGCTTCCAGACCCAGATCAAGTTCGGCGTCGGCAGCCCCGAGGTGATCAAGACCATGCTGCGCGCCATCGTCAAGCGCCGCTGGCCGGCCGAGAACTTCCAGATGTGCGCCGACAACATCTCCGTCGACCGCGTGCTGACCAGGGGGCACATCGACTGGGTGATCTCCCTGGCCGTCGAGATGGGCCTCAACCCGATCCAGGCGATCAAGATGGGCACGCTGTACTCCGCGCGCTCCTTCGGCATGGACCACGACTTCGGCTCGCTCGCCCCGGGCCGCTTCGCCGACATCGTGCTCACCGACAGCCTGTCGAAGATCAACCCTCGGTACGTGTTCAAGGGCGGCGAGCTGGTCGCCAAGGACCGCAAGCTCCTCAAGCCGGTCGACCTCGACTATTCGGTCATGGTCCAGGAGCCCAGGCCGGGCCTGGCCGATCTGGCTCCCGGGCAGCTCGACCTCACGCCGATCGAGATCTCCGAGGACGGCGGCCGGGCCAAGGTCCTGCTCTTCGACGTCTACGGGCGCGGTCATCTCAAGTTCGCGCAGGAGGTCTGGGTCCCGTTCGCGGACGGCGCCGTCGTGCCCGAGGTGGACGGGGTCACGCTGAACCGGATCTCCGTCGTGCAGCGTTACGCGGACGGCACCCGCCATGTCGTCAACGGCCTGTTCAAGGGCGTCTCGATCGACCGGGGGGCGGTCTCGACGTTCTGGCCGGCGCCCTTCGCCTACTTCGTGGTGGTCGGCACCGACAGCGCCGAGATGTGCGACAACCTCAAGCAGCTCGACGCCTACGTCGGCGGCTGCGTCGTGACCGAGGACGGGCAGGTGAAGGCCGCGCTGCCCCTCGACATCTACGGCGTCATGGCGAACATGAACCTGCCCGAGCTGGTCGACGCGACCCGGTCGATCGACGCCGCGCTGGAGAAGCTGGGCAACCACAACGAGGGCGAGCCGGTCGTCAACAAGCTGCTGACCCTCTTCATCTCGCTCGACCGCTTCGGGTTCATGGTCTGAGGCGTACACCGCGTCATCCGGCAGGCTCCGGCCGGACCAGCAACACAGCCAAGGAGGCAACTGTGCTACAGCATGAAAAAGAGGCCGGAGTCGTCGACACCGGAAGCCTGGTGCGGCGTTGGATCACCTACGGCGCCGGCATCTACCTGCTGACCCTGGGGGTCAGCCTGGCCATCAGGGCGGGGATCGGCATCTCGCCGCAGAGCAGTCTCACCCGGACGATGACGCTGGTCTTCCCCTCGGTCAGCCAGGGGACGTTCAACTTCGCCCTTGAGCTGCTGATGTTGCTGCTGACCTATCTCGTCCTGCCGAAGGATTTCAAGCTCAGGAACTTCCTGGCGTTGATCCCGGCCCTCGTCCTGGCCACGTTCCTCGACCTGAACCTGATGCTGACGAGCTGGATCGTGCTGGACGTGTACGCCGCCAAGTTCGTCCTCCTGGTGGTCGCGGACGCGACGTTGGCGTTCGGGCTGTTCCTGATGATCCGGGCGAACCTGGTGCTCATGCCGGTCGACATGTTCGTCAACACGGTCTTCAAGCGGACGGGCTACAAGTGGGGCAACATCAAGACGGCCTTCGACTGCACGTTGCTGGTCGTCTCCGCCGGAATCGGGCTGATCTTCCTGGGCGGGCCGCAGTTCATCCGCGAGGGCACGATCATCAACGGCATCCTCGTCGGGCAGTACATCAAGCTCTACTTCTACCTGTTCAAGAAGTTCTCGCGGACGTGAGCTGACGTCAGTCACGAGAGGGGCCTCCGGGACCGGGCACAAGCCCAGGCCCCGGGGGCCCCCGTCGTTTCAGGAGGTCAAGCGCCCGGGACGAGAAGGTTCTGCATCGGCTGCCGGCGGGCGGCCGGGACGTCGCAGGCGTCCATCGCGCGCCGCAACAGGTCGGGGTCGAAGCCGTGGACGCCCAGGTGGTCGATGATCGGGCCGTACCGGTCGGCGCGGTCGCGCAGGAGCTCGGTGGCCAGCCGGATCTCCAGCCGGACCGCCGGCACCTGGTGGGAGCCGCACGCGACCAGGACGTGATGCCGCCACGGCCCCTCCCCTACGCATTCCAGGACGTCCGAACCGGCCGGCCTCTCGACGGTGCTGAGCTCGACCTCGACCCCGTTCACCGCGAACCTGGCGAAGTACTGCGCCGACTCCGGCATCCAGGCGGCGGCGTGCAGGCGGGGGAACGCCGAGAGGGCCGCGGCGAACGTGTCCAGTTCCGCCCGGCCGGGCATCAGCAGGTCGATGTCCCCGGCCGGCAGGGGGACGCCTTGCAGGAGCGCCGCGCTCGTGCCACACAGGCGGTAGGGGACGGCGGCGCCCGCGGCGTCGAGTGTCATGGCCAACGCCGTGGTGACGTCCGCCCGGCTCAGCGATCTCGTTCGGTGGCCCATGCCGGGCACCGTAGCAACGCGCGGCTAGCTCTTGTCACGCTCGTGCAGGAACTCGGCGATGGAGATCCAGGAGTCGGCGAGGCGCTCAAGGCGTTCCATCAGCGCCAGGTCGGTGATCGTCTCCGCGTTGTAGAGCAGGCGCGCGGCGTTCGCGATGGCGATGTCCACCGTGGTGGTGACGTCTGGCTGGTTCACCGTGCGTTCCGTCCGTCTTCGCTGCTGGGGGATGGCCGACGGTTTGCCGTGGCATCAGGAGCATAAGCCACGGTCGTGCCGGGTGTCGTCCGGGTTTCGGTGTCCGGACGCGGGCGGCGCGAGGCGTCTGTTCTGTCAGCTCTCATAACGTTTTCTCGGCTACTGACCAAGAAGGGGGGTAATCGACGAAGGGAGCACGGCCGGTGCGTCGCAAACAGCCGGATATCGCCACAGATCCGGACGCTTTCTAGGCTTTCTACCGGCGTCACGTCGATGCGATCACCTCGTTCCTCGCACGCCGGATCGACGATCCGCACACGGTCGCCGACCTGGTGGCGGAGGTGTTCGTGGCGGTGCTCGACTCCGCGCACACCTATCGGCCCGGACGCGGCAGTGAGATCGCCTGGCTGTACGGCGTGGCGCGCAACAGGCTCCCGGCCGAGCGGCGCCGGGCGTTCAAGGAGACGAGACTGCCCGATCGGGTGGGCGGGCGACGGCAGCTCGCCCCCGACGACATGACCGAGCTGGTGGAACGCATAGACGCCGAGAACCTGGCCAGAGGCGCCTTCCAGGCCATGGCCGGACTGCCCGACGGTGACCGCGCGATGCTCGAACTGGTCGTCATCGACCAGCTCACGATCGGCGAGGCGGCCACCGCTCTGGGGATCCGGCAGGGAGCCGCCCGCGCCAGGTTGCACCGCGCCCGCCACGCGCTCAGGGACGTACCGGAGATGGCCCCCTTCGTCATGGAAGGAATCCGATGAACTTCAAGGAGCACGTACTGATGGAGCTCAAAGCCGAGATCGAGGCCCGCAACGGGGCCCGGAGCAGGCGCACCAGGCGGCGCCTGCTCACCGGCACGGCGGTGGCCGCCGTCCTGGCCGCCGCGGCCGTCGCGACGCCTTTCCTCAACGGCTCGGACGCCCCCGCCTACGCGGTCAGCAAGAACACCGACGGCACGATCACGTTGAAGATCAACGAGTTCCGGGACCCCGTCCAGGTGGAGAAGGACCTGGCGGCGCTCGGCCTGCCCGCCGACGTCTCCTACCTCAAGCCCGGCACCCGCTGCGCCCCCGACCGCGCGCCCGCCGACGCCGGCCCCTCCTTCACCAAGGAAGAGCTGCAGAGCAAGGACCCCGCGGTCCACGAGAGGATCAGGAAGGCGATCGAGAACAGCCCCAACGCCAAGACGTTCCGGTTGGGCAACGGTCAGGTGCAGATCGACCCGAAGCGCATCAAGACGGGCAGACCGCCGTCATGGAGGTCACCGAGGACGACGACCAGACCTCGGGGCCCGAGAAGCCCAGGGCGCTGTGGCAGTTCGGCGGCTTCGCGGTCGACGGGCCGGCCAAGCCCTGCAAGGTGATCGACGACCCGTCCTGGGACCAGATGCCCGACCCGAAGGAGCACCCGGAGGCGTACCCGCCGTCCGGCAAGTGACCCTCCGAGATCCCCCGCGACGGCCTCCAGGCAGGCCGCCGCGGGGTCGTCCCTCAGCGGTTGGGCAGGCTGATCGTGACGGAGAGGCCGCCGCCCTCGCGCGGGGACGCGGTCACCTGGCCGCCGTGCGCCTGGACGACCGCGCGGACGATCGACAGTCCCAGCCCCGAGCCGTTCGCCGAGTCCACGCGGTCGGAGTTGAGCCGCCGGAACGGCTCGAACAGGCTGCCGATCTCGTACGCCGGCACGGGCTGCCCGGTGTTGGCCACGTGGACGACGACCTCCCCGGTCAGCGTCTCGTCGGTGCTGATCCAGATCTGCCCGTTCTGCGGGAGGTTGTACTTGATGGCGTTGTCCACCAGGTTGCCCACGGCGTGTTCGAGGAGGACCGGGTCGCCCTGCATGGTCGTGCCGCCGAGGCGCGAGGTGACGGTGACACCGCGCCGGTCGGCGGAGGGCGTCAGTTGTTCCACCGCCGTCAGCGTCACGTCGTTGATGTCCACCGGCCTTCTGCGCGCGAGCTCCCGTTCGCTTCTGGCCAGCAGCAGCAGCCCTTCGATGAGTTTCTCGTTGCGCGCGTTCACTTCGAGCAGGGTGCGGGCGAGGGCCTTCAGGTCGGGTGAGGCCAGCGGGTCGGAGAGCGCGATCTCCAGGACCGTGCGGTTGATGGTCAGCGGCGTACGAAGCTGGTGGGAGGCGTTGGCGACGAAACGGCGCTGGGAGTTGAAGGCGCTGTTGAGCCTGGTCAGCATCGAGTCGAAGGTGTCGGCCAGCTCCTTCAGCTCGTCCTCGGGGCCGTGGAGGTCGATGCGCTGGTGGGCCAGCGTGCTCTCGGAGAGTTTGCGGGCCGTCGCGGTCATCTTGGCGACGGGCCGCAACGCCCGGTCGGCGACCAGGTAGCCGCAGACGAGCGCGAACAGGCCGACGCCCAGCAGGATCAGCACGGACTGCTGGACCATGAGACGCAGTATCTGCTCGTTCAGCTTGACGGCCTGGATCTCGATCTGGTGCCGCCAGATCGTCACCAACGCGTCGGGCGTGCCCGGTGGCACGTCGAGCGAGAACTCCACGTTGTCCAGCACCGAGCGCAACAGCAGGTAGGTGACGGTCAGGAGGAGCGTGCCGCCGACGAACAGCATGGACCCGTACGTGAGCGTGAGGCGGGCGCGGATGCTCAGCCTGCCGAACAGCTCTCCGAGCGGTTTTCCGTGGAACGGTAATCGCACGCGATCTCCTTCTGCCGGAGATCTCATTGTGGGGACCGCGGCGGTAAGCGCACGGTAAGGGCGTCCCGCGGGCGGTCAGGACTCCCAGTCGAGGGTGCGGCTCACCGCGCGTTTCCAGCCCTCGTACCCCTTCTCGCGCTGCTCGTCGCTCCACTCCGGGTTCCAGCGCCGGTCCTCGGCCCAGTTGGCGCGCAGTTCGTCGGTGTCCTTCCAGTAGCCGACGGCCAGCCCGGCGGCGTACGCGGCGCCCAGCGCGGTGGTCTCGGCCACCACGGGACGGCTGACCGGCACGCCCAGGATGTCGGACTGGAGCTGCATGCACAGGTTGTTCGCGGTGACCCCGCCGTCGACCTTCAGCACGTCCAGCACCACGCCGGAGTCCTGCTGCATGGCCTCCACGACGTCCCTGCTCTGGTAGCAGATGGCCTCCAGGGTGGCCCGCGCGAGGTGGGCGTCCCTGTTGTACCGGGACAGGCCGACGATCGCGCCGCGCGCGTCGGGCCGCCAGTACGGCGCGAACAACCCCGAGAACGCCGGGACGAAGTAGATGCCGCCGTTGTCGGTCACCTGCCGGGCCAGGTCCTCGCTCTGCGCCGAGGTACGGATGATGTGCAACTGGTCGCGCAGCCACTGCACGGCCGACCCCGTCACGGCGATCGAGCCCTCCAGCGCGAACACGGCGGGCTGGCCGGCGAACTTGTAGGCGACGGTGGTGAGCAGGCCGCGCTCGGAGCGTACGAGGTCGGTGCCGGTGTTGAGGAGCATGAAGTTGCCGGTGCCGTAGGTGTTCTTGGCCTCGCCGGGCGAGAAGCAGACCTGGCCGACGGTGGCCGCCTGCTGGTCGCCGAGGATCCCGGTGATCGGCACCTCGCCGGCGAACGGGCCGTACGCGCTGGTCACGCCGTAGGACGCGGGCTCGGACGACGGGCGGATCTCCGGCAGCATCTCGTGCGGGATGCCGAAGAAGGACAGCAGCTCGTCGTCCCACTCCAGCGTCTCCAGGTCCATGAGCATGGTGCGGCTGGCGTTGGTCACGTCGGTGACGTGCACGCCGCCGCGGACGCCGCCGGTGAGGTTCCACAGGGTCCAGGTGTCGGTGTTGCCGAAGACCGCCTCTCCCCGCCCGGCCGCCTGGCGCACGCCCTCGACGTTCTCCAGGATCCACTGGATCTTGCCGCCGGAGAAGTACGCGTCCGGCCGCAGGCCCGTCTTCCTGCGGATGACCTCGCCACGGCCGTCCTGTTCGAGCTGCGCGGCGATCCTGGCGCTCCTGGTGTCCTGCCACACGATGGCGTTGCAGTACGGGCGGCCGGTGCGCGGGTTCCACACGACCGTGGTCTCGCGCTGGTTGGTGATGCCCACGGCGGCCAGGTCGGTGTCGTGCAGCCCGGTGCGCTGGAGGGCGGTCTCGATCACCGCGGAGGTCCTGGTCGAGATCTCGATCGGGTTGTGCTCCACCCAGCCGGCCCTGGGCAGGATCTGCTCGTGTTCGAGCTGGAACTTGCACACCTCCAGGCCACCGTGATTGAAGATCATGAATCTGGTGCTGGTGGTGCCCTGGTCGACGGCCCCCACGAAATCGGGCATGGTCGTTCTCCTCCGGTCGGGTCAGACGCGGCCCGCGTCCTCAAGGTCGGGCTCGGGCTCGGGGAGGAACCGGGCGATCATCAGCTGGTAGAGCCCGGCGCCGGCCACGCCGCCGAGCAGGGGGCCGACGATGGGCACCCAGAAGTACAGGTCGCCGTACTGGTCGCGCCAGGCGCCCGAGTAGCCGGTGAGGAAGCTGGCCAGGCGCGGCCCGAAGTCGCGCGCGGGGTTGATCGCGTAGCCGGCGTCGGCGCCCCACGCCATGCCGATGCCGACGATGAGCAGGCCGATGACGACGGGGCTGAGGTTGGCGCTGGGCGCGAGGTTGTGCGAGTCGGACAGGGCGTACAGGACGAACATCAGGATGGCGGTGCCGATGATCTGGTCGCGGAACCCGCCCCACATGCCCACCGGCAGCTCGCCGTTGCCGGGCAGGGTGGAGAAGACGATCTGGGTCTTCAGCGTGTGCCCGGGGTCCACCTTGGTCAGCACCTCCGTGTAGTTCCACCGCACCAGCAGCGCCCCGACGAACGCCCCCACGGTCTGCGCCAGCGAGTACGGCAGCACCTTGGCCCAGGGGAACCCCCGGAAGGCCGCGAACGCCAGCGTGACGGCCGGGTTGAGATGGGCGCCGGTGATCCGGCCCGCGACGTAGACGCCGAGCGCGACGCCGATGCCCCACGCCCAGGCGATGCTGTCGTGGTCGCCGATGCCCGCCGCGACCACCTGGGCGACGACGCCCACCCCGAACAGGATGAGCACCATCGTGCCGGCGAACTCGGCGATGAGCTCACCGGCCAGTTCCCGCCGCTTGACACGTTCGACCACCGCTGCCCCCGCTTCCGTGGTGTCGGCGTTGTGTGCCATTCCCCGATCAGGGAAACGTATACGGATTGTGAGCAGTTGAGCACAAAACGTGGTTCGGGGGATCAATGAACATGACCGGGGCGATGGACGCCAGAAACCGTCAGGCCGCCATCGACCGGCTGGCCGAGCAGTCCTTCGACGTGCTCGTGGTCGGCGGCGGCGTGACCGGCGCGGGCGCCGCGCTGGACGCCGCCTCCCGCGGGCTGCGCGTCGCGCTCGTGGAGAGCCGCGACCTGGCCTCCGGCACGTCGAGCCGGTCCAGCAAGCTCATCCACGGCGGGCTGCGCTACCTGGAGCAGTTCGACTTCAAGCTGGTCCGCGAGGCGTTGAAGGAGCGCGACCTGCTGGTCTCGCGGCTGGCCCCGCACCTGGTCAAGCCGGTCACGTTCCTGTACCCGCTGCAGCACGGGCTCATCGAGCGGCCGTACGTGGGGGCCGGGCTCACCCTGTACGACACGCTGGAGGGCATGCGCCGGCCGATGCCCCGGCACCGGTACCTGTCGGTCAAGGAGTCCCGCCGGATGGCCCCCGGCCTCCGCGCCGACGCCGTGTCCGGCAGCATGATCTACTTCGACGCGCAGGTGGACGACGCCCGCTTCACGCTCGCCCTGGCCAGGACGGCCGCCGCGCACGGCGCCGTGGTCGCCACCCGGACGCGGGTCGTCGAGATGCTGCGCGACCAGGGCAACGAGCGGATCGTCGGGGCCCGCGTACGTGACGAGGAGACCGGCCGCGACCTCGACGTCAGGGCCGACGCCGTGGTGGTGTGCGCGGGCGTGTGGACCGACCCGATCAACGGGCTGCCCGGCTCGGCCCCGGCCGGCTTCAAGGTCAGGATGTCGAAGGGCGTGCACGTCATGGTGCCCGGCGAGGCCATCGACGCGTCCACCGGCATGATCATCCCTACCGAGAAGAGCGTGCTGTTCATCATCCCTTGGACGCGGCGGCGGTGGATCGTCGGCACCACCGACACCGAGTACGACGGCGACCGGGAGGAGCCGTCGGCCACCGGCGAGGACATCGACTACATCCTCGACCACGCCAACGCCGTGCTGGCCCGGCCGCTGACCCGCGACGACGTAGTGGGCGTCTACGTGGGCCTGCGCCCGCTGGTGGCGGCCGACGAGAGCTCGGCGACCACCAAGCTGTCCCGCGAGCACGTGGTGGACGTGCCGATGCCCGGCCTGGCCACGATCGCCGGGGGCAAGTTCACCACCTACCGGGTCATGGCCAAGGACGTGGTCGACGCGGCGCTGGAGGGCTTCGACGTGCCGGACTCGGTGACCGACCGGCTGCCGCTGATCGGCGCGGACGGGCTGCCCGCCGTGCGCGTGTCCGTACGGCGCCTGGCCGAGGACCACGACGTGGACGCCGACGTCGTGGAGCACCTCGTCCAGCGCTACGGCACGCTGGCGCCGGAGGTGCTCTCCCTGGTCGACGGCGACCGCACGCTCGGCGAGCCGCTGGTGGAGGGATGCCCGTGGATCAAGGCCGAGGCCGTGTACGCCGTCACGCACGAGGGCGCGCTGCACGCCGAGGACGTGTTGTCGCGGCGGACCCGGATGCTGATCGAGGCGATCCCCGCCGCGCTCGACGCGGCCCCCGTGGTGGCGCGGCTGATGGCCGGGCTGCTCGGCTGGGACGGGGCCCGGGTCGAGGCGGAGGTGGCGCGCTGCCGCACCCTGGTCGAGGCCGAGCAGAAGGCCCTGGCCGAGGCCACGGCTCCGCGCCGGGAGGCCGCCGCCGCGTCGTGAGGGCCGGTGGTCAGTGGCGCAGGAGGGTCAGCGACGGTTCGGGGGTGACGGTCAGGCGGGCCCGGCCGCCGATCGGGAAGGTGGCCAGCGGGTTGGTGTGGCCGACCTCGACGTTGGCCAGGACGGGGACGTCCCGCAACCCCGGCTGCGTCTCGACGATCTGCTCCAGCAGGGCGCGGGTCATGCGGCTGGCCTGCTGGAACCGTCCGATCACCAGGCCGCGGACGGTCTCGGCGCCCGGCTGCTGGAGCAGCGAGGTGAGGTCGCGGGCGAAGGTGGCCGGGTGCGACTCCAGGTCGTCCTCCACGACGAGCAGCGCGTCCTCCAGTGACGGCATGTACGGCGTGCCCTGAAGCAGGTTCAGGGTGCAGAGGTTGCCGCCCACGACGCGCCCCTCGGCGGCGCCGGGCCGCAGCGGCCACCAGCCTTCGCCGGGGATCGGCTCGCGCTTGTCCTGGTCGAGGAACCACAGGTCGTCGGTCCAGTACGCCGCCGCCGAGAGCTCGACCGGCGCGTCACCGAACAGGACCGCGGTGAACCACTCCAGGGTCTGCTCGAAGTGGTCCCGCATCCCGAACGTCGACCAGTGGGGCCCCGAGTACGTGACCAGCCCGGTGCGGGCGAGGAAGGCGTTCTGCAGGGCGGTGATGTCGGAGTAGCCGCACACGATCTTGGGGTTGGCCCGGATCAGCTCCCAGTCGAGGTGCGGCAGGAGCTCGTTGCTGTTGTAGCCGCCGATGACCGTCAGGATCGCCGCCACCGACGGGTCGGCGAAGGCGTCGTGCAGGTCGGCGACGCGGGAGGCGACGCTGCTGGAGTTGAAGGCGTCCCGCTCGTCGACGTGGCGGCCGTAGGTGAGCGTCAGGCCGAGCTCGGCGAAGCGGGCGTCGATGAGCGCGGTGTGGTCGTGCTCCATGACCATCGCGCGCGAGCAGGCCGGCGCGACCACGCGGACCACGTCGCCCGCCTTGAGCTTGGGGGGATGGATGACGTCCATCTAGCGAAGCATAGGGGAGTCGTTCTCCGCCTCCGCCCACACCGCGAACGAGGCCGCGTCGGCGCCGTCGCCGCAGACCGGGCAGCCGTCCGGGTCGCGCGGCCACTGGGACATGACCTCCAGCTCGCCGGTCTCGAAGTGCACGTCGAGCTGACGGCCCAGGGCGATCGGCTCGGCGTGGCCGGTCACCAGCCGGATCGCCTCGCCGGTGATCAGCGACGCGACCAGCGCGATGTGCGGGGCGAAGGCGATGGTGACCCGGCCGTGCTCGACCCGCAGCGCCCCGGCGAGCTGGGACAGGTAGCTCGGGTCGGCGCGCGTGTAGTACAGGTGCAGGCAGTCCATGCAACCCGTCTCACGCGGGCGCACCGAGAACAACCGGCCGCGGGTGACGAACGAGCCGCCGCAGACGTAGGGCACCCCCTCCTTCACGCAGGCCGCGTTCACCCGCCGCTGCGCGACGAACGGCGGCTCGTCGATCGCGCAGATCGCCACGTCGGCGCCCCGGACGAGCGGGGCGACGTCCGCGGCCGACTCGATCCGGCGCTGCACGGCGGTGAACTCGACGTCGGGGTTCACCTCCTTGGCCAGCCGGGCGGCCACCGCGGTCTTGTACGCGCCGATGTCGCTCTCGCGGTAGAGGGACTGCCGGTTCAGGTTGCCCAGCTCGACCCGGTCGTAGTCGACGGCCGTGATCCTGCCGAACCCGGCCGCGAGCAGCATGGGCAGGATGTAGGAGCCGCCGCCGCCCAGCCCGAGCAGCACGCAGTGGGCGGACCGCAGCCGGTCCTGCGGCTGCTCGCGCGCGGCGGACAGGCCGGCGTAGTGGCTGAAGTAGTTGACGTTGCCCTCGTAGCGGCCGTCCTCGTAGGGCGTGGGCCGCGCTTCCTCAAGGAAGCCGCGCCCGTCCAGGTCGCGGACGGCGGTGAGCACGTCCTCGACGCCGATGCCCGGGTGCGCCCGGCCGACCGCCGCTGCGACCTCGCCGAGCGGCCGCGCGCCGTCCAGCGCCTCGACGAGGGTCCAGAGCTGCCCGTACGGGTCGGTGAAGTCCACCGTGACGCCGGCCTGGGCGCCGATGCGGAAACGCCGGTCGTCCAGCCGGTACACGGGATAGATGGGTTTGACGCGGATGTGGCTGTCCAGGGAGGGGGTCATCGTCGTCCTTTCTTTTCGCGGTCGCTTCGGAAATGGCCGAGCGGGCATCCGGGGAGCGGCCGTTCTCCCCGGATGCCCTGAAACTGTCTGCCGCTGTGTGCGGGTCTACCGTCGGGCTCAGAAAACGATCCAGCTCACCTCGACCGGCGCGTCAGTGCCCAGGTCGCTCATCTCGTAAGTCATGCGATTCACCTCCCTTCGCGAAGTTCCGGACCGGCCCGGAGACGAGGCCGGCCACACCTGCCGCGGCCACCAGTACGGCGCCGAGGACGAACACCGTCCTCGGACCGGCCGCGGAAGCCATGAGTCCCGCGAGCAGCGCGCCCACGGGGAAGATCCCGAACGAGGCCACCAGCAGTGCCCCGGACACCCGCCCGCGCACCGCCGCGGGCAGCGTGGTGTGCACGACGGTGATCAGCAGCACGTTGCCCGCCGCGTTCGCCGCGCCCGCCCCGAGGAAGAGCGCCGCGGGCCAGACCTGGCCCTCGATCAGGCCGACCGCGCCGAGCAGCGCGGCCTGCGGGAGCATCAGCAGCACCGCCGCCCGCACCGGGTTGCGCGGGGCGCGCAGCAGGCCCGCCACGACGCTGCCCGCGAGCGCGCCGAGCCCGAAGGCGCCCAGCACGATCCCGTACACGGTGGAGAACGTCGCCGGCGCGGTCTCGTGCAGCAGCGCGGGCAGCCCGACCTCCAGAATCCCGGCGAAGCCGAGATTTCCGGCGGCGGCCAGCGTCAGGATCACCCTGAACAGCGGGAACCCGCGCACGACGGCCCACATGCCGGCCCCGCCGCCGCCCTGCTCAGGACGCACCCGTCCGGGGCGCGGCCGGACGAACCAGAGGGTCGCGACCGACACCGCGAACGAGGCCGCGTCCACGGCGAGCGCCGGCCCCGGGCCCAGCCGGGCGACGAACACGCCCGCGACCACCGGCCCGGTCAGCGCGACGGCCTGCGCGGTCGCGTAGTTGCGGCTGTTGGCGCTCTGGACGTGCCGCTCCTCGACGATGTCGGGGATGACGGCGAAGTTCGCCGGCAGGAAGACGCCTCCGGCCAGGCCGAGCACCGCCGTGCCCGCCGCCAGCGCCCACAGGCGGTCCTCGCCGTTCCAGGCCAGGGCGCACAGCAGACCGGCGGCCGGGGCCCGCACGACGTCGGCCGCCAGCATGATCGGCCTGGGCGTCCAGCGGTCCGCGAGCGGGCCGCCGAGCACGAGACCGAGCAGCCGGAAGAGGCCGTAGACCGTCAGCACCGTCCCCAGGGCCGCGGTGCCGTGCCGCAGCAGCACGATCCCCGGGAGGGCGACGACGTAGAACTGGTCGCCGAAACCGGACAAGCCCTGGCCGGTGACGAGCAGCGCCAGCGACGACACCGGAGAACGGCGGCGCCCGGTGACGTGTCCGGCGGGGATCGAGTGTTTCGACGAGTGGCTCACGTCATGGAGGGCGTTCCACCCCGTTCCAGGGCCGTTCCATGGAGGCGCCGAACGGTCGTCCGCCATCAGCCCGAAACCGGACGTTGCTCAATAATTCCGGCGACAGTGTGCACGTTTGTTATGGACGGCCGATAAACGTGCGACCACAATGCCGCCGACGGGACTATTGATAAAGTTGCAAACCCCTGTCAATCGAGCCGAAGAACTGGCAAATGTAGGCCGAATGTAGCCATTCGTGTTCCGCTAGCACACGGGCCGGGGCCGGACAAGGAGTTGCTCGCCGTTCAGCGGCGTGAATAACTGACGCTCAATACCCGGCGGAGAGCCGGGGAGACATTCAAAAAGCTGCACGGACGGGTGCCGCGACCAACGATCCCCGTCCGTGGAGCACCATTCGATGCAGAGGGAGCCTACCCACGATGTCGCTGAAACGCACGCTCTCGACAACCGCGCTGATCGCACCGCTCGCGATTCTGGGCGCGACGCCGGCCTTCGCCGACGAGCCCCGGCCCGTTCCCGGCAATCCGAACGTGGTCGTCGGCTTCGACGACGACACGGAGATCTTCCGCGCCAAGTCCTCCGCTCCTTCCCTGGCGATGGCCTGCCCGCCTGGGGAGGTCAGTTATCGGGTCTCCACCTACAGCAACAGCCACAAGGCGATCGGCCCGACGCAGTCGAACCACAACAGCACCTCGCACGCCGCGACGTCCACCTTCACCGCCACCGTCTCCGGCACGGTCTCGGTCTCCTGGAACGTCTCCGGCAGCCTGAAGGTGGACAGGCTCATCGCCGGGGCCGAAGTGGCCACGGGCGTGAATCTGTCCGCCAGTCTCACGGCTTCATTGGGCAACACCATCTCGATCCCGACTCCCGCCCGCAAAACCACCACCGCCACGTACGGCGTCTGGCGCAAGAAGACCAACGGCGTTTATCACGTATGCGGCCAAAAGCCGAAAAACGTAACCGCCTGGACTCCATGGCGCGTCGGCTGGTACCTCAAACAAAGGTGATCTCGACATGATGATCCGACAGGTGGCGTCTCTCGCCATTCCCTGCTGCCTTCTCGCCCTGGCGACGGCCTGCACGGCTGCGCCTCCGACCGATCCGGCGGCTGAGCGGCGGGACGCCACCCCGTCGGCCCCTCCCAGCAAGACAGCGGCGGTCCCTCCCACCGAGACCCCGGCGAGCACGCCGCCGCCCGAACCCGCGTCCCTGCGCCTGCCGGGCATGGAGGCCGGCACCATCACCGTCCTCAAGGCGGGCCCGAGGAAGGGGTCCATGGTCGTGGGCGACGTGCCCCCCGGCAAGGACGAGCTGTGGGTCCTGTTCCGCTGCCGGGGGGAGGGCAAGGCGGAGATCATCCTGGAGCCGGGCATCGACATGCCCTTCACCTGCCTCGACGACATGATCAGCCCCATCATGAACCGCCTCGATCTGGGCCGCAGGAAGACCCTGACGGTACGGGTCCAGGCCCCGGACTCGGTCGAGTGGGCCTTGCGCGTGACACGCTGAGGATGGTGTTCGCGGCGGGGTGCGGCACGCCGGGTGAGGAGGAACTCCGGGGTGAGATCCGTCCTGGAGCCTAGGGTGTTTGCCATGGTCAAGTGGCTTGTACTCCTGCTCGCTTGCGCGTTGACCGGGTGCGCCGGTCCTGTCGGGACGGCCGGGCGCACGTCGGCGCCCACTTCCGAATCCGCGTCCGAACCCGCGTCCGAATCCACGTCCGGCTCGTCCACGTCGCCGCCCGACGCCGCCGGCGGCGCGGGCGGGCGGGAGTTCGGCGGGTGCGGGGACGCCCGGTGCGAGGTCACCCTCAGGGCGGGGGACGTCCTGAAGTTCGGGCAGCGTCACGGGATCTCCCGCTTCGCCGTCGGGAGCGTCGAGGGCGACAAGGTCACCTGGGAGGCGGACTTCACCGGGGCCGGGGACATGAGCTCCCAGGGCGAGCAGGGCGGCTCGTCCACCTGCAAGTTCGACGAGGGCGGCGGCTGCACGGGCTACATCCGGGGCGTCACCACGCTCACCCTGAACGACGTCGTCCTGCGCTTCCTCTCCTTCGACCGCGGCCGCGCCGTCGTACGGGTGACCCCCAAACGATGATCGCCTGCCGGGAGGCCGTTCCGGCATGAGCGCGCAGCCGAGCAGCCGGACCAGCGTGATCGTCACCATGGTGGTCGTGGCGACGCAGGCCGTCGTCCTCGGGGTGCTGGCGGCGGCCACCGGCTCGGCCATCCTGTACGCCGAGGCCATGTTCAGCGTGGCCGACCTCGGGGTGGAGGCGTTCCTGCTGATCGGGCTGGCGCGGGTGGCGCGTCCGGCCGACGAGCGCCACCCGCTGGGCTACGGGCAGGAGATCTTCTTCTGGTCGTTGTTCGCCGCCGTGGGGCTGTTCGTGGGCGGGGGCGTCGCGTCGATCGTGGAGGGCCTGGGCGAGCCGTCGGCCTCGGGCGGTACGTACGCGCTGGGCTACCTGGTGATCACCCTGATCACGGTCAGCGACGGGTGGGCGCTGGCCGTCTCGGTACGGGCCCTCGGCGCGCGGGCCGCGGTGACCGGCCGGTCGTTGTGGTCGGAGCTGCTGGCCGGGAGCGACCCGGCGGCCAAGACCGTCACGCTGGCCAACGCGGCGGCCGTGGTCAGCGGCCCGATCGCGCTGGCCGGGCTCGGGCTGCACCAGGCGACCGGGAACGAGGTCTACGACTCGCTGGGCAGCGTGCTGATCGGGATCCTGCTGGTCGCCGTCTCGGGTCTGCTGCTGCGGCTCAACCAGAACCTCGTCGCCGCGCCCAGCGTGGACGCCGCCGACCTGGCCCGCATCCGCCGCGCGATCGCCGAGGTGCCCGGGGTCGCCGGGGTGCGCAGGGTGATCGCGGTGATCGTGGGCCCTCACCAGGTCATGGTGGCCGCCCGGGTGACCCTCACCTCGGCCACGGACCTTCCCGGGGCCGAGCGGGCGATGTCGGCAGTGGAGGAGCGGCTGCGGCGGCGTCCGGAGATCCGCGAGGTCTACGTCACGCCGGTCGCCCCGGAATGAGCCCGCGCCCTGTCACGTCGCGGCGACGGCACCCGGGGGTGCGGGTCCTGGAGAGCTTCCTGGAGGAGGCTCGGGTTCTGGAGGAGGGCTCTGATCTCCTGGCTGATCGTGTTCATGGCGGCGCTCAGGTCGAGCAGGAGCCGGTCGGCCGCGGCGGGGTCGGTGCGGTGGCCGGTGGCGGCCGCGTCGACCGTCCCTGCCAGGTCGCGCAGGGCCCTGCCGAGCCCTTCGTGCAGGTCGTGGTGGAGGCGGCGGCGCTCCTCATCGCGAATGGCGAGCACGCGTTCCCTGGTCCGGCGCAGGTCCGCGACGACGGCCGCGGTGTGGGCGGCGTCGGCGACGTACGGGGTGACCGCGGCGACCGCCCGCGGATCGGCGAACGGGGTGATCAGCAGGCGGCCCACCGCCCGTCCGTGCCACACCAGCGGCACGTCATGAGCGACCGGCCCGGGATCGCCCGACGTGATCCGGACACCGGTCAGATCGTGGACGACCGGCCCGGGATCGCCCGACGTGATCCGGGTGCCCGGCAGTTCCACGGCGACCGCGGTGGCCGGCAGTCCTTCCCGTACCAGCTCGATCACGGCGGCCAGCGCGGCCTGCGGGCCGTTGGCGGAGATGGCCCGCTGGAGCCGCCGGACGAGCAGCGCACGAGCCCGGCCCCGCACGCCGGGCAGCCGGTCGAGCAGGCGCCGCGCGGCGGGCGGGGTCATGGCGGTCGTGGCGGTCGTGGCGGTCGTGGCGGTCGTGGCGGTCATGGCAGTTGCCGGATCGCGGCCACCGACGCGGTCACGACCAGGGCGGCGCCGATGCCGACCCAGAGCCCACGCCGGTCCGAGTCGCGGGTCATCGCCAGCGCCCCGGCCCCCAGGCTCAACGCCAGCAGGTAGAGGGCGTGCCAGGCGGGCGAGCCCGGCAGGAAACCCACGCCCTCCAGGTACGGCGGCGGCCCCCACCGCGCGAACTCGACGTACAGGCCCAGCATGGACAGCGTCGAGTGGTGCGGCTCCACCCGCTGGTTGACGACGATCAACGCGAGCATCACCAGGACGGACACCCCGGGCCACGGCAGCCACCGGGCCACCGCCACCCCCAGGAAACAGGCGCCTAGCATGCACAACGGCCCCGCCGCGATCTCGTGGACGCTCGGGAAACGCTCCACCTCGACGTCGGCGACCACGTAGACGGTCACCATGACGGCCTGGATCGCGCAGGCCAGCAGGAACGGCCCCAGCCCGGCCAGGCAGCAGGCCGCCGTGCGCAGGTTCCGGCCGACGGGGGTGACGGCCAGCAGTTCGTCCGTGCCCGCGCGTCTGGTGGCCGAGGCCGTGAGCGTCGCGGCGAAGAAGATCGGCAAGCCCCACAGGACGACGAAACCGTTGGTGAGCGCGCTGTAGGCGGGCCGGGGCGCCCATTCCGTGGTGGCGAGGCCGAGCAGGTACAGGGCCAGGCCCGCGATCGCGAGCGGGTGCAGCATCAGCCGCCGCGTCTCGGCCAGCGCGAGCGCGGGCAGCAGGTGCGCGGGCAGCGGATGGACGGGCTCGCCGCCGTTCTCCAGCGAGTCCGGTGCGTCCGGCGTGCGAGGCGTGCGGGGGGTGGCCGACTTGCGGGGGGTGTCCGGAGGGGAGGCGTCGGGGTCGCGGGTCATGCCGAAGCCTCCGTGATGTCCGTGGTGTTGGTGGTTGTGGTGAGGAGCAGCAGGTAGCCGTCCTCCAGGGTCGGGTCGGCGGGGCGGGCGTTACTGGGGGCGGGGCCGAGGCCGCGGTACAGGCCGTCGCCGGTCCGCCGCGACGTCCCTGCCGCCTTCTCCGCCGACACCCAGACCTGCCCCTCGGCCAGCGCCCGGAGCTCCCGAGGAGCCCCCGCGAACACGCACCGGCCCGCCTTGAGCACGGCCACCCGGTCGCAGAGGGCGGCGACGTCGTCGGTCTGATGGGTGGACAGCACGACCGTACGGTCCTGGCCGAGGCGCGCGACCAGCTCGCCGAACAGCAGCCGCTGCTCCGGGTCCAGCCCGGCGGCGGGCTCGTCCAGGAGGATCAGCTCGGGCTCCCCCAGCAGGGCCTGGGCGATGCCGAGACGCCGCCGCATGCCGCCCGACAACGTACGGACCCGCCTGCCGCCGACGGACGTGAGCCCGACCTCCTCGATCACCCGGCGCACCTCGTCGTGCCTGGACCGGCGGTGTGTCATCTCCTTCAGGATCGCCACGTAGTCGACGAACTCGAAGACGGTGACACCGCGTTGGAAGCCCAGGTCCTGCGGCAGGTAGCCGAGCCGCCGCCGGATCTCCAGCCGTCCGGCGGCCGGGTCGCGGCCGAGCAGCCGCAGCTCGCCCTCGTCCGGCGCGAGGACGGTCGCGAGGACCCGTACCAGGGTGCTCTTGCCCGCGCCGTTCGGGCCGAGCAGGCCGGTGACGCCCTTGCCGGCGGTGAGGGTGAGCCCGTCCAGGGCCCGGACGCGGCCGTAGGTCTTCACCAGGCCGACTGCCTCGATCATGAGAACTCCCTGCGCCGGACGACGAGCAGGACGACGGACACGACGGTGACGGCCAGGTAGCCGGCCTGCCCGGCGGCCCCGAACATGGCCAGATCCGGCTCGCGTACGTTCGTGCCGAGGACCGCGGCCACCCAGGGGACGGTCACCGCGATCGCGCAGCGGCGCGGGTCGTACCGGCTGGACAGCGCCAGGGTCAGCGAGGTGAGGGCGAGCGAGGGCAGCAGCCACGCGGCGGTCGCCCAGCCGCCGCCCGGCAGGGTCAGCCCGGCCGCCAGCGCCAGCGCCGACGAGGACGCCACCACGGCGGCGGCCCGCATCAGCATCAGCCGGAACGTCGAGTACGGCGCGGCCAGCCCGATCTCGTAGGCCGGATCCCCGTCCCGCCCGAAGGCCACGGCGACCCCGGCCACCGGCACGACCGGCGCCAGCGTGAGGAACGTCAGCAGCCCCCACCGGTTCGTCTCCCCTGAGGCCAGCGCGGCGAAGAACAGCGCCACGGCGCTGGCGGCCAGCCACGGCAGCCGCAGCGAGACCGTGGCCCCGAGCAGCCGGGCCGTGTGCTCGCGCACCCCGGCGGCCCGCACCAGCCGTTCGACCGGGCGGGGCGCGGGGGCGTCCACGGTGTCGGCGATGTCGTCCCAGACCCGGTCCAGGCGGGCCCGCGGCACCCGCGGGGCCAGCAGGAGGCGGCACTGCTCGCAGGCCAGCAGGTGGGCCTCGACGGAGGCGGCCGGCGTCGCGGGCAGTTCGCCCGCCGCGTACGCCGCGGCCATGCCGTCGTCCATGTGCCAGGTGCTCACGCCAGTTCCTCCCTCAGCAGCGCGCGGGCGCGCATCATCCGGGTCTTGACCGTCCCCACGGGGATGCCGAGCAGCCGTCCGGCCTCGCGGGTGGTCAGGCCGTCCAGGACGGTCGCCTGGACCACGGCGCGCAGCTCCGGGGAGAGCCGGTCGAGCGCCCGGCCGAGCTCGCCGTACTCGATGCCGAGCAGCACCTGCTCCTCGGCGGAGACCATGACCTGCTCGTGGGCGGGCAGCACCGCCGCGGGGCGGCGGCGTAGGTGGTCGAGCAGGCGGCGCACGCCGATCCCCCAGATCCAGGCCGCGACCTCGCCCTGCCCCTTCCAACTGCGCGCGGTACGCCAGACCGCGACGAAGGTGTCCTGGACCGCCTCGTCCACCAGGGCGGGGTCGGCGCAGCGGCGGGTGAGCCGGAGGAGGAGCCAGGGCGCGTGCCGGGCATAGAGGACTTCCAGCGCACGCCGGTCGCCGTCGGCCACGGCCTCCAACAGCCGGGCGTCCTGCCACGTCTCGTGCTCGCTCACGGGAGCCCGTTCATCGGTGTCATGCCTCTCTGTCGCATCCCTCCGCTCCGGCGGTTCACGAACTGGGATGCGCGTTTCGCACGACAAGGGGGATGTGAGAGGAAAGGTACTGGTGACACCGACCCGACCGAGCCCCCGGGAAGCCGGTCCGCTCAGGGAACCGGCCTCCCGGAGGCAGGCCCGGTCACTCCTCCGGGAAGTGGCAGCTCACCTGTCGTCCCCGTACCGTCGTGAGCACGGGCGGCTCCGTCCGGCACAGCGACCGGGCCTTCGGGCAGCGCGGATGGAAGGCGCAGCCGGGCGGCGGCGCGAGCGGGCTGGGCGGGTCGCCGTGCAGGACGATGCGCTCCCGCGTCGCCTCCACCTCCGGATCGGGCACCGGCACGGCCGACAGCAGCGTGCGCGTGTACGGATGGGCGGGATCGGCGTAGACGGTGGCCGAGGAGCCGGTCTCCACGATCCGGCCCAGGTACATGACGGCGACCGTCTCGCACATGTGCCGCACCACCGACAGGTCGTGCGCGATGAACAGGTAGCCGAGCCCGAGGTCGGCCCGCAGGTCGGCGAGCAGGTTGACGATCTGGGCCTGGATGGACACGTCCAGCGCCGAGACCGGCTCGTCGCAGACGACCAGGCGGGGACGGGAGGCGAGCGCGCGGGCGATGCCGATCCGCTGCGCCTGGCCGCCGGAGAACTCGTGGGGGTAGCGGTCGGCGTGCTCGGCGTCCAGGCCGACGAGCCTGAGCAGCTCGACGACGCCGTCCCGGTCCACGGTCCGGCGCGGTCCGGCGACGATCTGCCGGACGGTGTGGCGCGGGTTGAGCGACGCGTACGGGTCCTGGAAGATCATCTGGAGCAGTCCGCGCATCGGCAGCAGGGCC
The DNA here is from genome assembly GCF_053596455.1 of Nonomuraea sp. NPDC001699. Taxonomy (NCBI): domain Bacteria; kingdom Bacillati; phylum Actinomycetota; class Actinomycetes; order Streptosporangiales; family Streptosporangiaceae; genus Nonomuraea; species Nonomuraea sp. NPDC001699. The sequence goes on along the minus strand of NZ_JBSFGF010000019.1, from coordinate 77,657 downwards.
CGGGGGCCCAGGTGGGTGATGTCCTGGCCGTCGAAGGTGACGGTCCCGCCGGTGGGCTCCAGCAGCCGGACGATCATGCGCCCGGTCGTGGACTTGCCGCAGCCCGACTCGCCCACCAGCCCGAGCGCCTGGCCCTCGGGCACGTCGAAGCTCACGCCGTCCACCGCCCGGACCCGTTGCCCGCGGCGTACGGGGAAGGTCATCCGCAGGTCGCGTACGGAGAGCATCAGTGGTCGGCTCCTTCCAGATGGCACGCGACCCGGTGGGGCTCGCCCGCGAGCGGCGGTCGCGTGGTCGCGCAGACGTCGAGGGCGGCCGGGCAGCGCGGGTGGAACCGGCAGCCGGATGGCGGCGCGAGCAGCGAGGGCGGCGCTCCCGCGATGGCCCGCAGGCGGGCACGGCCCGGGTCCGCGCCGGGCACCGAGTCCAGCAGGGCCCGCGTGTACGGGTGCAGCGGCCGTTTGAAGATCTCCCTGGCCGGCGCGTGCTCCACGGTCCGGCCGCCGTACATGACCAGGACGTCGTCTGCCATGCGCGCCACCACGCCCAGGTCATGGGTGATCAGGACGACCGCGAGCCCCCGGTCGCGCTGGATGCGCGCGATCAGGTCGAGGATCTGCGCCTGGACGGTCACGTCCAGCGCCGTCGTCGGCTCGTCGGCGATCAGCACGCCCGGCTCGCAGGCCAGCGCCATCGCGATCATCACCCGCTGCCGCATGCCGCCCGAGAAGCGGTGCGGATGCTCCCCGGCGCGCCGCCGCGGCTCCGGGATGCCCACCTCGGCCAGCATCTCGACCGCCCGCTCACGAGCCACCCGCCTGCCGGTACGGCGGTGCAGCCGGTACGCCTCGGCGATCTGCTCCCCCACGGTGAAGAACGGATGCAGCGACGACAGCGGATCCTGGAAGATCATCGAAACCGCGCTGCCGCGCAGCCGGCGCAGCCGTTCGGCCGGGGCGCCGACGAGCTCCTCCCCGTCGAGCTCGATCGACCCGGCGACGGTCGCCCGGCGGTGCAGCCCGAGCACGGACAGCGCGGTCACCGACTTGCCCGACCCGGACTCGCCGACGACGCCCAGGGTGCGCCCCCGCGCCACGCCGAACGACACGCCGTCCACGATCCGGACGTCGCCGAAGCTCACGGACAGGTCGCGCACGGAAAGGATCACGAGTACCTCACCCTGGGGTCGATGACCGCGTAGACCAGGTCCACGAGCAGGTTGGCCAGCACGATGAAGAAGGCCGCGAGCAGCGTCGTGCCGAGGATCACGGGCTGGTCGGACTTGACGATGCCGTCGTAGGCCAGCCGTCCCACGCCGGGCAGGCCGTACACGGTCTCGGTGATCATCGCGCCGGCGAGCAGGCCGCCCAGGTCCATGCCGAAGACAGTGACGACCGGGGTCATGGCCGCGCGCATGCCGTGCTTGGCGACGACGGTCCGCTCGTGCAGGCCCTTGGCGCGGGCCGTCCTGATGTACGGCTCGGCCATCGTCTCGATCATCTGCGCGCGGGTGAGCCTGGCGTACATGGCGGCGTACAGGGCGGCCAGCGTGACCCAGGGCAGGATCAGGTTGCCGGCCCAGGCGGCGGGGTCGTCGGTGAGCGGCACGTACGCCGGGTACGGCAGCAGCCCCGTCACCCGTACCACCAGCAGGAGCAGGACCATCGCCACGAAGTAGACCGGCAGGGAGGCGCTGGTCAGCGTGGCGATCATCAGCGTCCGGTCCAGGGCGCTCCCCCGGCGCAGCGCCGACACCACCCCGACCGTGACGCCCACGACCAGCCACAGCAGGGCCGCGCCGATCGCCAGGGACGTGCTGGCCCCCAGCCGGTCGATCAGCAGGTCCCAGACCGGCAGCGCGTTCTGGTAGGAGAACCCGAGGCAGGGCACGTGGCAGCCGGGACGTCCGGCGAAGATGCCCGCGACGTAGCCGCCGAACTGCTCCCACAGCGGCCGGTCCAGCCCCATCTGCGCGCGCACCTCGGCTACCCGCTCGGGCGTGCAGGTCTTGCCGCACGCCTGGACCGCCGGGTCCGACGGCAGCACGTAGAAGATCACGAAGGTCACCGCGCAGATCACCAGCAGCACTCCGGCGACCGCGAGGGCCCGCCTGACCAGGTACGACGTCACTGCGCCGCCCCCTTGGGGTCGATGGCGTCGCGCAGGGCGTCGCCGAGGAGCGTGAAGGCGAGCACGGTCAGGAACAGACAGGTGCCTGGGATGAGCAGGTACATCGGGTCCACCTCGTACCAGAGCATCGCCTCCTGGATCATCTGCCCCCAGGAGGCGGTCGGCGGGCGCACCCCGACGCCGAGGAACGACAGCGCCGCCTCGGTGCCGATGTTGGCGGGCACGGCGAGCGTCGCGTACACGAGGATCGGCGCGGTGATGTTGGGCATGATCTCGCGGAAGACGATGACGCCGTTCAACGCGCCGCCGACCCGGGCGGCGTCCACGTACTCGCGGTGCTTGACGGAGATCGCCTGCCCGCGCACGATCCGCCCGATGTACGGCCAGCCGAACCCGCCCATCACACACACGAGCAGGACCATGCGGTCGCCGTCGGGCATGACCGAGATGAGGGCGATCATGAAGATCAGGCTCGGGAACGACATGAGCAGGTCCATGGTCCGGCTGATCACCGCGTCCGCCCAGCCGCCGAGGTAGCCGGCCAGCAGGCCGAACACGGTGCCGAGCAGCACCGACACCAGGGTCGCCAGGGTGGAGACGAGCAGCGAGACGCGGGCGCCGTACACGATGCGGCTGAAGACGTCGCGGCCGTTGACGGGCTCGACGCCGAGCCAGTGCTCGCCGCTGACGCCGCCCAGCATCCCCTTGGGCACGCCCGCGAGCTCCTGGTCGATCGCGGCCGGGTCGAAGGCGTCCGGCGGCCAGCCGTTCACCTGGGTGAGCAGCGGCGCGGCGAGCGCGACCAGCACCAGGACCGTCACCACGGCCAGCCCGAACCGGGCGGCGGCGCCGCCCAGCAGGCGCCTGCGGACCAGCCGGGCGGGCGGGCTCGCCGTGACGACCGTCGCCGTCATGTCCGGATCCGCCGGAATCCGGGGTAGCCGTTCCTCACTGCTGCTTCACCCCCAGGACGGCGAAGTCGAGCTGCCCGGACCAGACGGGATGGCCCACGGCGCCGGAGACGCCCTTGCCGACCAGGATCGGCTTGCGGTCCCACGCGTACGGCACCGCCGGCGAGGACTGCATGACCTGCCGGTCGAGGTCGATCCAGGCGGCCTCGGCGGCCTTCGGGTCGCTCATCGCCTGGATCTCGTCGATGCGCTTCTGCACGGCCTCGTCCTTGAACTGCCAGACGTTGCCCGAGTTGCCCTTCTCGACGATCGTGCGCCCGTCGAACAGCAGCGGCAGGAACGTCGCCCCGGACGGGTAGTCGGGGCACCAGCCGTAGGTGAACAGGTCGGGCGTCTTGGCGGTGTCGCCGACGGTGTCGTAGTAGACCGAGGGATCGACGGGGGTGAGCACGACCTCGACGCCGGCCCGCTTCAGCGACGCCTGCACGGCCTCGCCGAGCGCCTTGTCACCGGTCGAGATCGTCATCCGGACGTTCAGGGTCCGGCCGCCGAGCAGGGCCTTGGCCTTCTCGACGTCGCCGCCCGGGGGCAGGCGGAACACGTCCTGCGGCGTGCCGCCCGACAGGGCCGGCGGCAGGTACGAGGTGGCGATCGAGGTCATGGCCGGGCCGCCGGCGGCGGTCTGGAGGGCCTGCTTGTCCAGGGCGAAGTGCACCGCCTGCCGGGCCTTCACGTCGTCGAAGGGCGGCTTGGAGGTGTTGAAGCCGATCATGTCGGTGCACCCCGACATGGCGTTGACCAGCCGGGACTTCACGTCGGGCCGGGGCAGGATCTTGGCCAGGCTGGCGGCGCTGACGTCGGTGTAGGCGATCGAGGTGGCGTCCTCGCCCCTGCTCTCGATGAGCCGGTCGTCGATCACGCCCTGCCGCAGGCCCTGCTTGACCACGATGCGGTCGGGCGCGGCCTTGCGCACCGGGTCGGTGGCCGCCGACCAGTGCGGGTTGCGGACGAGGACCATCTCCTTGCCGCGGTCGTAGCGCTCGATCTTGTACGGCCCGGAGGAGAAGGGCCGGTTGTCGTACTGCGCCACGGTCTCCTTCGCGGCCGGCACCGGCGCGAACGTCGGCAGCGTCACCGTGGAGGAGAACTCGGCGACCGGCCGCTTGAGGCGGAAGACGATGGTCCTGTCGTCCGGGGTCTCGATCGAGTCCAGGTGCCTGCCCTTCAGCGGGCCCTTGTAGCCGTCGGCGTCGGCCAGGTAGAGCTGGGCGTAGTTGGGGCCGCCGGGCAGCTCGGGGGCGAAGGAACGCTCCACGTTGTACTTGATGTCCTTCGAGACGACCGGGGTGCCGTCCTCGTACTTCACGCCCTCCTTGAGGGTGAAGGTCCACACCTTGCCCCCTTCGGAGGCGGTCCCCAGGTCGGTGGCCAGATCCGGGACGATCTCGTGGCTGCCTGCCTTGAAGGTGGTGAGGGTGCGGTACAGCAGCCGGATGCCGAAGTCCATCTGGGGCATCGTCCAGTTGCGGGCCGGGTCCAGGTGGGAGAAGTCCTGGTTGGACAGGATCGTCAGGGTCCCGCCCCCGGCCGCCGCCGGCGCGGGCGCGGCGGCCTTGCCGCCGCCGCAGGCCGCCACGCCGAGCAGCAGCCCCGCGGTCAGCACGTTACGGAGAGTCACGGATCACTCCAGTGAGGTGAGAGGGGCCAGGGCCGGGACCGGCGGGAGGGGGGTTCGCCGGCCCCGGCGCCCGGGCGGTCTAGTACTCGGTCTTGACGCTCGCGCCCGAGAAGGTCTGCGCGGCGTGGAGGCTGATGTAGTTGTAACCGGCGGGCGGGTTGTTGATCACCAGGGTCTCGGCGTTGCCCGACGCGGTGGAGCGCTGGGTGTAGGCCGAGGTGGTGGCCCAGGTGGCGGCGTTGTAGTAGAGGTCGGCGTTCCCGGTGCCGCCGGAGGCGGTGATGGTCAGCCGGGCCGTCCCCGCGGGCAGGTAGATGTAGAGGTAGGCGTAGTTGCCCTGGGTGGCCGACAGGTTGCCGCGCTTGCAGTTCCTGTCGAGCTTGCGGGTGTCGGAGGCGGTGCACTCGGGCGTCGAGCCGCCGCCGGTCGAGACGGTGACCTGCTTCGACGTCGTCCCGGTGGCGCCGCCGTTGTCGGTGACGGTCAGCGTGACCGTGTACGTGCCCTGCGCCGCGTAGGCGTGCGACGGGTTGGCCGTGGTGGAGGTGGCGCCGTCGCCGAAGTCCCAGCGGCGGGAGGCGATGGTGCCGTCGGAGTCGGTGGAGGTGTCGGTGAAGGAGGCGGTCAGGCCGCTGGCCGTGGAGGTGAAGTTCGCGGTGGGCGCCTGGTTGCCGGTGCCGCCTCCGGAGCACGCCCCGGCCGCGCAGGCGGCGAGCCAGGTGTTCCAGTCGGAGTCGTAGCGGCTGCCGATCGTGCTGGTCAGGAAGGACCTGGCGGTGCTCCACGCGCCGCTGCGGTACGAGCCCAGCAGCGTCGCGACGTCGGCCGGGTGCTTCTCGAACATGTAGCGGACGGCCAGGTAGCCCCACCGGTAGATGCGGGTGGTGTCATGGTCGTAGGTGGTGTTCCACAGCGTGCTGAGGGCGTACGTGCGGTTGCCGGCCTCGGTGATCGCCGCGTCGTAGACGACCTTGCGGTAGGAGTAGGAGACGTACTCGGCGAAGCCCTCGATCCACCAGATGGTCGGCGTGCTCACCCCGGCGTTGAAGTCGCCGTACATGTCGAAGCGGCCGTCGAGGTAGTGGGTGTACTCGTGGTTGAGGTTCCAGATCTGGAAGTCGGGGCGCAGCCACTCGGCCTCGTAGGCGATGAACCTGGGCTGGTTGCCCGCGGCGGCGGGGTCGCCCTCCAGGTACATGCCCCCGTTGTTCGTGTCGATCCCGAAGATCGCGCCGGCGTAGGTCTGGTAGTCGGTGCTGGAGTCGAAGACCACCACTTCCAGCGTGGTGTTGTTGTCGTTCGCGACCGGGCCGTTGTCCTTGACCAGGTTGTGGAAGAAGGCGTCCTGGTTGGCCAGGCTGGCGCAGGTGGAGGCGAGCTGGCCGGCGGTGACGTCCTGGGCGCGGATCCTGATGCTGGCGCTGCACGTGTGGGTGATCGGCAGCACGGTGGTCGCCAGGCGGTTCGCCAGGTCGCAGGTGCCGTAGTAGGAGCAGTTGGCCTTGTCGTAGGCGTCGGTCATCTCGGCCACGCCCACCCACAGCGGCGCGGTGGCGCCGGTGATGGCGCTGCGGCCGATCAGGTTCTTGGCCAGCGGCCGGACGACGGCCTGCATGGCCGTGTGCTGCAGGAAGCGGCCCAGCTCGCGCCCGGCGTTGGAGACGAGGTAGGAGCGGTCGGTGCCGAGCATGTTGAGGTGGTTCGTGGCGAAGGAGTTGAGCGAGTCCAGGACGCTGCGGTCGGCCTGCACGGCGCTGACGAACGCGGGCACCTGGTGGCCGCGGAACAGCACGGTGTAGACGTTGTTGACCGCGTTGAGCATCCACCACGACGCGTCGTAGGAGCTGTTGTAGCCGTCGAGCAGGCGCTTGACCACGTACAGGTAGCGGTCGTTCTGCTCGGCGCTGTCGATGAGGGTGACGGCCTCGCCCAGCACCTCGCCGTTGGCGTCGCTGACGGTCGAGGACCGGGAGGAGGCGAAGAAGGCGTCCAGGCCGGACCGGATCGCGGTGATGAGCGCCTGGCCGTAGGTGCCGACGTCGCCGGAGTTGTACCAGTGGACGTAGTAGCCGGCGCGCAGGTAGAGGACCAGTTGCGCGGTGCCGGTGGAGTTGTCGCCCGGGTAGTTCGCCGAGTTGTCGCGCAGGGCGTAGGCGACGGTCGTCATCTGCGCCTCGCGGAAGGCGTTGTAGGCGTCCGTGCCGGTCAGCATGAACAGGGTGTTGACGCAGTCGGTGGCGCTGGCCTTGATCTGCTGGACCAGGGCGCTGCCGGTGCGGCTGGTGAAGTCGGAGACGTTGCAGGCGGCGGCCGCCGCGACGCCCTTGCGCGCCGACGGTCTCGGGCGCTGCGGCTGCGTGGCGGGTTCGTCGTAGTCGCGGCGCAGGGCGTCCTTGGCCGCGGGCTGGGGGGCCCGGTCACGGGTGTCGAGCCGGGTCTTGCCGACGTGCGGGGCTTCGTCGGACGGGGCCGCGAGGCGGGCGGCCGGGGGCGGTTCGGCCTTCGCGCTCGCGGGTGCCGCGGCGAACGGGGAGAGAAGGGCTAAGGCGGCCAGGGGAACGACGAGCCGCCAGCCGTGCAGGACCTTGCGCACAAGAACCTCCGGGGGGTATCCGCATGGATGCGAGGTCGGGTACGAGTGTGCGGTCCGTCCGGAGGGCGTGGTCATACGACGCCGCATAAGTGTTGCCTATGGGCGTCCCGAAGACGTCGCCAAGAGCCATCACATGTCACATAATCCTGAGCTATGGACCTGGATCTCCGGCATCTCCGAATGGTCTGTACGATCGCCGAAGCGGGCAGCGTCACCAAGGCGGCCGCGCGCCTGGGGCTGTCCCAACCGGCGATCACCACCCAGCTCCGCAGAATCGAGGAGATGGTGGGTGGTGAGCTGTTCACCCGCAGCCGGAACGGCGTCCAACCCACCCAGCTCGGACGTCAGGTCATCGCCCGCGCCCGGATCGTCCTGTCGGAGATCGACGCGCTCTTCGGCGACCTGCACGACGCGAACCCGTCCGTCACCGGGCTCCGGCTCGGCTGCAGCCACCTGGCGTGCGTGGCCAGCGTGGTGGACCGGGTCGGCGAGGCGTTACCCGGCCGGTCGATCTCCCTGCGCATCGAGCCGTCCAGCGTGCAGCTCGCCGACGCGCTCACCCACGGCCAGCTCGACGCCGCGCTCATGGGCATGATCGAGGGCTTCGACGTCACCCTCACGCCGCCCGTCGTCACCCGCACGCTGGTGCCCAGGTATCCCATCTTCGTGGCCATGTCCGCCGGGCACCCGCTGGCCGAGCAGCCCCAGGTGCACCTGTCCGACCTCAGGAACGAGCGCTGGATCAGCCCGCCCGGCGCCGACGACGGCTCGCTCGCCGCCCTGCGCGCCTCCTGCCGGGCCGCCGGATTCGAGCCGGACGTGCGCTACGACGCCCCCAGCGGGGCCGGGCGCCCGCTGGTCGCCGCCGGGCTGGGCGTGCGCCTGGTGGACCCGACCTGGCCGGTGCCCGAGGGCACCGCCGTACGGCCGCTGGTGGGCGAGCCGCAGGTCGGGCACCTGGTCATGGCCTGGCGCAGGGACCTGATCGGCCCCGACGCGGCGGCGGCCATCTACCGCGGGCTCGCCGCCGCCTTCGAGGACCACATCGACGACAACCCCATCTTCCGCCAGTGGTGGGACGAGCACCCGGGCGCCCATCCCCTCCCCTGACGCCCGCGATCAGCGCGCCAGCCGCAGCGTGACCAGCTCGAACGGCCGCAACGTCACCGGGATCGACGGGCCGGGCCGCTCGGGCTCGGCCAGCGGGCGCTCCAGCAGGTCGGTCACGGTCACCGAGGTGACGGGGAAGCCGGCCGTGAGCGTGGCCGCCGCCCGTCCGCCGCGCGACTCGTGGAAGCGCACGACCACGTCGCCGCTGCCGTCGTCGGCGAGCTTGACCGCGGTGATCACGACCGCGTCGTCGTCCACCGTGACCAGCGGCGCCACCTCGGCGTCGCCGGACAGCACCCGTTCGGGCAGGTTGACGAACCAGCCCTCGCGCACCGCGTCGCCGATCGTCGCGCCGGGCAGCAGGGCGTGCCGGAAGGTGTGCCTGCCCTGGTCGGTCTCGGGGTCGGGGAAGCGGGGGGCGCGCAGCAGCGACACCCGCAGGGTCGTGGTGGTGCCGCCGTCCTCGCGGACCGTGCGGGTCACGTCGTGGCCGTAGGTGGAGTCGTTGACCACGGCCACGCCCCAGCCGGGCTCCTCCAGGTGCACGAACTTGTGGTTGCACGCCTCGAACTTGGCCGCCTCCCAGCTCGTGTTGGTGTGGGTGGCGCGGTAGGCGTGGCCGTACTGGCTCTCGGAGGCGTAGCGCTCGGCCCGCACGTCGAGCGGGAAGGCCAGCTTGAGGAACTTCTCGGTCTCGTGCCAGTCGACCTCGGTGGCGATGTCGACGCGCCGCTCGTGCAGCGAGATCACCTGCGTGACGGACGAGCCGCCGAACGAGCGGGTGACCCGGACCGAGCCCGGCCGCTCGCCTGCCGTCACCTCGTCGGCGTCGGTGAGGTCGCGGACGGTGTTGCGGTAGAACTCGTCCACGTCCCAGGCGTCCCACATGTTGGGGAAGTCCTGGTGGAGCTGGAGCAGGTTGGCGGCCTGGCCGGGGGGCAGGGTCTCGCGCCGGGCGCGCAGGTCGTAGGCGGAGACGATCAGGCCGCGCCCGTCCACCTCGACCCGGAGCAGGCCGTTGTCCAGCACGTAGCCGCCGCCCTCCCGGGGCTCCCTGCCGGTCGCGGCCCCCGGTACGGCCGCGGCCGCGCCGCCGGCCGGGACGCCGTCGCGGGCGTGCGGGGCCGCGTTGAAGACCAGTTCGCGGGAACCGTCCCCGGCCAGGGCCCGCTGGGCGCCGGCGATCAGGCCGTTCAGCTCCTCGGCCAGCGCCGCGTAGGTGTTCCTGGCCTCGCGGTGCACCCAGGCGATCGACGAGCCGGGCAGGATGTCGTGGAACTGGTGCAGCAGCACCGTCTTCCAGATGCGGTCGAGCTGCTCGTACGGGTACGGCGCCCCGGCCCGTACGGCGGCCGTGGCGGCCCACAGCTCGGCCTCGCGCAGCAGCGACTCGCTGCGCCGGTTGCCCTGCTTGGTCTTGGCCTGGCTGGTCAGCGTGGCCCGGTGCAGCTCCAGGTAGAGCTCGCCCACCCAGACCGGCGGGCTGGGATACTCGGCCTCGGCCTTGGCGAAGAAGTCGGCCGGGGTCTCCCAGGTGACGGTGGCCGAGCCCTCCAGGTCTCGCAGCCGGGCGGCCTTGGCCACCATCTCGCGGGTCGTGCCGCCGCCGCCGTCGCCCCACCCGGTGGGGGCCAGCGAGTGCCGGGCGACGCCCTTGTCCTTGAAGTTGCGGGCGGCGTGCGCGATCTCCCTGCCGTTCATCGAGCAGTTGTAGGTGTCGACCGGCGGGAAGTGGGTGAACACCCGCGTCCCGTCGATGCCCTCCCACAGGAACGTGTGGTGCGGGAACGTGTTCGTCCGGCTCCAGGAGATCTTCTGGGTGAGCAGCCGCTTCGAGCCCGCCGCCTTGATGATCTGCGGCAGCCCGGCCGCGAAGCCGAACGTGTCCGGCAGCCACACCTCCTCGTTGTCGACGCCGAACTCGTCGATGAAGAAGCGCTTGCCGTGCACGAACTGGCGGGCCATGGCCTCGGAGCCGGGCATGTTCGTGTCGGACTCCACCCACATGCCGCCGGCCGGGACGAACCGCCCGGCCGCCACGGCCTTGGTCACCTTGGCCCACACCTCGGGCCGGTGCTCCTTGATCCACGCCCACTGCTGGGCCTGCGACATCGCGAAGACGAACTCCGGCTCGTCGGCCAGCAGCGCCGTCATGTTGGAGGCCGTACGGGCCACCTTGCGGACGGTCTCGCGCAGCGGCCAGAGCCAGGCCGAGTCGATGTGCGCGTGCCCGACCGCGCTGATCCGGTGGGCCGAGGGCACGGCGGGCGCGGACAGCACGCCGGCCAGCTCGGCGCGGGCGGCCTCGGCGGTGGCGTTGACGTCCTGGAGGTCGATCGTGTCCAGGGCGCGGTCGATCGCCCGGGTCAGCTCGGAGCGGCGGCCGCTGTCGGCGGGCAGCTCGTGCATCAGCTCCCCGGCCACCTCCAGGTCGAGGATCAGGTTCCACACCGTCTCGTCGAACACGGCCAGGTCCATGCGCACCAGCCGGTACTGCGGCTCACCGCCCGCCGTCTCCCTGTCGCCGAGCGGGGTGGGCACGAACGGCTTGTAGCCGAGCACGACCGGGTTGGAGGCCGCCTCGATCCGCAGCTCGACGTGCTCGCCGCCGGTCACCGGCGCGCCGACGCGCACCCACTGGTTACGCGGGTTGAGCCCCTTCACCGGCGTGCCGTCGGGCAGGTAGACCAGGCCCTCGCACTGGAAGCCCGGCATGTTCTCGTCGAAGCCGAGGTCGAGCACCGCCTCGACGGTCCGGCCCGCCCAGTCCTCCGGGACCGTGCCGGTCACCGTGAACCAGCTCGTGCCCCACGGCGCGCCCCACGCCGTGCCGACCGCGATCGGCTCGGCGGGCGCGGCCAGCCCTTCGGCGACGGGCACGGGCTCGCCCGGCGCGTGCCAGACGCGTACGTCCATCGGCACGGACTCGGGGTAGACGGCCGGACGCAGACGTTCGTCCAGCACGCGCTTGAGACGGGCCTCGACCAGTGTGCGGTCGTCATGCATCGGAGAGCTCCCTAGAGGTGGCGGGTCAACCCTTGATCGCGCCTTCCGCGACGCCCCTGAAGAAGAAGCGCTGGAGGGACGCGAACACGATCACGATCGGCAGGAAGGAGATCATCGTGCCCGCCGCGATGAGGCGGGGGTTGGCCGTGAACGTGCCGTTGAGGTACTGCAGGCCCACGGTCAGCGTGTAGTGGTCGGGGTCGTTGAGCACGATGAGTGGCCACAGGAAGTCGTCCCAAGCGCCGATGAACGCGAAGATCGTGATCACACTCAGCATGCCACGGACGTTCGGCAGCCCGATATGGCGCAACCGCTGCCATGCGGTCGCCCCGTCGATGATCGCGGCCTCGTCCATCTCGGGCGGGATCGAGCTGAAGGCGACCCGCATGAGCAGCACGTTCAGCATGCCGATCGCGCCGGGCAGCGCCACGCCGGGCAGCGTGTCGGCCAGGCCGAGGTCGCGGACGATCACGTACTTGGACACGATCGTCACCTCCTCCGGCAGCACCAGTGTGGCCAGGAACGCGCCCAGCAGCAGCTTGGCGCCCCGGAAGCGCAGCTTGGCCAGGGCGTAGCCGGCCAGCGTGGCGCCGACGGCGTTGCCGGTGACCACGATGGCCGCCACGACCACCGAGTTGGCGGCGTACGACCAGACCGGGATCGTGCGGGCGACCTCCACGAAGTTGTCCAGCGTGGGGTGCTCGGGCAGGAAGGCCGGCGTGCTGGTGTAGATGTCCTCGTCCAGGCTCTTCAGCGACGTGGACAGCTGCCACAGGAACGGCGAGACGGTGATCGCCAGCATCAGCAGGAGCAGCGCGTACCGCAGCGCCCGCTCCCCCGGCGAGATCGTGTTGAGCGAGCCCCCGCCCATGGGGCGGCGCCGGTGGGCCGGGTCGGTGCGCGCCACCTCAGGCCGCCTTCCTGTCGAGCCGCAGCAGCAGGAGCATCGGGCCGATCGTGATCACCAGCAGCACGAGGCTCAGCGCGGAGGCGTAGCCGAGATGGCCGGAGAAGCCGCGGCTGTACATCTGGATCAGCATGACCAGCGACATGTCGCGTCCGCCGGGGCCGCCGGTGCCGTTCGACAGCACGTACAGCTCGGAGAAGACGCGCAGCGCCGACACCGACACCAGGACCGAGACCAGCAGCATGGTGTTGCGCACGCCGGGGACGGTGACGCTCCAGAACCTGCGGATCGCGCTCGCGCCGTCCACGGCGGCCGCCTCGTGCAGCTCCCGCCGGACGTTCCCGAGCGCCGACAGGTAGATGATCATGTAGTAGCCGAGGCCCTTCCAGACGGTCAGGCTGATCGCGCTGAACAGCAGCAGCCACCGGTCGGTCAGGAACGGCACCGGCGCGGCGACCACGCCCAGCCACTGCGCGAAGCCGTTGACCAGGCCCCGGTCGTCCAGCAGCCAGCCCCAGATCAGCGCCACCACCACGGCCGAGGCCACGACGGGCGTGTAGAAGGCGGTGCGGAAGAACATGATCCCGGGCAGCCGCTTCTCCACCAGGATCGCGATCAGCAGCGGCAGCATCGTCAGCAGCGGCAGGCAGACCAGCATGAACACGACGCTGTTGACCAGCGCGTCCACGAGCTGGTCGTCGTTCAGCACCCGTTCGGCGTTGGCCAGGCCGGTGAAATGCCCGCCGCCGAGCGGCTTGGCGTTCGTGAACGACAGCACGATCGTGTTGATCGAGGGCCAGACGTTGAACGCCACCAGCCAGACGGCGGCGGGCAGCACCAGCAGCCACGGCGTGAACCAGCGGCGGTGGGTCATCGGCCGCTCAGCTCGTGAGCAGTTCGTCGCACTTCGCCACCGACTTGTCCAGCGCCTCCTTGGAGCCGATCTCGCCGCTGATCGCCGCCGCGAACTGCTGCCTGATGTACTTGCTCATCGCCTCGGTCACCTCGTACGGCTGCAACACCTTGGCCTTGGCCAGCGAGGTGAACGCGGTGACCTTGGCGTCGCCGGAGTTCGTGCCGTCGCTCTTGCTGAAGAACGGGTCGGCCGACGACGCCTTGGTGCTGGGGAAGATGTTGACCAGGTGGGCGAAGGCGGCCTGGTTCTCGGCGTTGGTCACCCAGCGGGCCAGGGCGAGCGCGGCGGGCGGGTTCTTGGTCTTCCCGGAGACCGACAGGCCCTGGACGTACAGCGGGGGCACGTCCCAGACCGGCGAGGAGACCACCTTGGGCGCCAGCGTCGGGTTGTCGGTGGCCAGGCTGGTGATGTAGTTGCCGCCGCCGGTCGTCCAGGCGACCGTGCCCTCGTTGAACAGCTTGGCGTTGCCCGCGTAGGTGTCGGTCAGCACGTCGCGCGGCAGCAGGCCGTCCTTGAACGCCGCCCGGTAGCGGTCGAGCACGGCGACGGCCTCGGGGGTGTTGAAGACGAAGCTCTTGCCGTCGTCGGCGAGGATCTTGACGCCCGCCTGGGTGAGGTCGCCCAGCTCGGGGCGGCGGCTCATCAGGTAGACCTTGCCGCCGGACTTCTCCTTGACCGTCCTGGCCTGCGCGATCAGCTCGTCCAGGGCCGCCGGCGGCTTGGCCGGGTCGAGGCCGTACTTCTTGAGCAGCTCGGAGTTCCAGTAGTTGACGTCGGTGTTGAGGTACCAGGGGTAGCCGTAGACGCCGTCGTGGCCGGAGAACCGGTACGCCTCGACGCCGCCGGGGACGTACTCGTCGGCCAGCTTGGCGTCGGCCCGGCCGACGTCGAGTAACAGCCCCTGCTTGACCAGGGGCAGCGCGAAGTCCGGCGGCAGGTTGGTGACGTCGGGCAGGGTGCCGCCGGCCGCCTGGCTCAGCACCTTCTCGGAGTAGCCGTCGGCCGGCTGGTCGAGCCATTCGACGTCGACGCCCGGGTACTTCTTCTCGAAGGCGTCGATGACGCCCTGGACGTAGTCGGTGAACTTGGGCTTCAGCGCCCACGTCTGGAGGCTCACCTTGCCCTTGACCTCGCCGGTCAGGCTCGCGCTCGGCACTGCCGGTCCTTGTCCCGAACCCTGCTCCGCGCCGCCGAGCCCGCAGCTCGTGGTGATCATCGTGGCGGCCACGGCCAGTCCTGCCCAGTACCTTCGCATGAAGCACTCCTTCTGGGAACTAAACCGCTCTAGTTGCGGGACTATCCACCGGGCTACACTGCGGTGTCAATAGATGAGACGAATCCGTGAGGAGCCAGCCGTGGGCCGACCGACGATCGCCGACATCGCCGAGAGGGTCGGGGTGTCGAAGGGCGCGGTGTCGTTCGCACTCAACGGCCGTCCCGGCGTCAGCGAGGCGACCAGGGCCCGCATCCTCCAGGCCGCCAAGGAGATGAACTGGCGGCCCCACAGCGCGGCCAGGGCGCTCGGCGGGTCCAGGGCCGAGGCCGTGGGGCTGGTCCTCGCCCGGCCGGCCAGCACGCTGGGCGTGGAGCCGTTCTTCGCCCAGCTCCTGTCGGGGCTGCAGGCCAGCCTGTCGGCCCAGTCGGTGGCCATGCACCTGCTGGTGGTCGAGGACGTCGAGGCCGAGATCGAGGTCTACCGCGAATGGGCCTCCGCGCACCGCGTGGACGGGTTCATCATGGTCGACCCGCAGGTCCGCGACCCGCGCATCGACGCCCTCCAGGAGTTGGAGGTGCCCGCCGTGGTGCTCGGCGGGCCGGGCGGCCACGGGTCGCTGTCGAGCGTGTGGGCCGACGACCGCGAGGCGATGCTCTCGGTGGTCGACTACCTGGCCGCGCTCGGCCACCGGCGCGTGGCGCACGTGGCCGGGCTGCCGCGCTTCCGCCACACGCAGCGGCGGATGCGCGCGCTGCGCGACTCCGTGCGCAGGCTCGGGCTGGTCGAGGCGGTGTCGGTGCCGACCGACTTCAGCGACGCCGAGGGCGCCGCCGCCACCAGGGCGCTGCTGTCGCGCGGGCGGCGGCCCACCGCGATCGTCTACGACAGCGACGTGATGGCGCTGGCCGGGCTCGGGGTGGCGGGCGAGATGGGGGTGCGCGTGCCGGACGAGCTGTCCATCGTGGCCTTCGACGACTCGGTGCTGACCCGGGTCACGCATCCGGCGATCACGTCGTTGTCGCGGGACACGTTCGCGCTGGGCGGGCAGGTGGCCGAGGTGCTGCTGGAGGTGATCGCCGACCCGGGGCGGCGGCGCGACCTCAAGACCGCCACGCCGCGCCTGGTCGTCCGCGAGAGCACCGCGCCGCCGTCCCGCGACGCCTGACCGCCTTCCGGCCGGTTCCGGCGGGCCGCCGCGCCCTCCTGGGGGCGGTGTCTTGGCAAGCGGACTAAACCGATTTAGGGTTCGGGGAGTTCCGATCGACTCCTCGGAGGACGTGTGCCCTTCCCCTTGCGTTTCGGCGCCAACTACGTGCCCGCGGAGGGCTGGTTCTACAGCTGGCTCGACTTCTCGGCCGACGCCGCCCGCCGCGACCTGGCCGACCTGGCCGGGATCGGCCTCGACCACATCCGGATATTTCCGGTCTGGCCGTGGATTCAGCCCAATCGCTCGCTGATCCGGCAGCGCGGCATCGACGACGTGCTCGCCCTCATCGACCTCGCCGCCGAGTTCGGCCTCGACGTCTGCGTCGACCTCCTCCAGGGCCACCTGTCCAGCTTCGACTTCCTGCCGTCCTGGGTGCTCACCTGGCACCGGCGCAGCCTGTTCACCGACCGGGACGTCCGCGACGGCCTGGCCGCGTACGTCGACCGGCTCACCCGCGAGGTCGCCACCCGCGGCAACGTGTTCGCCGTGACGCTGGGCAACGAGGTCGACAACCTCTTCCCGGCCAACGGCACCACGCCGGACGCGTCCTCGGCCTGGGCCGCCGAG
This sequence comes from Nonomuraea sp. NPDC001699, assembly GCF_053596455.1. Lineage (NCBI taxonomy): Bacteria > Bacillati > Actinomycetota > Actinomycetes > Streptosporangiales > Streptosporangiaceae > Nonomuraea > Nonomuraea sp. NPDC001699. Next base: position 61,416 of record NZ_JBSFGF010000019.1, on the reverse strand, counting down.
CTGGTCGGCGTGGCCCGCGCCGCCGCCCCCCGCCTGCTCGCCCTCCACTCCCTCTACGACGCCACCTGGTACGACCCCGGCCACCCCTTCCACCCGGCCGACACCGTCGAGCTGGGCGACCTGACCACCGTGCACTCGTGGGTGTTCAACGGCGTGTCCGCCCTCGACGGCCCGCTCGGCCCCGCGACCGTCTCCCACGCCGACTACCTGGTCGAGCTGGCCGCCGCCACCAGCGCCGACCCGGACAGGCCGGTGTGGCTCCAGGAGGTCGGCGCGCCCGCCCCGGACGTGCCCGCCGCCGACGCGCCCGCGTTCGTGCGCGGCATGCTCGACCTGGTCACCGCCAACCCGGCGCTCTACGGCGTCACCTGGTGGTGCTCCCACGACCTCGACCGCTCGCTGGCCGACTTCCCGGAACGCGAGTACGACCTCGGCCTGTTCACCGTCGACCACCGGATCAAGCCGGCCACTCGGGAGCTGGCCGCCGTGATCGCCGAGCACCGCCGCTCCGGCGGCGCCCGGCAGGGGGACGGCGGCGGCAGGCCCGCGCTCGTCTGCGAGCCCGACCTCGCGACCGAGCCCGGCCGGCGCGGCGAGGTCGCGCCGGGCAGCCCCTTCCACGCCGAGTGGGTACGGCTGCGCCGATCGGGGCCGGTGGCCATCGTCACCAAGGCCCGCAGCGCGGACGCCGCGCATCTCCAAGCTCGGGGGATCGACACCGTCCTGACCCAGGCATGAGACAAGGAGCTCAGATGCCACGCAGGCTGTTATCCACCTTGTGCGCGGCGGCCTCATTGGCCGCCGCGCTGGTCGCGGGCCCGGCCCAGGCCGCCGCGGCCCAGCCCGGCGACCAGCCGTACGCCTCCTACTGGTACCCGGACACCATCCTGTCGTGGGACCCGGCGACCGACCCCGACGCCCGCTTCAACCGTTCCCGGGTGCCGCTGCGGCCCAGGATCCAGGACCCGGCGCTGAAGGCCAACGCGAACGCCCGTGCCGGGGAGGGCCGCATCGCCTCGCTGGTGTCGTTCGGCCCGACCTCGAACAACCCGTCGCAGGGCTCGTCCGACCCGGCCTACTACGCCTTCGGCTACTGGCAGTACGTCGACACGCTGGTCTTCTGGGGCGGCTCGGCGGGCGAGGGCCTGATCCTGGCCCCCAACCCCACGGTCATCGACGCCGCCCACCGCAACGGCGTCAAGGTGTACGGGACGGTCTTCTTCCCGCCCACCGCCTACGGCGGCCAGATCCAGTGGGTGCGCGACTTCGTCCGGAAGTCCGGTTCCTCGTACGTGGTGGCCGACAAGCTCGTCCAGGTGGCCCAGCACTACGGGTTCGACGGCTGGTTCGTCAACCAGGAGACCGCCGGCGGCGACGCGGCCCTGGCGACCGAGCTGCGCTCGCTGATGAAGTACGCCAGGGCCAAGGGCCCGGTCGAGTTCATGTGGTACGACGCCATGACCGAGAGCGGCTCGGTCGCCTGGCAGAACGCCCTGACCACCGCCAACGACGCCTTCCTGGCCGATCCGGCCAAGGTCTCCGACTCGATGTTCCTGAACTTCGGCTGGTCGGCGAGCGGTCTGGCCTCCTCCCGCGACCGGGCCGGCTCGCTGGGCCGCAGCGGGTACGAGCTGTACTCCGGCATCGACACCGAGGCGAACGGCTACGGGACGGGCGTGTCCTGGGACGCGCTGTTCCCCGCCGGCCGGCCGCACGTCACCTCGCTCGGCCTCTACCGCCCGGAATGGACGTGGAAGTCCTCCTCCGGCCGCGACGACTTCCGCGCCAAGGACGCCCGCTACTGGGTGGGCGCGAACGGCGACCCGTCGAACACCTCGACGTCCTCCTCGTGGAAGGGCCTGGCCACGTACGTCGCGGAGTCCAGCGCGGTCACCGCGAAGCCCTTCGTGACCGGGTTCAACGCGGGACAGGGCGACTTCTACAACGTCGGCGGCGTCCGGGTGCGGACCGGCGGCTGGAACAACCTCTCGCTCCAGGACGTGCCGCCCACCTACCAGTGGCTGGTCTCGTCCGCCGGGACCAGGCTCACGCCCTCGATCGACTTCGGCGACGCCTACGAGGGCGGCTCCTCTCTGCGTCTGCGCGGCCGTCTGGACTCGGTCAACACCGTCCGGCTCTACCAGACGAAGCTGCCGGTGGCCGCCGACACCACGCTCTCGGTCGTGTTCAAGGCTCCGGCTGCGGGCGCGACGAACCTGCGGGCGGCCGTCGCCTTCACCGACGCGCCCACCACGTTCACCACGTTCGACCTCGGCTCGGCGGCGGGCACCGGCTGGGAGCGCAGGACGCTCGACCTGTCCGCCCACGCCGGGAAGACGATCGCCCAGCTCGGCCTCCAGGCCGCCGGGAGCAACGACGCCTACGACATCCGCGTCGGCCAGCTCTCTGTCCACGACGGCGCGGTGGACGTTCCCGCCGCGCCCACCGGCGTGAGCGTGCTCGGTGTCACCGACGTGTCGGCCGGCCGCAAGTCGCTCCGCCTGTCCTGGTCGGGCTCCGGCCAGGCCCACCACTACGACGTCTACCGGCGCAACCCCGACGGGACGCGCACCTACCTGGGCGGCACCCCGAACGACGCCTACTTCGTCCCGCAGCTCGACCGGGTGGGCACGGAGACCTCGACCACGATCGACGTCGAGGCGGTCTCCCCCGAGTACGGCCGCTCCCCCGCCGCCTCCACCACGGTCACCTGGGGGGGCGACCCCGGCGAGAGCAACCTGGCGCTCGGCCGGCCCGCCACCGCCTCCGGCCAGTGCAACGCGGACGAGGGCCCGGCCAAGGCCGTCAACGGCAGCGTGACCGGCGGGAACGCCGACAAGTGGTGCGCCCTGACCAGCACGAAGTGGCTGGAGGTGGACCTCGGCTCGGCAAAGCAGCTCACCCGGTTCGTGGTCAGGCACGCCCAGGCCGGCGGCGAGCAGGCGAGCTGGAACACCCGTGACTTCACCGTCCAGGTGCGCTCGTCCGCCTCGGACGCGTGGACCACGGCGGTCACGGTCACCGGCAACACCGCCGGGACCAGCACGCACCCGGTCACCGCGACCGCCCGGTACGTGCGGCTGAACATCACCAAGCCCGCGCAGGACTCCGACCCCGCGGCCCGGATCTACGAGTTCGAGGTCTGGGGCTCCTGACGGGGGGCGAGGTGCCGGCCCGCCTGCCCGGGCCGGCACCTCAATCCGCCGTGCGCAGCGGGAAGTGGCAGGCCACCTGATGCGCGCCGCCCGCCAGCGGCGGTTCGGTCTCGCAGATCTCCTGGGCGAGCGGGCAGCGCGTCCTGAACCGGCATCCCGTGGGCGGGTTCTGCGCGCTGGGCAGCTCGCCCTTGATCGCCACGCTCTCGCGCGGGGCCACGCCGGGCTCGGCGGACGGCACGGCCTCGATCAGCGCCTGCGTGTACGGGTGCCGGGCGGCCCTGACGACGTCGCGGGCGGGCCCGACCTCGACGAGCTTGCCCAGGTACATGACGCCGATCCGGTCCGACATGTAGTCCACGACGGACAGGTCGTGGCTGATGAACACGTACGACAGGCCCAGCTCGCGCTGGAGGTCGCGCATGAGGTTGAGCACCTGGGCCTGGATGGAGACGTCGAGCGCGCTGACGGGCTCGTCGCACACGATCAGCCGCGGCTCCAGGGCCAGCGACCTGGCCAGCCCGATGCGCTGGAGCTGGCCGCCGGAGAACTCGTGCGGGTACCGGTCGAGCACCCGTCGCGGCAGGCCCACCTGGTCCAGCAGGGTGCCGATGCGGGAGCGGCGGCCGGCCCGGTCGCCGGCCTGCTGGATCTCCAGGGGTTCGGACAGGATGGAGTCGATGCGCATGCGCGGGTTCATCGCCGCGTAGCTGTCCTGGAACATGAGCTGGACCCGCCGGTGCATGCGGCGGCGGGCGCGCCGGTCGAGCGTGGCGATGTCGGCGCCGTCCACCACGATCTGCCCGGAGGTCGGCTCCTCCAGGCCGACGATCAGCCGGCCCACGGTCGACTTGCCGCAGCCCGACTCGCCCACGAGCCCGAACGTCTCGCCGGGGCGCACGTCGAAGCCGACCCCGGCGACGGCGCTCACCTGCGGCGCCTTGCGGCCCAGCGACCCCGTGCCGTCGTAGTTCTTGACCAGCTCGCGGACGGACAGGATCGGCGCGACCTCGTCCTGCGGCCCGGCCCGGCCGGGCACCGGCGCGGCGACCTCGGCGCGCGCCCGCGGCTGGAGCACCGGGTGCAGGCAGGCGTGCTGGTGCTCGTCGCCGGACAGGGTCACATCGGTGGTGCGGCACTCCTCGGTCGCGAACCGGCAGCGGGGTGCGAACCGGCAGCCGGTCATCGGCCGGGACAGGTCCGGCGGCAGGCCGGGGATGCTGTAGAGCGCGCCGCCCTCGTGGCCGGCCGCGCCGGGCAGCGACTCCATGAGCGCCTCGGTGTAGCGGTGGCGCGGCTGCCGGAACAGCTCGGCGGTGCTCGCGGCCTCGACCACGCGGCCGGCGTACATGACGGCGACGCGGTCGGCGCGGCTGGCGATCACGCCCAGGTCGTGGGTGACCAGGACGACCGCCATCTGGAACTCCTCGCGCAGGTCGTCGATGAGTTCGAGGATCTGGCGCTGGGTGGTGACGTCGAGCGCGGTGGTCGGCTCGTCGGCGATGAGCAGCCGGGGCGAGCAGACCAGGGCCATGGCGATGACCACGCGCTGGCGCATGCCGCCGGAAAGCTGGTGCGGGTAGGCGTCGGCGATCTTGTCGGGACGCGGCATGCCGACCCGCCGCAGGATCTCGATCGCCCGCTCACGCGCCTGCGCCTTGCCGACGCCCTGGTGGACCCGGAGCGGCTCGGCGACCTGGGCGCCGATGCGCATGGTGGGGTTGAGCGAGGTGAGCGGGTCCTGGAACACCATGCCCATCTCGACGCCGCGGATCCTGCGCATCTCGGCGGGCGGCAGGGACAGCAGGTCGCGGCCCTCGAACAGGATCTCGCCGCCGACGACGTGGCCGCCGGACGGCAGCAGGCCCATGATCGACAGTGCGGTCATGGTCTTGCCGCTGCCCGACTCGCCCACGATGCCGAGCGTCTCGCCCTGCCGCACCTCCAGGTTGACGTGGTCGAGGGCGTGCACGACGCCCTGACGCAGCGGGATGTCGGTGCTGACGTCGCGCAGGCGCAGCAAAGGGGTCATGTTCCGTTCCTCCTAGCGCCGCCGGAGGCGGACCTCGAAGACGTCCCTCAGCCCGTCGCCGATGAAGTTGAAGGCGAGGACGATGAGGATGATGGCGATCCCGGGCGGGTACAGCAGCCACCAGTAGCCGCTGTAGGTGTTGGCGAGGCCGTCGGAGAGCATCCCGCCCCAGTTCGCCGCGGGTGGCGGCACGCCTAGGCCGAGGAAGGACAGGTAGGCGACGTACAGGATGGCGTCGGCGACCTGGAAGGTGGCGTTGACGATCACGGTCCCGATGGCGTTGGGGATGATGTGCCGCCGTACGGCCCTGCCGCCGGTGCCGCCCATCGACCGCATGGCCTGGACGTACTCGCGCGAGCGCAGGGTCAGCGCCTCGCCGCGGACCAGCCGGGCCGGGCCCAGCCAGGCGAAGGCGCCGATGATGAGGATGAGCATCGGCACGGTCGGCGTGACGATGGTCGCCATCAGCATGAACAGGAACAGCGAGGGGATCGACATCATCGCGTCGACGACCCGCATCATGGCCGCGTCCACCCAGCCGCTGGTGAAGCCGGCGATGGCGCCCCAGATCGTGCCGACGACCGTGGCCAGCACGCCGGCGGCCAGCCCGACCACGATGGACGTCTGCCCGCCGAGCAGCAGGCGGCCGAGCTGGTCGTAGCCGACGCCGTCGGTGCCCAGCGGGTGCCCGGGGGTGCCGGGGGCCAGGTAGACCGAGGCGAGGTCGGTGTGCACCTGGTCGGTCCGGTAGAACAGCGGCCCGAGGAAGCACAGGGCGCCCAGCACGACGAAGATGACCAGGCCCACCAGGGCGAGGCGGTTCTCGGCGAAGACGGTCAGCGCCTGGCGCCACTGGCCGCGTACGGGTGCCTCGTCGGCGGAGACCGGCGTGCCGGCCGCCTCGGCGGGTGCGGTCATGAGCGGGCCGCCGTCCTGAGCCGTACGCGGGGGTCCACGGCGGCGTACAGCAGGTCGGCGAGCAGGGCGCCGAGCACGGTCGCGACCGCGATGATCAGGGTGACGCCGAACAGGATCGGGAAGTCCCGCTTCAGCGCCGCCTGCCAGAAGAGCTGGCCCATGCCCGGGTAGTTGAACAGGGCCTCGACGACCAGGGCGCCGCTGAACAGCGCGGGCAGGTACATCCCGAGCAGCGTGATGACCGGGAACAGGCCGTTGCGCAGCGTGTGCCGGGCGACGACGCGCGCCTCCGACAGGCCCTTGCTGCGGGCGGTGCGCACGTAGTTCTCGTTGAGGTTGTCGACCATCGAGGAGCGCACGTACCGCGAGTAGACGGCGACGGTCACGATGGCGAGCGTGATGGTGGGCAGGACGAGCCCGGCCGGGTCGGCGAGCACCTCGCCCAGGGTGAACCCCTGCGAGGCCTCCGGCGGCAGGATCGGCCAGACCTGGGAGAAGAGAATGATCATCATGAGACCCATGAAGAAGATCGGCGTGGCGTAGGCCAGCAGCGACAGGGTGGTGATCGTGTAGTCGGGCCACCTGTTGCGCCGCATCGCCTGGACGACGCCGAGCGGGATGGCGACGACGACGGCCAGCATCGTCGAGAACAGCGACAGCACCATGGTCTTGGGCAGCCGCTGGCCGATGGCCTCGGCCACCGACTGGTTGAGCTGGAAGGAGTAGCCGAGGTCGCCGCGCAGGAGGCGGCCGACGAACATGACGTACTGCTGGATCCAGGGGCGGTCGTAGCCCATCTCGTGGTCGAACGCCGCGAGCTGCGCCAGCGTCGCGTCCTTGCCCAGGGTGGCCCGCGCCGCGCCGCCCGGCAGGAGATGCAGGATGACGAACGTGATCATCGTGACCAGCACGACGATGATCAGGGCCTGGCCCAAGCGGGTGATCAGATACCGGGCCACGCGTGGACCCTCCTTGCTCCGGGGACCCCGGCGGCCCCCGCACGGGCCGCCGGAGTGGGGGACTGTCTCAGCTCTTCCAGGACCAGTCCTGGAAGAACATGTTGTTCATCGGGTCCTGCGTCACGCCCTGGAGCCCGGAACGGTACGCCGAGATCTGGTAGACGGGGTTCGGCATCCACAACACCGGCAGGTCCTGGGCCAGACGGTCGTTGTACGCCTTCAGCGTCGCCTCGTCGTCGGAGAACTGGGTGGCCTCGATGAGCTTGTCGGACTCGGCGTCGCTGTAGCTGCCCAGGTTGACCGGGGCGCCGGTGGCGAACAGCCGCTCGCCGCTGGGGAAGGCCGGGTAGTACCAGCTGCCCTGCGAGCCGAAGTACGACATGTCCCACGAGCACTCGGAGTCGGAGGACTTGCAGGCCGGGGTGACCGCGACCGAGTCCGGCACCTCCTTGATGGTGAGCTGGATGCCCAGCTTGGCCATCTGCGACTTGATCTCGGCGAACATCTTGGTCGTCGCGGAGAAGCCGGTCTGGCTGGTGACGGTGAAGGCCAGCTTCGCGCCGGACTCGATGCCCTCACCGCACTGGTCGGCGCCGGCGCCCGGCTTCTGGCAGGTCGTCTGGCCGTCGGGGGTCACCTGCCAGCCGTGGCTCTCCAGGAGCTGCTTGGCCTTGGCCGGGTCGAAGGGGTAGGCGCAGCCTTCGCTGGACCCGTTCGTGCCGGGCTTGGCCGGGACGGGACCGCAGGTCGGGGCGGCCATGCCGGACCAGATGGCCTTGCTGATGGTCGGCTGGTCGATGAGCGACTGCAGGGCCTGGCGCAGGTAGAGCTGCTTGAACAGGGGGCCCGAGGCGGGGTTGTTGAAGTTCAGCTGGAGGTAGGTGATGGACCAGCCGTACCAGGGGGCGATCTGGTAGCCCTTCGACTCCAGGTACTTCTGCTGCGACAGGTTGGCCGGCGGCACGTAGCCGTAGTCGATCTGACCGGCGCGCAGCACGTTGAACTCGGAGTCGTCGCTGGTGAAGGGGCGCAGCGTCACCGACTTGAGCTTCGGCTTGTCGGAGCCGGAGTAGTTCGGGCGCGCGGTGAGGACGACCTCGCCGTTCGGCACGTACTTCTCCAGCTTCCACGGGCCGCTGTTGACCTGCCACAGCTCGTTGGTCGCGTACGTCTTGGGGTCCTTCGACGCGGCGGTGAGGAAGTCGAAGACCTTCCTGGCGCCCTCGGGCGTGGTGTCGAGGTCGCTCACCTTGCCCGTCGCCGAGTCCTTGTCCCAGACGTGCTGGGGCAGCGGCACGATGCGGTTGAGCTGGTTGCCGACGAACCACCCGGTGTTGTACGTCTTCGTGGTCGTCAGGGAGAAGGTCTTGTCGTCCTTCACCTTGAACTCGGCGATGTTGTCCGGGAAGCCGCCTTCGCGGTAGGACGCCCACTTGTCCTTGTTCGCGGTGACGAGGTTCCACCAGAACTGGATGTCACGGGTGGTGACGGGCTTGCCGTCGGACCACGTGTTGTCCTTCAGGGTGATCGTCAGCGTCTTGCCGCCGTCGCTCACCTCGGGCGGTCCGGCCATCGAGCGCTCGGGGTCGATGTTGTACTTCGCCGAACCGTCCAGCAGGTACTCGTACACGTGACGGTACTGGGCGGAGCCGAAGATGACGTTCTCGCCCTGGGTGAAGCCGGGCGCCGAAATCGGCAGGATCCAGTTCGGGGTCCTGAGGGCGACGGTCACGCCGTCCTTGGTCTGGCCCCCGCTCTGGGCGCCCTTCTGCGCGCCGCCGGCGGACCCGCTGCACGCGGTCAGCGCCAGCCCGATGGCCAGCACGCCCGTCAGGGCGCCGGTGCCGCGGAGCCCGCGCCGGTGGAATCTGCTCCCCATGGGATCTCCTCGGTTGACGTCGCACGGCGCCCTGCGCTTTCCGGGGGGCCTGGTGCGTTCAATGCGGAGAATGTATAGATGGTCCCGTATGAAGTCAACGGAAGTAACACACTTTGTTCGCTTACTTCTTTCAGGTTAGAGTCGAAGTCGCCGGTGCCTCATGATGGGGCTCTGTTGCGACGACGGGCCTGCCGGGAGACCGGCCTGAAGAAGGAGCGGCATGCCGGAGCCATCGAGTCCCGCCAACCTGCGTGAGCAGGCGCTCGACCTCTTGGCCAGCGGTGCGGCGACATCGCGCGCCGACCTGGTCGAGACTCTCCAGGTGGCTCCGTCCACGGTCTCCAGCGTGGTCCGGCGGCTGCTGGAGGAGGGCGCCATCCTGGAGGAGGGCGTGGGCCGCTCCACCGGCGGGCGGCGGCCGCGCATCCTGCGCCTGCGCGACGTCCAGGGCGCGTTCGCGGTGTCCGAGCTGGGCGCCCAGCACGCGCGCGTCGGGCTGTGCTCGCCCGACGGCCGGCTGCTGGCCGTACGGGAGATCGCCACCGACATAGCGGACGGGCCCGGCCAGGTCTTCGACGCCATCGGGCAGGCGTACGAGCAGCTCAGCACGGCCAAGGCCCCCGGTCAGCCGCTGCTCGGCATCGGCGTCGCGCTGCCCGGCCCGGTCGAGTACCCGCACGGCCGGCTGATCGGCCCGGCCCGGATGCCCGGCTGGAGCGGCTTCGACGCCCAGACCCACCTCAGGGAGCGCTTCGGCGTGCCCGCGGTCGTCGACAACGACGCCAAGGCCGCCGCCATCGGCGAGTACGTCGGCCGGGGCCGCGACCCCGGGGACATGATCTACGTCAAGGCCGGCACCGGCATCGGCGGCTGCCTGGTCAGCGGCGGCCAGATCTACCGCGGCGGCCGCGGCCTCAGCGGCGACGTCACGCACGTCCGGGTGGCCGACAGCGGCGAGCGCGAGTGCTCCTGCGGCAGCCGCGGCTGCCTGGAGACGGTGGCCAGCGGCGCCGCCCTGGTCCGCCAGCTCCAGGACCGGGGCCTGCGGGTCAGCACGCCGCGCGACGTCATCGCCGCCACCGTCGACGCCGAGCCGTCCGTCGTGACCCTGGTCCGCCACGCCGGCGGCCTGCTCGGGGTCGCCCTGTCCGGCCTGGTGAACTTCCTCAACCCCGACGCCGTCGTCATCGGCGGCGCCCTGTCCAGCCTCGACGTCTACGTGGCCGCCGCCCGGAGCATGCTCTACAAGCGCTGCCTGCCGTCCATGACCCAGTCACTCTCCATCGAGGCCAGCGCCGCCGGCCCGGACGCGGCCCTGATCGGCCTCGGGCATCTCGTGCGCGCCTCGGCCGACGTCCGTCCCTCCTAGGCAAGGAGTCCCCGCCCGTGTCCCGTCCCCTCCGCGTCGCCGTCGGCGGCGTGCACATCGAGTCCAGCACCTTCTCCCCGCACCTGAGCACCGCCGCCGACTTCGAGGTCACCCGCGGTGACGCCCTGCTCGCGCGGTACGGCTGGCTCGCCGAGCCGTGGGCGGCCGACGTCGAGTGGATCCCGCTCGTCCACGCCCGCGCCCTGCCCGGCGGGGCCGTGGCCAGGGAGACGTACGACGCCTGGGCCGCGGAGATCGCCGCCGGCTTGGCCTCGGCCGGCCCGGTGGACGGCGTCCTGCTCGACATCCACGGCGCGATGAGCGTGGTCGGGCTGGAGGACGCCGAGGGCGACCTGATCACGGTGGTCCGCTCGGTGACCGGCGGGGGGCCGTTCGTCTCGGCGGCCATGGACCTGCACGGCAACGTCTCCCACCGCTTCTTCGACGGCTGCGACCTGCTCACCTGCTACCGCACCGCCCCGCACGTGGACGTCTGGGAGACCCGCGAGCGCGCGGCGCGCAACCTGGTGGAGGCCCTGCGCCGCGGGCAGCGTCCGCACAAGGCCCTCGTGCACGTGCCGATCCTGCTGCCCGGCGAGATGACCAGCACGCGCGTCGAGCCCGCCAAGGGCCTCTACGCCCGCGTCCCCGAGATCGAGGCCAGGGACGGCGTCATCGACGCGGCCATCTGGATCGGCTTCGCCTGGGCCGACGAGCCCCGCTGCCGCGGCGCGGTCGTCGCCACCGGCACCGACGCCGCCGCCACCGCCGAGGCCGCCCGCGAGCTGGGCGAGCACTTCTGGGCGGCGCGCGACGCGTTCACCTTCGTCGCGCCCACCGGTTCCATGGACGAATGCCTCGACCAGGCGCTGACCGCGGTCAAGGACCCGGCCCGGCGCCCGTTCTTCATCAGCGACTCGGGCGACAACCCGGGCGCGGGCGGCGCCGACGACGTCACCTTCGCCCTCGAACGCATGCTGGCCCGTCCCGAGATCGCCGGCGGCTCGGTCCGCGCGGTCTACGCCTCGCTGGTCGATCCCGAGGCCGTGGCCCAGGTCGCCGGCCTCGCGCCCGGCTCGCCGGTCGCCCTGCGCGTCGGCGGCCGGATCGACGCCCGCGAGCCGGGGCCGCTGCCGATCGAAGGCGTGCTGGAGGCAGTCGCCGACGACCCCGACGGCGGGCTGTGCGTCAGCGTGCGGGTGGGCGGTCTGAGCGTGTTCGTCACCTCGCGCCGCATGCAGTACCGCGAGCTGGCCTCCTACGCCCGCCTGGGCGTCTCGGTGGACGACGTGGACCTGGTGACGGTCAAGATCGGCTACCTTGAGCCCGAGCTGTTCGACGCGGCGGGCGACTGGCTGCTGGCCCTGACGCCCGGTGGCGTCGACCAGGACCTGCAGCGCCTGCCGTACGAGCGGCTGGCCCGGCCGGTCTTCCCCCTCGACCGCGACTTCGACGCCGACCTCACCGTGATCACCGCACGTTAGCCCCCCGACGGACGAGCCCCCGCCGCCCGGGCAGAAGGGCGGCGGGTGGGGGCGCCGGGGCTCGGACCTGAGCCTGGCGGGGGCTTGCACCCGGTGGCCCGGCAAGGGCTTCGGACCTGGGCCTGGTGAGGGCTTGGAGGGGGCTCCCAGTCGGCTCCAAGCCAGGAACAAGAGGGCTAACTCATCATTCCGCCTGTGAGCGGATATTTCAGGAAAAGGCTGATGAGGGTCGCCGCGGGTGCGGCGGTCGTCGCGGCGGTCATGCTGCCGGCGCTGCCCGCGGCCGCCGACGACTCCCCCGACGAGCGGCCCGACGTCCCGGTCGGCACCTGGCTGGCGGCGCGTACGCAGCCCGCGGTGCAGCTGACCAGCTTCACCTACACGGCGACGGTGTCCGTCCCGTCCAACACGATCAACGAGGCGGCCTACAACCAGATCGTCCAGGAAGCCGTCACCGCCGTGCAGTCCGGCAAGATCTCCTCGGACGAGCGCAGCATCGGCAAGTGGGTCTTCCAGCAGATCGCGGCCAACGTGGACACCTACGTGTCCGCGACCACCCCGATGCGTACGGTCGAGGCCGAGGTCGGCGGCATGTGCACCGGCTGGTGGGTCACCCCCGACGGGTACATGGTCACCGGGGCGCACTGCGTCCAGATCGGCGACACCGAGCTCAGCCAGCTCTTCGCGCAGCAGGCGCTGGCCAAGTTCAACAAGAAGGACGCCAAGGAGATCATCAGCGGCCTGGGCGACCTCAAGAACGACGAGGAGATCGTCAAGCTCGCCCAGCAGATCTACGTCACGTTCAACTCGACCCACATGCAGCTCGGCAACCTCAAGCAGAGCCTGTCGGTCATGCAGAGCCTGCCGGGCGGCGGCGTGGACAAGACGGCCAAGGCGGTCCCGGCCGAGCTGGTGTCGGTGGGCGAGAGCTACCCCGGCAAGGACTTCGCGCTGCTCAAGGTGAACGGCCAGCAGAACCTGCCGACCGTGCCGCTCGGCGACGACGCCGACGTCCGCACCGGTGACACCCTCTACATCAGCGGCTTCCCCGGCCTGGTCACCAACACGCCGTTCTTCAGCCTGGAGTCGAAGCTGGAGCCGGCCCTGACCGAGGGCCCGTACAACGCCAAGCGCACCACGCAGACCGGCGTGCCGTACATCCAGACGCAGGCGCCGTCCTACCACGGCAACTCCGGCGGCCCGGTGTTCAGCAAGGACGGCAAGGTCATCGGCATGCTGATCGCGGGCACGGTCAGCGAGGGCGGCGAGGCGTCGGAGAGCGAGAGCTTCGTCCTGCCGGTGGGCATCATCAAGGAGAAGCTCGGCGAGAAGAACGTCAAGCCCGCCCAGGCCGTCACGACGACCCGGTACAACGAGGCGCTCAACGACTTCTTCCGGCGCTACTACTCCGCCGCGCTGCCGAAGTTCCGCGAGGTCCAGGCGCTGTTCCCGAACCACCCGTACGTGGCCAAGTACATCAGCGACTCCCAGCAGGCGATCTCCGCGGGCAAGGACGAGACGCCCAAGCCGATCCTGATGTGGGTGCTGATCGGCGGCGGCGTGCTGCTCCTCCTCGTGCTCGTCGCGGTCCTGGTCAAGGTGCTGCGCGGGCGGCGGCGGTCCCAGCCGGCCGTCATCTCGCCCCAGCCCGGGTACGGCGCGGTGCCGCCGCCCCCGTGGCAGCAACTTCCCGCGGCCCAGGCCCAGCTCTCGCCGCCGGTCCAGCCGATGTACCCGGCCCAGGGCCAGTACGGCCACAACGGCTCCGACGGCCACGGCGGGTACGGCCCCGGCGGGTACGCCGCGGGCGGTCACGCCGCGAGCCCGTACGGATCGGCGCCGGACGACCGGTTCCAGCAGCCCCCTCACCAGCAGGCCGGCGGCGACCAGACCAGGTCCGTCCGCTACGGCCAGTTCGCCCCGCCCTCGGACCCCAGGTCCGGGCAGGTCGCGGACCTGGAACGGCAGATCGCCGACCTCCAGCGCCGGCTCGGCGACCAGCCCCCGAACTCCTGACGGGCCCGCGTGAGCCAGGTCCCGCCAGACACGTCAGGATGCGCGGCCCCGGAACCCCATGACGGGTTCCGGGGCCGCGACATGCGTCCGTCCGATCCGGCCCGCCACGCCCCCCGCGGCCTACGATGACCTCGTGGACGTGCTGAGCAGCCGCGTGCTCCTGCGGCCGAGCGACCCCGGACGCACCCGCCGCTTCTACGCCGAGACCCTCGGCCTGGCGGTCTACCGCGAGTTCGGCCCCGACGACGATCCGGGCGTGGTCTTCTTCCTCGGCCAGGGCTTCCTTGAGGTCGCCGGGCGTTCCGACGGCCCCGCGACCGGCGGCACGCTGTCGATCTGGTTGCAGGTGCGCGACGTCGGGCGCGAGGAGGAGCGCCTGCGGCAGGCGGGCGTCACGGTGCTGCGCGAGCCACGGCTGGAGCCGTGGGGCCTGGTCGAGATGTGGATCGCCGACCCCGACGGCCATCGCATCGTCCTGGTGGAGGTGCCGCCCGGCCATCCGCTGCGCCGCGACCCGCGGTGAAGGCCCCCGCATTTGCGTCATGCGCGATGGGTGTGCTAGCGTTAGCTGCGTTGCAGTTGTGGTACCCATAAAAGACTTTGTGCGCACCTGAAAGGGCTGGATCTTCAGGTGCGTTTTTGTTTTCCGGTCATCTCCGGGATGGGCTCAACGCGGCGACACGGGGGTCCGCGCGGTGCGGATTCCGTCTCTGCACATCTGAAGGAGATCCGATATGGCAACCGGTACCGTGAAGTGGTTCAACTCCGAAAAGGGCTTCGGCTTCATCGCCCAGGACGGCGGCGGCGCCGACGTCTTCGCCCACTACTCCAACATCGTCTCCAACGGTGGCTACCGTGAGCTGACCGAGGGCCAGAAGGTGGCCTTCGACGTCGTGCAGGGCCAGAAGGGCCCGCAGGCCGAGAACATCGTTCCCGCCTGACCCACGCAGCCCGCGTCTGGGCCCGCACCTCTCCGGGGTGCGGGCCCAGACCGCTTTCAGGGGCCTTTATCGGGTATGGACCGAGCAGCTCCGTACGGTTATGTTGCGAGGGCGTCAGGCAAGTTGTCAGACTTCGTCTGAGAGGACCCTCGTATGTGCGGCATCGCCGGATGGGTGGACTTCGACCGCGACCTGACCAGCGAACGGGCCACCGCCCTCGCCATGACCGAGACCATGAGTTGCCGGGGCCCCGACGACCAGGGCCTCCATCTCGAACCCCACGCCGCGCTCGGCAACCGCCGGCTCGCCGTCATCGACGTCGAGGGCGGCCACATGCCGATCGAGGCCGAGGGCCTGGCCGTCATCACCTACAGCGGCGAGGTCTACAACTTCCGGGAGCTGCGCGAGGAGCTGGCCGCCAAGGGCCACCGCTTCCGCACCAGGAGCGACACCGAGGTCGTGCTGCGCGGCTACCTGGAATGGGGAGAGGGCGTCGCCGACCGGATCAACGGCATGTACGCCTTCGCCGTCTGGGACGAGCGCGAGCAGGAGCTCGTCCTGATCCGCGACCGCATGGGCATCAAGCCCCTCTTCTACTACCCGCTGCCCAACGGCGTGCTGTTCGGCTCCGAGCCCAAGGCGATCCTGGCCAACCCGCTGGCGCCGCCCGTGGTGAACCTCGACGGCCTGCGGCAGTTGCTCAGCCTGGCCAGCCTCCGGCAGCGGTCGGTCTACCAGGGCCTGTTCGAGCTGCCGCCCGGCCATCTGCTGCGCGTGGGCAGGCAGGGCGCGCGGCTGCGCCGCTACTGGTCGCTGGAGGGCCACGAGCACACCGACGACCTGGACACGACCGTCAGCACGGTGCGCGAGCTGCTCGACGACATCATCGGCCGGCAACTGATCTCCGACGTGCCGATCTGCACGCTGCTCTCCGGCGGCCTCGACTCCAGCGTCGTCACCGCGCTGGCCAGGACGCACGGCCCGATCCGCTCCTTCGCCGTCGACTACGCCGGTTACGCCGAGCACTTCCGGCCCGACGAGTTCCGCGGCGACCCCGACCGGCCGTTCGTGCGGATGCTGGCCGAGCACGTCGGTTCCGAGCACACCGACATCGTCCTCGGGCCGGCGGAGCTGGCCGATCCGAAGCTGCGGGCCTCGGTCGTACGGGCCTGGGACGCGCCGAGCTTCATGGGCGACATGAACTCCTCCCTCTACATGCTGTTCCGGGCCATCCGCGAGCATTCGACCGTGGCGCTGTCGGGCGAGTCCGCCGACGAGATCTTCGGCGGGTACGCCTGGTTCCACCTGCCGCAGACGGTCGAGGCCGACACCTTCCCCTGGCTGGCGATGGCGATGCGCGAGCAGCAGCCGTCCGACCTGCTCGACAAGTCGCTGATCCGGCAGCTCGACCTGGACGCCTACACGGCCGACGCCTACCGTACGGCGCTGGCCGAGGTGCCCCACGTACCCGGTCAGGACGCCCGCGAGCGGCGCATGCGCGAGATCTGCTACCTGCACCTGACCCGCTTCCTGCCCTTCCTGCTCGACCGCAAGGACCGGATGAGCATGGCCGTCGGGCTGGAGGTGCGCGTGCCGTTCTGCGACCACCGGCTGGTCGACTACGTGTTCAACACGCCCTGGTCGATGAAGACGTTCGACGGCAGGGAGAAGAGCCTGCTGCGGGCGGCCGGGGCCGACCTGCTGCCCGAGCCGATCCTGCGCCGGGTCAAGGCGCCGTACCCGGTGACCCAGGACGTGGGCTACGAGCAGGCGCTCCGCGCGGCGCTGCGCGAGCTGGCCGCCGACAAGGACGCTCCGGTGCTGCGGCTGCTCGACCCCGACGCCGTCCGGGAGGCCGCCTCGGCGCCGCCCGAGAAGGTGACGACCACGATGAGCAGGTACAGCCTGGAGCTGGCGCTCGACCTGAACGTCTGGCTGACCGCCTATGGCGTGCGCCTGGAGTTGTAGCGGGCAGACTGGGCGGATGACGTCCAGTGATCATTTGCCGGCCACGCCGTTCGAGGAACAGCTGTGGGCGGCCCGCCAGGACGGGCAGGACGCCCTGTGCCTGGGCCTGCTCCGCGACGCCGACCTGGCGTTGCCGATCACCGCCGCCGCGGCGGCCGGTACCGAGCCGCCTGCCTGGGCGACGGCCACGGACTCCGGCCGCACCTGGGTGGTGGCCTTCACCTCGGTCGAGGCGATGATCACCGCGACCGGCGGCGCCGCCACGCACTGCCGGGTCGTCTCGCCCGCAGAGCTGGCGGCCGGCTGGCCCGACCCGCGATGGGGGCTGGCGGTCAATCCGGGGCTGGGGGCGGCGTTCCTGCTGGAGCCGGGGACGCTGGCCAGGCTGGCGGTGCCCACGCTCGTCCAGGACCTGCTGCTCGCGCCCGACTCGGGGGTGCCGGTGGTGCAGAAGCTGCTGTCCCCGTCCGACATCGGGGACCTCCTGGCGACGGGCGAGCCGCGCGTCTCCGGCTACTGCCACCATGCCCTCGACGTCTCCCACATCGCCACGCCCGCCGTGCTGGCCGACGCCCTGAAGCAGCCGGAGATGCTGACCGAGAGCGGCTCGCTGAACATCCTGCGCTGGCGTCCCGTCGGCCTCGACCTCTACCGCACCCCGTACGGCGGGCGCGACGAGGAGGGCCGGGTCGCGGTGGCCGGCTGGGTGGTCGAGGAGCCGCCGTTCGTGGGCATGGGCCTGGTGCCCAATGTCGACCAGGTCATCCGCGAGTACAAGGTGTACGGCGTCGGCCTGCCGCACGGCTCGGAGATCTGGGAGCTCACCGTCCAGGGCGCCGAGCACCGGCGCGCGCTGTACCACGGTGACCTGCGGCGATGGCTGCTGATCGGCAGGGGGGAACGATGACCTGGCACTTCTACCGCGCCCACTGGCAGGGCGCCGACTACGTGGCCAGCCCGGAGCCGCACGCCCTGGAGCTGTGGGTACGCCTGCGCACCACCGGCCCGGCCGACGGCTTCGAGGAGGTCGAGCCGGGCTGCCACGTCCGCACGGTGCCGGTGACCGAGTGCGCGTCCCTTCAGTTCGTGACCACGGAGTGCATCTGGCGGGACGAGCGGTTCCAGGTCCACGACGAGCGCGACGGTCTTCTCCTGCTCGAATACCTGGGCGGCTCCGCGCCCGCGGCGCTCGCACTGGGGCTGGAGCGCATCGAGCGGGGCGTGTACCGGGCGTGGGTCCCGCGGGCGGAGATCGCCGAGCTACGGGAAGAAGTTGTGGCGATAAGTCCGCCGAACGGCCATTTTTCGTGATTGGCTCTTGTCTCCTGTTGTTCATGTGACGGAAACTGACCTGAAAGGTCGGTGTGGCGTAAGAGTCACGCGGCATGGGGCCGGGGGTGTCATGGATTCTCCTGACGTGGCGGGGATGCGGGCGTACGGCGACGAGCTGCGCGACATGTTCCGCCAGATCCAGGACGTGGGCATGGAGCTGCACGAGCAGGCCAAGGCCGTCCAGGTGACCGAGACCTCCCGGGACGGCCTGGTCTCGGTGACCGTAGGCGCACGCGGCGAGCTGGTACGGCTCGACCTCGACCCGCGCATCTACCGGCGCCCCGACGCCCGCCACCTGGCCGACACCATCGCCGAGACCGCCCGGCTGGCCACCGAGCGCGCCCAGGAGCGCATCACCGAGATCTTCGAGCCGGTGATCCCGCGCGAGGACTTCCAGGCGCATCTGAGCGGCGACCTCGAAACCGTCCTGACCCGGCTCGCCGACCGCATGGGAGGCGGCCGATGAAGCCCTGGGACGGCACCCAGATCATCAAGCCCGTCGTGGACTCCGGCATCTCCCAGTGGACCACCATGGCCGAGGACTGGGAGAAGGAGTCCAAGCGGCTGGTCGCCGCGGTCGTCGAGGCGCTGGCCGCCGCTCCCTGGGGCGGCGGCACCGAGGGCGAGTCGTTCAAGTCCTCCCACTTCCGCGACGACGGCCCCAACCGCATGCTCAACCAGTACGTCGACCTCTCCAAGCAGATCAACGACGCGTGCGGCAGGCTCCGCGCGAGCATCGACAACACCCTCGGCACGGACGCCGACATCGAGCAAGAGCTCAAGGCGCGAGAGGTCTGACGCGTGTCGCACAGCGCCACCGGCCCCCAGGGGCCGACTTCTGCGGGGTCGTCGGGCCAGGCCACCGTCCAGCCCCCGGTCCGCATCGACCGGGACGTGGAGCCGGTGTGGGAGACCGAGGCGCTGCCCGACTGGGTGGTCAACTGGCTGCTCCCGATGTTGTCGGCCGGTCAGAAGTGGCCGGACGCGAGCGAGAGCGGCATGTCCAAGCTCGCGCACACCTACCACGCGCTGGCCGCCGGGGCGATCGCCACCGCGCCGCGCGCCGGCTCGGCCGTGCGCACCGTGGCGACCGGCTGGTCCTCGCCCGCCAGCGCCGACTTCGTCACCCGCGCCAAGTTCCTGTACGGCCAGGAGGCCGGCATGGCGGGCGCGGCCAGGGTGTCGCAGTCCCTCCAGATGCAGTCGGACAACTTCGCGGTCGAGACCCAGTACTCCAAGCTGTCCGTCAACGTGGCCTTCTGGGTCACGGTCGTCGCCATCGCCATCGCGCTCATCGTCGCCTTCTTCTCCGCCGGCACCTCCGCGGCGATCATCGGCCCGTACGCGGCCGCGGGCCGCGCGGCGATCAGCCGCATCCTCGTCAGGCTCGCCATGATCGGCGCCAGGGAGCTGGGCGCCGGCAAGCTGGCCCGGGTCACCACGCTCAGCGGCGCCACCGGCCGCGGTCTGATCGCCAGGCTGCTCGGCTCCTCGATCGGCCGCGAGCTGATCGAGGAGATCGGCGAGGAGTTCTTCATCGACGCCGCCGCCCAGTACCAGCAGATCAAGATGGGCACCAGGAAGGACTGGGACTGGAAGAAGTCCCAGGCGGCGATCATCGGCGCGGGCGGCGGCGCGCTCTTCGGCACCGCGCTGTCCGGGCCCATCTCCAAGGTCACCCGGCACATGCCGGGCTTCCCCGGCCGCGCGATGACCACCGGCCTGACCAACACGATCGCCTCCCCGGCCGGCAGCTTCCTCGCCAACGGCCTGGTGTACGGCCAGTGGAACAACCCGTTCTCGGTCGACTCCCTCATGGGCGGCTTCATGGGCGGCGTCGGGCGTACCGGGTCGATCAGCCCGTTCAACCCCGAGGTGTACACCGCGCTGGGCAACCCGGTCAGCACCCTGGCCTCCGCCTACGACACCGCCGCCCGTTCCGACGCCGCCCGCGCCGGAGGCGGCGACCCCAGCACGGGGGGCGGGAACCCGCCGGTCGGCAGCCCGGCCCCCACGGGTGGCGGCGGGCCCATCGTCCCCGCCTCGGCGCAGGCGCCCGCGCCGAACCAGGGCGACGACGTCAGGCGCGGCACGCCGTCCACGTCTCCCCCCGACTCGGACGCGAACCCGCGCCGCGGCTCCTCCTCGCGGGACGGCCGGACGGACACCGACCGCGAACCCCGTGCCGACGCCGACCAGAACGTCGACGAGGACACCGACGAGAACACCGACGACGACGACAAGCAGCAGCGGCGGCCGAAGAGCGACCCCGCGCCCGCTCCCCAGTCCACCACCGCCCCGGCCTCCCCCCAGGCCCAGGACGGCTCGCAGGACACCCGCCAGACCCGCGACACCCAGCAGAACGACCAGACCCAGCAGAACGACCAGCAGAACCCCCGGCAGGACGCCGAGCAGGACACGCAGCAGAACCCCCAGCAGGACGCCCAGCAGAACGACCAGCAGGACGCTCAGCCGGACAACCAACAGGACAACCAGCAGGACGGCCGTCAGGAGCCGATCGCTCAGCAGGGCGACCAGCAGGGCGACCAGCAGGGAACGACCACCGCCCAGGACACGAACACCCCCGCCACGACGTCGGCCGCCGCCCCCGACGCCACCTCGCCCGTGCCCGTCACCGGCCCCGTCCGGGCCCGTACCGCGCTGATGGACTCGCTCACCCTGGACTTCCCCGGCGCGGTCGTCGGCCCCACCGGCGACCTCCTCATCCCCTCCCCCGACGGCACCGTACGGGTGATCCGCGCCGCCACCATGAAACGCGTGCGCGCCGCCCTGGACACCCGCGCCGACGAGGTCACCGACGCCGACGAGCTGCGCGCGGAGGCCACCGCGATGGTGCTGCTGGCCCAGGAGGGCGGCGAGACCCTGCAACCGGCCACGAGCAAGCCGGGCACGGTCACGTCCAGGCCGGTCCCGGGCACCCGGCACGTCCCCGACGCCCGGCCGGACACCCCGTTGGAGCCCGGCGACGTCCGTACGGGAGCCGACGCGGTGCGGCCGTCCCACTTCCTCAACCAGGACGTGGAGGAGATCACCTGGTCGGCCGACGGCACGCTCGTCGTCCGCACCAGGAACAACGGCACCCACCACTTCCGCCCGGTCATCGGCGGGCTGACCGAAGGGCTCATGGGCGAGACCGAGCTCTCGACCGGTGAGGACGCCGCGCACGCCCACGTCGTGCACTTCGCCCCCGGCATGAACCCCAGCCAGGTGTCCCGGGTCTGGCTGCACGAGATCACCGACACCCTGCAGAAGACGCAGGAGGACAACGGCGGCAAGCGGCGGGGCTTCCTGCGCCGCAGGAAGGCGACCAGCGAGCCCACGCAGGACATGTGCGCCCAGGCCCAGCTCAACGAGCTGGCGTTCATGGCCGAGCAGTGGCACGCGGCGCAGACGCCGCAGGAGCAGCGACTCCTCGCCCTCGACATCGACGGCGTGTCCCGCCAGCTCATCGAGCGCGGCCACACCCCGCCGCTGCCGCCCTGGGCCCCCAAGCCGGGGACCCGGCCCACGTACGCGCCGCAGTTACCGCAGGGCCGTCCGTCCCAGGAGGAGCTGCCGGCCGTCATCGACGCGCTGCAGCGGGCCGAGCGGGCGCTCAAGGAGCAGGTCGACGCGAAGCGGAAGACCGCCCAGGAGGCCCAGCAAGCGGCACGCGACGCCAACAAGAAGATGCGGAAGGCGCAGCGGCAGCACGACCAGGGCCGCCAGGCGCGGGCGACCGCGGCGCGGAAGGAGGCGCTCCAGCAGCGGGCCACCCGCAGGCGGCACAACAGGATCGCCGACGCGTACGAGGCCGCGCTGCGCGAGGCGACGCGGACCCGGCAGACCTACCAGCAGCTGCTCACGGCGATGAACGAGATCCAGAACCCGAGCGCGCCCAACGGGCCGGTCAGCATGCGGTCCGTCGCCGAGCGGCTGGCCGCCCAGGTCCTTGAGCAGCACGCCGCCTACCTGAAGGCGCTGGCCGCCGCGTTGCCCCAGGAGATCAGCCTGGCCGCGGCCCAGCCGACGGGCCGGCTGGCCCACCTGTCGGCCCTCACCACCGCCGTCAACGACCTGCTGGCCGACAACGGCGTCAATCACCAGTTCTCCGCCGACCAGCTCGAACGGGCGATCCGGGCCGACTTCCACAAGGCCGTCTCCCCCGACGGCCTCGTGCTGACCGTGGGGCACCACGGCAAGGCGGCCGAGGTGCGGATCAAGCTGACGCTCGCCGACCTGGTCGAGGTGCTCGACCCCGCCATCAAGGGGTCGGAGATGATGGTGGGCCTGTTCTACCAGGCCGCCCGTACGGCCTCGATCAGCCAGGCGGGCAGCGGCGGCATGTCGGCGGGCTTCGACACCAGCGTCCTGGCGCAGTTCCTGCCGGAGGACCACGTCGCCAGGACGGTGAGCGAACTGCTGGGCGTCGGCCTCGGCGCCTCGCTCGGCCGCAACTGGTCCACCAGCGGCGGGGCCGGCATGTACGCCCAGGGCGGCTCGGTCACCGACAACCGCAACGAGTCGCTGCTGTTCGACGCCGCCGCCACCTGGACGGCCGAGATCCGCACCGGCCAGGACGCGAGGTGGCAGGGCACGGTCACGGTCGACTCCGGCGCCCCGGGCGACTCCTCGAGCCAGCGGCTGTGGTTCTCGCACCCCGCCACCGACCAGCCGGCGCGCGTGCTGGACTGGATCGACAGGGCCAAGCGGGGCAAGACGATGCCCAACGTCGTCGTCCAGAGCATGACCGACCTGGAGGGCGCCCTCGACGCGCTCGCGGAGGAGCTCGGCGGCGACTACGCCGAGGTCGGCACCGTGCCCCGCGACCAGCTGCGCTCGTTCGTCACCCAGGAGCTGCCCCACCGCCTGCGGACGTCGGTCAACGAGGGGCTGGAGCGCGTCTTCACCAAGAACGGCGAACCGCACGTCCGGGTGCGGGCCGAGAGCCGTGTCGTGGTGGAGACCGCCCAGCCGATCGGCGGCGCGTCCTCCGAGGAGTGGGAGGAGGAGGTGCTCGTCGACTTCGTCCAGACACCGGGGGGCGCCTCGTCGGGCTCCTCGCTCGACGGCAGCGCCTCGGCCGGGTTCAAGGCCCCCGGGCTGCAGGCCGTGGACCTCGGCCCGTACCAGCCTGCGATCGGCCCCAAGGCCAACGGGGGGAGGGGGGCGTCGCGGTCGTACTCGGCCACGGCCAACAAGCAGGCGATCCACCCCAGCGTGCACCGTAAGTCCCACCCCAAGCAGAGCTACCGGCTCACGGTGGTGACCACGTTCACGGTGGAGGTGATCGGCAAGCCCCCGGTCACCCTGCCATCGGTGCGCAGCACGGCGCTGGTGGACATGCGCGAGTCGGCCGCCTACCGGTACGGCCTGCCCGTGGACAGCGCCGCGCTGGTCCGCAAGGACGGCCGGCCGGTCACCGACGCCAACGGCGACCAGGTCCTGCGCGGCGACCCGCACCCCGGCCCGCCGCCCGGCCGCAAGCCGGAGCTGCCCGCATGGCTCGGCGACGGCCCCGGGCAGATGCGCGGCGCGGGCCCGGCGCTGGTGCAGGAGATCGAGGGGCTGGCGGAGTTCCGGCAGAAGGTGCTGGACGAGCTCGCCGAGCGCGGGCTCATCCCGAAGACCGTGAACGGCGTGCCGGAGTACTCCTCCAACAAGCTCGCCCGCGCCAGCCAGATCCTCAACCGCCAGGAGGTCCTGGAGCAGCTGTCGGAGCAACGCATCCGCGCCGCCTACGACTCCCTGGCCCAGGACGGCATCGTGCTGGACCTGACGCTGCAAGGGCTCAACTCCGCCCCCGAGCACTACATGCTGCGCCTGTCGCTGAAGCAGGACTTCAACGACATGACCTACGTCGGTCACACCGACACCCAGACGGTCGTCAACCTCGACATCGGCTCCGACACCTCCGCCCGCGGCATCGGCAGGTCCAGGACGTACAGCGGCGGCGCCGGGGTCAGCGAGAGCGACGGCCCGGACAAGGGGCAGGACGGCCTCACGAACGAGGTCGGCGTCAAGGGCGGCGGCAACCGCACCCGTACGGCGGGCTCCAGCGCCGGCGGCACGACCAACGTCGTGACCCTCCAGGAGAGCAACAGCACGGTCGCGATCTTCACGCTGGGCCACCAGATGACCGCCGACCTGCTGCACAGGGGCACGACGACGACGATCGCGACCAGCGACGGATCGGCCCAGCTCGTCTTCGCCGCCGACATGCTCCCCTCGACCAAGCCCACGCCGCCCGCGCCGATCGGGCGGATGTCCCAGAAGCTCAGGGCCAAGGCGCGGCTGCTGCACGTGGACGTGGGCCGCCCCCTGGACGCGGCCCGTCAGGTGCTGCCACGCGGCATGACCGCCGACTCCGTGGCCTTCCAGCACCTCATGGCGTTCCTGAACGTGCGCAACCTGGTCGCCCACCCCAAGCTGCTGAACAGGCCGCTGACCACGGATGTCGCGATCCGGCCGAACGGGCCCACGCGCTCGTCGCTGTCGGTGTCCGGCGAGGTCGGCGAGACCGAGGTGCTGGGGGTCGTCGACCAGGTCACGGGCAACATCCTGTTCGGGCTCGGCAGCGCCGGCATCTCGTGGGGCGGCTCGTCCGGGCTGTCGGCCGGCATGTCGACGTCCGTCGGCGACCTCGACGACGGCGGCACGACCGGCGACAGCGGCTCGCTCTCGCTGCCGTCCCGGTCCGGCGGCACGTCCGAGTCCACCTCGATCCTCGACATCTGGGGCAGCGAGGAGCTGACGATCGAGTTCGGCCGCCAGTACATCCTGCGCAGCACGGTCGACCTCACCCTCACCGGTTCCGAGAGCGCCGAGCACGGGGTGCCGACCGGCGAGCAGATCCCCGTCAGCGGCTCGAAGACGACGACCACGTCCGGCACCGCGCTGTTCACGGTCTCGGAGTACGACGCGCTGCTGATGTACGCGGAAGGCGACCTCGACCTGCCGGCCCACCTGGTCGGCGACGCGGTCGAACGGTTCCTCAACGGCAGCCTGACCCTCGACCGCAGCCTCGCGGTCCCGCTGGTCCAGCGCTACGTCCTGGACATGGCCCAGTCGGGGACGACCAACGAGTACACCGAGCGGCACACCCCGGAGGCCCTGCTGGCCAAGCTCAAGGAGGTGACCGGGCTCACCGCCCCTGACAGCGGCAGCCCGCAGCAGAAGCTCGACCAGACCCTGGACAAGGCCGCCGAACAGCTCGAACGCTCCAGGGACGTGGTGCTCGCGCCGTCGTACGACCGGTCGGTGGGCGCGAGCTCGACCGAGTCGCTGACGCTGACCGACGAGAACGGCGACCCGGTCGACGTGATGGACGCCGTCCGGAAGGCCGTGCAGGACGCCGTGCCGGGGGCGCTGGACGAGAGCCCCACCCTCGGCGAGGAGTTGAACGTCGACTTCTCCGAGGACGCCGCGCTGATCCACGTCACCGACATGTGGTCCTCGCGCGGCTTCGAGCGCAGCTACCACGTCCAGCAGGGCGCGCAGGTCACGCAGGCCGAGGAGGTGACGGTCCGGGTACGCCTCGAACCCGTCGGCGACTCGCGCAGGGCCACGATGCTCAGCCAGACGTCGCAGTCCGGACTGATCGTCCAGCACTACCGGTACACCGACCTGTCGCATTCGGAGTCGTACAACGGGTCCTACTCGGCGGGCTTCGACCAGGGCGCCAGCGACCCGACCGGCGGCCAGGGAGCCGGCCTCTCCACCGACCGGGGCCGCGGCTATTCGGGCTCCACCAACCACCAGAACACCAGGTTGCAGCGGATCGGCCTGTTCAACGGGCTGACCCGGGTGCAGCAGGAGATGCGGCTCGTCATCGAGGTCGAGCGCAGGCCGGTACGGGGCGGCAAGGTCTCCGGCGCCGCCAAGCGCGTGGCGGACGTGCTCCAGGGCAAGCGGCGCGCCGCGCCGCCGGTCGTCTACAACGCCACGGTGGTGCGGCGCATCCCGACCGGCATGACCAGGCCCGCCGCCGAGGACCCGGGGCCGGTCGTCATGACCACCGACCCCCGGCAGGCCGAGCTGCCTCCCGGTTTCTTCCCGGCGGCGTTGTGGGAGAGCCCGGCCAAGCCGAGCCTGTACGAGGTCGTCACCACCCAGCTCACCAAGATGATCGGCGCGGCGGCGGTCGAGGAACGGCGTCCCGAGCTGATCAGGCGGCTGGCGCCGTCGGCGCTGCTGACCGCCTTCGAGCGGATGACCGGGCCCTCGGGCGAGCCGGTCGTCCGGGTGTCCAGGCAGAAGTTCAAGGACCAGGGCGTGAACGTCACCGTCCACGCCCGCACGTCCGACCTGACCATCGTGGCCGGCCCGTACGACGCGGAGAAGGGTCAGGTCGACCGGCAGGCCGACGCCCAGAACGTGAACGTCTCCCGCGGGCGGACGACCCCGGTGGGCTGGGGCGCCAACGGGTCGGACAGCTCGACCGGGGTCAACGGCGGCGTCCGGGGCGGGGAGCAGACGTCCGAGGGCGTCGGCGACCACCACGGGGCACGCCGCGAACGCAGCATGTTCGAGAAGGGCAAGGCCTACACCGTACGTCTCCGGGTGGACTACGACCTTGAGTTCCAGTACATGGCGCGGCTGCGCGACGGCAACGAGCGGCCGGTCGGCGAGGCCGTCCACCTGCCCTCCGCCTCGACCGGCGAGGTGGACGTGGTCATGTTCGGCGAGGAGATCGAGGAGCTGCGCGAGCGCATGGCGGCGGGCGTACGGATCGCGCCGCCGCGTCCCGGCGGCCCGCCGCCCGCGACGTTCAATTTCGTGCCCACGTCCGAGCGGCAGAACCCGATCCAGACCCTCCAGGAGGCCCGCGTGGCCGCCCGCGACCGCGGCGAGGTGGCCCGGGTGGCGGTCTGGGAGACGGACGGCCTCCACCGCTACCGCGTCATGCCCGACGGCTCGCTATACAGCGAGACGCTGGACGGCGGCTTCGCCGAGGCGTTCGCGGGCCTCGCGCCCGACCTCCTGGACGCGGCCCGCGGCGCCGGCCTGAACCTGCGCGACGTCTTCATGAACCCGAGCACGGACGGCACCTTCACCGAGCAGGTCGAGGCCGCGCTCGACGCCGTCGGCGCCCTTCCCGCGCCCGCCGCCCCGGCCGCCTGGCCCGCCGCCGCCCCCGACACGCACGTGAACCCGGTCGGCGGCAGCGTGTCGCAGGGCGTGACGCCCGCCGCCGGGATGCCGTCCCCGGCGATCGAGGACAGCCCGTTCAGCAGGTCGGCCCGCCCCGAAGGGGTTCCCGACCTGACCCTGGACGAGCTGCACGACCAGCCCGTCTCGGCCGTCGACCTCGGCGGCACCGCCGCCCACGTCGGCTGGACCGGGGACGACGTCCTGACCGTCCAGTTGCCGGGCGTGCCCGACCAGCACGTCCGCGTGGTGGTGGCGGACCCGGGTGACGGCCTGAACGCGCTCACCGAGCCGCGCACGGGCACGGCCGAGGACCCGCACCTGCTGCGGATCTGGGGACGCGTGCATCCGGACCTGGTGTCGTCGATCCTGGTCCACGACCTCTCGCACGTCGCCCAGACGGCGACCGCGGCGGCGGCCGGCATGCCGCAGGGCGTGCTCAGGACGTCCCCGACGGGCGAGCACACCGAGGGCACCGACCTCTGCCTGCTCCCCCGCCTGGACGAGCACGCCCACCTGTCCGACAAGTGGCACGCCACCACCGACCCGGCCCGCCGGGAGCGCCTGGCGGCGGCCATCGACGCCCTCGCCGACGACATCCGCCGGCGCGGCCACACGCCGCCGCCCCCGCCGTGGGGCACCGGGCCCCGCGCACCGGCCGCCCCCGAGCCGCAGAGCCGGATCGCCCGCCTGCTCAACGGCGATTCGGCCACCGGCCTGGACACCTCGCCGCCCGGCCTCGGCAAACTGGCCGAGATCGCCGGCGTCCCCGCCATCACGCCCGGGGGCGTCCCTGCGAACGGCACGGCGCCGCAGATGGGACCGGTGGACACGTTCACGGTGACCACCCCCGAGGGTGAGTTCACGCTGACCCTGGCCGAGGCCGCTCCCGGCACGGCCGGGGTGACCGTCGAGTCGAGCGTTCCCGGCCACCTGACACTACGGGTGCCCGCCGACGACGGCCCCAGGGCCACGACCGCCGTCGCCGAGCAGGTCGCGGCCCACGCCGCCACGCTCGCGGGCGACACCGCCGCCGGCCGGCCGCAGGACACCGGCCCGGCC
The DNA here is from genome assembly GCF_053596455.1 of Nonomuraea sp. NPDC001699. Classification (NCBI taxonomy): domain Bacteria; kingdom Bacillati; phylum Actinomycetota; class Actinomycetes; order Streptosporangiales; family Streptosporangiaceae; genus Nonomuraea; species Nonomuraea sp. NPDC001699. The sequence goes on along the minus strand of NZ_JBSFGF010000019.1, from coordinate 33,151 downwards.
CGGCCGGCGGCCCCCGGGCGGCCCGGCCCGATCGAGGCGGCGGCGCTGGCGCGGCTGCGCGGGCTGGCGCGGGCGGTCGCCGAGGCGGGCCCGGTCCGCTCGCGCACCGAACGGGCGGCGCTCCAGGAGGAGGCCAGACGGCTGGGCCTGGCGAACGGCCGGCAGGGCGCGTCGTCCAAGCTGGTGGAGCTGTCGCGCGCGGGCTATCTCACCCCCGCCCAGGTCACGGCGATCCGCGGCCACGCGACGCTCCCCGCGACGGCCGCCGCCGGAGCCGTCGGACGGGCCGCCGCCCTCATGGGCGCCCGCGTGCACACCCACGGGCCCGGCCTGCTCGACATCGTGCTGCCGGGCCGCGCGCCCATCGCCGTCGAGATCCGGCAGCCGGGAACGGGCGCGAACGACCCGGGCGTGCTCACCTACGAGGTGGACCCGGCCCGCACGGTCGGCGCGAACGAGCGGGCCGCCGCCGCGACGGCCGCCGCCGCGGTGGCCGACGCGCTGGGCCTGCCGCCCGCCGACGGCCAGGAGCTGGCCGAGCTGAACGAGGCCCTGCGCCAGGCCCGTACGGCCAATCCCAGGCAGCGCCCCGGACGCCTGGGCGTGCTGTACGACCTGGTCACCGAGGCCCGCCCGGAGATCCTGCGGATGTTCCCCCCGCAGGTGGCCACCGAGCTGGCCACCCTGGCGGACGGCCGCCGTCCCCGCGACTGGCCGGCGATCATCGAAAAGCTCCGCGTGATGGCGGACGGGACCGGCTGGGACGTGCCCGACGCCAAGTGCGTGTGCCCGCCCGACGGCCCGTGCACGTGCGGCCGCCGCCTGGACGAGGCCCCGCCGGTGACGCTGGAGCCCGACCCGCAGGCGATGGCGGTGTGACGGACGGGACGTCGGGCATCATGGGAACCCCGAGGAGAGGACGACTATGGCTTTCGCGGTGGCGCGGACGAGGGACGAGGCGCATCTCTACCTCGACCTCAACCCCTGCGCCTGCGGGTCCACCGACACGACCTGGCGCAACGGGCTGATCGACGTCGAGGGCGAGCTGGCCAACCGCTACTTCGGCCCGTGCGAGCAGTGCGGCACGCCGCGCGAGTTCGTGTTCGGGCTGCCGGAGACCCCCGTCATGCCCGCCGGGTTCCCGACGTTCGGCGGCCCGGAGCCGTCGGAGCTGCTCGACGCGGGCGAGTGGTTGTGGGTGGCCGACCTGACGGCGAGCGACGTGCCGGTGTCCGACCGGGCCGAGGCCCTGCGCACGCTCAGGATCGCCGCCGCGGCGGTGGAGGAGGTCGTCAAGTTCGTGCCGGCGGGCGCGGACTCGGTGCCCGACCAGGGGTTCTGGTCCGAGCGCGGGCAGGGGGTGCGGGCGGCCGAGCCGGGCAGGTTCCAGCTCGACCGGCTGCTGGTCGTTCGCGACACCTACCAGACGCTGGCGGGCGAGTATGCCTGAGCAGGGTCTGGGCCGCTCGCTCGTCGAGGCGTACGTCTACATCGACCTGGTGGCCCACTCCGGCCTGCCGGGCGCCTCCCGGAACGCCACGGTCTCCCAGGACCCGGAGAACCTGCGGGTGCGGCTCGACGACGTGGAGGTCGTGGTCCCGGTCGAGGCCGAGCGCGCGGCCAGGGAGACCGGTGCGACGTTCGGCACCGGCCTGTCCGAGCTGCTCGACCCCGGCCAGTGGGTGCTGATCGCCACCACGTACGCCAGCCGGGCCCTGGAGGAGGGCCTGTTCTACGCCGTCGGCCCGGCCTCCCCCGAGCGGTACGACTCGGTGGCGACCGGTTGGCTCTTCGCCGCCGACGCCGTGGCCGAGGCGCTGAAGTTCTTCCCGCCGGAGGCCGCCGAGCTGCCGCCCGACGACTTCTGGAGCGACCTGGGCAGGACCGTGCGCGAGACCGAGCCGGAGCGCCTGACCAGGCAGAAGCTGGAGGACGACCTGGCCTTCTACCGCAAGAGCCTCGACGACTTCGAGGGCCTGCACACAAGGCCCTGACCGCCAGAGTGCGCCCGCAGGAGGGTAAGGCTCTCATTACCGATTGGCTACTCTACTTTTAGTAGCTGAATAACTACTTTCGGTAATGTCCTGCTCCTCCTCAAGGGAAGAGGCGCGCCATGCCCCAGTACGCCGCGGCCCCGCGGCTCCCGACCGGCCCCACCGGCCTCGGAACCTCCGCGCTCCACCTTCCGGCCCCCGCCCCGCCCCCCGCGCCGCCTCCCGGACCACGGCAGCTCCTGGCCCCCATCCCCTACGCGGAGCGGGAGTGGGGCGACGGCTCCTACCCGCCGCTCTACTGCCCCGAGACGGTCCGCGACGACCCGGCGCTCGGCGCGGAGGTCGACCGGCGGCTCGTGGCCTGGGCCGAGAAGGTGGGCCTGCACGCCGGGCGGATGGACGAGTTCGCCGCCACCGGGTTCGGCCGGCTGGTGATGCTCGCCCATCCCGACAGCGACGACCCCGACCTGCTGCTGATCGCGGCGCAGATGAACACCGCCTGGTGGGCGGCCGACGACTACTACGCCGACGAGACCGACCTCGGCGCGAGCCCCACCGAGCTGCCGCCGCGCCTGGCGCTCGTCATGTCGGCCATGGACCCGCCGCCGCCCGCGGGCGCGTACACCGGGCAGCTCGAAGAGGCGATCGAGGCCGACCCCGTGCTGGTCTCCCTGCGCTCGGCCACCGACCACCTGTCCCGCCACGGCACCCCGTCGCAGGTCATGCGGGCCTGCAACACCACCTTCCAGATGTACGTGAGCTGGGCGGCCTACGCCGCCTGGCGCTACCTGGAGACGCCGCCGCCCGTCTGGCGCTACCTCGCGGCCCGGCAGCACGACAGCTTCTACACGTCCATGACCCTCATCGACGTCGTCGCCGGCTACGAGCTGCCCGCCGATCTCTTCTACGACCGGCGTTTCCACACCGCGCTCATGCAGGCCGGCACGGCCAGCGTCATCGTCAACGACCTCCACTCCGTGGCGAGGGAGGCGGCCGACGAGCTGCCCGACTCCAACCTCGTCCTGCTCATCGCGGAGGAGGAGAAGTGCTCCACGCGCGAGGCCACCGAACGCGCCGTCGCGCTGCACAACGACTTCGTCAAAGGCTTCGAGACCAGCCAGCGCGAGCTCGCCGCAGTTCCGTCCGTGGAGCTGCAGCGGTTCCTGCGTGGCGCCCAGGGCTGGATGGCCGGGTGCCTCGAATGGCACGGCAGCAGCAGCCGCTACCACTCATGACACCGGCCGCCCCTGGCCGGGAAGGAGCTCTTCCCAGGTGACCGTCAACACCCATTCCCCCGTCCTCACCAGCCACTACCAGCACTCCGTCGCCAGCTACTGGAACGCCGAGAAGAACCCGGTCAACCTTCGTCTGGGCGACGTCGACGGCCTGTACCACCACCACTACGGCATCGGCGAGGTGAACTGGACGGTACTCGACGGCCCCGAGGACACCCGCGAGGACCGCATCGTCAAGGAGCTCCACCGCCTGGAGACCGCCCAGGCCGACCTGCTGATCAGCCACCTCGGCCCGCTCGAACCCCACCACCGGGCGCTCGACGCGGGCTCCGGCCGAGGCGGCAGCAGCCTCCTGGTCAACATGCGGTACGGCTGCGAGGTCGACGGCGTGTCCATCTCCGAGTCGCAGGTCGCCTTCGCCAACGACCAGGCCAAGAAGCGCGGCGTCGACGACAAGGTGCGCTTCCACTTCCGCAACATGCTGGAGACCGGCTTCGAGACTGGATCGTTCCAGGCGAGCTGGAACAACGAGAGCACCATGTACGTCGAGCTGTCCCTGCTGTTCGCCGAGCACTCCCGGCTGCTGCGCCGGGGCGGCCGGTACGTGTGCGTCACCGGTTGCTACAACGACGCCTACGGCCTGCCGTCCCGGGCGGTCAGCCAGATCAACGCCCACTACATCTGCGACATCCACCCCCGGAGCACGTACTTCGAGCAGATGGCGGCCAACCGGCTCGTCCCGGTCAGCGTCGTGGACCTGACGGCGGCCACGATCCCGTACTGGGAGCTGCGCGCCCGTACCCATCTGGCCACGGGCATCGAGCAGTCCTTCCTCGACGCCTACAAGAACGGCAGCTTCCAGTACCTGCTCATCGCGGCCGACCGCGTCTGATCAACCGGCCACCGCGGCGGCCAGCTCCCACGGGTCGTGGGCCGAGAAGACGCTCACCTGGTCGCCGTGGTCCCGTACCAGCTCCCGCAGCCGGGCCTGGGTGCCGAGCCGCAGGTCGTGATGGACCTCCGAGCGGGTCTGCACGACGTCCATCAGCGGGTGCGGATGCGGATCCTGCTGCAGCTCGCGGTGGTAGTAGTAGGCGTCGCCGCAGTGCAGCAGCCAGCGGTCCCCCTCGCGGACGGCGACGCCGGTGTGCCCGGCGGTGTGCCCGCCGAGGGGGACCAGCCTGATGTCCTCGGGCAGCCCGTCGAGCTCGATCGAGGCGAAGCCGAACCAGTCGTCGTTCGGCTGCGGGGTGTAGGTGACCCAGTCGGGGCCGTGCGCCCAGTGGGCCGGGCGGTAGCGGTAGCTCGGGGCCTCGGCCAGCGCCGCCTCCAGCTCGGCGGCCAGCAGGTGCACCCGCGCGCCGGGGAAGTCGGGCAGCCCGCCGCAGTGGTCGACGTCGAGGTGGGTGACGATGACGTGGCGCACGTCGTCCGGGCGGTAGCCGAGCCGGGCGACCTGGCGGACGGCGGTCTCCTCCTCCTTCAGCGCGGGCTCGGCCATGGCCACCCAGTCGGCGCCCAGCGTGCCTGCCGGGTCGCGCACATTGCCGAGCCCGAGCCCGGTCTCGACCAGCACGAGCCCGTCGGCCGGGGTCTCCACCAGCAGGCAGTGGTTCACGGCGGGGGCGGCGGGCGGGCCGTCGTAGGTGGCTTCGATCGTCCGTACGGATCCGCAGTTCAGGTGATGAATCCTCATGGGGACGATCGTCGTACTTGAACCGCGGTTCAAGTCAACTCGTCAGCCGCCCGCCATCATGTCGCCGAAGGCGCGGGCCGCCGGGCCCGAGGTGAACAGCCGGTCGAGCCGCGCCCTGGCCAGCCGGCGGCGGAACGGCCCGGCCAGGCTCTCGTCGCCGGCCTCGTGGGTCATCTCCGTCATCCAGCGGGAGAACTCCTGGTGCTGCCACACGCGTTCCAGGCAGGTGGCCGAGTAGGCGGCCAGCGGCTCCTCGTCGCCCTCCCGTACGGCGGCGCGCAGCGCGCGGGCCAGCACGTCGGCGTCGGCGACCGCCAGGTTCATGCCCTTGCCGCCCATGGGCGTGATGATGTGGGCGGCGTCGCCGACCAGGAAGAGCCGGCCGTAGCGCATCGGGTCGACGACGTGGCTGCGCATCTCGACGAACGCCTTCTCGCCGATCGGGCCGTCCGGCAGGTCCTTGTCGGCCAGGCGCAGCCGCAACTGGGCCCAGATCCGCTCGTCGGGCCAGTCGGCGGCGGTGGCGTCGGGGGCGCACTGGAGGTAGAAGCGGCTGGCCCGCGGGCCGCGCGGGAAGTGGGCGGCGAACCCGTGGGCCGTGATCGCCATGAGCGGGAAGCCCGGCGGCGGGACGTCGGCCAGCACCGTCAGCCAGCCGATGCCGTAGTCGTGGGAGTAGGTGGTCAGGGCGTGCGCGGGCACGCCGGCCCGGCTGACGCCGTGGTGGCCGTCGCAGCCGGCGACGTAGGAGCAGACGATCTCGTGCGTGCGGCCTTCGGCGTCGCGGTACGTGACCGTCGGGGCGGCTCCCCCGACGGCGTGCGGGGTCACCTCGGCCGCCTCGAACCGCAGGTCGCCGCCGGATTCGAGGAGGCGGGCGAGCAGCCGGCCGACGAGGACCTGCTGCGGCACGAGCCGGCCCGATCGGCCTTCGGTGATCGCGGAGACGTCGAGGAAGCGCTGCTCGCCGTCGACGCGGAACTCGAACCGGGTCTCCTGCGGCATGCCCGCCAGGACGGTGTCGGCCAGGCCCCACTCCTCGAAGACGCGGGCGCCGTGGTGGTCGAGGATGCCGGCGCGCTGGCGCTGCTCGACGTACGGGCGGCTCTGCCGTTCGAGCACCACGCACTCGACGCCGGCCTGGCGCAGCAGGTTCGCCAGGGTCAGGCCGGCCGGACCGGCTCCGATGACGACGACCTCGGTGCTCTCTCGCCTGCTGGTCTTCCCGGACATGGCGGTCCTTTCGCCTCGGTGACGCGCAGTGGTACCCGGCCAGGATGATCACGATGATAGTCCGCGCGATCACCCGCCCACCGGGAGATCGTGCGCTTCGGGGCCCCGGCTGACCTCCGCCGGGGCGCCCAAGCGTGAGAACCTCGGCGTCATGGAAATCTGGATCAACCCCGACTGCTCCAAGTGCCGCTCGGCCCTGTCGATCCTGGACGCCGAGGCGGCCGACTACGAGGTCCGCCGCTACCTGGAGGACCCGCCGTCGCCCGACGAGCTGCGCGCCGTCCTGGCCAGGCTCGGGCTGGAGCCGTGGGACATCACGCGTACGGGCGAGCCGGTCGCGGCCGAGCTGGGCCTCGACGCCTGGCCGCGCGACCCGGACGCCCGCGAGCGCTGGATCGCCGCGCTGTCCGCGCACCCGGTCCTCATCCAGCGGCCGATCATCACCGCCGACGACGGCCACACCGTGATCGGCCGCACCGAGGAGGCCGTGCGGGACACGCTGTCCAGGTGACGCGGTCAGTCGTCCATGCGGCCCTCCCGCTGGCCTGGGCGCTCGGGGCCGGCCATGCTGGAGCCGCCCGCGGGCACGTCGACGCTGCCCGGCGAGTAGTAGCGGCGCAGCCATTCGGCCAGGCCGTCGAGGCCCCCGAGCAGCACCCGCTCGGTGATCCCGGCCTGGTCGAGCCGCCGCCGGATCTCGACCTTGACCTCGGCCGGGATCGACCAGCCGCGCCACAGCCCGGGATGGGCGGCCAGCCAGTCGTCGAGCTGGTACGTCGCCCCCGACATCGCCGACAACACCGACGACTGGTTGACCATGCGCTCGTCCAGCGAGGGCGGCTCGAAGAAGACCACGAACGGGCGCTCGCGGCCGAGGGCGTCGAAGCGGGCCAGACCGGCGGCGCGTTCGGCGAGCATCTCGGTGCTGAAGAGCAGCGCGCCCTCGCCGTCGAGCACCTCGCGCAGCGGCTCGGGCAGCAGGCGGTGCGCGCCCGCGCAGTCGACGGCCAGCAGGACGGCGTCCTCGCCGGGCCAGGACGCGGTGGCGAAGTGCAGGGCGACCAGCGGGGAGAAGGTCCAGTCCAGGAGGCGGGTGGGCAGGCCGTGGTGCTGGCCGAGGGCCAGCCAGTCCCAGACGGTCGGGCCGGGGGCGGCTCTGTGCGCGTATTTTCTAAAATTTCGTATCAAGTGGGCTTCTAGGGTGGCGTAGTCGCCCGCCAGCCGCGCGAGCCTGTGCACGTGCGAGTACGCGCTCTTCGCCAGGCCGCGGAAGACCAGCGGCGAGTGCGCGTGGGCCGGCCCGTCGCCGTGGCCGGCCGCGCCGATCGCGTCGTCCAGCTCCCGCCAGGACGACACCGTCACCATCCCCATCCGCCTCCGGTGCCCCTGTGCGCCCTGGTCACACCTGCCGCCACCAGGGCGCCCGGGTGCGCCCGGCTAGGTCCACATGCTGTGGACGGCGGCGGCCACCCGCCGGCCCTGCTCGCGGCCCGCGTGGGCCGCCGGTGACCGTACGGCGGGGTCGAGCGGGTTGGGGCCCATGGCCGCGACGGCTCCCTCGTCCGGGCTGACGACCTCGACCGTGGAGCCTTCCTTGCGCAGCTGGGCCACCTCCTGTTCGAGCGACGTCCAGGGGGAGGCGGGGGCGCCCGGCGGCTGCGGCGACACCACCAGCACCCGCTCGAAACCGGCGGCCAGGTCCGCGTTGTCGCTGGACCGCACGCCGCCGTCGACATAGCGGCGGCCCTCGATGGTGACCGGCGGCCAGACCCCCGGCACGGCGCAACTGGCCGCCACCGCGTCCACCAGCTCCACCCCGGACGCCCGGTCGAACAGGCGCGTCTCTCCGGTCACCGCGTCGAGCGCGACCAGCACGAGCGGCCGCTGCGGCCAGCCGGTCTCCGGCAGGCGGGAGGCCACCGCCGCCCGCCGCTCCGGCTCGCCGAGCGTGGGGGCCTTCAGCGCCCAGGCGCCGATGCGGCGGTGCAGCTCGTCCCGGTCGTGGGCGCCGGCCAGGATCTCCTGGAGGCTGCCGGCGAAGGAGGCGGCGTCGAACACCGCGGGGATCTCCCTGGCCTGCAGCGCGGGATCGACCTGCCGCTGGAACAGCTCCTCGACGGTCAACCCGCTGCGGGCCTGGGCGCCGACGGCCGACCCGGCGGAGGTGCCCACGATCAGGTCGGCGTCCCGTACGTCCACGCCTTCGTCGGCCAGCCCGGCCAGCACGCCGGTCGCCCACGCGATGCCGGCCACGCCGCCGCCCCCGAGCACCAGGGCCCGCCGACGGTCAGAAGCTTCAATTCGGTCCATGAGGATCATCATTCATCAATCAGGAACAAAGCGCGCGTCTCATCCGGGCCGTCCGTGTGTATGGTGAGTCAGTGGAACGTACTCATGATTTTGGGTACAACCCCGCCGTCGAGAGCCTGCGACTCATCGATCACGGGCTGCCGAGGTCCCTGCCCGGCAACCTGAGCGGACGCTTCCGCTTCACCCCTGCCTCCCTGTACGTCGGCGACCGGATCGCGGCGACCGCCTTCGCCCGCCTGGACGGCTTCGGCCTGTCCTGGGTGGACGTCTGGCTGCTGTCACTCCACCGCGGACGCTGGGCGTTGCGCGCCGGCGACAGCATGTCGGCCGCGCGCAGCGACGACCTGCTGGCCCATCGGCAGGGGGTCTCGGTGCTCAAGGAGCACGCGCTGACCGACGAGAACGGGCGCTTCGACACCAACGCGGGCCGCTGGCTGCCCCGGCCGAAGCGGTGGGTGGCCTACGGGCTGCTGCGGCTGTCGGCCGAGGTCGAGACCGTCAGGCTGGGCGGGCGGGAGGTGCCGGTGCCGGGACACGGCCTGCAGGCGCTCGCCTGGCGGCTGCGGGCCGGCCCGGTGGTCGCCGACCTGCTCGACGACCTGGGCGAGACGATCGCCGCGGTGAGCCTGACCCCGTAGCCCCCGGGCGTTTCACGTCAGGCGGGGAGGAAGTCTGTCGCGTGGTCGTGGGCCCAGGTGCGGAACGTGCGCGCGGGCCGGCCCAGCAGCTCCTCGACCGTGCCGGTCACGCGTTCGGGGGTGTGCGTGAACGACTCCCACGCCCTGAGCCGGGCCTCCACGAACGCCGGATTCCCCCAGGCGGCCGTCAACTGCTCGCGGGCGACCTCCGGCGGCAGGTCCTCCCAGCGCACCTCGCGTCCGATCACCTCGCCGACGGTCCGCGCCAGCTCCTCCTGGGTGATCGACTCGGGGCCGGTGATCAGGTACTTGGCGCCGTCGTGGCCGGGGGTGGTGAGCACGTGGGCGGCGACGTCCGCGATGTCCCGCTCGTGGATCACCGATCTGGCGGCCTTGCCGTACGGGAGCCGCACCACGCCCTGCCGGATCTGGTCGGCCCAGGCCAGCGTGTTGGTGGCGAAGTCGATGGCCCGGACGAACGTCCACCGCGTCCCGGACGCCCTGATCAGCCGCTCGATCTCCTGGTGGTAGATCGTGGCCGGCTCGCCGTCCTCCAGGTCGGTCACGTCCGCCGACAGGTACGCGACCTGCCCGGCTCGCTCGGCCACCGTCGTCACCACCCGGGGATCGACGGGGATGCCGGGCCACATCAGGTACACACCGTCCACGCCGTGCAGGGCGGGCCCAAGGGAGTCGAAGTCCGCCAGATCCCCGCGTACGGGCTCGGCCCCCTCGGGGAGCACCGCCCTGGCCGGGTCGCGGACCAGCGCCCGCACCTCGTGCCCCGCCTCCGCCAGGGAGGAGACGACATGCCTGCCCACGTTGCCGGTCGCGCCGGTCACCAGAATTCTGCTCATGAGGGCAGCCTAGAACCTAGACCCCAGTCAAGGTCTATTCAAAGAACCGACTCACTCAGGTGATATGCCGCACATTCCGGGTAGCGGCGGTATTGGTGATCGCGCTTCAAGGGATGAGAAGGGCCCGGCCCCGGCCGGGCCCTTCTGCTTGCCCCAGGACCTCACATGCGATTCACAAGCGGTCCTCAGACAAACCTCATGCACGTCCGGCATCGTTCCCGGCATGCACCCGACCGCCTCGACCGTCTCGCCCGGATCCGCGCGCGGCTCGTACGCCGTCCTCGTCGTGGACGAGCGTCCGCTCGGCGAGTCCCTCTCCCGCGCGATGCGCCGCTGGGACGTGCGAAGCCTGCGGGGCGGCGAGGCGGTCAAGGCGGTACGCGGCTTCCGTCCCCGCGCGATCGTCCTGGACGCCACGACCGGCGGACGGCTCCTGCCCCGCCTGCGGGCCGCGCTGCCCGGCGTGCCGGTGCTCTTCCTGACCCCGCCGGACTCCCCGCCCGACCGGGCGACCTGGCTGCGCGCGGGCGCCGACGACTACGTGACGCGCCCGTTCAGCGTGGACGAGGTCGTGATCAGGCTGCACGGCCTGCTGCGCCGCTCGGCCGCCCCGCTGGCCGTCGGCGACCTCACCCTGGACCAGGAGACCCGCCAGGTACGGCGGTCCGGCATGGAGATCCGGCTGACCCCGACCGAGTTCGAGCTGCTGCGGCTGCTCATGCGCCATCCGGGACGCGCCCTCAGCAAGGCGCAGATCCTCGACCGGGTGTGGGCCTACGACTTCGCCGGCCAAGGCAACATCGTCGAGCTGTACATCTCCTACCTGCGCCGGAAGATCGACGCGGACCGCCGTCCGATGATCCACACCCTGCGCGGCGTCGGCTACGTGCTCAGACCCGCCGCCTGACGGCCCGCTAGATCCCGTCTAGCAACCTTCTGGCGGCCGTCTCGCGCCTCCTGTGTGAGAGCCCGCAACGGGCCGAGGGAGGTGGACGATGGCGAGCGAAGAGCACACCGCCGGCGGGAGCGCCGTACCGCTCCGCCTCGCGGTGATCATCGGAAGCACCCGCGTCGGGCGGATGGGCGAGACGGTGGCGAAGTGGTTCGCCGGCCGTGCCCGTGACCGTCCCGACCTGGCGGTCAGCCTCGTCGACCTGGCCGACTACGCCTTCCCCGGCCGCTACCCCGAGCAGAGCAGCCCCTCGATGCGCCGCTTCACCGCGGCCGTCGGCGAGGCCGACGCCTTCGCCGTCGTCACTCCCGAGTACAACCGCAGCTTCCCGGCCTCGCTCAAGCAGGCGATCGACTACGCCTACGACGAATGGCAGGCCAAGCCGGTCGGCTTCGTGGCCTACGGCTCGGGATCGTCCGGTCTGTACGCGGTCGAGCAGCTCCGTACCGTCTTCTCCGCCCTGCACGTCGTGACGGTGCGCGACTGGGTAGGTCTCGACCTGCTGGGGGACGACGTGGCCGGGAGCGGCGAACCGTACGACACCGACGACCGCGTACGCGCGGTCGCGGCCATGCTCGACCAGCTCACCTGGTGGGGACGGGCGTTGCGGGACGCCCGGCACGCCCAGCCGTACTGCTCATGAGAGGAACACCCATGCGAGACCTGGCGATACAGACCTCCGGCCTGGTCAAGGTCTTCGGCGACAACCGCGCCGTGGACGGCCTCGACCTGGAGGTGCCGGCCGGCACCGTCTACGGCGTGCTCGGCCCCAATGGCGCGGGCAAGACCACCGCCGTCCGCATGCTGGCCACCCTGCTCCGGCCGGACGGCGGCGAGGCCACCGTGTTCGGGCACGACGTGGTGCGCGAGGCCGACGCCGTGCGCAGCCGCGTCAGCCTGACCGGCCAGTACGCCTCCGTCGACGAGGACATGACCGGCGCCGAGAACCTGATCCTGCTCGGCCGCCTCCTCGGCCACCGCAAGCCGGCCGCCAGAGACCGGGCGGCGCAGCTCCTGGAGGCGTTCGGGCTGACCGAGGCCGCCGGGCGGCAGGTCAAGACGTACTCGGGCGGCATGCGGCGGCGCATCGATATCGCCGCCAGCATCCTCAACACGCCTGACCTGCTCTTCCTCGACGAGCCGACGACCGGCCTCGACCCGCGCAGCCGCAACCAGGTCTGGGACATCGTCCGCATCGTCGTCGCCCACGGCACCACCGTGCTGCTCACCACCCAGTACCTGGAGGAGGCCGACCGGCTGGCCGGCCGAATCGCGGTCATCGACCACGGCAGGGTCATCGCCGAGGGCACGCCGGGCGAGCTGAAGTCGTCGGTCGGCTCCGGCTCGGTGCACGTACGGCTGCGCGACCCCGGCACCCGTCCCGAAGCGGAACGGCTGCTGGCCCAGACCCTCGACGCGCCCGTCTACCTGGACGCCGACCCCGTGTCGCTCACCGCCCGCATCGCCGGGAACGGCCGCGAGGCCGCCGCCGCCGAGCAGGCCTCGCGCGCGCTCGGCCGCCTGGCCGAGGCCGGGATCGTCGTCGACGACTTCTCCCTCGGCCAGCCCAGCCTGGACGAGGTCTTCCTCGCCCTCACCGACCACCCCGCCACTGGGCCCGCCACCGAGACCGCCACTGAGTCCGCCACCGACCGGGAGGCCGCAGCATGACCGCCACCACCGAGACCGCCACGACCTACTCCCCCGCCGCCGACGTGCTCGGCACCGTGCTGGCCCCCGCGGCGAAGCCGCCGCGGCCGAGCGCCTGGTCGGCTTCGGTCACGTTCGGCTGGCGGGCCATCCTGAAGATCAAGCACGTGCCCGAGCAGCTCTTCGACGTGACCGCCTTCCCGCTCATGATGACGCTGATGTTCACGTACCTGTTCGGCGGCGCCCTGGCCGGCTCCCCGACGGACTACCTGCAGTTCCTGCTTCCGGGAATCATGGTCAGCAGCGTCGTGATGATCACCATGTACACCGGGGTCGAGGTCAACAAGGACATCGAGAAGGGGGTGTTCGACCGCTTCCGCACCCTGCCGATCTGGCGTCCCTCGACCATGGTGGGCTACCTCCTCGGTGACGTGCTGCGCTACACCATGGCCTCGACGGTCATCCTCGCCGTCGGCCTGGCCCTGGGCTTCCGTCCGCAGGGGGGCGTCACGGGCGTGCTGGCCGGGATCGTGCTGCTGCTCGGCTTCTCCTTCGCCTTCTCGTGGGTGTGGACGATGTTCGGCCTGCTCATGCGGAGCGAGAAGTCGGTGATGGGCGTGAGCATGCTCGTCCTGTTCCCCCTGACCTTCCTGAGCAACGTCTACGTCGACCCGGCCACGATGCCCGGCTGGCTACAGATCTTCGTCAACGTCAACCCGATCACCCGCCTGGTGGCCGCCGTCCGCTCCCTGATGGCCGGCACCCCGGACATGGCCGAACTGGCCTGGGTCCTGATCGCGTCGGTCCTCCTCATCGCCGTCTTCGGCACCCTGACCATGCGCCTCTACAACCGCAAGTAGCCAGCACGCTCGAAGAGCGGGCGCGAAGAAGGCATCCGATGCCCTTCGCGCCCGCTCTGCCGCGTCGGCAAGGGTGTGCGACTCGGCCTTTCAGGATCGTGTGAATGCCCACCGGCCGTCGGCGTGGATCGTCACCAGAAGCGTGCCGTCCGGCAGCAGCACCTCGCCACGGTAAGAGCCGATCTCGTTGATCAGCCCGTTCTGCATCTCTTCTGTGTAGGAGTGCACGATGAAATTGCTGCTTCCCGAATGATCGGCCTTCACCGTGCTCAGGCCCGAACTGGCCGGGGACAACAGCAGCACGTCGTCGCCGCGGCCCGATATACGTGACCCCGTCCACTGGCGGGCCATCGTGATCGGTTTGAGCGTGAGGGTCCATGCCCCGTCAGCCTTGATCGTGAAGCCGCGAAGCACCTTGCCGTTGTCCTCGTTCACGATGACCGTGCCTTGGTACGCGCCGATCTCGTTCACGATGGACACCTGTTCCGCTCCTCCAGGGTCGAGAGGATGCACGATGAAGTTCGCCGATCCCTGGTGCGTGAGCGTCGCCAGCAGGACGTGCTCGGTCTCCTCCACCTTCACCACCTTGTCGCCGACTCCGCGATACGTGCGCGGTTGCATCGTCGGCGACGGCGACGGGCTGGGTTGTTCTTCCTCGACCGGCGCGCCTGCTTCTGCCTGGCCCGCGGAACTGCTCGAGGACTGTTCGGCCACAGTGAGCCGTTCCCTGCCGTCCACCGGACGTCCCCCCGACAGGACCGCCGCGAACACCAAGAGGACGAGCAGGCCGCCTACGATTCCAGCCGCCACCTTCAGGCCGGTGTGCTTTTTCGGCGGCCGACGCGCCGGCGGGAACCCCTGCCCGTAACCGGGCGGAGGTCCCGATGGCGGAAAGCCTCCTGGAGGAGGACTCTGGGGCGGATACCCGTGCGGAGGCGGGCCTGGCGGCCGGTAGCCACCCGGCGGTGGCCCCTGCGGCGGCCCGTACGGGTACGACATGGCGACTCCAACGAGGATGACCGGACGTACCCGCACATCGGTGCCGCCTGGCGGGTTCGTTACAAGCCGTGCTGCTATGAGTGCTGGTCGTCAACGCGGGCTCCGCAAGAGTCACCCTGCTACGTCTTCACAGCTCGCGTCGCCGATTCGGAGAGCCTTCGTACGCGCTGTGCACCGTTCCGCGGAATCACGCGTCCAACCGCGTCCGTACCCTTCTGCTCAGGAGTCACAGATGTGTTTACATTCCCGCGTTGTCCTCGGCCTTATCGCGCTTGCCGGAGCGCTCCTCGTCTCACCGGTCCCCGCGCAGGCGGCCACTGCGCATTCGGGTGTCCTTCGAGGCGAAGGTGACGACGTCGTCCGCATCCCTGTCACGTCCAGGCCCAGCGTCGTGAAGCTGACCCACCAAGGCGAAAGCAACTTCGCCGTATGGACACTGACGACGAGCGGCAAGCAGGTGGATCTCCTCGCGAACGTCATCGGCGACTACAAGGGCACGGTCGCGTTCAACGTCAGCGGCCTTCACAAGATCCAGTCGATGAGCGTGAACGCCGACGGCCCTTGGACCCTGCAGGTCCTTCCACTCGCCAAGGCTCGCCACTGGCCGATCAACGCGCAAGGAACGGGTTCGGACGTGCTGCGGCTCACCACGGCCAGCAAGGGACTGCGTCGCCTGGCGCTTCGTCACGACGGGGAGTCCAACTTCGCGGTGTGGGCGCTCGACAATCGCGGCCAATACACCGACCTGCTCGTCAACAAGATCGGCACGTACAGGGGACGTGTCGCCCTTCCTCCTGGCACCCGATATGCCGCCATCACGGCGGACGGCACTTGGAGCATCACTCGCAACTAGGTAGCCCAAGACTCTGCACCGTGGGGCAACGGGCCCCGACCCGACATCCTGCTTGGCCGGCCCGTCGTAGGCGTCACAGGCGCCAGGTGATGGGGGTGGTGGGCTGGTAGCGGCAGGTGGCGCCGGTGGAGATGGTGGCGCGGAGGTGGGTGGCGAGTTCGGGGTGGGTGTGGGTGAGTTTGCGGAGGGTGTCGCGGATTCTGGCGGTCACCGTCTTGCGGGCGCGTTCGGCTTCGTCGCCCAGGCGGCGGGAGCGGCCGCCCAGCCCGGCGGCCGTGCGGAGCTCCTCCAGCAGGGCCGCTCGTTCGCGGTCGTACTCGGCCGCCCGGTCGTCGTCGCCGCGTTCGGCCGCCCGGTCGATCTCGTCGTCGAGGACGGACAGGCGGCGGCGGTAGCCGGCCTTGGCCTCCTCGTCGAGCACGGCGTCGCCGCCCATCCCGCGGGCGGCCAGCACGAGGTCGCCGCCCTCCGGGGCGAGCAGGTGCACGGCGGGGATGTCGGCGCCTGGATGGCCGAGCAGGTTGTGCAGGTCGCGCAGGCCCTTGGCGTCGGGCATGTGGGCCAGCCGCCCGGCGAACCCGAGGGTCCAGACCTCGCCGTCCTTCCGGAAGTCGCCCGTGGGCGGGCCGAGGCCCTCGTCCGGTTCGGGGGCCTCGGGAGGCGCGGGACGGTCGTCGGCGACGGGCCGGGGGACGTCGGGCGCGGGCAGCGCCGGGAGGGTGTCGAGGACGTGGTGCATGCCGAGCTCGGCCGCCTCCCGACGGACCTCCTCCAGCAGGGGACGGGCCCGGCCCGGGTCGCCGCCGCCCAGGAGGGCTTCGGCCAGGCGGGCGCGGGCCAGGACCGACCACGGGCGGGCCCGCATGCGGTCGGCCGACCGGTAGGCCCGGGTGAACCCCTCGGCCGCCTCCTCCCACCGCTCCTCGGCCAGGTCGAGCACGGCGATCCACAGGTCGTAGGGCCCGCTGATGTCCCACCCGTAGTAGGACACCGCCCACCGCCCCCGGTACGGCAGCAGCGCGGCCCGCGCCCCGGCGGCCAGTTCCCGGTCGCGGGTGGCGGCGGCCAGCTCAGCCTGGAAACGCAGCCACAGCGGCTCGGTCATGCGCCCGACCGCCGCGCCGGCCAGGTGGTGGCGCAGCGCGGTGCCGACGTCGCCGGCCTGCAGGGCGGTCAGCGCCTCCAGCAGGGCGCGGTCGGGATGGCGGCCGGCCCTGAGCCTGCGCAGGGTGTCTTCCTGCTCCTCCACCCTGCCCTGGAGCCAGAGCATCGCCCAGCGGTGGTGGTCGAGCATGACGTCGAAGTCGTGGCTCTTGTCGTCGAGGGAGAGCCCCGTCATCAGCGACTCGGCCTCGGCGAAGCGGCCCGCGAGCGCGGCGACGATGCTGGCGTCGACGGACGTGGTGACGTTGAGGTGGGCGTCGTCGGTGCTGCGGCCCTTGGCCGCGTAGTCGTGGAACTGGGCGAGGTAGCGGGGGTCGCCCTCCTCGATCATGGCGACCCAGCGCAGGGCGCCGGCGTAGTGTTCGAGCTCCCGGTCGGAGGTGCGCCGGGCGACGGCGAGCAGCTCGTCGGTCAGGGCCACGCGCTCGCCCGCCGTGCCGGGGCCCCAGATGATGTCGTGGTGGGCCCACAGGCTGAAGGCCAGGACGTCGTCGTCGCCTCCCTGGCGGGCCTGGGCGGCGAGGTGGAAGACCAGGTCGAGGGCCAGGCGGTCGTCGGGGACCGGCTCGCCTACGAGGTCGGCGTGGGCCCGGCGCAGCCGGTCGAGCGAGGCGTCGTGGCCGTAGTGGGAGCGGAAGACCAGCGCGACGCGGGCGGTCAGCTCGGGGTCGCCGAGGCCGGCGGCAAGGGCGCCGGCCTCCTCGAACAGGGCGCGGGCCTCGTCGCGCTCGCCGCGGTGGTGCAGCTCTCTGCCGAGGTCGAGGCAGCTCAGCACGCGCCGGCGCGGCCCGGCGGCGGCGCTCACCTCGTGGGCGCGGCGCAGGTGGCCGAGCTCCTCCTCACCGGCGAGCCGGCTGCGGGCGGCGCGGGCGGCGGCCTTGAGGAGGTCGATCGCCCGCTCGGGGTCGAGGCGGTCGCCCGCCAGGTAGGCGTGCCTGGCCAGGTCGCTCGGCAACATCCGGCGGGCCAGGTCGGGGGTGCCGTCGAGGGCGCGGACGATCGCCGCGTGCAGGTCGCGGACGTTGGCGACGGCGTCGTAGAGGGTCTCGCGGACCAGGTCGTGGGCGAAGGCGAACCGGCCGCCGCCCTTGGTCACCATCAGCTTGGCGATCACGGCCAGGTCGAGGAGGCGGTCGACATGTGCGACGGGGGCGGCCACGGCGGCGGCCAGCACCTGGCGGTGGAACTCGCGCCCGAGCACGGCCGCGGCGGGCAGCAGCTCCGACACCGGACGGGGCAGCAAGGACAGGCGGCGCAGCAACGCGTCGCGGACGCCCGGCGCGACGGCGGTGGCCGAACCGCCGCTGCGCCACAGCCTGGCGGTCTGCTCGACGAAGAACGGGTTTCCGCCCGTGCGCACGTGGACCTCGGCCACCAGGTCGGCGGGCGGGTCGTGACCGGCGGTGCGGGCCATGAGCGCGCCCACCCCGGCCTGGTCGAGGCCGGTGAGCGTGATGGAGGTGGCCTTGGCGACGAGCGGGGACAGCAGGTCGCGCAGCGGGTGGTCGACCGGCTCGACCTCGGCGTCGCGGTAGGTGCCGATGAGGAGCAGGCGCTCAAACCAGGTCTGCCGGGCGGCGAACTCCAGGAGCCTGAGCGAGGCGGGGTCGGCCGCGTGGAGGTCGTCGATGACGATCACGAGCGGGTGGTGCTGCGAGAGCGCCACCAGGGCGGTGGTGACCGCGTCGTAGATCTGGAACGCGGAGGCGGGGTCGGTGTCGGCGGCGGTGACGTCGATGTGCGGCTGGGCGAGCGCCGCCGCCTCGCCGAGGAGGGCGGCCAGGCTGCCCCCGGCCGCCTGCTCGGCCTCGGCCCATTCCTGGGGGGCGGCCGCGCGGCGCAGGGCGCGGATGACCTGGACCCAGGGCCAGTAGCCGGGGGCGCTGCCGGAGTCCCAGCAGGCGCCGCCGACCACGAGGGCGCCCCTGCGCCTGGCCTCGGCGGCGGCGCTGGTGACGAGCGTGGTCTTGCCGATGCCGGCCTCGCCGGTGACGAGGACCAGGCCGCCGTGGCTGTCGATCACCCGCGAGACCTCGGCACGCAGCAGCGCGGCGGGGTGGTCCCTGCCGATCAGCTCGTGTGGCCTGGCTTCGGTTGGCATGACACCCGCACGTTATCCGCCGCCACCGACAAAATCGCGTGGACGCCGCTACCAGGCGACCTCCAGCGCGGTCAGGCCGTACACGACGTTGAAGGAGCGGAACTCCGGCGTGGCCTCGGTCGGGCGCAGGCCGGGGAAGCGCTCGAAGAGCGCGGGGAAGGCGATCTTCATCTCCATGCGGGCGAGCGGCGCGCCCAGGCAGTGGTGGACGCCGTGGCCGAAGGCGACGTGGCCGGGGGCGCCGCGGGTGATGTCGAGGGTGTCGGGGTCGGCGATGAAGGCGGGGTCGCGGTTGGCGGCGGGCAGCGAGCACAGGATCATCTCGCCCGCGCCGATGGTCCGGCCGCCCAGCTCGACCTCCCTGGACGTGAACTTGATCGTGCCGGAGTGGACGATGCTGAGCCAGCGCAGCAGTTCCTCGACCGTCGCGTCGATGCGCTCGGGCTCCTTGCGCAGCAGGGCGAGCTGGCCGGGGTTGCGCAGCAGGGCGAGCGTGCCGAGCGAGAGCATGTTGGAGGTCGTCTCGTGCCCGGCGAGCAGCAGCAGGTTGCCGATGCCGACGAGCTCGCTGGTGGTCAGGTCGTCGCCGTGCTCGCGGATGAGCATGCCGAGCAGGTCCTCGCCGGGGTCGGTGCGCATGCGGGTGACCAGGTCGCGCATGTACGCCCGCGACTCGAAGTTCGCCGCCACCCGCTCCTCGACCGGCAGCGACAGGTCCAGCATGCGCCCGGAGCGCCGCTGGAAGTCGGCCCGGTCCTCGTACGGGACGCCGAGCAGCTCGCAGATCACCAGGGACGGGATCGGCAGCGCGAACGACGACACCAGGTCGGCCGGGGAGCCTGTGGCCTCCATGGCGTCGAGGTGCTCGTTCACGATGTCCCTGATGCGGGGTTCCAGCCGCTTCATCCGGCGGATCGTGAACTCGGGCGTCAACATCCTGCGCAGCCGGGTGTGCTCGGGCGGGTCCTGGCCGAGGAGGTTGCCCGCGCGCAGTTCGGCGAGCTGTTCCTCGCTCAGCTCGGGTGCTCCCGGCATGCGGGCGGCGCCCTGCCTGGCGAGCTTGAACCGTTCGGCGTCGCCGAGGACCTCGCGGACGTCGGCGTACCGGGTCACCACCCACGCCTCCAGGCCGAGGAGGGCGTCGATGCGCTTGATCCGTTCCTGGTCGCGCACCTCGCCCAGCTCGGGGGCCGGATCGAACTCCACCCGCCGCATGTGCAGCGGCACCGCCGAGGACTCAGTCATGCAACGACCGTAACAAGTCCGGCGGCCGTCCTCTAGATCGTTTCCGTTCGGTGATCCGGCCGGCGGTTTCGGCCCGAGCTTGACGTGGGACGCGCGGCGCTTGGAGTATGCCGCTGATCACCGTGACGAATGGGAGCTAGTGTGCGCCAGACCGACATACCGGTACTGATCGCCGGAGGCGGGCCCGTAGGACTGGCGACGGCCGTGGAGCTGGCCCATCACGGGGTGCGCAGCATGGTCGTCGAGCCGCGCGAGAGCGTGTCGTGGCTGCGTCCGCGCGCCAAGACCACGTCGGCGCGGTCGATGGAGCTGCTGCGCAGGTGGGGGCTGGCCGGGACGTTGCGCGCCCGTTCGCCGCTCGCGGTCTCCTGGTCGGACGAGGCGGTGTTCACGACCGGCCTGCTCGGCCGCGAGATCACCAGGATCGGCGGCTGCTTCGGACTCGATCTGACCGGCTCCGACCTGGCCGCCGAACCGGGCCAGCAGGTCGCGCAGCCGATCGTCGAGGAGGTGCTGCGCGAGGCCGCCGGTGACGCGCTGCTCACCGGCTGGCGGTTGACCGGCCTGCGCGAGGACGCCGACGGCGTCACCGCCGACCTGGCCTCCGCCGACGGCGACACCCGTCAGGTACGCGCCGCGTACGTCGTCGGCTGCGACGGCGCCCGCAGCGTGACGCGCGCCGCCATCGGCGCCCGCTACGAGGGCAGGCAGGACGCCAGGCCCAACTTCAACGTCGTCTTCCGCGCGCCCGGCCTGGCCGACCTGGTCCCCCATGGCCCCGCCGTGCACTACTGGGTGCTGAACCCGGCCCAGCCCGGCATGCTCGGCCGGCTCGACCTGGAGGACCTGTGGTGGTGCATCGCCCAGGGCGTCCCGGCCGAGGGCACCGACCCCGTACGCCTGGTGCGCAACCTGGTCGGGGCCGACGTCGAGGTCGAGATCCTGGCCACCGACCCGTGGACCGCGCGCATGCTGCTGGCCGACCGGTACGCCGGCGACCGGGTGTTCCTGGCGGGCGACGCCGCGCACCAGAACCCGCCCTACGGCGGCCACGGCTTCAACACCGGCATCGGGGACGCGGTCAACCTCGGCTGGAAGCTGGCCGCCGTACTGAACGGATGGGCGCCCGCCACCCTGCTGACCAGCTACGAGGCCGAACGGCGGCCGATCGCGGCGGACACGATCGAGGCCGCCGCCGCCAACATGGCCACGCTCGCGCCCGAACTGGCCGATCCCGCGCTGATGGGCTCGGAGGCGGAGTTCGCGCGGGTGCGCCCGGCCGTCGCGGAGGCGGTGCGGCGGACCAAGGACAACGAGTTCCACAGCCTGGACCTGGTGCTGGGGTACACGTACGCGGGGTCGCCGGTGGTGGCGGACGGGTGCGGCGAGCGGCTGCCGCACCGGTGGCTCGCTCCCGGCGAGTCGCTCTACGACCGGCTCGGGCCCGGGTTCAGCCTGGTGGGCGACCTGTCGTCGCCGGAGGCGAAGGTGCTGGTGGAGCGGGCGGCCGAGCTGGGCGTGCCGCTGCGGGAGGTGGACCTGCCGGACGCGGCGGGCACGCTGGCGCTCGTACGTCCCGACCAGCACGTGGCCTGGCGCCCGTCGTCCGGCCGGGACGCGGCCCACGCCCTGGACCTGGCGATCGGACGTACGGGGTGAGCCGGTCTAGGGTGGGCGCATGCGTGTAGTGGTGATCGGGGCGAGCGGGCACATCGGCACCTACCTGGTCCCGCGGCTGGTGGACGCGGGGCACGACGTGGTCGCGGTCAGCCGGGGCAGGCGGGGGCCGTACACGCCGCACGGCGCGTGGGAGCGGGTCGCCACCGTGGTCGCCGACCGGGAGAGCGAGGAGGCCGAGGGCACGTTCGGACGGCGGATCGCCGAGCTGGAGGCCGACGTCGTCATCGACCTCATCTGCTTCACCGAGGCGAGCGCCCGGCACCTGGCCGGCGCGCTGGCCGGGCGGGTCCGGCAGTTCCTGCACTGCGGCACGATCTGGGTGCACGGCCCGAGCACCCGCGTCCCGACGACCGAAGACCGCCCGAAGCGTCCCATCGGCGAGTACGGCCGGCAGAAGGCCGCCATCGAGGCGTACCTGCTCGACCTGGCCGCGCGGGAGGGATTCCCGGCCACGGTCGTCCATCCCGGGCACATCACCGGCCCCGGCTGGATCCCGGTCAACCCGGCCGGCAACCTCGATCCGGCCGTGTTCCAGGCGCTGGCCGACGGCGCGGAGGTGCGGCTGCCCAACCTGGGCATGGAGACCGTGCAGCACGTCCACGCCGACGACGTCGCCCGGCTGTTCGTGGACGCGCTGAACAACCCGGCCGCCGCCAGGGGCGAGAGCTTCCACTCGGTGGCCGTGACCGCGCTGACGCTGCGCGGCTACGCCGAGGCGGTGGCGGGCTGGTTCGGCAGGGAGGCGCGGCTGTCGTACCTGCCGTGGGAGCAGTGGCGGGAGACCGTGCCGGAGCGGGACGCCCGCGTCACCCACGACCACATCGCGCACAGCCCCCACTGCAGCATGGAGAAGGCCGGACGCCTGCTCGGCCACCGTCCCCGTCACACGTCGCTGGAGGCGGTCGCGGAGGCGGTCGACTGGCTGGTGGCGGCGGGCACCCTCACCCGCTGACCCCCACCTGACCAGCGAGCGCACCGGACCCACGCACTAGAGTCACCCGCCATGACACCTTGGGAGATGGCCGCGGTCTTCGCGGCCGGCATCGGAGCAGGGGGCATCAACGCCGTCGTCGGTTCCGGGTCGCTGATCACGTTCCCGACGCTGCTGGCCGTCGGCCTGCCGCCGATCACCGCCAACGTCTCGAACAACATCGGCCTGGTGCCCGGCGGCGTGACCGGCGTCCTCGGCTACCGCACCGAGCTCCAGGGTCAGCGCGGCCGGCTGCTCCGTCTGGCCTCGGCCTCCGCGCTGGGTTCGCTGATCGGCGGGCTGCTGCTGCTCAACCTGCCCGAGCGCACGTTCACGGGTGTCGTCACGGTGCTGATCGGGCTGTCCTGCGTGCTGGTCCTGGCCCAGCCCAGGATCAGCCGGATGCTGGCCAGCCGCCCGCGGCAGGCGCACGGCGGGCCCTGGTTGTGGCTGGGCGTGCTGGCCGCCGGGGCGTACGGCGGCTACTTCGGGGCGGCGCAGGGCGTGCTGCTCATCGGCCTGCTCGGCATCTTCCTCGACGAGGAGCTCCAGCGCGTCAACGCCGCCAAGAACGTGCTCTCGCTCGTGGTCAACGCCACGGCCGCCGTCCTCTACACGCTGGTCGCCGACGTCGACTGGTGGGCCGTGCTGCTGGTGGCGCTCGGCTCGACGGTCGGCGGGTTCCTCGGCGCGCGGGTGGGACGCAGGCTGCCCGCGCCGGTGCTGCGCGGCGCGGTCGTCTGCATCGGGGTCGTGGCGATCGTCAAGCTCCTGACCGCCTAGCCGGCGTAGCGGAGTCAGCCCGCCATCCCCACGAAGAACGCCACCGGGACCAGCGCGAGGGTGAGGGCGAGCGCCCACCAGCGGGGCGCGGGGCCCGTCCGCAGCACCGCGACGCCCATGGGCACGAGCGCGACGGCGAGCCCGGCCAGGGCGGCCAGCGCGATCGGGTCGCTGCTGCCCTTGAGCACGCCGAGCGGCAGCCCGGCCGCCAGCGCCGGCGCGACGCATCTGGCCACGCCGACCGGCCCGGCCCCGAAGGCCCTGGCACGGAACGCGCCGACGGCCAGCACGAGCCAGCCGCCCATGATGCAGACGTTGACCGCCTTGAACACGTGGAAGGCCCCGTAGGTGCCGGCGACGACCCGCTGGGCCGCGTCCGGGCCGAGCGCGTCCACCAGCTGGAAGGCCAGATGGCTCACCCCTGCGTGGAACACCCTGCCGAACAACCCCAGCACCGCCAGCGTCACGCCCCACCTGGCCAGGGCCGGGTGGGCGGCGCCGATCACCCGGCCGAGCGCGGTCACCGCGGGCCACAGCAGCACGGCGCCCGCGGCGTACAGGCTGTAGGAGAGCACCATGCGGCCCGGGTCGGCGGCGTAGGCGGCGAGCTGGCCGGGGAAGAAGTCGTCGGCGCCGAGCCGGAGCAGGACCCCGGCGAGGAGCAGCGCCGGGCCGAGCACCAGCCCGGTCCCCTCCGCCCAGCGCCCGGGGACCGTGATGTGCGTGATCGTCATGACCACCATCCAAGTGACGGACGCGTCCGGGCACATTGGCGCGGCCGCGAGGACCCGTACTCCACCTGGCACTACTCCGGCATGAAAGTTTCAGACGTTCTCGCAGGTCAGGACGGCTGGTGGGCGTCCTCGCATTGACGGGCCCGAACGCGGCGGCCCAGCATGACGCCGCGTTCCCCTCCTGGAAAGGGCACCCCATGCAGACCTCGAAGGCGGCACTGACCGCCCTGGCCACGGTGGTGGCCGGAGCGGCTGTCGCCGTCGCGCTGACCACCACCCCGGCGGGCGCGGCGACCGGCACAGGGACCGGCTACCTGCACACCAGCGGCAACAAGATCCTCGACAGCACCGGGGCGACCGTCCGGCTGACCGGGATCAACTGGTTCGGCATGGAGACCGACAACAAGACCTTCCACGGCCTGTGGTCGAGCAACCCCTGGAAGGGCCAGATCGACAAGATGGCCTCGCTGGGTTACAACACGCTGCGGGTGCCGTACTCGAACGACGCGCTCAAGCCGGGGGCCGTCGCCACCGGGATCAACGACTACGTCAACCCCGACCTGGTCGGCCTGTCCCCCATGCAGATCCTGGACAAGGTCGTGGACTACGCGGGCGTCAAGGGCATGCGGATCATCCTCGACCGCCACCGCCCGACCGCGGCTGGTCAGTCCCCGCTCTGGTACGTCAGCGCCACGCCCGAGAGCACCTGGATCAACGACTGGAAGACCCTGGCCCAGCATTACGCGAACAACCCCACGGTCATCGGCGCCGACCTGCACAACGAGCCGCACGCCGAGGGCACCAACCCCGCCGCGACCGGCGCCTGCTGGGGCTGCGGCGACCAGGCCCGCGACTGGCGCCTGGCGGCCGAACGGGCGGGCAACGCGGTCCTGGGCGTCAACCCCAACTGGCTGATCTTCGTCGAGGGCGTGAGCTGCCCGAGCGGCGGCCTGTCGAACGTCTGGGACAACGATCCCAGCAACGACGAGGACTGCGGCTGGTGGGGCGGCAACCTGTCGAAGGCCGGCCAGTACCCGGTACGGCTCAACGTGGCGAACCGCCTGGTCTACTCCCCGCACGAGTACGCGACCTCGGTCTACCACCAGACCTGGTTCGACGCCCCCGACTACCCCGCCAACATGCCCGCCATCTGGGACAAGTACTGGGGATACCTGTACAGGCAGAACATCGCGCCGATCATGATGGGCGAGTTCGGCACCACGCTGGCCTCGAACGTCGACAAGGTCTGGCTCCAGGAGCTCATGAAGTACACCGGGACCGGGGTGAACGGCATGTCGTTCACGTACTGGTCGTGGAACCCGAACTCGGGCGACACCGGCGGCATCGCCAATGACGACTGGACCACGATCAACCAGGCCAAGCAGGACATCCTGCAGCCGTACCTGATCCCGCCGGCCGGGGGCGGAAGCAACCCGACCACGTCGCCGACGGTGAACCCGCCGGGCCAGTGCACGGTCGCCTACAAGCAGACCAACGCCTGGCAGGGCGGCTTCCAGGGCGAGGTGACGGTGAAGAACACCGGCACGTCCCCGATCGGCAACTGGACCGCGACCTGGACGCTGCCCTCGGGGGTCACCCTGAACAACGCCTGGAACGCGGTGGTGACGGTGTCGGGCACGACCTGGACCGCCAAGGGGCCCGACTGGGCGAGAAGCCTGGCGCCGGGGGCGTCGGTGGCGATCGGCTTCACCGCCAACGGCCCGGCGGCCACCCCCGCGAACACCACCTGCTCCTGACCTCCCGCCGACCTCCCGCCCGCGTTCCCCCGCCCGGGGACGCGGGCGGGCGCTTTCCCCCGGAAGGGGGCGGCTCGGTCAGGTGAAGGGCCGGGACATCTCGTCGAGCATCTCGGCCATGACCTGCCGCAACGAGCGCGACTGGCGCTCGTCCACCCACAGGTGCGACCCGAGACGCAGGGCCGTGAGGAACCCGGCCGCCACGACCCGGGGACGCACCGGGCTCTCCCGCTCGGAGATCGCCTCGGCCAGGTCGCGCTCCAGCGCCGCGTGGTTGGCGAGCTGCCGGGCGAGCAGCGACGGGTGCTGCTTGGCCAGGCGGGCGCGTACGGCCCACTCCCGCGCCGGCTCGCCCACCTCGTCGAACACGTCGTCGATCGCGCCGCGCAGCGCCTGCCAGGCGGTCCGGCCGGCCGGCTGGGCGCGCACCTTCTCGACCAGGTCGCGGATGCGCTGCTCCTCGCCGTAGAGGACGGCGTCCTCCTTGCCGGCGAAGTAGTTGGAGAACGTGCGGCGCGAGATGTTGGCGGCGTCGGCGATGGTCTCGACGGTGACGGCGTCGAGGCCGTGCTCGCCGACCAGCCGCATGGCCGCCTCGTGCACGGCCTGCCGCGTCTCGGCCTTCTTGCGCTCGCGCAGCCCGCCGGTGCTGTCCATGATGCGCCAAGCCTACCGTTCGAGAATATATGCTCAGCGGGCAAACTTTCCCATTGGGCATTGTTTTAACTTAGAGGAGGCCGCGCGTGAGCGCACCGACCGTCCCGGCCGCGCCGCCGGGTCAGATGAGCCATCGGCAGATCATGGAGGCCCTGAGCGGGCTGCTGCTCGTCCTGTTCGTGGCGATGATCAGCGGCACGATCGTGTCGGTCGCGCTGCCGCAGATCATCGGCGCGCTGAACGGCACGCAGTCGCAGTACACGTGGGTGATCACCGCGTCGCTGCTGGCGTCCACGGCCTCCACCCCGATCTGGGGCAAGCTGGCCGACCTGTTCAGCAAGAAGCTCCTGTTGCAGATCTCCATCGTGATCTTCATGGTCAGCTCGGTGGCCTGCGGCTTCGCCCAGGACACCGCCCAGCTCATCGCCTTCCGCGCCCTCCAGGGCCTGGGCATGGGCGCGTTGCAGGTCCTGGTCCAGGTGATCATCGCGGCGATGATCAGCCCGAAGGACCGGGGCAAGTACAACGGCTACCTCGGCGGCGTCATGGCCGTCGCGACCGTGGCCGGGCCGCTGCTCGGCGGCCTGATCGCGGACACCTCCTGGCTCGGCTGGCGCTGGTGCTTCTTCGTCGCGGCGCCGTTCACCGTGATCGCCTTCTTCCTGCTGCAGAAGACCCTGCGGGTGACCCACGTGCGCCGCGAGGGCGTCAAGGTCGACTACGTCGGTGCCACGCTGATCGCGCTCGGCGTCAGCGTGCTGCTCATCTGGGTGACCTTCGTCGGCAACTCCTTCGACTGGCTGTCCTGGCAGACCGGCGCGATGGTGCTCGGCGGCGTCGCCGTCCTGGCGATCGCGACCTGGGTGGAGACCGCGGTCAAGGAGCCGGTCGTGCCGCTGCACGTCATCCGCCGCCGTACCCCGGCGCTGGCCATCCTGGCGAGCCTCGCGGTGGGCATGGCGATGTTCGGCGGCTCGGTCTTCCTCGGCCAGTACTTCCAGATCGGCCGCGGCTACAGCCCGACCGAGGCGGGCCTGCTGACGATCCCGATGATGCTCGGCGTGCTGCTGTCCTCGGCGATCTCCGGGCGCATGGTGTCGAGGAGCGGGAACGTCAAGCCGTACATCGTGACCGGGTCGATCGTGCTGACCGTCGGGTTCCTGGTGCTGTCCCTGATGGACCACGAGACCTCGCTCGTGCTCATCGCCGGCGCGATGGTGCTGGTCGGCGCGGGCGTCGGCATGTCGATGCAGAACCTCGTCCTCGCGATCCAGAACACCGTGCCGCTGCGGGAACTGGGCGCGGCCAGCGGGGCCGTGACGTTCTTCCGCTCGCTGGGCGGCACGGTGGGCGTGTCGGTGCTCGGCGCGGTGCTGGCCAACCGGGTCGCGACGGGCATCGCCGAAGGGCTGGCCAAGGCGGGCATCGACCCGGCCAAGGCGGCCGCGGGCGGCAAGAGCACGCTGAACATCGCGGCGCTGCCGGAGCCGTTCAAGGGCATCGTCCGGGCCGCGTACGGGGACGCCACCGGGCACATCTTCCTGATCTCGGCGGGCATCGCCGTGGTCGGCGTGATCGCCACCCTGTTCCTCAAGCCGACCAAGCTCCGCGACAGCGTGGACCTGGCCGAACCCGCCCCGGCGAGCGACGGCAAGACCCCCGTCGCCCCCTGAGGCGCCGCCCGCGCGGGTCAGGGCGGTGGAGGGCGCCGGGACCACCGGCGCCACCAAGGGCATGTCATTTGACCGGAAAACAGAGGGTTGACCCGCGATGACCTGTGATGGATAACAGTATTCCGACAGGGGGAGTAAACCTGCACTGTTACGGAGACCCCGATGACAAGCCTGGCTTCTCCTGGGTTGATCGGGCGTGACGTTCAGTTACGCTCACTCACCGACGCCATCACCGGCCCTCCGGCCGTCATCCTCGTGCAGGGCGAGGCGGGCATCGGAAAGACCCGGCTGGTCCGAGCCGCGCTCGACCAGTTGCCCGACGGCGAACGCACCGTCCTGATCGGCCATTGCCACCAGATCCGCGAGCCGTTCCCGTACGGCCCGGTGTTCGACGCCCTGCGGCACGTCGCGGGGGCGCTGCCGGAGACCGGCACGCTCAACCCGGTCACCGGCGCCCTGCGCGGATACCTGCCGGAACTGGCCGGGCATCTGCCGCCGGCGCCGTCCCCGCCGCCCCTGGACGACCCCCGCGCCGAGCGCCACCGCCTGTTCCGCGCAGTGCACGCGCTGCTGGCCGCGGCGGGCCCCGCGGTGCTGGTGATCGAGGATCTCCACTGGGCCGACGACGGCACCCGTGACCTGCTGCGCTTCCTCACCGACCAGCCGCCGGCGGGGCTCGCGCTGGTGGTGACGTTCCGCCGGGAGGGGCTGCCGGTGCCGGGGCTGCCGTTCGGGCGCGCGTACCGGCGTCCGCCGGGGGTGCGCAGCGAGGTGATCTCGCTGTCGCCGCTCGACGTCGAAGGGGTGCGCAGCCTGACCGGGGCGTTGCTCGGCCGTTCGACGCTGACCTCCGAGTTCGTCACGAAGCTGCGCGACCGCACGGCGGGGGTGCCGTTCGTGATCGAGGAGGTGGTGCGCTCGTTGCTCGACGACGAGGGCCAGTTACTCGGCGGCGAGGAGGAGCCTGAGGTCCTGGAGCGCATGGCCGTCCCGCTGCTGCTGCGCGAGGCGATGGCCGAACAGCTCACCGGGCTCTCACCGGCCGCGCTGCACGCCGTGCACGCCGCCGCCGTGCTCGGGCTGCCCGCCGACGAGCAGCTCATCGCCGCCGTCTCCGGCCACCCGCTGGGCGACGGGCTGAGCCAGGCGCTGAAGGCCGGCGTCCTGCTCGAACAGCACGACGGCCAGTACGGCTTCCGCCACGCCCTCGCCCAGCAGGCCGTCTACGACGCGATCCCCGGCCCCGACCGGCGGCTCACCCACCAGCGGGCGGTGAGCGCGCTGTCGGCCCTCGCCCCGCCGCCGCTCGTCCAGCTCGCCTACCACGCTCGGCGCGCGGGCGACTTCGAGTCCTGGCAGCGGCACGGCCCGGCGGCGGCCGACCACGCCGCCGCCATGGGCGACATCCCGCTCGCCGTCGAGGTGCTGGCCGGCATGCTGGCCGACCCGAAACTCCCGCACGACGCCCGCGGCCCGCTCGCGCTGCGGCTCAGCAGGGTGGCCGCGATCGGGCTGTCCTACCGGCGGGTGGTGCGCTCGCTGCGCCACCTGCTGGCCGAGGACTTCCTGTCCCGGCACGTACGCGGCGAGGCCCGGCTCAACCTGGGCGTGCTGCTGTCCAACCAGGCCGGCGTGGTCGCCGCGGGCCGCCAGGAGATCCTGCTCGCCCTCCCCGACCTGCACGACCGGCCGAGCCTGGCCGCGCGCGGACTGGCGCTGCTGGCGATGCCCGCCTGGGGCGACGAGCCGCTGGCCGCCCACGAGGAGTGGATGAACCAGGCGGAGAAGCTGCTGGCCACCGTCGAGCACCAGGATCCCGAGCTCACCGCCGCCGTGCACGCCAACAAGATCAGCCTGGCCATGATGCTGGGCTCGGCGGACGCCTTCGACCTGGCCGCGACGCTGCCCGCGAACGACCCGTCCACGGCGGTGCGCAGGCAGGTCGCCCGCGGTTACGCCAACCTGTTCGACGCGGCCATCGCGCTCGGCCACTACGCGACGGCCGAGCGCTTCGCCGACCAGAGCAGGCGCATCGCCGAGGAGACGGGCGCGCAGTACCCGGTGTTCCTGGTGGAGATGTCCTCGATCCGGCTCGCCCTGCTGACCGGCCGCTGGGAGGGCCTGCGGGAGCGGGCGGTCGCGGCGGTCGAGATGACGGCCGAGGCGCCGCTGCTGGCCGTGGACGCCCGGCTGGCGCTGGGCGTGCTGGCCCTGGCCAGGGGCGAGTGGGAGGAGGCCGCCGAGCACCTGATGGCGACGGGGGTCAACGACCTGGAGTCGGGGTTCCTGCCGGTCGCCGCCGTGGCCTCGGGCGGCCTGATCGAGCTGCACCTGACCCGCGACTGCCCGCACGAGGCGCTGGCCGAGGCCGAACGGGGGGTGGCCAGGCTGCGGCGCAAGGGCATGTGGGTGTGGGGCGACCAGCTCGTGCCGCCGGCCGTGGCCGCGCTGCTGAAGGCCGGACGGGCGGAGGAGGCGGAGGAGCTGGTGGCCGAGTTCGCGGCGGGCATCGAGGGCCGGGACGCCCCCTCCGCGCACGCCGGCCTCGACGCGGCGACCGGCTCGCTGGCCCTGGACCGGGGCGCGTACGAGGAGGCGGCCCGGTGTTTCGCCAGGGCGCGGGCGGCGTACGAGGCGATGCCCAGGCCGTACAGCGTGGCCAGGACGGCCGAGTCCGAGGCGGCGGCCCGGCTGGCGACGGGCGACCGGGCCCGCGCCGCGGACCTGATCGCGGACGCCTGCGAACGGTACGCCGGCCTCGGCGCGACCCACGACGCCGCCCGCTGCCGCCACCTGCTGCGCGAGATCGGGCCGGGCAGCGCGCCGCGCAGGGGCAGGAAGGGCCGCAGCGGGGTGTTGTCGCCGCGCGAGGCCGAGGTGGCCCGGCTGGTCGCGCTGGGCCGGACGAACAGGGAGATCGCCGAGGTGCTGTTCCTGTCGCGGCGGACGGTGGACACGCACGTCGCGCGGGTGCTGCAGAAGCTCGGCGTGCGAACCCGCAACGACGTGAAGGAGCCCCGGCCGGATGACCGGCCGGGGCCCCCTGCCCCTGAGTCCGACGGTTAGACCGTGATGCTCCAGGAGTCCAGGAAACCGGTGTCACCGAGGTAGACGTCCTCGATGTCGAGGGTCCAGGTGCCGGCCGCCTGCTGGCTGACCGGGACCGAGAAGGTCCTGGTGCCGTACTGCGTGCAGGTGGTGCCGCCGTAGGCGTCGACCACGTACCAGGTGCCGTTGGGGCCGCGGAGCCAGATGTCGAGGTCCTCGGCGCAGGTGTGGCTGATCGTGATGGACACCTTGACCGGGGAGGCCGCGGTGCCCGACGCCGTGGACGTGATCGAGCTCTGGGTGTTGGCGTAGTCCCTGATCTGGTAGTCGGTGTCGTTGGTGAACGTCCGGCCGCCCGAGGTGCCCTGGACGGTCAGCGTGTACGTCGTGGTGTGGTTGATCGTCTCGCCCGTGCCGGTCACGGTGATCGGGTAGGCGCCCGCCGGGGTGGTGGGCGAGGTCGCGATCGACAGGCTGGACGAGCCGCCCGACGTGATGCTGGCCGGGTTGAACGAGGCCGTGGCGCCGGTCGGCAGGCCGCTCGCGGACAGGTTCACCGTCTGGGCGGTCCCGTTCGTGGTGGTCGAGCCGATCGTCGTGGTGGCGGTGGAGCCGGCCTGCACCGTGCCCGAGCCGGGGTTGGCGGAGAGCGAGAAGTCACGCGGCTGCGTGGTGCCGCCGACCGCCTGCTTCCAGATGGCGTACGCCGCGGCGTCGGCCGCCCGGTCGAGAACGGTGTCGTTGATGTTGGAGGTGGTGTCGCAGGAGGAGTGGTAGCAGGAGTCGTAGGCCCTGTTGGCCGTGCCGCCCCACTTGGTCGCCTGCGCCGAGGTCTTGATGGCGCTCGCGCCCGCCGCCACGCCCGAGCTGGCGATGCCGGCGTTGCGGAAGGAGGCGTCGTCGGAGCGGTTGGCGCCCTCGGTGTTCTCCTCCGGCTGCAGGTTCAGCTTGTCGTAGAACTCCTTCAGGTAGGACGCGCCCGTGGTGGTGATGTTGTTGATGAAGTAACCACCGTTGGGCGAGCCGACCATGTCGTAGTTGTAGTAGACCTTGATCTTCGAGCGGTCGGCCGAGCTCAGCGAGGCGACGTACGCCTCGGAGCCGTTGAGGCCCTGCTCCTCGTCGGTCCACCAGCCGAACCGCACGTGCTTGGTGAGCGTGGGGTTCTTCTGGGCCAGGGTCAGCGCGACCTCAAGCAGGGTGGACGAGCCGGAGCCGTTGTCGTTGATGCCCGGTCCCGCGGACACGCTGTCCAGGTGGGCGCCGGACATGATGACCTGGTTGGCGTCGCCGCCGGGCCAGTCGGCGATCAGGTTCGGGCCCGCGCCGCTGGTGCAGTAGGAGACGCTGCAGGTCTGGCGGGTCACGGTGTACCCGGCCGCCTGGAGCTTCTGCTCGACGTAGGAGACCGACTGGAGGTAGCCCTGGCCGGTGGACCTGCGGTTGCCGCCGTTCGCGGTGGCGATGCTCTGGAGCTGCGCCAGGTGCGTCTTGATGTTGGTGACACTGACGTCAGGCGGGTCCTGGCCGCCGGGGCCGCCGCCGACCGTCAGGGTGTACGTCGCGGTGTGCGTGGTCGAGCCGGTGCCCGTGATGGTGATCGGGTAGGTGCCCTGCGCGGTGGACGCGCCGACCGACAGCGTCAGCGTCGAGGAGTTGCCGGAGGTCACCGACGCCGGGTTGAAGCTGGCCGTGGTGCCGCTGGGGAGGCCGGAAGCGGTCAGGTTGACCGTCTGGGCGCTGCCCGAGGTGGTCTGGGTGTTGACCGTGGTGGAGGCGGTCCCGCCCGGCTGGGCGCTGCCGGAGGAGGAGCTGAGTGTCAGCGAGAAGTCGGGGCCGGCGGTGCCGCAGGCCGGCTCGCCGGAGGCCGCGGTGACGCTCACCGCGCTCCAGGCCGCCTTGGTGCTGTTGCACTCGGCGCTGTTGGCGCCGTACAGCTCGATGGCCGCGGCCACCGAGGCCGCCCTGATGTTGGTGTAACGCCAGGAGGACGTCTTGCGGTTGAGGGCGCCCATGTAGATCTTGCCGGCCTTCTGGATGCTGACGCCGGTCACCGAGGAGG